>DASTPH010000177.1:0-29916 GCA_035762305.1 Anaeromyxobacteraceae bacterium
CCTCCATGCCCCTCGACCCGGAATTCCTCGCCGACTGCCCCTACGGCCCTGAGGGGCTCCTCATCGAGGAGATCCTGGAGGTGGACCCGGCTCGCTCGCTGGTGGCGGCGCGCATGCCGGCTCCTGACGACCTCCCGCTCACGCGCGCCCAGCGCACCCACCCCCGGCGCCACCCCCGTCACGTGAACGGCGGGCTCCTGGTCCACATGACCGGGATGCTCGGCTTCGTGCACGCCTGGTACCTCCTCGGCCTGCGCCACCGCGACGGGTGGATCGGCTACGGGGCCCGCATCCACTCGGCCCGCTTCAACCACCTGGCGCTCACCGGGAGGCCCCTGGTGCTCCGCGGCTGGACCACCTCGCTGCGGAGAGGCCCGGCGCGCATCGTGGCCCGCTACGGCTTCGAGTTCCACCAGGGCGACAGGCTGGTGTACCAGGCCGACCAGTCGGCGGTGTGGACCCGGGTCGCGGATTGAAGGCGCCCGGCCCTCACGTCATTCCCAGCAACCCCCGCAGGCGCGAGAGCGCCTCCTCGAGCTCCGCCGGGGCCACCGCCGTGTAGCAGAGGCGCACCCAGGTCCCGTAGGCCGCGCCCGCGGCCGGACCGGGCGTCAGCAGCACGCCGGCCTCCGCGCAGCGCTCCAGGAAGGCGGGGAGGCCCTCCCCGGCTCGGAACCACCGCGAGGCATCGAAGAAGAGGAAGGAGCCGGCCTCGGGCGCCGACAGCCCCAGCGAGGCCGCGGCCCGCCGCCCCGCCTCGGCGTAGCGCGAGCGCGTCCCGGCGAGCCAGGCGTCGCCCTCGGCCAGGGCCCGGGCTGCGGCGAGCTGGAACGGGCGCGGGGCGCAGTAGGTCTTGAAGGTCTGCACGCCGCGGATGGCCTGCATCACCTCCATCGGACCGTGGGTGTACCCCACGCGCGCCCCGGCCATGGCGTAGCTCTTGGAGAAAGAGTGATTGGCGAGGGTGCGGTCGCGAAGGGCGGGGCGGGTCCAGGCCGGCGGGGGCAGCTCCAGGTAGCACAGGTCCTCGTAGACGTCGTCGGAGACGATCCACAGGCCATGGCGGCGGGCCAGGCCGCCGAGCGAGTCCACCACCTCGCCGGGGACGATGCGGCCGCTCGGGTTGTTGGGGGTGTTGAGGTAGAGGGCCACCGTCCTCGGCCCGATGGCGCGGGCCACCGCCGCCTCGGGATCGAAGCCCGCGGACCCGAGCCGGTCGAAGAACGGGACCTCGACGGGAACGGCGCCCCGGGAGGCGACGATGCCGCGGATGAGCGGCCAGTAGGGCGCCAGGACGATCACCTCGTCGCCGGGGTCCACCACGGTGTCGACCACCACCGAGAGGCCGCAGGTGGCTCCCACCATCACCTGGATGGCGTCGCGCTCCACCCGCTCGCCGAAGCGCGAGGCGAGGCGCGCCTGGATGGCGTCGAGCAGCCTGGGCTCGCCCTGGACCGGCGAGTAGTTGTGCAGCCGGGGGTGGTCCTCGCCGCGCTGGGCCTCGGCCCGGGCGAAGGGCGGCGGCTCGAGCCAGGTGTCGCCCACCTGGAGCGGGAAGACGCGGCTCCCGCTCGCCCGAGCCTTCTCGGCCAGCGCGCTGTAGACGCGGTCGGAGAGCGTGGCGGCGGTGGCGGACGGGTCGGGGAAGCGGGCCATGCCGGCCAGGGTACCGCAGCCGTGGCCCGTCGCGCGCTCCGGGCCGCCCGGGGCCGCAGGGGGCCCGGGGACGGCCGGCCGCACGTCCGCCCGGTCACCAGGAGACGAAGACCTTGAGCCCGTATCCCAGGTACAGGGCGACCCCGATGTGGACCGCGATGGCGAGCACCAAGAACACCGCCAGCGAGGCGTGGAGGATGCGCCAGGCCCTCATGAGGGACTTGAGCGAACCGAAGAAGCTCGCCTGGAGCCGCAGCTTCTCGAGGGCCAGGACGTCGTCGCGGAAGGCCCGCCTCGCCTTCCGGTCGCGGAAGAGCTTCCCGACCCGCCACAGCACCAGGCGGTAGCGCGCCACCTCGAAGGGCAGCCTCGCCACGGCGCGGAGCAAGGAGACGGGCGGAAGCGGCGCGGTCACCGCGGCCAGGAGCCGGCGCAGCGGCGCCGGGTCGCGCGCCGACTCGAGGAGCGGCTCGGCCTCGGCCCGGGCCTGCTCCAGGCTGGCCCGCACCTCCTCGATCTCCAGGGCCTTGCCCGAGGCGGCGGGGACGAGGCCGTAGATGTAGCGGCCCACGATCCCGGTGAGCACCACCACCGCCAGGGCCGCCGCGGTGGCGCTGGCGAGGAGGTTCCGCGACTGGAAGGCGGCGTGGAAGGCGATCACCAGCGGGCTCATGGACCCCACGAAGACGTGGAACGCCAGCCAGGAGCGCATGTGCCCCAGGCCCTGCATCCAGCGGGTCCGCTTCCGGGCCGCGTACAGGAAGTTCGAGAGCATGAAGGCGGTGGCGGCGATGCCCACGCCGTGCCCCCACGGGCCGGCTGGCTTGAGCGCGGCGTGGAGGGGCGAACGCAGCCGCAGCACCGGCTGCAGGAGGTAGTAGTCCCATCCCTTCCAGGCCAGCCAGGCGAGCACCGAGGCGCCCAGCACGGCGAAGAGAATTCCCAGCCGGCGCGCCCTCCGCCGGGCGGCCGCCTCGGACTGGAGGGGGTGAGACCGGGTGGCCCCCGGCCGCGAGCCGGGCGCCTCGCCGTGGTAGCGCCGCATCGCCACCCCGACCGCCTTCAAGAAGTCGGTGGGCAGCTCGCCCCCGGCGTTGACGATGACGTGGTCGTTCGAGATGCGGACGGGCTTGCCGCCCACCTCCAGGTCCACCTCGCGCTCGGCGATGCGCTTCACGCTCGACCGGGCGAGCACCCGCACGCGGCCCGCCCCCGCCAGCTCCTCGAGCTCCCGCCGGTTGGGCTCGCGGCACTTGGGGGCCTCGCCGCGGTAGGAGAGCCAGACCCGGGCGTTCGACTCCCGGGCCAGCTGACAAGCGGCTTCGACCCCCGCGTCACCGCCGCCCACGACCAGCACCGCCGAGTCGGCGTACTGCTCGGGCTCGATGAGCCGGTAGACGACCTTGGGCAGCTCCTCGCCCGGGACCCCGAGCTTTCGCGGCGAGCCGCGCCGCCCCACCGCCAGCACCACCTTGCGGGCGCGAACCGGACCGCCGGTGGTCTGCACCGTGAAGTCACCGTCCTGCCCGTCCACCCCGACCACCTTCACCCCCTCCTCGACGGCCAGGCCGGACTTGCGGATTACCTTCTGGAGCGTGGCCAGCAGCGCCTCCTTGGAGATGCGCGGCTTGCCGAAGATGCCGTGGAAGGGCAGCTCCACCTTCTCGGTCATCACCACCTTGCGGCGCGGGTAGTGCGCCACGCTCCCGCCCACGGTCTCCTGCTCCAGGAGCCGGTAGCTGAGGCCCCGCTCCAAGAGGCCCAGGGCGGTGGCGATCCCGGCCGGACCGGCGCCGACCACCACCGCGTCCACCGCGTCGCCGTCGCCCCCGGCGCGGTTCTCGGCGATGTGGCCCGCCGCCGAGAGGCCCTGCCGGAGGGCGTTCTTGATGAGCCCCATGCCTCCGAGCTCGCCGACCACGTACACCCCGGGGCGCGACGACTCGTAGTGCTCGCTCACCTCGGGAAGGTCGACGCCGCGTCGCGCGGTGCCGAACACCAGCTGGATGGCCCCCACCGGGCAGGCGGCCGCGCAGCGGCCATGCCCGACGCAGTGCTGCCCCTGCAGCAGGGCCGCCGCGCCGTCGACGATGCCGAGGATGTCGCCCTCGGGGCAGCCCTTGAGGCAGGACAGGCTCCCGATGCAGATGTCCGGGTCGATGACCGGGTGCAGCGAGCGCGGGAGGTCCGCCTCCCGGGCCACCGCCTCCCGCAGCGCCGCGGCGTCGAGCCGCGAGCGCCGCCAGCGCTGCACCGCGTAGCCGCTGGCGAAGGCCGCCGCTGCGCCCACGCCGGTGGAGGCGATGAGGGCCGACTCGAGATCCACTGCTCGTGCTCCCCTGCCCCTCCACCACCGGGGCGCATCATAGTCGATGCGCGCTCGCCCCAAATCACCCGGTCGCGGGAAGTTCACCTCGGGTATCCGACACCATCCGACAAGTAGGCGAGGAGACGACGCGCCCGCGAGCGAAGACGTCAGCCTCGCGTTGCGCCGGGCGGCCCGGGACGCCTAGACTGCCCCGGTGCGCTTCACCTGCCCGAGCTGCGGCGCCCGCTACGGCAGCGACGACGAGCCGGCGTCCGGGCGCGTCTACTCGATAGGCTGTCGCTGCGGGAGGAAGCTCCACGTCGCGGGCGCCCCACCGGCTCCGGGGTCAGCGCCCGGGGCCAGCTACGACGCCTACGCCGCCAGCCACGGGCTGCTCCTCGACGAGGGCCACGCCCGCTCGCTCGCCTCCGGCCGACCCGTGCTCGAGCCGGCGACGCAGGCCGCCGCCGGCGACGAGGTCGAGGTGACGGTGACCTTCTCCACCGTCCTGCGGCCGCCTCGGGGCGAGCAGGGCGGCGGGAAGGCGCCGGAGGCCGCGCCGGAGCAGAGCGAGACCGGGCCGCCGGCGGCGGCGGCGTGGGTGCCCCCAGCCTGGAGCGCCCCGGCCGCCGCCCTGCTGGCCTTCGTCCTGGCGGGCGGAGGCACCGCCTGGGCCCTTCTCCCCCAGGCCGGAGACTCGTCCCCGATGGCCCTCCTCGCCCGGTTCTCCCCCGCCTCGGAGCTCGCGCCCGCGACGCCGGAGCCCTCGCCGGCGCGCGCCGAGCCAGAATCGCCCTTCGCCCAGCCCGAGGCCGCCCCGCCGCCCTTCTCCCGAGTCTCCGATCCCGCCCCGGAGCCGGCCCGCGCCAAGGCCGCCACCGCCGCGCGCGGGAAGGCCGCCCTGGCGCGCGAGCGGCGGCTGGCACGCCGATCTCCGGCCGATCGGCGGTGACCGCCGGCGCGGCTGGAGGAACGCTAGCGCCGCCCTCCGCCATGCCCGCGCCAGAGCGGCACTCCGTCGGCGTCGCGGAGCGCCAGGACGTCGGCGCCGCGCCGCAGTTCCTGGGCGATGATGGCCGGCTCGCCCTGGAAGGTGACGCGCGATCCCTTCACCTCGACCACGTCCCCCTCGGCGAGCTTGAGCCCCTGGCCGTCCACGTAGAAGTCGGGCCCCAGGTGCACCGGAAGCGCCTCGGAGCCCACGGCGAGGGTGACGTGGATTCCCCGGTGCCCGCGACCGCGGTCGATGCGCTGGATGTGCGAGATCCGCCCCTGCACCGTGGTCACGGTGTCGGGGTCGAACATGCGGCCGGGTTCCCCCATTCCGTCCCGCCCCGGGCCGCCATGCGCCGCGGCCGCCAGCGGCGCCAGCAGCGCGCCGAACCACAGCAGCCGTCCGAGTCTTCGAGCCTCGATCATCATGTCCTCTTCCTCCGAGATCGTGGGGATGAGCTGCGTCCTCCGCGGACCGATCGCGCGAGCCGTTGGCTCGGCTCCCCCAGAACCCCCGGCCGGTCGGAAGGTTAACGAGCGGTCCCCCGGTCCCGGCGCCGCGGCCATCGGCCCAGCTCGCCCGCCTCCAGCCGCCGGGCCAGCTCCCGCGCTCGGCACCGGCCTGGCCGTCCCCAGGGGCGCCTCCCGGCGGCGCGCAGGGGACCGAGCGCCCCGGGCCCCGCGCGGTCCGAACCCCATGCCTCGGACCTGGCTCTCACCTGATCATGGAGCTCCCCTGGTGGTTTCCCTTCGGCCGCGTGCCCGAGATCGCGCCGGCCGATCTCGCCCTGCGCCTCCGGCGCCGGCCCTGGCCGCAGCTCCTCGACGTGCGGTCGGCGGCCGAGTTCGCCGGTGGCCACGTCCGGGGCGCCGTGAACGTCCCGGTGACGGAGCTTCGATCGCGGATCGACTCGCTGAGGCTCGACCGCAGCCGGCTGGTGGTGGCGGTGTGCCTCACCGCCCACCGGAGCCGGCCGGCGGTCCGGCTGCTGCGCCAGCGCGGCTTCGAGGCGCTCCAGCTCGCCGGCGGCATGCGCGCCTGGCGCGCCGGGCGGCTCCCCGAGGCGAGCGGCTAGCACGGTCGGACTCGCGGTCACCGTCCCCGCCCCCGGACCCCCACCCGCGTGGCGCGTCACACGGGTGGCTTGTGATTTCTGGTGCGCGCCACTAGGAAGCCGCCACTGGCGAACGCCAGGGTCCTTCCACCATCAGCGGAGGCGCACATGGCGAACGAACAGGCGCTGGCGGGGCCGACCGCCGGGGCTCCGAGCAAGGGGGTCATCTGGGTGAGCCGGGTCCTCTCCGCCATCCCCGTGCTCATGATGGGATTCGGCGGAATCATGAAGATCCTGCGCAACCCGATGGTGCTGGCGGACTGGAGCACGAGGTTCGGCTACCCCGATGGCGCCCTCGTCCCCATCGGGGTGGCGGAGCTGGCGTGCGCTGTGCTCTACATCATCCCCCGCACCTCCGTCCTGGGCGCCATCCTGGTCGCCGGCTACCTGGGTGGCGCCACGGCCACCCACGTGCGCGTTTCCGAGGGCGCCTTCGTCGCGCCCGCCGTGCTGGGGATCCTGGCCTGGGCCGGCCTCTACCTGCGCGAGCCACGGCTGCGGGCTCTCTTGCCGCTGCGCCGCGACGGCTAGGCCGCGCTGCCACGCGGGTCCGCGGCGTGGGCGCCTGGCCTCTCCGGGGACCGGCGCGCTCGGTCCCTCGTCTCGGCCTCCAGGCCGTGTAGAATCCGTCCCAACCCGGCCCCCCGAGGACACCATGGACGACCTCCAGCGGCGCAACCTCATCGCGCAGTGGGCCTTCGACGCGCGCCCGGTGCTGCTTCGTTTCCACCTCTGGCTCGAGGACGTGGAGGTGGAGCGCAACCAGCCGGAGCCGGTCTCGGCCCATACCTTCTGCCCGCGCGGCATCGCCCGGTGCCTGGCCACCACCGCCGCCGCCACCGCCCTCGGCACCCGCCTCTTCGGCGGCCACGGCGAGGGGGCCGGCAAGGACAAGATGGCCTACAACCAGGCCAAGAAGCAGGCCGACGCCATCAGCGCTTACATCATGAGCGAGGGGCTGTGGGCCCTCACCCGCTCCATCCCCGAGAACCACGCCCTCATGGTGAGCCTAGGCGAGGGGCTCATGCCCAAGGCCGGCGAGACGCCGGAGATGGGCGCCAACCCGCTCCTCGGCTTCGGCCGGGTCTACGCTCGCCCCGAGGTGGCCCAGACCGTCGACCGGCGTGTGCGCCGGCTGCTCAACGAGCCGGGGCACACCTTCGAGCAGTTCCACGGCTGGCTGAAGAGCCGCGGCATCACCATCTGGGGCGCGGCGGTGGACACGCTGGAGAACACCTCCCGCTTCGCCGAGGGGAAGGACACCGGCCCCATGGCGGTCCTGCACGTCTTCGACTCGCCGCTCACGGTGTCGCGCCCCTACGAGTCGTACATGGGCTGCCTGACCGTGCCCCGGCGGGTGGCCGAGGTCGCCCGCGAGCGCTCGGTGCTGCTCGACTACCGCACCCCGCGCGCCCGCCTTGTGGAGGTCGTCGAGGCCACCTACCCAGGCGTGCAGCGCAAGAACATCCACGTCTGGACGCTGCGCGGCAAGAGCCGGGTGAAGCGGCTCGGCGACCTGTGGGCGGAGTGGACCGCGCTGGGCTGCCACCTGGTAGACGACGGCTGGCTGACGCCCGCCGGCCTCCCGGTCTTCACCGACTCCGGGACCTACGCCCCCACCTTCCTGGTGGGGAGCTGGAAGGACCAAGCCGGCGCCACCCACGTCTTCCTCTGCGACGGCTACGCCGCCAGCGCCGAGGCCATGCAGGCCGCCAGCCTCTCCGAGGTGCTGGCGGTGGACTCCACCATGTCGGTCTTCTCGCCCACCTTCGACCTCCCCTGCGACGTCGAGGGGCGGATCATGCGGCTCGACCCCGACGACCCCGGCTTCGCCGCCCAGGTCCGCGCCGCCGCCGGCGGCCGGGAGCTCGCCGCCGGCGCGGTGGAGACCTTCGCCGAGGCCATCCGCGAAGCCGAGGCCTGCAACATCCCGCTGCGCGGGCGCGTCCTCCGCGCCGACGACCTCCTCCCCGACAAGAGCTGGGGGGTGCTGGCCGCCATCGGCTACATGTGCGACGACCCGTACACGGGGTCCAGGGGCGTGACCCGGGTGGCCGACGGCGTCTACCGGGTCGCGACCCGGCTCGCCACCCGGAACGCCTCGGCCCTCATCACCTTCACCTTCCGGCTCATGGAGGGGCTGGAGCAGCAGCGCCACGTGTTCAGCCCCCTGCTGGTCCGCTTCCTGGAGGGCGTCGACCACACCCGACGGGCGGTGAAGATCTCGGACTCGGGCCGGCTGCGCAACGAGCTGCAGACCATGTTCTCGCAGGCCCTGGTGCACGAGGGCGACCGGATCCGCATCCACTTCGACCGCATCGACGAGAAGGTCATGCCCCGGGAGAAGCAGGCGGCCATCAAGAAGGTGCTCCAGTGGTACGTCCAGACCCACCCGGTGTGGTTCGGGTGGCTGGAGATCGCGTAGCGCCACTTCCCGGTCGCAGCGTCGCCTGGAGTCCGTTGCGCCTCTCGAGAGGCAGCGGCGGCGATGGCAGTACCGCGGTGAGAGAGCGCAATTCGTTCGCAGGGGAGGTGCCGCACTGGGAGGGCGCGCAATTCCTTCGCCGCGAACGCCGGTGAGGCCGGAACTCACGAGAGAACCGGCCGAAAGGCCTGGTATATTTCGTGAATGGTCCGCCGTCCATGGCCGCGCCTCGGGATCGTCGCCGCGCCGCTCTGGCGGTGCTGCTGATCGTTTCGGCGTGCGGTCTCGGCAGCGACGCGGGGCCCAAGGTCGGCGGGCTCGTGCCGGTGCCGACCAGGCCCGGCGCCCCGCTCGGCCCGCCGACCTCGGCGACCATCTCCGGCGAGGGAGGAACGCTCTCGAGTCCCGACGGGGCGCTGTCGATCTACGTCCCCCCAGGCGCGGTGACCTCGCCGACGGAGTTCACCATCACCCCGATCGCAGCCACCGCGCGCGGCGCGGTCGCCGGTGCCTTCCGCCTCGGGCCGGAGGGGGCGACCTTCGCGGTTCCCGTCACCCTGACCTTCAGGGGCCCGGAGCAGTATCCCCAGGGAGGCAGCATCGAGGACGTCGGCGTCTTCCACCAGAACCGCGATGGCTACTGGCACCGCGTCGAGCCTGCCGCCCGCGACGGACGCGCGAACACCATCAGCGTCGCAGCGGAGCACTTCAGCGACTGGGCCCTGGCGTGGACGTCGGGGGAGCCCGTGGCGGAGGGGCCCATCCAGCTCTTCCAGACCCTCGACATCCCGTTCAGCGCCCAGGGGCGAGCCGCCGTCTTTCTCAAGGACGACTCGGCAGCCTTCACGACGTACGTGCTGAGCGGCACCCTCACCGTCCCGGCGACGATCCTGGTCGGGAACGACGTCTGCGTCCCAGACCAGATCACGAAGTCCTGGGTCAACATCGCGGAGATCGACAAGGCCAGGGGGGTCTTCCGCTGGGGGACCGGCGTGCACTGGACGTTGACCTGCACCTCGCCCGGCGGTGGCGTCACCACCAGGACGATGCCCGCCTCGTTCGACACCATGGGCATCAACTTCCAATGTCCCGGATCCTACGACCCCGGCCAGTACGCCGAGCTCGACTTCCTGAAGGGTGCCTACACCGCGAACTGCGGGGCCGAAGGTCAGGTGAGAGCCACCTGGGACCTGCGCGGCTATCAGATCCTGGTGAACCCGACCTCGGGCCTGGTCACCACCGAGGCTGGCGGAACGGCCACCTTCCAGATCTCCCTCAACAAGCCGCCCATCGCCGACGTCACGGTGCCGCTCTCGTCGAGCGACTCCACCGAGGGCACGGTGCCTCCGTCGGTGACCTTCTCGCCATCCAACTGGAGCACGCCGCAGACCGTCACGGTGACGGGCGTGAACGACTGGGTCGACGACGACGACGTCGCCTACGCCATCCTCGTCCGGCCCGCCACCACCGCCGACCGGCACTACCAGGGCATCGATGGCGACGACGTGACGGCGCTCAACCTCGACGACGACACCGCAGGCCTGACCCTGAACCCGACGTCCGGCCTGGTCACCACCGAGGCCGGCGGCGCAGCGACGTTCCAGCTCACCTTGAACTCGGAGCCGGTCCAGGACGTGGTGGTCTCGTTCACGAGCAGCAACCCCGCCGAGGGCGCCGTCTCGCCCGAGAGCGTGACCATCACCCCGCCGACCTGGAACGTCCCGCGGACGGTGACCCTCACCGGCGTGAACGACTTCTACGACGACGGCGACAAGCCATACACGGTCCAGGTGTCCGCGGCGAGCACCGACCCCAAGTACCAGGGCCTCGGCGGCACCGTCTCGGCAACCAACATCGACGACGACACGGCGGGGTTCACGATGGCGCCGGCGACCGGGCTCGTCACCACCGAGGCGGGAGGCACGGCGACGTTCCAGCTCTCGCTCATGTCCCAGCCGTTCGCGGACGTGACCGTCGCGCTCACGAGCAGCGACCTGACCGAGGGGACGGTCTCGCCCGCGAGCGTCACCTTCACCGGGGCGAACTGGAACGTGCCGCAGGCCGTGACGGTCACGGGCGTGAACGACTTCGTGGACGACGGCGACATCGCCTACACGGTCCAGCTGGTGGGGACGAGCACCGACGCCGGGTACGGCGGGAGGACCGGGTCGGTCTCGGTCACCAACCGCAACGACGACTTCGTCGGGTTCAGCGCCACGCCGTCGGCGGGCCTGGTCACCACCGAAGCGGGCGGGACCGCCACGTTCCAGCTCGCGCTGACGTCGCAGCCGCTGGCCGACGTGGTGGTGGCGCTGGCGAGCAGCGACATCACCGAGGGCACCGTCTCGCCCGCGAGCGTCACCTTCACGGCGGCCACCTGGAACCTGCCGCAGACCATCACGGTCACCGGCGTCGACGACTACGTGGCCGACGGCACGATCGCCTACCTCGTCCAGCTCCAGGGGGCGAGCACCGATCCGGGCTACAACGGGCGCAGCGGGACGGTCTCCGTCACCAACCTCGACAACGACTTCGCCGGGATCACCGTCGGCACGCCGAGCGGGACCACCACCACCGAGGCCGGAGGGTCGGTCACCTTCACGGTGGCGCTGACGTCGCAGCCCCTGGCCGACGTCACCATCCCGCTGTCCTCCAGCCGGCCGACGGAGGGCAGGGTCTCGCCCGCGAGCCTCACCTTCACGGCGGCGAACTGGAACGTCCTGCAGACGGTCACGGTCACCGGCGTCGACGACTTCGTGGCCGACGGCCCCCAGACCTACCTCATCGCCATCGGACCTTCGGCCAGTGCCGATCCGGGCTACCAGGGGATGGACCCGGCGGACCTCACCTTCACCAACCTGGACAACGACTTCGCCGGGATCATCGTGGGCACGCCGAGCGGGACCGCCACCACCGAGGCCGGAGGGTCCGTCACCTTCACGGTGGTCCTCACCTCGCAGCCGACCGCCGACGTCACCATCCCGCTCTCGTCGAGCCGGCCCACCGAGGGCACGGTCTCGCCCGCGAGCCTCACCTTCACGGCGGCGAACTGGAACGCACCGCAGACCGTCACCGTCACCGGCGTCGACGACTTCGTGGCCGACGGGCCGCAGACCTACCTCATCGCGATCGGACCGGCCGCGAGCGCCGATGCCAATTACCAGGGGCGCGATCCGGCCGACCTCACCTTCACCAACGCCGACAACGACTTCGCCGGGATCACCGTAGGCGTGCCGAGCGGGACCTCGACCTCGGAGACCGGGACGTCGGTGACCTTCACGGTGGTCCTCACCTCGCAACCGACGGCGAACGTGACCATCCCGCTGTCCTCCAGCCGGCCGACGGAGGGAACGGTCTCGCCCGCCAGCCTCACCTTCACGGCGGCGAACTGGAACGCCCTGCAGACGGTCACGGTCACCGGCGTCGACGACCTGGTCGCCGACGGAACCCAGGCCTACACCATCGTCATCGGGCCGGCCGTGAGCGCCGACCTGAACTACAACGGAAGGGACCCGGCCGACCTCACCTTCACCAACACCGACAACGACTCCGCCGGGATCACCGTGGGCGCGCCGAGCGGGACCTCCACCTCGGAGACCGGCACCTCGGTGACGTTCACGCTGGTCCTCACCTCGCAGCCGACCGCCGACGTCATCATCCCCCTCTCGTCGAGCCGGCCCACAGAGGGGACGGTCTCGCCGGCGAGCGCGACCTTCACGGCGGCGAACTGGAACGTCCCGCAGACCATCACCGTCACCGGCGTCGACGACTTCGTGGCCGACGGGCCCCAGACCTACGTCATCGCCATCGGGCCGGCGGTGAGCGCCGATCCGGGCTACCAGGGCAGGGACCCGGCCGATCTCACCCTCACCAACCTGGACAACGACGTGGCCGGGATCACCGTCGGCACGCCCAGCGGGACCACCACCACCGAGGCCGGGGGGTCGGTCACCTTCACGCTGGTGCTCGGCTCGCAGCCGACGGCCGACGTGACCATCCCGCTCTCCTCCAGCAGGCCGACCGAGGGCACGGTCTCGCCGGCGAGCGTCACCTTCACCGCGCTCGACTGGAGCACGCCCCGGACGGTCACCGTCACCGGCGTCGACGACGCCGTGGCCGACGGGCCCCAGACCTACGTGATCGCCATCGGACCCGCGACCAGCGCGGACCCGAGCTACAACGGACGGGACCCGGCCGACCTCACCTTGACCAACCTGGACAACGACGCGGCCGGGATCACCGTCGGCACGCCCAGCGGGACCACCACCACCGAGGCCGGGGGGTCGGTCACCTTTACGCTGGTGCTCGGCTCGCAACCGACTGCCGATGTCACCATCCCGCTCTCCTCGAGCAGGCCGACGGAGGGCACCGTCTCGCCCGCGAGCGTCGTCTTCACCTCCGCCAACTGGAACCTGCCCCAGACCGTGACCGTGACCGGCGTCGACGACCTCGTGGTCGACGGGCCGCAGACGTACGTTATCGCCATCGGGCCGGCGACGAGCGCCGACGCGAACTACCAGGGCCGGGATCCTGCCGACCTCACCTTCACCAACCTCGACAACGACGCGGCCGGGATCACCGTGGGCACGCCCAGCGGGACCACCACCACCGAGGCCGGGGGGTCGGTCACCTTCACGCTGGTGCTCACCTCTCAGCCTACCGCCGACGTGACCATCCCGCTCTCCTCCAGCAGGCCGACCGAGGGTACGGTCTCGTCGGCGAGCGTCACCTTCACCGCACTCAACTGGAGCACGCCCCGGACGATCACCGTCACCGGCGTAGACGATGCCGTGGCCGACGGGCCGCAGACCTACGTCATCGCCATCGGACCCGCGACCAGCACAGACCCGAACTACAGCGGAAGGGACCCGACCGACCTCACCTTCACCAACACTGACAACGACACGGCCGGGATCACCGTCGGCACGCCCAGCGGCGTCTCCACGTCGGAGACCGGGACCACGGTCACCTTCACGCTGGTGCTAGCCTCGCAGCCCACCGCCGACGTCCACATCCCACTCTCCTCGACCGTCCCGACCGAGGGCACCGTCGCACCGACAACCGTTACCTTCACCTCGGCCAACTGGAGCACACCCCAGACCCTCACCGTCGTCGGCGTGGACGACTTCGTCGCCGACGGGACGCAGCCGTACACGATCACCATCGGCCCGGCCACCAGCACGGACCTCGCCTACAACGGGATGAACCCGGCCGACCTCACCTTCACCAATACCGACAACGACACGGCCGGGCTGGTGGCCACCCCGTCGACGGGCCTGGTGACCACGAAGGCTGGCGGCACGACGACGTTCCAGCTCACCCTGTCGTCGCAACCGCTCGCGGACGTGGTGGTGACGATCGGGAGCGATCCAGAGGGCACCGCATCGCCGGGGAGCGCGACCTTCACCACCGCGACCTGGAACTCGGGACAAACGGTTACCGTCACCGGCCTGAATGGACCAGGGACCCCACCGGTGCCGTACACGATCACGCTGTCTGCGGCGAGCACGGACGCCGCCTACCAGGGCCGCACCGGCTCGGTCTCGGTGACGAACAACCCGTGATGCCACCCGGCGGCGGGTGAGCCCTCGTCCCGCGCCGACGCCGCGGCGCGGCTCGACCCGGTCTGCGGGCGCCCCGACCGCCGTCTCCCGGCACCCGCCAGACCTCTCCAGCCCCTGGCGGGGTGTGGCGCCAGAGCGCGTAGCGCCCCTCCGTTCCGCTCGCCATGTATCCCCCGCCAGGAGGCGGCATGAAGCGCACGCGTGGTGACGGGATGGCGCCGGCGAGCGGGCCGGTGGCCCTGCTGATCGCGACCCGGAAGGGCGCGTTCATCCTCAAGTCGGACGGCGCCCGCCGGAGGTGGAAGCTCTCGCAGCCGATCTTCCTCGGCAACGTGGTGCACCACCTGGTGCTCGACCCGCGCGACCGGCGCACCATGCTCGCGGCCGCCCGCACCGGCCACCTGGGCCCGACGGTGTTCCGTTCCAGCGACGCCGGCCGGACCTGGAAGGAGGCGTCCCGGCCGCCGGCCTTCCCCAAGGTGCCGGAGGGCCAGAAGGGGCGGGTCGTCGACCACACCTTCTGGCTCACTCCCGGCCACCCGAGCGAGCCCAGGGCCTGGTACGCGGGTACCTCGCCGCAGGGCCTGTTCCGCAGCCAGGACGGGGGAGACACCTGGGAGCCGGTGTCGGGGCTCAACGATCACCCCGAGTACCGGGAGTGGATGGGGAGCGCCGAGGACGGCACGCCGGATGGACCGAAGCTGCACTCCGTGATCGTCGATCCGCGCGATCCGGCCCACCTCTACCTCGGCATGTCGAGCGGCGGCGTCCACGAGTCGCTGGACGCCGGGCGCCACTGGAGACCGCTGGTGAAGGGGCTCGAGGTCGTGGAGCAGCTCGACCCGGGGACGCTCAGGTTCCACGACCCGCACGTGGTGCGCCTCTGTCCTGCGCGGCCCGACCGGCTCTACCAGCAGAACCACTGCGGCATCTACCGCCTCGACCGCCCCTCGGAGGCGTGGGTGCGCATCGGCAAGGCCATGCCGAAAGTGGTGGGCGACATCGGCTTCCCGCTGACGCTGCACCCGCGCGACCCCGAGACGCTGTGGGTGTTCCCCATGGACGGGAGCGGGGTGTGGCCCCGCACCAGCCCCGGCGGCAAGCCGGCGGCCTACGTCTCCCGCGACGGAGGCGGGAGCTGGAAGCGGCTCGACGCCGGCTTCCCCCGCCGCGACGCCTGGTGGACGGTGAAGCGCCAGGCCATGAGCGCCGACGCCCACCAGCCGGTGGGCCTCTACCTCGGAACCACCAGCGGCGAGATATGGGCCAGCCGTGACGAGGGCCGGCGCTGGACCTGCCTCGCCCGCCACCTGCCGGAGATCTACGCCGTGGAGGCCGCCCGGCCGGGCCGGTGAAGTGGTCCTTCCGCGATGAAGGTCATCATCCCGAGCCCGCTCCTTTCCTACACCCGGAGGCGCGAGGTGGAGGCGGCTGGCTCGACGCTCGCCGAGGTGGTGGCGGATCTCGACCGCCGCTATCCCGGCCTGCGCTTCCGCATCGTCGACGAGCAGGACCACCTGCGACCGCACGTCCGGGTCTTCGTCAACGCTCAACCGGCGCGGGACCTCGCCACCGCCGTCGGTTCCGGCGACGAGGTGCAGATCGTGCAAGCGCTGAGCGGGGGATAACGGTCGGCGGCGGACCCATCGACCGACGCTGGCTCGTCGTGGCGGCCCACCTCTTCCCGGCCCGCTTTGACCTGGCCGGCAACGTCGTCTCCCGAGCGGAACCGCATCGAGAGGCTGCTGCAAGGGATCCTGCCAGGGCTCGAGGGGATCGACCCGGTGGCCCCTCCGGACGTCCAGCTCCGCGCCGCGGTGGAGGCCAACGTGCGCTGGACCATGCGGCAGATCCTGGAAACGCCCGAGGCCCGGACGCGCCAGGCCGAGGGCGTGATGCGGCTCGTCGGCGCGGTGGCCGAGATCGACCGGCCGCGTCCGCTTCCTCGAGTAGCCCGCTTTCTGGCGAGCCCACCCACGTCGGCTCCCGTCGTATTCACTTTCCGTACACGATCGGCACGGAATCGCAGGCGGGCCTTGCGCGGAAGCGGTACCATCCCGCCCATGGCCGCTCGTGGCCACCTCCCACTGCTGGCCGCGTTCCTCGCGGCCTGCGGCTCGGCGCCGGCGCCCGCTGCGCCGAGCGGTGGCCCGGCGGGGTCGGACCCGATCTTCTCGGCTCCCAACTTCTGGACCCGGCCGGTGGACGCCGCCCCGCTCCATCCCCAGTCGGCGGCGATGATCGCGCAGCTCGTCTCCCAGGGCGGCTTCGGGCTGGGGCGCTTCCAGGTCGACTTCTCGATGGTGGTGCTGGAGGCGCCGGCGGGAACGCCCAGGGCCCCTTTCGTCGAGGCGCCCGGCTACTACGTGCCCGACTGCGACCACCTCGCCAGCGTGGCGCTTCCGGCGGGCGGCGCCGTGGAGGGACAGCCCGGCTACTCCTGCGACGTGAGCGCCGCCGACTGCCACCTGCTGGTGGTCGACCGGGCGGCCGGCAGGCTGGTCGAGGTCTACCAGGCCACGGTGGACGGCGCGGGTAGCGTCCACGGCCTGTGCGCCATCTCCTGGAACCTCTCCACCAGCTACCCGGACGGCATGCGCGGCGACCAGTGCACCAGCGCCGACGCCGCCGGCTTCCCCATCGCGCCGCTGCTCTTCTCGGCCGACGAGATCGCGGCCGGCTCCATCGATCACGCCATCCGCTTCATCCTGCCCAACGCCCGCATGCGCGCGGGAGTGTTCGTCCACCCCGCCTCCCACGCCGGCGCGCCCTCCGGGCCGGCGGGCGCCATCCCCTACGGGGCGCGGCTGCGGCTCCGGGCCTCCTTCCCGGTCTCCACGCTTCCGGCCGGGGCCCAGGTCGTGGCCCGGGCCCTCCAGCGCTACGGGATGATCCTCGCCGACGGCGGAAGCGTGGCGCTCACCGCCCGCGACGACCGCTTCACGACCCTGACGTGGAGTCAGGTGGGGTTCGATTCCCACTCGCTCCAGGCCATCACCCCCTCCGACTTCGAGGTGCTGGATTTCGGAACGCCCATCGCGCTGACCTACGACTGCGTCCGGAACGGCCTTTGACCGCCCGCGCCGCCTGGCCGCCAAGGGCGACGGCCCGCCTGCCGGCGCTGGATCCGGCCCGGCGGCCTGCGCCGGGGCAGGTAGCCGCTCGTCCCACGATTGACTACCTCCCCGACGAGGGCCTCGACGAAACAGGCCTCGATCGCCGAGGGTTGCACTCGCCTACCGGGGGTCGCATGTCGATCTGGAGCAGGCTCGAGCAGGGCGCGAAGGAGGGCACGCCCTCGCCGACACCGCCACCCCGTACGCAGGAGGAAGGAACCCCCATGGCCACTTCGAAGCGCGACGATCTCCAGACGGGCCCAACTGCGTCGGGCGACCTCCTGCTCGGACAGGGAGCGGAGTTCGAGGGCAAGCTCACCTTCGCGGGGACGGTGCGGATCGACGCGAAGTTCAAGGGCTCGATCACCACCAACGACGTCCTGGTCGTCGGCCAGAACGCCACGATCGACGCCGAGATCACCTGCGGCACCGTGATCGTCTACGGCGAGGTGAACGGGAACATCCACGCCAAGAGCGGCGTCGAATTCCGCAGCCCGGCGAGGGTCCGCGGCGACATCGAGACGCCCTCGCTCCTCATCGAGAAGGGCGTGTTCTTCCATGGCCAGTCGAAGATGGCCGACCTCGAGCGCAGCTCGCCTTTGAAGAAGGTCGGCGCGGACGCCCCGGCTGGCGGATCGGAAGCCGAGAGGGCGGGCTACTGAAGCCCCTCGACGAATGGTGAAGAGGGCATCCTGCCCGAGAAGGGGTTCTCCGGGCTGAGTTGCCGGGTCGTCGCCATCCTCCGCCGCCCCGAGGCCACGGCCGCGCCAGAGGTAGGGGAACCGCCTACCCTGGCTCTCTCAGGCCCTCGCTTGGGCGTTGCTCCCGAGCGCGTCCTGTTCGACAGTGGTGCCGTGACCTTCACCTGTCCGCGCTGCGGCCGCCAGATCGGGAGCCCGGACGGACGCAGCCGCGCCGTGAGGTGCGCCTGCGGCCAGACGCTGACGGTCGGGTCACCGGCCCCGGTGGGTTCGCCGCCGGGCTCGGCTCGCCCGCCGCCGCTGCCTCCCAGCGCCCTGTCGTCGTCCTCGGTCGCTTCCGGCCGTCCCTCCGCCGCCGGCGCCGCGGCCGCCCGGTCGAGCTCGCCGGGCGTGCGGAGCGCCTCGGCCTACGACCCGGTCGCGGCGCGCCAGGGCGTGCTCATCGAGGAGCGCCAGGTCCGGGCGCTGGCGGCCCCCGAGCCGTTCTTGGTCCCCGAGCTCGAGGACGCGGACGTGGTGCCCGTCGAGCCCCCCTCCCCTCGCCCGCCGGAGCCGGGGGGCCGGAGCGAGCCCGGGCCAGGGCGCGCGCCGCGCCCGCGCACCGGCTCTCGCCCCCGCCGTGCCGCGGCCGTCCTCGTGCTCCTCGTCGCCGCAGGAGGGACAGCCTGGCTCCTGGTCCACCACGATTCGGTCCGCCTGCCAGCCGCCATCGCCGGGTTCCTGGACCGGCTCCGCGGCGGCTCGCCCGGACCCGGGGCTCCGGAGGTGGCGGCTGCGCTGCAGGCGAACGCCAGGCGCTTCGACGCCTGCGTCCAGGCGGCCGAGCGCGGCCCTCGCCGGCTCCGGCTGGCGGGGCGCAGCGTGGTCCTGTTCGTCACCGTGAACGCGTCGGGCCGGGTCACCGCCCCTCGCCTCGAGGAGGCCGAGCTCGACCGGTCGCCCCCGGGCGCCTGCCTCAAGGCCGCGGCCCGCCGCATGAACTTCTCGCCGCACCCGGGAGAGCCGATCCAGGTGCGGATCCCGCTGGAGCTCGGCAGTCGGGGCTAGGCGCGGGCTAGGCGCCGGCGCGGAGGGAGCCGTCGCCCGCCTTCAGGCGCGGATCGGTTCCTGCACCCGACGCCGCCAGCGAGGCCTCGAGCAACCGCAGCCTCACTCGACGCGCCACTCCTTGACCCAGCTCTGCTCGACGAGGCGCAGGCGCACGAAGGGATCCCCCTCGACGGTGCGCTTCGCGTCCTCCAGGCTCGTTGCACCAAACGTGATGAGCCCTCCGGTGCGGTCCGCGAACGGGCCCCCCAGGTAGCTCGGGAGGCTCCGGCCATGCCAGTACTGGACATGCGCGGGCACCACCTGCCGGATGGCCTCGGGGGCGTTGCGCATGAGGTAGAAGTAGAGAAATCGCTGCATGCCGACACCTTGACGGGCTGCTTCTAGTCGCAGGGCCCTCCGACGTCCAACGGATCGGGACGCGCGAGCTTTGCCACCAATGAACGACCCGGGCTCGTCGACGACAGGTGGAGTTTTGCGCCAGCGCGGGGAGCCTCACCTGGTCGCCGAGCTGGAGACCCTGAAGCCCATGGGTACGGTCGTGTCGCCCCTGGCTCGTGCCGGTTCGGCGGCGACGGTGAAGCTCCAGACGGTCTCCCCCGGCAGGCACCTGCCGGTGCCATCGCAGATCGCGGCCCCGAGGCGCGCCGTGTACCGCGCGCCGGCCTTCAAGTAGACCTGGTCCCGGAAAAGGGCCCAGGTTCCGTCGCCGATCTGGTCCACCGAGGCGGCCACGGGTGCCCCCTTGTCCGCAATCCACGCGCAAAGCCGGCGGGATGCGACGAGCACGGGGACGACTGGGGACTGATCGCACCGCGCCCGCTCAGACGTTGTTGAGCAGGCCCTCGGCGAAGGCTCGGCGGGCGCTCACCGGCACCGCCTCGGGACCAACCCGGCGCGCGCCGGCGCGGCGCCCCAGATCGATTGGGCGCCGGGCATTCCCTCGGCAATGGCTCTCGCCTGGCCGCGGCCAGTGGAAACGACGAGGCCCCTCAAGATGTAACGGCAGGCGCGTGCCGTTTCCTTTCGAAGGCGGGCGCGGTTCGCCCGTTCGCACGCCGTCATCGGAGTGCCCATCGAAGGGATGCGGGCGCAGGACCCTCGCGTCACGTTTGGGTGAGGCTCGTCCTTTCTTGCGTGAAGCTCGTCCGCGGCTGCGCTTGCGCTGGCCGAGAGGGGGACATAAGCACCCCTCGTTCCGCGCAAGGAGGCGTCATGAGGCGCTTCGCACCCTAGGGTGATCGGTGTCCCCCGCCCCGCCCCCGCCCGTCGCCTCCCGGTACCCCCAGCGGGTAGTGTGCCTCACCGAGGAAACCACCGAGACGCTCTACCGCATCGGCGCCGGGGACCTGGTGGTGGGCGTCTCCGGCTTCACGGTCCGGCCTCCCGAGGCCCGTCGCAAGCCCCGGGTGAGCACCTTCCTCCGCGCCGACGCGGACGCCATCGCCGCGCTCCGGCCCGACCTGGTGGTCGGCTTCTCCGATTTGCAGGCGGACATCGCCAGGGACCTGGTCGGGCGCGGATTTTCGGTGCTGGTGACCAACCAGCGCTCCATCCCCGAGATCCTGCAGACCATCAGGCTGGTCACCGCCGCGGTGGGGCGCGCCGACCAGGGGGCCGCTCTGGCAGCCGAGCTCGAGGCCGGCCTGGCGCGCCTGGCCACCGAGGCGGCGCGGCTACCGCGCCGGCCGCGCGTCTTCTTCGAGGAGTGGCCCGACCCGCTCATCGCCGGCATTCGCTGGGTGTCGGAGCTGGTCGAGCTCTGCGGCGGCGAGGACGTCTGCGCCGAAACCCGGGCCTGGCAGGCGGCGCGCGGGCGCATCCTGTCACCGGAGGAGGTGGCGCGCCGCGACCCGGAGGTGGTGATCGCCAGCTGGTGCGGAAGGAAGGCGCGGCGGGAGGTCATCGCCGGACGCCCGGGCTTCGTCGGCACGCGAGCCGTCCGGGACGACCAGCTCTACGAGGTGAAGAGCGCGCTCATCCTCCAGCCCGGCCCGGCCGCGCTCACCGAGGGAGCTTCCCAACTCGCGGCCATCCTCGGGGCGGTGGCGCGCGGCGAGAAGCTCCCGCCGCCGCGGCCCGGCGAGCTGCGGCGCGCCGGCTCCTGAGGTCAACGGTCCGGAATCGGGGTCGCCACGAAGGCGAGGGTCTCGCCGGTGTCGAAGTCGAGAACCCGGCCCGTGATCTGGCCGGCGTCATCGATGTCCTGGGCGGAGAGCAGGACGTCGAGGGACGGGGGCACGACGAGCGCGTTGAGGTCCTCCAGCACGCCGTCCCTCCACAGGAAGGCGCGGAGGCCGGCGGCGCCGCCGAAGGACACCCCCACCACCTGCCGCTGCGAGTTGACGCCCAGGGCCTCGCTCAAGGGATCGCCGGAGAGCGTGCCGAGGTCGAGCGCCTGCTCGGCGTGCGCCGCCCAGAGGAAGGCGTGAGCGATGAAATCGCCCTGCGGGTCGCCGGGCCCGGCCGGGTTCGAGAACCCGACCACGTCCCCGGCGTGGTTGATGGCCATGGGCGTGTGCCAGGTCGTCCCGCCCAGGTTGGGAATCTCGGTCACCGCTCCGCCATCCCAGAGCACGGCGTGGCGGGCGCTGAATCGCCCCACCGCGATGTCGCAGTCTCCCGAGATGCCCACCGCCTGGCCCCGATCGTTGATGGCGGTCGCAGCCGAGCTGGAATCTCCGGCGAAGGGAGGAAGCTCGCGCCCCCGGAAGGGAAGAGGCTCCCCCTCGCCCGTCTCGGGCTCCCACAGGACGGCGCGGAACTGGAGCACCTGCGGCGGGTTGCAGGTGGGGTCGTGGACCGGCGTCTCGGCCCAGCCGACCACCTGATCCCGGTTGTTGACGCCGGCGGCGAAGCCCTGGTTGCCGCCCAGCGTGGGCAGGGGAGTCATGACGCCGCCCCTCCAGACGAACCCCAGGCAGATGTGTCCGGTCACGGTGGGGAGGAACGCGGTGCAGCTCCACTCTTCGTGAAGCGGATCCAGGTCGTCGGTCTCGGCGATGCCGACCACCGTGCCCCGCTCGTTCAGGCCCGGCCATACCACGCTGCTGTTGGTGCCGGCGCCGCCCAGGGTGCCGAGGTCGGTGATGGCTCCGTTCCGCCACAGGACCGCGTGGCGGGTCTGGTTCCCGGGGAGGCTGGAGAATCCGGCCACCCAGCCCCGCTGGTTGATGGCGGTGCCCCGGCTCACCGTTCCTCCGAGCGACGAGCGGATCTTCACCACCTGGTAGCGCGCGCTCCGGCTCAGCGCGGAGTTCTGGAGCGGCCTGTCGGTCGGAGCTTCGGTGCCACAGCCGGCCAGGACGGCGAGCACGACCACGAATGGGATGGGACGCATGGGGACCTCCTTCGGAAAGGCGACCTCGAACGCGGGCGACGCGAGCGCGGTGCCCCCGGTCGCGCGACATGATGGGCTGCCGTGGATCGAAGTGCTCGCCGCATCCGGCCTCCGGATTTCCGGGGAGCCCGGGCCCGGGGAGGGCCCATCCGAGGTCCGAATCCGACGAGCCGCCGACCCTCTCCGGGCCTACATTCCGGTCATGGCCCTGGTTCTGGGGCGACCCCCGGCGATGCAGGCCGCGGTCCTGGAGCGCGCCGTGATCGCGCGGGACCCGCGCTTCGACGGCCTGTTCTTCGTGGCCATCACCACCACCGGGATCTACTGCCGGCCCGTCTGCCCGACGCGCGCCGCCGACTCGAGGCACCGGCGCTTCTTCGACTCCGCCGCCTCGGCCGAGCAAGCCGGCTACCGGCCCTGTCTCCGCTGCCGGCCCGAGCTGGCGCCGGGCCGGGCGGTGATGGACGCCGTGCCGCGCCTGGCCACGGTTGCGGCGCACCGCATCGGCGCCGGGGCGCTCAACGGGCGGGGCGTGGCGCAGCTGGCGAGAGACCTCGGCGTGAGCGAGCGCCACCTCCGTCGCGCCCTGGAGCGGGAGCTCGGCGTCTCGCCGCTGGAGCTGGCCCAGACCCACCGCCTGCTGCTGGCCAAGCGCCTCCTGGCCGACACCGACCTCCCGGTGATCCAGGTCGCCTTCGCCAGCGGCTTCGAGAGCCTGCGCCGCTTCAACTCCGTCTTCCGCGAACGCTACCGGGTGACGCCCAGTGCGGTCCGGCACGCGGCGCGTCCGCGCGCAAGCTCGCGATCGGGGCCGGCTCGACCCGAGGGCACGCCGCGGTCCGCCTACCGGGTCCGGCTCACCCTCGCCTATCGTCCGCCCCTCGCCTGGGAGACGCTCCTCTCGATGCTCCGCCGGGAGGCGATGCCTGGCGTCGAGCGGGTGGAGGGGGAGCAGTATTTACGGACGGTCCAGCTCGGGGACAGGCGCGGCTTCGTGGCGGTGGAGGGGGGAACGGCGCGGGGGGGCGAGCGGCGAGCAGGTGCCAGGACGTACCTCGACGTCGAGGTCTCGGCGGAGCTCGTTCCGGTGCTGATGCCCCTCCTGGCGCGGTTGCGCCGCCTGCTCGATCTGGACGCCGAGCCGTCGGTGGTGGACGAGTGCCTCGTCCGGGGCGGCCTGGGCGCCCAGGTGCGGGTGCGGCCTGGGCTTCGGGTCCCCGGCGCCGTGGACGGCTTCGAGGCGGCGCTCCTGGCGCTCCTGCGGGACGGGGAGCGATGGGCCGGGTGGGCCTGGGGAGCGGAGCAGATGGACACCGGGCTCCGCCGCCTGGTTGCGGATCTCGGCGAACCGTTCGACGGGAGCGTTCCCGGCCTCACCAGGCTGGCTCCGACCGCGGCGCGAGTCGCGGAGGCCGGAGCGGCTCGCCTGCGCGAAATGGGTCTGCCGCGGCGCCGTGCAGAGGCCGTCGCCTCGCTGGCGCGGTCCGTGGCGACGGGAGCGCTGCGGCTGGAGCCGGGATGCGACCTCTTGTCCACGCTTCGCGCGCTGCGAGACGTCGACGGCGTGGGGGAGCGACTGGCGACCACCATCCTGATGCGCGCCCTCTCCTGGCCGGATGCCTTTCCGGCTGCAGATCGCGGCCTGCAACGGGCCGCAGGCGTTTCCGGCGCGCCTGCGCTCCGGGCGCTGGCCGAGCGATGGCGCCCCTGGCGCGCCTACGCGGCGCTCCACCTCAGGCTGGGGGTCGTCCTGCCAGCGCGTCGCCCGCCTCTCGGCGCCTACAGCCCCATGCCGATGGCGCAGTAGCTCGAAGGTCGACCCGCGGCCCGTCGGGCCGAAAGCTACCGTCTCCTGGCCGCGATCCACACCGCCGCGTCCCAGGCCTTGTGGAGGCCGATGAAGAGGAGGAGGAGCTCGGCCGGGGCCACTGTAGAGCGCCGGCGCCGGCCTCTTCTGGGCATCCGCGCCATCGCGGGAGAGATGCCGCCCCGGCGCTGGAGTCGGCATCGTCGAGCCCCAGCCTTCACGCGGAATGACGCGCCGCCATTCACTCGCCATCGCGGGTCGGGCACGAGCTCGAGACCCCCCGCCGTTGGTGAAGACGCTCGTCAGCTCGGCTCGAGTCAACTGGCGCGATTCGGCCGACCGTCATCTCCCTCGAGCCAGAAGATCGCACCGAGTCCCAGCACCATGACCACCGTGCTGATCACCGCGGCGATGACCCCTCCACTGGCAGGCGGCGCGGTCGTGAAGTTGAACAACGCGTGCCACACGACCGGAAGCAGGGTGCTGCCGCGCGACGCATTCGAGAGCCAGGTGAGCAGGAAGGATCCCGCGGTGATGCCGAGAAAGAAACCCAGGACACTGCCGACCCCGAGGTGCGCGTACGAGGGAAGGTAGAAGAACGCTGGAACGTGCCAGATCATCCAGCCACACGCGACGAGGACGCTCGCCACGCGCGCCCCGAACCGGCGCTGGAGCGCGGGCAGAGCGTAGCCGCGCCAGCCGGACTCTTCTCCCAGCCCGGAGTTGAGCAGCCACAGCACGACCGACCAGAGCCCGATGTCCGGAAGGAAGTTCAGCTTCCCCAGAAGACGCGGATCCGGCCAGGCGCCGTGAGCGAGCCGCTCGGAGACCGCTGCAATGCCATAGAGCGGGAGCGGTGACAGCGCCACGGTCCAGGGCCCGACGCCCGCCTGCCATCGGCTGAGCCGCGACCACCATGCGCGCAGCCCAGGGGAGCCTTCGGTCGCGCCAATCACGACGAGCCCCGAAAGCAAGGGGCCGTATGCGCTCAGGTAATGCAGCCACCCCGGTAGAGGTGCGATCAGGCCCCGGCTCGCCAGCGCCAACGGCACCATGAAGACCCAGCTGAAGAGCCAGGCGAGGAGGAAGAAGGAGAGGATGGGAACCCTGCGGATCGCGAGGATCATGGCACGATCTCCGTCGCCCGAGCTCGTCCCTCGGCAGATTGTAGAGGAACATCGTCGCGGCGGCGATGGTCGCAGGCCATCTTCGCCTCCCTGTAGCGCTGATCCTGGCCTTGCGGTCTACCTCGCAGTCTCGATGGCCCGCGACCCGGCCCACCGGCGGCCCGGTCGCGCGCACGCGATCCGCGCTCGACCGCGACGATCTATGATCCGAAGACCGAACACACGCTGTGGACGGCGTCGGAGGAGCGCCACATGGCCGGTGGTCTTCTGCAAGAAGCGGCAGAATGATCTGCTCGAAGGCCGGGACGAATCGGTCGCACGCTGAAGACGCGGAAGGAGGCACGCCCCGATGCGCAAGTGGCTGAAGCGGATGCTGAAGTGGACGGCCCTCGCCGTCTCCGCCCTGCTGGTGGTGGGCGTGGTGGCCTTGTTCGTCGCCTACCGGATGTCGGACAACGACTGCCAGGAGCGGCGCGCCACCGCGCCGAAGAAACCGATGAGGGCCATCGTGTACTGCGAATACGGCGGGCCCGAAGTGCTTCGGCTGGAAGAGATCGAGAAGCCCGTGCCCGACGATGACCAGGTGCTGGTGCGAGTGCGGGCGGTGGCGCTGAATCCCTATGACATGCACTTCCTGCACGGCACGCCCTACTTCATGCGCCTGAGCGCCGGGCTCCGGAAGCCGAAGTTGACCGGCATCGGCGTGGACTTCTCGGGCGTGGTGGAGGCCGTGGGAAAGAACGTCACCGGGTTCAAGCCTGGCGACGCGGTCTTCGGCGGCCAACAGGGCGCGCTCGTCGAGTACCTGGCCATCTCCGAGCAGCGGCTCTCGAAGAAACCGGACAACATCAGCTTCGAGCAGGCGGGCGCGGTGAACATCGCCGCCAGGACCGCGCTGCAGGCGCTACGCGATGCGGGCAAGCTCCAGCCTGGCCAGAAGGTGCTGATCAACGGGGCCTCGGGCGGCGTGGGGACCTTCGCGGTGCAGATCGCGAAGCACCTGCGCGCGGAGGTCACCGGCGTGAGCAGCGGCCGCAACACCGATCTGGTGCGCTCGCTGGGCGCCGACCACGCCATCGACTATGCCCAGCAGGACTACACCCAGGGCGACACGCAGTACGATCTCATCATCGACAACGTCGGGAACCACTCGCTGTCCGCGAATCGCCGCGTGCTGAGCCCGAATGGCCGCTACGTGATGATCGGTGGGCCGAAAGGCGAATGGATCAAGCCCGTGGACCGTGCGGTCGCGGTGACGATCTATTCGCTGTTCGTTCATCAGCCGATGAGCATGATGGTGGCGCGACCCAGCAAGGACGACCTCGCCTTGCTGGCGGAACTGATGCAGCAAGGCAGGGTGACGCCGGTGATCGATAAGACGTACGAACTGAGCGAAGCCGCCGAGGCCATGCGTCACCTGGAAACTGGCAGGGCGCGCGGAAAGATCGTGATCCGGGTGGACTCGGGGAACCCGTAGGTTCGGCGCTCGCGCCCTAATCGGAGGGTGAGCCCATCTTGGACGTGTCGCCGAAGCCGGGGACACGCAATGGAGGCTGCGGCAGGGCACATGCGGATGGTGGCCAATGGTACGGCGTGCAGGACTGCGACAGCGCCGCCGAGTGCGCGTGAAGATCGGCGACGCGGTCGTATTCACGAATAGTGTCGGTGCGGGCGGGTTCTCCGTCCAGATGATGTACGCTCCTGCAAGGGGCTCCCAGGTGCGGGGAACCCTGTTCTTGGACGAAGGGGACATCAATTACCTCGGCGAGGTGGTGTGGGTGAAACCGGGGGACCCTCGGATCAACCTTCGCGCCAGCCTGGGCGTGCGGTTCGCGGACCTCGACGGCGAGGCCCGGCGATTGATCGAGACCGCGATTGCCGCGAACGGTCGGGCGAAGCTCGGGCCGTAGGGGTTCCGACCGCTCGAGGAGCGGTGCTGGACGCCTACGGGGTCGTCGACGAGCATCGGCAGAAGGCGCATTGCCAGGTCGACCTGCGGCTCCTCCGCTACGAGCTTCCCTATCCGCGCGAATTCATCCTGAGCGAGCGAGCGGCCTCGCCGGCGCGTCAGGGGGCCCGGTGAAAGGCATCATCGTGCCGCCGGAGGCAGTGCCCCCGGGCAGTTCACTTGCCAGCGGCGTGCGCGAGCGCCGAGGACGTCCGGCAGCCGACGATCGCCGGCGCTTCGTGGACGAGCTCGTCGTTCTCGAGCGCCTCCACCATGAACAGGGCGAAGTCCACCCGGCGCGTGATGTTGCTCTCGAGGATGGGGGCGCCCACGTGCCGGCTCCACACGGGCAGGCCCTGGCTCTCGCCTTCTTCGAGGTCGCTCCCCCGCACCACGGTCCAGCGGGTGTCGCTGGCAAACACCCTCCGGCACGCTTCCACCTGATCGTCGATCTCCGCGAAGCGGGCGAGCCGCGCCAGCCAGGTGGCGACCTTCAGGACCGCCTTGAACGTCCGCGAGTACACGTCCTGGCCGTCCCGCGTGATGTGCCATCCGCACGAGAACACGAGGCGCGCCCCCGGACGCGCGTGGTCGAGCACGGCCTGGGCCGTTCCCGACGAGTACTGATGGACCCCCCAGGGGACGAGCACGGTGAGCACCCCGTCGCACCCGGCGACCGCGCGCTTGATGACCTCCCGGTCGTTCGTCGCTCCCGGGATGACCGTGATGCGTCCCTTGAACGCGTCGAGCTTCCCCACGCTGCGCTCTCGGCAGACGCCGACCACCTCGTAGCCCCGATCCAGTGCGTGCCGCACCATGTACTGGCCGAGCTTCCCCGAAGCCCCGACGATACAGACCTTCATCGTGTGCCTCCGGTATGTTGCGGACGCGGGCGGACTGCAAACCGCGTCAGGATCCGTTCCGCCGCACATTATGGTGAACGCCGGACTGCGCGCCCCCAAGGAAAAGGCCCCGCGATCCCTCGGGAATCGCGGGGCCGGAAGCTGGTCGCGGAGAGACAGGATTTGTCGACCTCCTCGACGCCGAGGCCCTCGATCGCCTGCCGGAAGCGCTCGCCATAGACCGTGTCGCGATCCCGCAGCACGAATCGCGGCACCGTTTTCTCCGGGAAAGCTTGGACCAACTGCCAAGCCGTCCACTCCGCCGTGGGGTGCGCCGTGACGTTGAAGTGCACCACCCTGCGCCGGTCGTGCGCGAGGACGAAGAAGCCAAACAGGATCCGGGGTGCGTCCCAGGTGACGTTCGCCTGTGCCATCCTCCGGATGAGCCTCCTGACTTCTTCGTCCAGCGGCAAGCACAGTGGTGCCCGGCTTCGGCCCGTCTACTCGATGGCCGCGTAAACCTGGGACTTGTAGCGCCTCCAGATGACCTGATTGGCCGGCAGGTTGACCCGCTGCATCATCCAGATGCCGATCAGCTTCTCCTTCGGATCGACGAAGAACAGGGTCCCGTAGTAGCCGACCCAGAAGTAGTCGCCGATGGAGCCGGGGCTGGGGGACTCGCCCGCGGCGGTCCGCACGGCGAAGCCGAGCCCGAACCCGTAGCCTGGGCCCGGGAAGTAGAGTGCGGTCCGGGCGGTACCGGGGCCGAGATGGTCCGAGGTCATGAGCTCAACCGTCTTCCGCGACAGGATGCGAGCGCCGTCCAGCTCGCCTCCGTTCAGCAACATCTGCGCGAATCGCAGGTAGTCGCCCGCCGTCGAGACCATCCCTGAACCGCCGGACAGGAGTTTGGGCTGGGTCAGCACGGCGGCGACCCGGGCCGGCGCCTTGCTGTCCGGATCCACGTCGAACGGCTCGGCGATCCGTCCGTGCTGCGACGGATCGACGTAGAAGCCGGTGTCCTTCATCCGGAGGGGCTTCAGGATCCGGTCCGCGAGAAACACGTCGAGCGTCTGGCCCGAGACGCGCTCGATCAGCGCTCCGAGCACGTCGGTCGATCGGCCATACTCCCAGGTCGTGCCGGGCTGGTAGGCGAGCGGCAGCTTCGAAAGCCGGCGGACGAGCTCCGCGTTGGTCTGGTCCGAGTCGCCGTCGACCTTGGCCTCCACGTACTTCTGCTTCACTGCAGAGCGTCCGAAGAAGCTGTAGGTGAGCCCCGAGGTGTGGCGAAGCAGATCCTGAACGGTCATCTCGCGTTGCGCTGGAATCTCCTCGAGCGCGTCGTGGCCCGAGGCGTCCTTCTTCTCGATGCCGACCTTGAGCCCCTTCAGCTCGGGGAGGTACTTCGACACCGGATCGCCGAGCTGGACCAGTCCGTCCTCGACCAGCGTCATCGCGCCGACCGAAACCATCGGCTTGGTCATCGACGCGATCCGGAAGATCGAGTCGACTTTCATCGGCGCGCCGGTCTTGGGATTCTGCACCCCGAAGGCCTCCGCGAACACCAGCGCGCCGTTGCGGGCGATCATCGCCACCGCTCCGGGGTACCTCCCTTGCTGTACGTCCTCCCGCACGGTCGCGGCGAGGCGCTGGAGGCGTGCGCTGGAGATGTCGTAGCGGCGTGCATCCTCGCGTGGGGGGAGCGATGCGCAGCCCGCGAACAGGGCCGCCGCTGACGCGACGAACACGAGCCGCGGCAAGCCCGCCCTCCGGTCTCCCGAGGGCCTCCTGGGCATAGCTCCGATACGAATGGAAGACGCGCGCATGCTCTTCCCTCCCGCCCGCGTAGCCCGACGAGGGCGCTCCGGGCCACTGCGACCGACAGTCATTCAAGGCGATCCCTGCGCGCGGGGAAAGGCGAGACGGG
>DASTPH010000178.1:0-34341 GCA_035762305.1 Anaeromyxobacteraceae bacterium
TGTCGCTCTCTCTCGATGCCAATGTGCCGCATCGGCGCGGCCTTCGATATTGGGACGAGGCCGTACCCGGGCGGGAAAAAGTCCGCGGCCACGGCAAGGACGACTCCCGCCCTCGCCCCCTGGCCGCGACCGAGCCGCCCCAGGCCCTCCACCCGAGATCGCCGGGTTGGATTCCCGACCCCCGTTCGGGGGAGGCCGGAGGAGGTCCCCGGCCCCGACTTGCACCCGACGCCCGCCTGCCAGGGGCCTCAGCGGGAGCGGCGGCTCGCGCCGCCCGGGCTGGAACGCCGCTTTCGCGGCACGGGCCGCGCCGGCGCCACCGCGTCGACCTCCACCTCGATCGTCATCGCCGGGTCGACGAACCCCTTCACCTCGACCATGGTGGCCGCCGGCGGGTGGGCGCCGAAGGTCTCGGCGTGGGCGCGTCCGTACGCCTCCCATCGCGAGGCGTCGGAGACGAACATGCGGGTGCGCACCACGTGCTCCGGAGCGGCGCCGAGCGCGCGTAGGGCCTCGAGGGCGATCTGGAAGCACCGCCGCGCCTGCCGGTAGGGGTCTCCCGGCGCCTCGATGCCGCCGCCCGGCGCCACCGGGGCGGTGCCGGAGACGAAGATCAGGTCTCCGGCCCGGACCGCGCGGCAGTAGCCGACCTTGGGCTCCCAGGGCGAGCCGGTGAAGTGGCGCTGGAGCTTCATGGGGACCTCCGGAGGAAGGGGAGGGTAGCGCCCCGGCCCGGGGGAATCCACGAGCGCTCGGCGATTGCTCGTCTCGGGCCCTGAGCCGACCCGGGCCTCGCCCGACGGCGCAATTCGCAGCGCCGCACTCGAGCATCGCGGCGCCGCGACGCGCCGCGGATGCGCCGGTGCGCGACGGCGAGCACGCGCCTGGAAAGCCACCAGAAAAGCTCGGGACGGTGCCCGCCTCTCGCCGTCGCGCCGCGAGCCTCGAGGTCCGCGCGCCGCGGCCGCGGAATCCTCGCTCGGCGCGAGGACGCGCCGGAGGGCGAGGTTCCGGGGCGGCGGGAGAGGCCCGGGCGCGGAATCTCGCCGCCGCGCCGCGAGCCTCGCGTCGCGCCGTGTTCGGCGCGAGGACGCGCCGGAGGGCGAGGGCCCGGGGCGGCGGAGTCACGCCCTGGGCCCTGATCCGGGTCAAGAAGGGGACGCCAGGGCGGGGAATCCAGGCCCGCCTCGCGCGTTGACCTCGGGGGCCCCGCCCGATTAGCCTTCGCGGCGAAATTCCTCCCGAAACCCGCGGCAAGCGAGGCTCGATTGGCCGACGACCTGGGCAGCACCGAGCGCGAGATCGTCGCACAGCGGATCAAGAAGGCCGAGGCGCTCCGCAAGCTGGGGGTGAACCCCTACGGAAACGGATTCAGCCCTCGCCACCTGGCCCGCGACCTCAAGGCCCGCTACGGCTCCCAGACCGCCGAGGAGATCGCCCGCGACCGAGAGACCTGGTCCCTGGCCGGGCGGTGCCTGGCGGTACGGAGCTTCGGCAAGGCGGCCTTCCTGAGGGTGCGCGACCGGAGCGGCGAGATCCAGGTCTGGGTGAAGAAGGACAAGGTCGGCCCGCGGGGCTTCGAGGTGTTCCAGCTCCTCGACGTCGGCGACGTGGTGGCCGCCGAGGGGCCCGCCACCCGCACCAAGACCGGCGAGCTGACCCTCGAGGCCGCGAGCTTCACCATCCTCACCAAGGCCATCCGCCCGCTGCCCGAGAAGTGGCACGGCCTCTCCGACGTCGAGGCCCGCTACCGCCAGCGCTCCGTGGACCTCCTGGTGACCGAGGGCGTGCGGGAGACCTTCGAGCGGCGGGCCGCCATCGTGCGCACCATCCGGCGCTTCCTCGACGAGCGCGGCTTCCTGGAGGTGGAGACGCCCACCCTGCACAAGCCCGAGGAGGCCGGGGGCGCCGCGGCTCGCCCCTTCGAGACCCACCACAACGCCCTGGGGCTCGAGCTCAAGCTGCGCATCGCCCTGGAGCTGCACCTGAAGCGCCTCATCGTGGGGGGCCTGGACCGGGTCTACGAGATCGGGCGGGTGTTCCGGAACGAGGGCATCGACCGGCGGCACAACCCCGAGTTCACGATGCTGGAGTTCTACCAGGCCTTCGCCACCCACGAGGATCTGATCCAGCTCACCGAGGAGCTCCTCCACCGCCTGGCGGTGGAGGTGACCGGCTCGCCGCGCATCGTCTTCCAGGGGCAGGCCATCGACCTCACCCCCCCCTACCCGCGCTTCTCGCTGCTGGAGCTGGGGTCGCGCGCCCTGGGCCTCTCCCCCGAGGACGCGCTGGCGGGGCGGGGGCTCGAGGAGGCCCTCTCCCGCGCCGCCGCCCGCGAGAAGGACTCCGAGGACGCCTGGAAGCTGGAGCGCGCCGCCCGGAGCCCGCCCGGCGTGGCGGTGGCCCTGGCCTTCGAGGTCTTCGCCGAGAAGGACCTGCCGCGGGATCGGCCCGCCTTCGTGGTGGACTGGCCCCTGGAGACCAGCCCCTTGTCGAGGCGGCGGGACGCCGACCCGCGGTTGGTGGACCGCTTCGAGCTGTTCGCAGCCGGCATGGAGGTGGCCAACGCCTTCTCCGAGCTCAACGACCCGCAGGACCAGCGGGCGCGCTTCGAGGCCCAGGTGAAGGCCCGGGCCGCCGGCGACGAGGAGGCCATGCCCTACGACGAGGACTTCGTGCGCGCGCTGGAGCAGGGCATGCCGCCCACCGCCGGCGAGGGCATCGGCATCGACCGGCTCGCCATGCTGCTCACCGACTCGGCTTCCATCCGCGACGTGATCCTCTTCCCGCTGCTGAAGCCGCGCGAGTGATGGGCGAGGGCCGAGTCACCCCCGCCAGCGCCACCGCCGCGGCCGAGGAGCCGCTCCCGGGCGCGCCGGCCCGGCCCGTGCCGCCGGTCTTCTCCGGCGCGGCCTTCCTCCCCGCCGCCGCCGGGGTGCTGCTGGCCCCGGCGGTGGCCGCCTACGGCCACCTGCTCCTCTCGGACCGGCTGGCGCTCCCCGCCTCGGCGGCCGCCGGGCTGGCGCTGCTCGCGGCCGCGCTGTGGGCCGCCGCCGGAGGCGCGGCCGCCGCCGCGGCGGGGCGGCGCCTGGCCTTCTTCGAGATCGCCGCCGCCACGCTGCTCCTGGTGGCCCTGGAGCTCGGGCCGCTCTGGGCGCTCTTGCCGCGCCTGCGCGGCGCCGGGCTGGCGGTGAGCGCCTGGGAGGCGCAGGGGAAGCTGGTGCTGGGGCTGGGGCTGCTCACTGCGGGACTGGGGAGCGGCACCGCCGCCTTCATGGGCTCGACCACCACCTTCCTGGCCACCGGCTCGGGGCGTTTCGACCCCTCGCTCTCCTACGAGCTGTTCATGGCCCGCAGCCACCTCCGGCTCTCGCCGCGCACGGTGGGCGCGCTCTTCCTGGTGGTGGTCACCGGGCTGGTCCCCGGGCTGGTGCTGGGCATGGCCTGGTCGCTGTGGCGCGGCGCCGCCGAGCGGCGCGCCCTGCGCCGGGGCGAGCTGCACGCCCGCCCGCGGATGCCGGCCACGCTGCTCATGACCCTCATCTCCACCGGCGGAGTGGCCATCGGCGCCTGGGCGCTCACGGTGGTGCTCTCGGTGATGAGCGGCTTCGAGGCCGACCTCAAGAAGAAGATCCTGGGGGCCCACGCCCACGGCGTGGTGCTCAAGTACGGCCAGAACGACTTCACCGAGTGGCGCGACGCCGTGAAGCGGGTGCTGGCGGTCCCGGGCGTCGTGGCCGCCACCCCCTTCCTCTACAACGAGGTCATGCTCTCGGCGGGGCAGAACCTGACCGGCTCGGTCCTGAAGGGCGTGGACGTGGCCTCGGTGGGGATGGTGACCGACCTGCCCCAGAACCTCGAGTCGGGCAAGCTGGAGTGGCTCGCCGAGCCCGGGTCCATCCCCACCGCCGACCGGGCCGGCGGGGCAGCGGAGGAGCGGGCGGAGAAGGGGCGGGCGGAGACGGGGGCGGAGGCGTGGCGGGCGGGGGAGGGGCGGACGGGAACGGGGCGGGCGGGAGAGGGCCGGGGCGGGCGGCGCCAGGAGCCGGCCGCCGCGCGCCCCCTGCCGGGCATCGTGGTGGGGCGGGAGCTGGCGCGGACGCTGCGGGTGCTGGTGGGCGACACCGTCAACGTGGTCTCCCCCTTCGGCGACCTCGGCCCGGCCGGACCCCAGCCCAAGAGCCGCGCCTTCCGCGTGGCCGGCGTGTTCTACAGCGGCATGTACGAGTACGACGCCAAGTTCGCCTACGTCGACTTGGCGGAGGCGCAGCGGTTCTTCGCCACCGGCGGCTCGGTGACCGGGCTCGAGCTCAGGGTACGGGAGGTGGACGCGGCCCGCGCCACCATGCGGCGGGTGCTGGTCGAGCTGGAGGGCTACCCCTACCGCGTCAAGGACTGGGGGGAGATGAACCGGAACCTCTTCTCGGCGCTGATGCTGGAGAAGGTGGTGATGGCGGTGATCCTGGGCTTCATCGTGCTGGTGGCGAGCTTCATCATCGTGGCCACCCTGGTGATGCTGGTGCTCGACAAGCGCAAGGAGATCGCGGTCCTGAAGTCGATGGGGGCCGGGCTGCCCTCGATCATGAAGATCTTCGTGGCCGAGGGCCTGGTGATCGGGGCCATCGGCACCGCCTTCGGCCTGCTCCTGGGCTTCGGCAGCTGCCTCATCATCGACCGGGTGGGGATCCCCCTGGACCCGGAGGTCTACTACATCGCCAACCTGCCGGTGGTCCTGGACCCGGTCCAGTTCGGCCTGGTGGCCCTGGCCTCGATGGCGCTGGCCTACCTGGCCACCGTCTACCCCGCCTCCAAGGCGGCCCGGCTGGATCCGGTGGAGGGGCTGCGGAGCGAATGATGGCGCCGCTGGTCTCGATCCGCGGTCTCGTGAAGACCTACCTCATGGAGGACCGCTCCGCCGGGGCGGTCCCCCGCCGCGTCGAGGTGCTGCGGGGGATCGACCTCGACATCCAGGCCGGCGAGCTCCTGGCCCTGACCGGCCCCTCCGGCGCCGGCAAGAGCACCTTCCTGCACGTGGTGGGCACCCTCGACGCGCCCACCGCCGGCGAGGTGCGCTTCGAGGGCCGGGACGTCTTCGCCCGCGACGAGGAGGCGCTGGCGCGCTTCCGCAACGAGACGGTGGGATTCGTCTTCCAGAGCCACCACCTGCTGCCGGAGTTCACGGCGCTGGAGAACGCCATGATGCCGGCCCTGATCCGCCGGGTGGCCCGCGGCGAGGCTCGGCGGCGGGCCGAGGAGGTGCTGGGCCTGGTGGGGCTCTCGGGGCGGCTCGAGCACAAGCCGGGCGAGCTCTCCGGGGGAGAGCAGCAGCGGGTGGCCCTGGCGCGGGCGCTGTGCCTGCAGCCGCGGCTGTTGCTCGCCGACGAGCCCACCGGGAACCTCGACCCGCAGACGGCGGAGGGCATCCACGCCCTGCTCCTCGACCTCAACCGCCGGCTCGGGCTCACCGCGGTGGTGGTGACCCACAATCAGCTCCTGGCCGCCTCGCTGCCGCGCCGGGTCCGCCTCCTGGGCGGGCGCCTGGCGTGACGGCGACCAGGGGATACCCTTTGTGATCCGGCCGGGAGCGATCTAGATTGCGCGGCTCGGTGAGGCGCCTCCTCCACAGCGGCCTGGCCGCGCTGGCCCTGGCCGCGGCGGCGCCGGCCCGTGCCCAGGAGCCACCGGTGGTGAAGGCGATCGAGGTGGAGGGGAATCGCCGCGTGGAGGTGGACGCCATCAAGGCGGCCCTCTCCACCCGGGTGGGCGACCCCATCGACCCGGCTCGCATCCGGGCCGACGTCCGGGCGGTGATGAAGCTCGGCTACTTCGCCGACGTCAGCATCGAGGCGCGCGGCCCGACGGCCACCCTCACCCTGGTGGTGAAGTTGAAGGAGAAGCCTTCGGTGCAGGGCACCCGCATCGACGGGGCCGAGGAGGTCTCGGCCGACGACCTCAAGGACGCCGTGGAGGTCAAGCAGTACCAGATCCTCGACGCCACCGCCGTGCGCCGCAGCGTGAAGAAGATCCAGGAGAAGTACGTCGAGAAGGGGTTCTACCTGGCCGAGGTGACCTCCCGCCTCGAGGAGAAGCCGGACAACCAGGTGGTGGTGGTCTTCGTGGTCAACGAGCACGCCAAGGTGCAGGTGCGGCTGGTGAGCATCCTCGGAAACGCCAAGCTGCCGCGGGACGAGATCCTCCCCTACCTCCAGACGCAGGAGGGTGGCTTCCTGGACTTCATCACCTCGGCGGGCACCTACAAGGAAGAGGCCATCCAGCGGGACGTGCAGGCCGTGCAGGCCGTGTACCTCGAGCACGGCTACGTCAACGTCAAGGTGGGGCGCCCCAGCGTCTCCCTGTCGCCGGACAAGCGCTGGCTCTACGTCACCATCCCAGTGGAGGAGGGCGAGCAGTTCACCATCGGCAAGGTGGGCTTCTCCGGCGAGATGCTTGGCCTGAAGGACGTCTTGCCGGGCCTCATCAAGACCCGATCCGGCGAGCTGTTCATGCGTTCCAAGGTGGGCGCCGACCTGTTCGCGGTGGGCGACGTCTACAAGGACCTGGGCTACGCCTACGTCAACGTCACCCCGCTCACCAACCTCGATACCAAGACGCGCATCATCGACATCACCTTCGACGTGCAGCCGGGCCAGAAGGTGAGCTTCGAGCGCATCGAGATCCACGGCAACACCCGCACCCGCGACAAGGTCATCCGCCGCGAGCTCCGCATCTACGAGGGGGAGCTCTACGGGGCCAGCGCCATCAAGCTGTCCAAGCAGCGCGTGACCGCGCTGGGGTTCTTCGAGACGGTGGAGATCACCACCAAGAAGGGGAGCGCCGACGACAAGATGCTGGCGGTGGTGGAGGTGAAGGAGAAGTCCACCGGGACCTTCCAGGTGGGCGCCGGGTTCTCCTCCTACGAGAACTTCATCCTCACCGGGCAGGTCAGCCAGAACAACTTCTTCGGCTGGGGCCAGACTCTCTCCCTCCAGGTCCAGTGGTCCTCCATCCGCCAGCTGGGCCAGATCCAGTTCGTGGAGCCGCACTTCTTCGACACCCAGTGGACCTTCGCCTTCGACCTGTACGCCACCGAGGCGCTCTACACCACCTTCACCCGCCGGGCGGTGGGCGGCTCCATGACCTGGGGCTACGAGCTGTCGGGGCTCGCCTGGCTGTGGCCCTGGACGCGGGCGCTCGAGGACGTGCGGCTCTTCGCCACCTACACCAACGAGTACATCCGGGTGACCTCGGCGTCGCCGCTCATCCTGCGCTACCAGTTCCGGTCCGGCACCACCAGCGCCCTGCGCCTCTCGCTGCAGTGGGACAAGCGGGACAACCGGCTCTTCCCCACCAAGGGCTTCTTCGTGGCCCTCTCCCACGAGATGGCCCCGCCGCTCCTGGCCCCGGAGTGGCTCTTCGGGGAGCAGGTGAACCTCTTCACCCGGACCACCCTGGACGCCCGCTTCTACCAGCCGCTGGTCCTGGGGACGGTCTTCCGGACCCGGTTGGCGGCCGGGGCCATCCGCGCCTGGGACGCCGAGCACCCGGTCCCCATCTCCGAGCTCTACTACATCGGCGGCATCAACACGGTCCGCGGCTACCGCACCTACGGCCTGGCGCCCACGATCCTGGTAGGCTCGACGCCGCCGGGACCGCTGGTCCCCTTCATGATCGGCGGCAACAAGCAGCTGATCCTCAACTTCGAGATCGAGTATCCCATCGTGGCCCAGATGGGCATCCGCAGCGTGGTCTTCTTCGACATGGGCAACACCTTCCCCCCCGGGGCCTGGAGCGATCCCAAGGTCCCCCTCTCCCTCTACAAGTCCTGGGGCTTCGGCCTGCGGTGGCAGAGCCCCATCGGGCCGCTCCGCTTCGAGTGGGGCTTTCCGCTCAACCGGCGCCGCGACCCGTTGACCGGCCTCTACATCGACCAGGCCAGCGACTTCCAGTTCACGATTGGCAACTTCTTCTGATCCACCCGAACCCAAGGAACCTCCATGAACGCGCTCACCCTTCTCGCCACCCTGGCCCTGCTGGCCCCTCCCGCTCCCAAGACCGGCGACGCCAAGATCGGCTACGTCGATCTCCGCCGCGCCGTGAGCGAGGTGGAGGACGGCAAGGCCGCCAAGGCCCAGCTCAAGAAGGACTTCGACCAGAAGCAGAAGGCGCTCGACGACATGCAGACCGAGCTCAAGAAGATGAAGGAGGACCTCGACAAGCACGCGGTGGTCATGTCCGAGGAGGCCAGGCGCGAGAAGCAGGGGGATCTCGACCGCAAGTTCATGGAGATGCAGCAGAAGGCCATGCAGATGCAGAACGAGCTCAGCGGCCGGGAGCAGGAGCTGATGCGCAAGATCTTCGACAAGATGTCGCAGGTGGTCCGCGAGATCGCCGAGGCCGAGGGCTTCAGCTACGTCTTCGAGAAGACCGACGCCGGGCTCCTCCACGCCCCGGCCGCCAACGACCTCACCAACGAGCTGGTTCGCAAGTACAACGCCCGCTTCAAGGAGGGAGCCGCCGAGGCCAAGAAGAAGGACAAGCCCGAGGCGGCCAAGCCCGAGGCGGCCAAGCCCGCGGCGGCCAAGAAGTAGGGGGCGCCGTGGGCTTCACGCTCTCCGAGTTGGCCGCCCGCGCGGGCGGCGAGGTGGAGGGGGACGGGTCCCTGCGCATCGAAGGGGTGCGGGGTCTCGAGGACGCCGGCCCGGGCGACCTCTCCTTCCTGGCGAACCGGAAGTACCGGCACGCCTTCGAGCGGAGCCGCGCCGCGGCCGTGATCGTGTCGCGGGACGAGGCCGTCCCGCCCGGGAGGACGGTGGTGCGGGCCCAGGACCCCTACCTGGCCTTCGCCAAGGCCTGCACCGCCTTCCACCCGCCGCCCGAGGTGGCGCCGGAGCTGGCCCAGGAGGCGGTGGTCCACCCCAGCGCCCGGGTCCACCCCAGCGCCCAGGTGATGCCCCTGGCCTTCGTGGGGCCAGGAGCGGAGATCGGGGCGCGCACGGTCCTCTACCCCGGGGTCTTCGTCGGGGCCGACGCCCGCGTCGGCGACGACTGCATCCTCCACCCCAACGCGGTGGTGCGCGAGGGGTGCCTGGTGGGGCACCGCTGCATCCTGCAGCCCGGCTGCGTGGTCGGCGCCGACGGTTTCGGGTTCGCCTTCGACATGGAGGGAGAGGGCGGGTCCGGCCCGCGCCACTACAAGGTGCCCCAGGCGGGCATCGCGGTGATCGAGGACGACGTGGAGATCGGGGCCAACAGTTGCGTCGACCGCGCCACGCTGGGGCGCACGGTGGTGGGGCGGGGCGCCAAGCTCGACAACCTGGTGCAGATCGGCCACAACGTGCAGGTCGGGCCGCTGTGCCTGCTGGCGGGACAGGTGGGCATCGCCGGGTCCACCACCATCGGCATGGGGGCGGTCTTCGGCGGGCAGGCGGGCGCCATCAACCACCTGGAGATCGGGGCCGGGGCCAAGTTCGGGGCGCAGACGGGCGTGCTGGGGGACGTCCCGCCGGGCGAGACCTACACCGGATACCCGGCCATCCCCCACGCCGAGTGGCTCAGGTCCTCGGCGGCGCTCCGCAAGCTGCCGGAGCTGCTGAAGCGGGTCCGCGAGCTCGAGAAGGAGATCGCCCGTCTCAAGGAGGGTCCATGAGCGACCAGCGCACGACGGTGATGGACATCCGGGCCATCGAGGCGGTGCTGCCGCACCGCTACCCGTTCCTGCTGGTGGACCGGGTGGTGGAGCTCGAGCCCATGAAGCGCCTGGTGGCCCTGAAGTCGGTGACCATCAACGAGCCCTTCTTCGCCGGCCACTTCCCGGGGCACCCGGTCATGCCCGGGGTGCTGGTCCTGGAGGCCCTGGCCCAGGCCTCGGCCCTGCTCGCCAGGAAGTCCATGACCGAGTCGGCCGCGGACCAGGTCATCTACCTCATGGCCATCGACAACGCACGCTTCCGCAAGCCGGTGGTGCCCGGCGACCGGCTGGAGCTGCGGGTCGAGGTGGTGAGGCACAAGGGCGCCATCTGGAAGGAACGGGGCACCGCCCTGGTGGAGGGGGAGGTGGCGGCCGAGGCGGAGTTCATGGCCATGCTGATGGACCGGGATGAGGGGCCCTAGTCATGGCCGTCCACCCGACCGCCATCGTCAGCCCCGGGGCCGAGATCGACCCCTCCTGCGAGATCGGCCCCTACGCCGTCATCGGCCCCAGGGTGAAGCTCGGGCCCGGCACGGTGGTGGGGTCCCACGCCACCATCGACGGCGACACCACCTTCGGCCAGGGGAACCGCGTCTTCCCGCACGCCGCCATCGGCGGCATCCCCCAGGACCTCAAGTACCGGGGCGAGCCCACCCGGCTGGCGGTGGGAGACCGGAACCGGTTCCGCGAGTTCTGCACCGTCCACATCGGCACCGAGGGAGGCGGGGGCGTGACCCGCATCGGCTCGGACTGCCTGCTCATGGCCAACAGCCACGTGGCCCACGACGTCCAGCTCGGCGACGGCTGCATCCTCGCCAACTGCGCCTCGCTGGCCGGCCACGCGGTCATCGAGGACCACGTCATCTTCGGCGGCCTCACCGCGGCGCACCAGTTCGCCCGGGTCGGCCGCCTGGCCTTCATCTCCGGCATGAGCGGCGTGGGCATGGACGTGGCCCCCTACTGCACGGTGTCGGGGAGCCGCGGCGAGCTGGCCGGGCTGAACACCGTGGGGCTGCAGCGCGCCGGCATGAGCGACGAGCAGATCGCCCGCGTCAAGGAGGCCTACCGTCTGGTGTTCCGCTCCAAGGCGCCGGTGGCGGAGGCGCTGGCCCAGGTGAAGGCCGAGATGGGCGTCCACCCCGAGATCGCGCACTTCGTGGCCTTCTGTGAGGCGTCGAAGCGCGGCCTGATGCGGTAGCCCGTGGCCACCATCGGCCTCATCGCCGGCGGCGGGCGCTTCCCCATCCTCTTCGCCGAGAGCGCCCGGCGCGCCGGCCACCGGGTGGTGGCGGCGGCGCACCAGAACCAGACCGACAAGGGCCTGGAGGGGCTGGTGGACGCCTGCACCTGGGTGAAGCTCGGCCAGTTCGGCAAGGTCCTGGAGGTGCTCCGGGCCGGGGGGGCCACCGGAGTGGTGCTGCTCGGCTCCATCGCCAAGGCCCGCTTCTTCCGGGACGCCTGGCTCGACGGCCTGGGCGTGCAGATGCTGGCCAAGGTGGCGGTGCGCAGCGACGACAACCTCCTGCGCGCCATCGCCGCCATGCTGGAGGAGCGGGGGCTGCCGGTGGTCGACCCCACCCCCTTCCTGCAGGATCGGCTGGCTCCCGAGGGCCTCCTGGGCCGGCGGGAGCCCACCGAGGCCCAGTGGGCCGACGCCCGGTACGGCCTGGCGCTGGCCCGCGCCGTGGGGCGGCTCGACCTCGGCCAGACGGTGGTGGTGAAGGAACGGGTGGCGGTGGCGGTGGAGGCCCTGGAGGGCACCGACGCCTGCATCCGGCGGGGCGGCGAGCTGGCCAGGGAGGGGGCGGTGGTGGTGAAAGCGGTGAAGCCCCAGCAGGACCGGCGCTTCGACCTCCCGGCGGTGGGCCCAGACACCATCGAGGTGATGAAGGAGGCCGGCTGCGCCGTGCTGGCGGTGGAGGCCGGGGCCACGCTGGTGATGGACCTCGAGGAGATGGTACGGCGCGCCGACCGGGCGCGGATCGCGGCGGTGGGGATCCGCTGATGCCCGCCTGGCTTCGCGAGGAACCGGGCGGGGTGCTCCTGGAGGTGCTGGTCCAGCCCCGGGCCTCGCGCACCCGCGCCGCCGGGGAGCACGGAGGCCGGCTCAAGATTCAGCTCCGGGCCCCGCCGGTGGACGGCGAGGCCAACGCGGCCCTGCTGGCCTTCCTGGCCGAGGCGCTCTCGGTCCGCCGGGCCGACGTCGCCATCGTCCGCGGCCTGTCCGGCCGCCGCAAGACGGTGCGGGTGGCCGGGGCCAGCCCGGCGGCGGCGGCGGCGCTCGGCCGCGCTCCGGGGTGATGGCGCGAGCCGGTCGCCGAGATCCCGCGCCTGCGCCGCGGTCCGCAGCGGCCTGGTCTCGCCTCCGGCCGCTTTGCTCGCGCCGAGGGGCGCTCCCGGGCCTCGCTCCGCCGGCGCGTGTCCTCGCCGCCCCGCGGCACCCACGGCGGCCCGGCGCCCGCGATCCACGAGGCCGTGCGTCGCGGCCGTGGCTGCCATGCCCGGCGCGAGGACCGTGCCGGAGGGGGAGGCCCGAGGCGACCCAGGCCACGTGCCGGCCGGCGAGGCGCGGAGGCGCGCCGCACCGCGAGGCTCGCGGGAACCGGCTGCCGCGATGAGACGCCGCTGGGGAAGGCGCCCCGCCGCTCGCGTCCTCCCCGCCACCCGATCTAGGATGGCCGCCCCCATGGCCGAGCCCACCCACGCCTTCCTGCGCGCCTGCCGGCGCCTCCCGGTGGAGCGGGTCCCGGTGTGGATGATGCGCCAGGCCGGCCGCTACCAGCCCAGCTACCGCACGGTGCGCGAGAAGGTGGGATTCCTCGAGCTGTGCCGCTCCCCCGAGCTGGTCGCCCGGGTGACGGTCGCCCCCGTCGACGAGTTCGGCTTCGACGCCGCCATCCTCTTCTCCGACATCCTCATCCACCTGCCGGCCATGGGGCTCGACCTCTCCTTCGAGAAGGGGGAGAAGGGCAAGGGAGACGGTGGCCCCCGCATCGGCAACCCGGTCCGCACCCGCGCCGACGTGGAGGCGCTCCGCATCCCCGACCCCGATCGCGACCTGCGCTTCGTGCAGGAGGGGGTGCGCGCCATCCGCGCCGCCCTGCGCGAGCGGGTGCCGCTCATCGGCTTCGCGGGCGGACCCTTCACGGTGGCGAGCTACGCGGTGGAGGGGGGCAGCCAGGGGTTCACCCGCCTCAAGACCATGCTCTACGCCGACCCGGTCGCGGCCCACGCCCTGTTCGACGCGCTCACCCGCGCCGCGGCGGTGCAGCTCGAGGCCCAGGTCCGCGCCGGGGCCCAGGCCCTTCAGATTTTCGAGAGCTGGCTGGGGGAGCTCGGGCGCGAGGACCTCGAGGCCTTCAGCTTCCCTTACCTGCGCCGCCTGGCCGAGGCGCTCCGCCCGCTGGGGGTTCCGACCATCCTCTTCTCCACCGGTACCTCCACCCACCTCGAGGCGCTCTGCCAGCTGGGCTACGACGTGCTCTCGGTCGACTGGCGCATCCCCATCGCCGAGGCGCGGGCCAGGGCCCGGGGCCTGGCGGTGCAGGGAAACCTGGATTCCACCCTTCTGCTCGGGCCGCGGGAGCTCCTCCTGTCCCGGGTGGAGGCCGCGCTGCGGGCGGCGGGCCCGGCCCCGGGTTACATCTTCAACCTGGGCCACGGCCTCCAGCCCCAGACGCCACCGGAGAACGTGAAGGCCGTGGTCGAGGCCGTGCAGGCCTTCCGCTTCGCAGGAGCCGTCAGGTGATCGCCCTCCCGTCGATGGACCTCATCCGGAAGTACGACCGGCCCGGGCCGCGCTACACCAGCTACCCCACCGCGCCCGAGTGGTCCGACGGCTTCAAGGCGCCGCAGTACCTCGAGCACCTGGCGAGGGCCGACGCCGAGGGCGGCCCCCTCTCGCTCTACGTGCACCTCCCCTTCTGCCGGGAGATGTGCCGCTTCTGCGGCTGCAACGTGGTCGCCACCCACGACCAGACCCGGGCCGACGCCTACCTGGACACGCTGGCCAAGGAGGTGGCGCTGGTGGCCGGCCACCTGCCGCGGCGCCGGACCGTCAGCCAGCTCCACTGGGGCGGCGGCACCCCCACCTTCCTCGACGAGAGGCAGCTCGCCCGCTGCCACGCCATCCTGGCCGAGCGCTTCCAGTTCACGCCCGACGTGGAGAAGGCGGTGGAGATCGACCCCGCCATCACCACCAAGTCCCAGGTCACCGCCCTGGCCGGCATGGGGTTCAACCGCATCTCCATGGGGGTGCAGGACTTCGACCACAAGGTGCAGGAGACGGTCGGGCGCATCCAGGGCGAGAAGGAGACCGCCGAGCTGGTGCAGCACGCCCGCCAGCTGGGGTTCAGGGGCGTGAACCTGGACCTGATCTACGGGCTCCCCTACCAGACCCTCGACACCTGGAAGGACACGCTGCGCCGCATCGTGGCCATCCGGCCGGACCGGCTGGCAGTGTTCGGCTACGCCCACGTTCCCTGGGCCAAGCCCCACCAGCGGCTCATGCCGGCGGCGGCGCTGCCGGACACCGAGCTTCGAGTCAGGCTGTTCCTGGCCGCCGCCGAGGCCTTCGGCGAGGTTGGCTACCGGCAGATCGGCCTGGACCACTTCGCCCTCGAGTCGGACGAGCTGGCCCTGGCCCAGGACGGCGGCTACTTGTACCGCAACTTCCAGGGGTACACGGTTCGGCCCGCCGACGACACGGTGGCCTTCGGGATGACCTCCATCTCCGACATCGGCTGCGCCTACGCCCAGAACGCGCACAAGCTCAAGGACTGGGTCGAGGCGGTTGAGGCAGGGCGGATCCCGGTGGAGCGCGGCGCCGCCATGAGCGCCGACGACCTCTTGCGGCGCTTCACCATCAACCGGGTGATGTGTCTGTTCCGCCTCGACCTGCGCGAGATCCAGCAGAGGTTCGGGGACCTGGCCCGCAAGGCCATCGAGCAGTCGATGGGCGGGCTGAAGGAGCTGGTGGACGACGGTCTGGTCACCTTCGACGGCCACGTCCTCACGGTGACGCCGACGGGACGGCTGCTGGTCCGCAACGTGGCCATGATGTTCGACGCCTACCTGCCCAGGCACGCCAAGGACAGGGCGCCGACGTTTTCGCGCACCGTGTGAAAGGCTTCCCGGGCTTCGGGCCTCAGGCTTCGGCAAACCGGGTTCTTCGGGTGTGGAGGGACACCGTGGACGCTGGCCGAAGCCCGCAGCCTGAAACCCGAGGCCCGAGGCCCGCCCGGACCACATGAAGACCGCCGTCTTCCTCATGAACCTCGGCGGCCCTCGATCGCTCGAGGAGGTCGAGCCCTACCTCCGCCAGCTGTTCGGCGACCCGCTGGTGATCACCGCGCCCTTCGGTCCCTTCCGCCCCCTGTTCGCCCGCCTGGTCTCCCACTTCCGGGCGCCCTCCTCGGCGGAGAAGTACACCCTCATCGGCGGCCGCTCCCCGCTGGTGGAGGGCACCCAGGCCCAGGCGCGGGCGCTGGCCGCGGCGCTGGGGCCGGGCTTCACGGTCCACCTGGCCATGCGCTATGGCCACCCCGACACCGGCGAGGGGGTGCGGGAGGCGCTCTCCGCCGGCGCGGAGCGGGCGGTGGCGCTGCCCCTGTACCCGCAGTTCGCCAACGCCACCACCACCTCCAGCCTGCGGGAGCTGCGCCGGCTCTGGCCGCCCGACCGGCCGCTCCTCGCGGTCAGGAGCTACTGCGACCATCCGGGCTGGCTCGGCGCCTGCGCCGCCACCCTGAGCGAGGCGCTGTCGCGCGTCAGGCCCGAGCACCGCGACCGGCGGCTGGTGATCTTCAGCGCTCACGGCATCCCCCTGAGCCAGGTGCGGCGGGGCGATCCCTATCCCGACGAGGTGGCGGCCTCGAGCCGGGGCGTGGCGGCGCGCTGCGGGCTCGAGGACGGGGAATGGCGGATCACCTACCAGAGCAAGGTCGGGCCGGCGAAGTGGCTCGGGCCCGACACGGTGCAGTTCCTCGCCGCCAACGCCCGCGGCCGGGCGGTGGTGACGGTCCCGGTGGCCTTCGTCTCCGAGCACCTGGAGACGCTCTACGACCTCGACATCCTCGCCGCCGAGGCCGCCCGCGAGGGCGGGGCGCTCGAATACCACCGGGCCGCGGCGGTGGGGGACCGGCCGGACTTCGCGGCCGCCCTGGCGGACGTGGTGCGGCGGACCCTGGAGGCCGGGGTGGAGGGCGCGCGGTAGCTTTCGCCGAGCCGCCCGGACCACCGGCACGGAGAGTCCGCTCCCTCCAACGTACCCTTGAGAAGCAGCCTCGCCGGCCGTTCCGGCCGGCTCGGCCGTAGCCTCACCGCACCCGGTTCACCCGCTGCAGCGCCCGCCGGGCCACCTCGCTGCCGGGGGCGATCCGGAGCGCCCCGAGCAGGCGGCGCCGCGCCGCCGGCACGTCGCCCTGGGCCTCCTCCGCCAGCGCCAGCGCCACCAGGGCCCGTACGCACCCCTGGTCCAGCGAGAGCGCCTTGCGGGCCACCCTGGCGGCGGCGCGCGGCCGCTCCTTCGGCTCCAGGGCCGGGTCGCGCAGGGTGGCGAAGGCCAGCATGGCCAGGTACTCGGGCTCGCGGGGGTTGCGCTCGGCGGCGGCCTGGAAGGCGCGGATGGCCTCGCGGATGCGCCGCAGGCGCAGCGCCCGCTCGCCGCGCTTGAGCGCGATCTCGGCCTCGGGATCGACGTCCGGCTTGCGCCGCCCCTCGGCGTGTCGCTGCAGCAGGAAGGCCAGGTAGGCCCGGCGCTTCTCCGGGTTGGAGAGCACCCGGTGGGCGGCGTTCACCTTGTCGAGGATCTGGACCAGGAGCTCCGCCAGCTCGCCCAGGTCCTGCCCGGCGAAGGCGTCGGGGTGCCAGGCGCGCGCCGCCTCGACGAATGCGCGCTCCACCTCGTCCGGCGCCGCGGCGATGTCCACTCCCAGGGCGGCGAAGTAGGAGCCCGGCAGGATGCGCAGCGCGGCCTGCTTGATGGCCTCGGCCCGCTCGTCGGTGACGCGGCGCCGCCGGGGCTTCTGCCGCGCCTCTCCGGAACGCCCCTCCCCGGCGCCCTGCGCCGGCCCGGGGGTGAAGGTCACCGCCCCGGAGAGGGAGAGGAACCACACCAGGGACCAGGCATCCCGCAGCGCTCCCTCCCGGGCCTCCAGGAAGTCGCGGAGCGTGGCGCGTCCGTCGATGGCCACCGCCAGCCCGAGGTCGGCGCCCCCGAGCGCCATCTGCGGCAGGAGCCGCTGGAAGTCGGCGGTCCGCGCCGGGTGGCTGTCCAGGTGGGGGCGCAGCGCCTCGGCGAAGTGCCTGAGCGGGAGCCCGGCCCGGGCCCCCTCCAGCACCGGGGCCAGCGGCGGGATCTCGAGCGCCTGCACCTCGCCGGCGAAGTCCGCTCCCCGGTGGAAGCGCCAGCGCCCCTGCCGCAGGCCGGCGCAGCGACCCACCATGGCCCGGAGGTGGGCCCGCAGCGCGGCGTAGAGAGGCTCGCCGGCCTCCAGCGCGCCCGCGGCCACCAGCGCCGCGCCGGCCGAGAGCTCCCCGGGGACCATGGCCTCCAGCGCGGCCAGGTACTGGTCCTCGCCGATCCGGCCGCTGTCGACGAGCCACCGCCCCAGCGACTCGGACCGGGCGTCGGAGTCGAAGTCCACCGCCGCGCCGCGAAGGAGGAAGACGCGGCGGGTGACCTCGCGGCTCGCCACCGCCAGGATGCCGTCGGCGCCGCTGCGCCACAGGCCGTGCAGCAGGAGCGCCAGCGTCCCGGGCCGGACCTCGCCCTGCTCGGCCGGCTCCCGCGAGAGAACCCGGGACACGCCGTCGTCGGCCGCCGACCCGCCGCCAGCTCGCTGCTGCGCCAGGAGGCGGGCCAAGCGGTCGAGCAGGACCGGGGCGGTCGGGTCGGGGACATAGGCGTTGGCGCCGAGGTCCAGCACGCCGCGGATGCCGCGGGCCCGGCCCAGGTGCCCCTTGTCGATCAATACCACCAGGGTCCGCGACGCCCCGTCGCGCAGCCGCCGGGCCAGGTGTCGCCCTCCCTCCGCCGGCAGGTCGGCGGCCACCACCGCGGCGCCGGGGCGGGCGGCGGCGAAGATCTCGTAGGCCGGCCCGGCCGCCTCGGCCGCCAGGACCTCGTAGCCCGCGTCGGCCAGGAGGCGGGCCACGAGCTCGCGCGTCGGCCCGTGCCACTCGGCGAGGAGGATGCGGTCCACCACCCGAAATTGTACGTTCTCCCGGCATGAAGGACATTCTTTCCCCCCGCCACCGGGGTGTGCTGGAGGCGCTGGCGGCCTCGCCCTGCCTGCTGGCCTTCGACTACGACGGGGTGCTGGCGCCGCTGGTCAAGGACCCGGCCGGCGCCTTCATGCGACCGAGCACCCGGCGGCTGCTGCGCCGGCTGGCGCGGCTCTACCCCTGTGCGGTGGTCTCCGGTCGCTCCTTTCGCGACACCCGGCGCTTCGTGGGAGACCTGGTGCCCACGGTGGTGGGCAACCACGGCTACGAGATCGGGGAGGAGACGGCCACGCCGCCCGAGGTGCTGGAGCGGATCCGCGGCTGGGAGCAGGAGCTGCGGCGGCGCCTGGCCGGCGTGCCCGGGGTCTTCTTCGAGGAGAAGCGGACCACCCTCGCCGTTCACTACGGGCTCACGCGAACCTGGCGCCGCTCCGGCGAGGCGGTACGGGCCGCCGCCGCGGCCCTGCACGGGGCCCGCTTGCTCGAGGGCAAGAAGGTCATGAACGTCCTGCCCAGCCACTTCCCGACCAAGGGGGACGCGGTGCGGGCCCTCCTGGAGCGCGGCCGCCTGGAGACGGCGCTCTACGCCGGGGACGACGTGACCGACGAGGACGTCTTCCGCATCGGCCCGCCGGCGGTGCTGGGCATCCACGTCGGCCGGGGCCGGTCCCTGGCGCCCTGGAGGCTGCCGGCGCAGCGCGACAGCGACGCCCTGCTGAAGCGGCTGCTGGAGCTTCGCTCCGGCGGGCAGTAGGCGCGCGGCCCACCTCGCCGCGGGTCGCGTTCTTGACTACAATCCCGCTGGGGGCTCGAATCGCGGGGGCGCCAGGCGCGCCTCCGAAAGGCATGAGCGAAGCCGTCCCCTCCGTCGTCCGGCTCAAGATCCCCTGCGCGGACAAGCGGGAGTTCCTGGAGCGGTTCGCTCCGCGCTACGCCCAGAAGGGAGTCTTCGTCCCCGGGGGACGCCCCCGCCCGGTGGGGAGCCGCCTGCACCTGAAACTGGAGTTTCGGGACGGCACGGTGGGGGTGTCGGGCGACGCGCTGGTGACCGGGCAGGGGACGAGCGAGCGGCCGGGAATGGTGCTTCGGTTCACGGCGCTCGACCCCGGGAGCCTCCAGTTCGAGCTCTCCCCGGTGGGGGGCGCGGCGCCGGCGGAGGCCTCCCAGCCGGACGAGGGCCAGGCCCGGGGTGAGCTGGCCGACCAGCTCTTCGGCTCGGAGCCGCAGGGCGAGCCGAGGGGATCGGCGACGCCGCTCGAGGTGCGAACCGGCAAGGTGAAGCTCAAGCTCAGGGAGACGCCCCGCGGCCCGGGCGCACCGGCGACCACCCCCTCGGACATCCCGTCGCTCGCCTCCGACGCCGGGCCGCGCACCCCCCCCGGGATGGAAGGAGAGCCGGCCGGGCCCCGGCGGCGCGGCTTGCGCTTCGGGGTGGCGCCGACGGTGCTCTTCCTGGGCATGGTGGCCGCGGTCAGCTTGGCGGTGGCGGGGTCGCTGGCCTCGAATCGGGCCAAGGCGCGCACGGCGCGCCTGGAGGCCGAGATCGAGGCCGCCGACGCGCGGATGCGCGAGGGCCGGCTCACCCAGCCCCCGGGCGACAGCGCCCTCGACCGCCTGCTCTCGGCGCGAGCGCTGGCGGCCGGCGACGCCCGGGTGCAGAGCCGCCTCGGGGCGCTGGCCGACACCTTCGAGCGGCTGGGAACGGCGGCCGCGGCCGGGGGCGACCTGCGCCAGGCCGCCATCCACCTCGAGGCGGCCCTCAGGGCCGACCCGGCCCGGGCCGGAGCGGCCCGGCAGCTCGAGGAGGTGAAGGCGCGCCTGGCCGCCGGACCTCCCCAGGCCAAGCCATGACTCCGTCCGAGGGGCGCGGTATGACTCGGGCGTGCCCGGCCAGGGGACCCTCGACCTCTTCGACGCGGCGCGGCCCCGCGCCCTCACCGTCGCCGAGCTGACCCGGCAGCTCAAGGCGGCGCTGGAGCCCCGCTTCCGCGACGTGTGGGTCGCCGGCGAGGTCGGGAGCGCCCGGCTCCAGGCGAGCGGCCACCTCTACTTCATCCTCAAGGACGAGGGGGCCCAGCTGGCGGCGGTGGTGTGGGCCTCCAACGTCCGGAAGATCAAGTTCGACCTCCGCGACGGGATGGCGGTGACGGCGCGGGGCTTCGTGGAGATCTACCCGCCCCACGGCAAGTACCAGCTCATCGTCCAGGAGCTCGAGCCGCGGGGCGCCGGGGCGCGGGCGGTGCTGCTGGAGCAGGTGAAGGAGCGGCTGCAGCGCGACGGGTTGCTCGACCCGGCCCGCAAGCGGGCGCTCCCGTTCCTGCCGCGCCGGGTGGGCGTGGCCACCAGCCCCACCGGGGCGGCGCTCAAGGACTTCCTGCGCGTGCTGCACGCGCGCCACCCGGGCCTGGCGGTGCTGGTGGCGCCCTGCCGGGTGCAGGGGGAGGGGGCGGCCGGGGCGGTGATCTCGGCCGTGCGCTCGCTGGCGCGCGCCGGGGTGGACGTGCTGGTGGTCACGCGCGGCGGCGGCTCGCGCGAGGACCTGTGGGAGTTCAACGACGAGCGGCTGGCCAGGGCCATCGCCGCCTGCCCGGTCCCGGTGGTGAGCGCGGTGGGGCACGAGGTGGACGTGACCGTGGCCGACCTGGTGGCCGACGCCCGCGCCGCCACGCCCACCCACGCCGCCCAGCTGGTGGCCCCGGTGCGGGACGAGCTCCTGGCGGCGCTGGCGTCGCAGCGGGCCCGGCTGCGGCGCGGCGCCGGCCAGGCGCTGGCCACCCGCCGCCGCGATCTGCGCGCCATCCGGGCCGAGCTCTCCGACCCCAAGCACCTCATATCGCGGGAACGCCACCGCCTCGACGACCTCGGCCACCGCGCCGACTCGGCGACCCACGCCCTGGCCCGCGCCGGCCGGTCCCGCCTTCACGCCCTGCGCGAGCGGCTGCAGCGGCGGGAGCCGCGGGCCCTGCTCAAGAGCCTGGCACGCAGGCGCGTGCAGGCCGGGCAGCGCCTCCACGCCTGGCCCGCGCGCGCCCTACCCGGGCAGCGCCTGCGGCTGGAGCGGCTGATGCGGCGCCTCGAGCCGTCCAACGTGGCCGCCATCCTCGGGCGCGGGTTTGCCCTGGCGATGGCGGCGGGGCGCCTCCTGCGCTCGAGCGCCGCGGTCTCCCCGGGAGACGAGGTGCGGGTCGTGCTCGGCATGGGCTGGCTCGACGCGCGCGTCACCGGCCGGGACCAGGGCGCCGACCCGCTCCCGGGACGCGGCGGGGACGGGGGCGATCCCGGGCGGGGCGCAAGCGATTGATCGCCCCCGCCAGGGCGTAGACTGGCACGTGGACCGCCCCAATCGGGAGCGACCGTGACACGCGACAGCGAGCGCAAGGACGTACCGGCGGCACAGGCCGCCGAGCCCTACGACGCCCTGGTGGCCCGCCTGGAGAAGGTCGTGGGCGAGCTCGAGTCCGGGACGCTCAGCCTGGAGCAGTCCATCGAGAAGTTCGCCGAGGGCATCCAGCTGGCCCGCGAGGCCTCGCGCAAGCTCGACGAGGCGGAGCGCCGGGTGGAAGCGCTGGTCAGGGACGAGTCCGGCGAGGAGCGCGTCGAGCCCTTCGAACCAGAAGGAGAGAAGGGCCCCCCGCGATGACCGGCCTTCCCAAGCCCAAGGTCACCATCGTCGACGACGACCGCGACACGCGGGAGATGCTGACGCTGGCCCTGGAGCTCGAGGGGTTCGAGGTCGGGCAGGCCGCCAACGGCCTCCGGCTCATCTCCGCCATGCACGTGGACCGCCCCGACGTCATCCTGCTCGACGTGATGATGAGCTGGATCGACGGCTTCGAGCTGTGCCGGGCCATCAAGAAGAACCCGATCTTCAACGACATCCCGGTGATCTTCGTCTCGGCACGCAAGAGCCCGGAGGACGAGCGCGCCGGCCTGGCGGCGGGGGCGCACGACTACTTCACGAAGCCCCTGGACATGGACCGGCTCATCGGGCGCATCCGCGAGATCCTGTCCCAGCGGGGAGCGCGGGAGCTGGCGCCGGCGTAGCAGGAGGTGCGCCGGGGCCGGGCGCCTGTCGCGACCGGCGGCCCGGCCGGGAGGCCGGCATCGGGGCGGCGCGCCGTCCTGGACCCGAGGAGCGGCCTGCGCGCCAGCGCGGGTCCCCGGGCGAGGTGTGTCACGTTGCGTTACACACCTCGCCCCGCGCGAGCCCCGAGCGAGGTGTGTCACGGTCCGTTACACACGCCCGGGCCTTGCTGGTGCGTCGTGCCATCCTTAAGGGGGACAGCGCGAGGCGTGACGAGCAGTAGAGCTATAAGTGAAATGGCGCCTCGCGTCCCCGGAAGCCGCAGGAGCGCGCCAATGCAAGAGACCAGACGTTGGGCCACCGCAACTGGCCTGGCAATCGCCGTAACCTTTGCCGTAACCGCCCGGGCCCAGCCGCTGCCCGGCGGGTCGCTCGATCCCACCTTCATCCCCAAGTACGTGACCCAGCTCGTCGCGCCGCCGGCGATGCCGCGCAGCCAGAGCGACCTGAGCGTCGACTACCAGATCGCAGTGCGACAGTTCCAGCAGCAGATACTCCCCCCCGGCTACCCCATGACCACCGTGTGGAGCTACGGCTCCATCGACCACCCCGGCACGGTGGCCCAGGGCGGGAGCTTCTTCTACCCCGCCTTCACCATCGAGGCGAGAGCGGGGACGGCGGTCCAGGTGAAATGGATCAACGACCTCAAGGATTCGAACGGCGGCTACCTCAAGCACCTTCTTCCGGTGGACACGACGATCCACTGGGCGAACCCGCCCAAGCAATGCATCGACGGGTCGAGCCGCACCGATTGTGCGGGCTTCCCCAGTACCTACACCGGACCGGTGCCCATCGTCACCCACCTCCACGGCTCGCACGTCGATCCCGAGAGCGACGGCTATCCGGAGGCCTGGTACCTGCCGGCGGCGAAGAACATCCCCGGCGGCTTCGCCACCAGGGGGAGCCACTTCGGCCAGGCGGCCGGGGCTCCCGACGTCGCCGGTCAGGCCATCTTCCGCTACCGCAACGACCAGGCCGCCACCACGCTCTGGTACCACGATCACACGCTGGGGATCACCCGGCTCAACGTCTACGCCGGCCCGGCCGGGTTCTACCTGCTCCGCGGCGGGCAGAACGACCTGCCGTCCGGCGTGCTCCCCGGTCCGGCGCCGGGCGTGGGGGCGAACCCCTTCGGCAAGCACTACGAGATCCCCATCGTGATCCAGGATCGCTCCTTCAACGCCGACGGCTCGCTCTTCTACCCGGGCACGCGGAGGTTCTTCGACGGGTACAACGGACCGTTCATCCCCTCGACCGACATCTCGCCCAAGTGGAACCCCGAGACCTTCGGCAACTTCATGGTGGTGAACGGCCGGACCTGGCCGTACCTGGAGGTCGAGCCGCGCAAGTACCGCTTCCGGTTCCTGAACGGCTGCAACGCCCGCTTCCTGATCCTCACCACCGGCTTCCCGGACGCGCCGGCCCTCACCTTCCAGCGGATCGGGGCCGACGGCGGCTTCCTCCCCGCCCCGCTGCCGCAGACCTCCCTGCTCCTCGGGCCCGCCGAGCGGGCGGACGTGGTGGTGGACTTCTCCGGGTTCGCGGTGGGCACGAATGTCGACCTGCAGAACGTCGGGCCCGACGAGCCCTTCGGCGGCGGCGTCCCCAACCAGGACTTCGCCGTCTCTGACCCTGGGTCCACCGGCCAGGTGATGCGGTTCAAGGTCGTCCCGCTGGCCTCGGTGGACTCGAGCTCGATTCCCGAGGTCCTTCCGTCCGAGGGTCCGCTCGGCGCATCGAGCAGGACCCGGCGGGTGAGCCTCAACGAGGCCTCGTCCCGCGTCCGGTGCCTCAACGCCAAGGGATTCTCCGTGTCCTGCCTGGCCCAGGGCGCCACCGAGTTCGGCCCGGTCCACAGCAACCTCGGGCCGGTGGACGGCAGCGGCAACCCGGTCCCCACCCCGTGGGCCGACGCCATCACCGAGAACCCGGCCCTGGGCGCGACCGAGACCTGGGAGATGTACAACTTCACCGCCGACGCCCACCCCATCCACATCCACCTGGTGCAGTTCCAGATCCTCGATCGCCAGCCGCTCGTCACCGACGCCGAGGGGATCACCGCGCCGCCGGTGGCCTTCGCGGGTCCGCCCAGGCCGCCCGAGTCGTGGGAGACCGGCCGCAAGGACACGGTGATCGTCTTCCCGGGCGAGGTGGCCCGCGTGAAGGCCCTCTACGACATCCCCGGGCTCTTCGTCTGGCACTGCCACATCCTGGAGCACGAGGACAACGAGATGATGAGGCCGTACCGGATCGGGCCGTAGACAGCGGCGTCGTCCCGGCCCGGCGGCCTGCCCCGCCGGCGCCGTGCGACGCCGGGGCCCCGGCGGCTTCACCGCCGGGGCCTTTCGCCTCGCCACCCTTCGAGTGGCTCGGCAGTAAGTTGGCGCCCCCCCCTCACCGCGCTCCGACGACGTCGCGTCAAGCGTGCCCTCTCCCCCTCGGGGGAGAGGCCCACCCGGATTCCACGCGCGCCTCGGAGGTGAGGGGGCGCGTACCTGGGCGGTAGTGCGCATCGGCTGCAGAAGCAGCCTCGCCACCCTTGGGGTGGCTCGGCAGGCAGTGAGCCCACCCCCCGGTTCGTGCTACAAGCCTCCCCCCGGTGACCGAGCCGTTTTCCGTCGAGGCCTACCTCGGGGCGGTGGCCGCCCGCGTGGAGGCGCCGCTGCGCGGCGCGGTGGAGCGGCGCGCCCGCACCGCCCCGCCGCGGCTGGCCGAGGCCGTCGGCTACGCGCTCCTCGGCGGCGGGAAGCGGCTCCGCCCGGCGCTGGTCCTCTCGGCCGCGGAGGCGCTGGGCGGCGACGCCTCCGATGGCTCGCTGGCGATGCGCTTCGCGGCGGCGCTGGAGATGATCCACACCTACTCCTTGGTCCACGACGACCTGCCCTGCATGGACGACGACGACTTGAGGCGCGGCCGGCCCACCGTGCACCGGGCCTTCGACGAGGCCACCGCGGTGCTGGTGGGGGACGCCCTGCAGAGCATGGCCTTCGAGCACCTGCTGGAGCGGCCCGACCCCCGGTGCGCCGAGCTGGCGCGGCTCCTGGCCGAGGGGGCCAGCCTGATGGTGGAGGGGCAGGCCCGGGATCTGGAGGCGGAGGCGCGCCGCCTCTCGGAGGAGGAGGTCCTGTTGCTGATGCGGTCCAAGACCGGGGCCCTCATCGCCGCCGCCGTGGCCGGGGGCGCCATCGCCGCCACCGGCTCCGACCAGGGCCTGCGCGAGGCCGGCCTCCGGCTCGGGCTGGCCTTCCAGATCGCCGACGACCTGCTCGACCTCACCGCCTCGGCGGAGGACCTGGGCAAGCGGGTGAAGAAGGACGCCGCCCTGGGGAAGGCCACCCTGCCGGCGCTCCTGGGGGCGGAGGAGGCGCGGCGGCGCGCGGAGGAGTATCGTGACCAGGCCCTGGCGGCCCTTTTGCCCCTGGGCCCGAGGGCCGGGCCGCTCTCGGCGCTGGCCCAGTTCGTCGTGACCCGGAGGAAGTGAGCATGGGACGGCTGCTCGACGGCATCGACTCCCCCGCCGATCTGAAGAAGCTCTCGCCGGACGACCTGCCCCGGCTGTGCCAGGAGATCCGCGACGAGATCATCGAGACCTGCGCCCGCACCGGCGGGCACCTCGGGTCCTCGCTGGGCGCGGTGGAGCTGAACGTCGCCCTGCACTACGTCTACGACTCGCCGCGGGACAGGCTGGTGTGGGACGTGGGCCACCAGGCCTACGCCCACAAGCTCATCACCGGCCGGCGCGACCGCTTCCGCACCATCCGCACCGCCGGCGGCCTGGCGGGCTTCCCGGAGCGGCACGAGTCGGAGCACGACGCCTACGGAGTCGGGCACGCCTCCACCGCCGTTTCGGCGGCCCTGGGGATGATCGAGGCGCGGCGGCTCGGGGTCGGGGAGGGGAAGGTGGTGGCGGTGGTGGGGGACGGGGCCCTCACCGGCGGCATCGCCTTCGAGGGGCTGAACCAGGCCGGGTTCCTGAAGCGCGACCTCCTGGTGGTCCTGAACGACAACGAGATGTCCATCTCGCCCAACGTGGGCGCGCTCTCCGAGTGGTTTTCCAAGAAGTTCGCCTCCCGCACCTACAACCGCTGGCGCCGGGCGGTGCTGGACTTCCTGGGCCACGTCCCCAAGGGCGGCGAGGTGGCCGAGGTCATTCGCCACGGCATCAACGCCGCCAAGGCCTTCGTGACCCCCGGCATCCTCTTCGAGGGGCTGGGGTTCCACTACGTGGGGCCGGTGGACGGCCACGACGTGAAGGCGCTGGTGGAGACCCTGGCCAAGCTGCGCGGCTTCGAGGGCTACGGCCCGACGCTGCTCCACGCCGTGACCCAGAAGGGCAAGGGCTACCATCCGGCCGAGTCCGACGCCGCCACCCGCGGCCACGCCCTCTCCTTCTTCGACGTGGCCACCGGCAAGCCGGTGCCCAAGAAGCCCTCGCCCAAGCCCTTCACCGACCTCTTCGCCGACGCCCTGTGCCAGGAGATGGAGCGCGACAAGCGGGTGGTGGCCATCACCGCCGCCATGCTGGAGGGCACCGGGCTCATCAAGTGCAAGAAGCTCTTCCCGGATCGCACCTACGACGTGGGCATCGCCGAGCAGCACGCCGTCACCTTCGCGGCCGGGATGGCCTGCGAGGGGCTGCGGCCAGTGGCCGCCATCTACTCCACCTTCCTGCAGCGGGCCTACGACCAGATCGTCCACGACGTGGCGCTGCAGAAGCTCCCGATCACCTTCGCCCTGGACCGCGGCGGCCTGGTGGGGGCCGACGGCAAGACCCACCAGGGCGCCTTCGATCTCTGCTACCTGCGCTGCGTGCCCAACATGGTGGTGATGGCGCCCTCGGACGAGAACGAGCTCCGGCACATGCTCCGCACCGCCCTGCAGCTCGAGGGCCCGGCCGCCTTCCGCTTCCCGCGCGGCGCCGGGATGGGGCTGCCGCTCGACCCGGAGCCGCAGCGCCTGGAGGTGGGCAAGGCGCGGCTCTTGCGCCGCCCCACGGGCCGGCCGCAGCTGGCGGTGATCGCCGCCGGGCCGGTCGCCCACGCGGCCGCGGCGGCCGCCGAGGCCCTGGCCAAGGACGGGATCGAGGCGGCGGTGGTAGACGCCCGCTTCGTGAAGCCGCTCGACGAGGAGCTCATCTGCCAGCTGGCGGCCCAGGCCCGCCGGGTGGTCACCGTGGAGGAGGGCGCCCTCGCCGGCGGCTTCGGGGCGGCGTGCCTGGAGGCCTTCGACCGGCGCGGGCTCCTGGGCCAGGGGCTCGGCGTTCGCCGCCTGGGGCTCCCCGACGAGTTCGTCACCCACGGTGAGCAGGGGGCGCAGCGGGCGGCCCTGGGCCTCGACGCGGCCGGGATCGAGCGGGCCTGCCGGGAGCTCGTGGGCGAGGCGCGGGCCGGCGGCCGCGTGGCCTAAACGCCTTCGGCCTCGCGATCGAGGGCTAGCACGAATGGGGACCAAGCGGCGCATCGACCAGCTGCTGGTGGAGAAGGGCCTCGCCGAGTCGCGGACCCGGGCCCAGGCCCTGGTGCTGGCCGGGGCGGTGGTGGCCGGCGAGGCGCGAGTGGACAAGCCCGGACAGCTGGTGGACCCGGAGGCGCCGCTCCGCCTCAAGGCGGGAGCCGTCCGGGGCTACGCCTCGCGGGGCGCGCTCAAGCTGGAGAAGGCGCTCCAGGCCTTCCCGGTCGACCCGCGGGGGAAGGTCTGCGCCGACCTGGGGGCCTCCACCGGCGGCTTCACCGACCTCCTCCTGCGGCGGGGAGCGGCCCGGGTGCACGCGGTCGACGTGGGCTACGGGCAGCTCCACGCCAGGCTGCGCGCCGATCCGCGGGTGGTGGTCCGGGAGCGGGAGAACGCGCGCTTCCTCACCGCCGAGCGCCTCGGCGAGCCGGTGGACCTCGTGACCGCCGACCTCTCCTTCATCTCCCTCAGGCTGGTGCTGCCGGCGGTGAGGAGCCTCCTCCGGCCGGGCGGCCAGGCGGTGCTGCTCGTGAAGCCGCAGTTCGAGGTGGGGAAGGGCGAGGTGGGAAAGGGCGGGGTGGTGCGCGGCGAGAGGAAGCGCCGCGCCGCCCTGGAGTCGGTGGAGGGCGCCGCCCTGGCGGCGGGGTTCGAGGTGCTCGGGCACGCCGAGTCGCCCGTCGAGGGACCGGCCGGGAACCGGGAGTGGCTGCTGGCCCTGCGCAAGGGCTAGGAGCCCGCACGGCAGGCGGCACGGAAGCCGATGCGGAGGCGGCCTCGGTTCCGGCCGCCGGCTGGGGATGCCGCTGCCGCCTGCGGATGCGCCTGCGCCAGCGGGAGCGAGGCAGCTCACCGCAACCGCAGCTGCAACCGCAACCGCAACCGCAACCGCAGCTGCAACCGCAACCGCAACCGCAGCCGCAAGCGCAACCGCAGCCGGAACCGTGTCCCCGACCGCAGCCGATTCAGGCCCCGCGTAGCCGCATCAGCGACCCGCCCTCACACCCGCCCACGTCAGGGCTTGCGGTCGCCGGGGAGGGCGGCGGATGGTGGTCGACCATGAAGACCACACTCCTCGCGGCCCTCCTGGTTCCGTTTCTCTTCGCCTGCGGCGACGACGTGGTGAACTACTCGGCGCCAGTCGGCATCACCGGGAAGCTCCGGTCCGCCGACCCCGCCCAGACCGCCCCGTACGCCTTCACCCTCTCCAAGAACATCACCACCGAGCAGGGGAACCCCTACGGCGCCTTCGTCAACGACGCCACCCGCGTCCTGGGCCAGCCGCCCTCGCGCATCGCGGTGACCTACCTGACCCTGGAGCTGTTGCCGAGCTCCAGCGGCGTCACCAACCTGAACCAGGTCTTCGCCGGACAGGTTTCCGTCGGGTTCGACCTCGACGGCACCGCCTACCCGGTGGGCACCGCCGCGAACCCCGCGGGCGCGAGCTTCCCCATGATGACGGCCTTCGACTCGGCGGGCGTGGGCCCGGCGGCCTTCGCCGAGCTCGCCGGCGGCACCTTCCCGGTCATCCTGGCCGGCACCGCTCAGCCGGCCTTCGTCACCACCGGTGGGCTGACGGCGGATCTCCAGACCACCTTCGGCTTCGTGGCCTACAAATAGCCCCGGGCTGCGGCCGTCCTGGGCAGACCCGGTGTCGGGTCGGCCCCCGGGGGTTCGCCAGCCGTTCGCCGCAGGCCCTCTCGACGCGGCGCGTCACCGCCTGCCCGACGCCTGTCCGAGCCCAGAAGGGCGGTCGGCAAAGGGGAAAAACCACCACAGGCCACGCGGGCTTGACTCCGGGGGGAGGGCCTGTTACCTACTTGCCGACATTTTCGCTCCCGGGTCGCCGGGTCACCGAAAGTGGGCAGCCGCTGCGCCCACTTTTTTCTTTTCCAGGACATGACCGCCATCGTCAGCGACAAGACCGCCGAGCGCGCCTGGGCGCTCCTCGAGCCCGTCCTGTCGCGGGACGGCTACGAGATCGTCGAGGTCGAGTACGTCCGCGATGCCAGCGGCTGGGTGCTGCGCCTCTTCGTGGATCGGCCCGGCGGGGTGACCATCGACGACTGCCAGGCGGTGAGCCGTACCGTCGACCCCATCCTGGAGGTGGAGGACCTCATCGAGGGGGCCTGGCACCTCGAGGTCAGCTCCCCGGGGCTGGACCGGCCGCTGCGCAAGCCCACCGACTTCACCCGCTTCGCCGGAGAGCGGGTGAAGGTGCGGACCCACGGGCCGGTGGAGACCGGGACCGGCCCGCGCCGCAACTGGAGCGGGATCCTCAGGGGCTTCCAGGACGGAGGGGTGGAGGTCGAGGTGGACGGCCGCCTCCACCGCATCCCCCACGATCAGATCGCCAAGGCGCACCTCGAGTACGACTTCGAGGCCGACCTTCGGCGCAAGGAGTAGCCATGGCCGAGAGCGTCAACCTGAACCTCATCCTCGACCAGGTCGCCAAGGACAAGGGGCTGGACCGGGTCCGGCTGGTGGAGATCCTGGAGGAGGCCATCGCCACCGCCGCCAAGAAGCACTTCGGCATGGAGCGGAACCTCAAGGCCCACTTCGACGACGAGAAGGGGCAGATCGACCTGTTCCAGGTGCTCACCATCGTCGACGACCCCACCCCCGAGAGCCCGCTCCCGGACCCGGTCAACATGATTCCGGTCTCGGTGGCCCGCGAGCGCGGCATCGAGGTGGAGCCGGGCGACGAGCTGGACTTCCCCATCTACTACCGCCCCGAGGACGAGGCCGAGGCCAAGGCCCAGGACGACCAGTGGGGCGACCTGCTCAGGCTCAAGACCTTCCGCCGCTCCTTCGGCCGCATCGCCGCCCAGACCGCCAAGCAAGTGATGATCCAGGGGACCCGCAACGCCGAGCGCGAGAACGTCCACAATGAGTACAAGGACCGCAAGGGGGAGGTCATCACCGGCATCGTGCGCCGCTTCGAGCGGGGCAACGTCATCGTGGACCTGGGGCGCGCCGAGGCGGTGTTGCCGGTGCGCGAGCAGGTGCCGCGCGAGAGCTACCGGGCCGGCGACCGCATCCAGGCCTACGTGCTCGACGTGCTGCGCGAGTCCAAGGGGCCGCAGATCATCCTCTCGCGCGCCTCGGTGGAGCTCTTGCGCAAGCTCTTCGAGATGGAGGTCCCGGAGATCGCGGAGGGGGTGGTGGTCATCGAGGCCGCCGCCCGCGAGCCTGGCGGGCGCGCCAAGATCGCGGTCTCCTCGCGCGACTCCGACGTGGACCCGGTGGGCGCCTGCGTGGGCATGAAGGGCAGCCGCGTTCAGGCGGTGGTGCAGGAGTTGCGCGGCGAGAAGATCGACATCGTCCCCTGGCACGAGGACCCGGCCCGCTTCGTCTGCAACGCGCTGGCGCCGGCCGAGGTCTCGCGGGTGCTGCTCGACGAGCAGAACCGGGCCATGGAGATCATCGTCCCCGACGACCAGCTCTCGCTGGCCATCGGGCGGCGCGGCCAGAACGTGCGACTGGCCTCCCAGCTCACCGGCTGGAAGCTCGACATCAACTCCGAGTCGCGGGTGAGGGAGATGCGGGAGTTCGCCCGGGTGAGCTTCAGCGCCATCGGCATCCCCGAGGCCACCCAGGAGATGCTCTACGCCCACGGGTTCCGCAAGGCGCAGGACGTGGCCAACGCCGCCGCCGAGATGCTCACCCAGTTCCCCGGCTTCACCACCGACATGATCCCGGATCTCCAGCACAAGGCCCGCGATCAGGCCATCGTGGACGCCGAGGAGGAGATCCGGCTGGAGCAGGAGCGCGAGGCGGCCCGGCTGGCCGAGGCCCGCCGCCACCCCGACGAGCTCTCCCAGGAGGAGCGGCTGGCCCGGGTGCGCGGGGTGGGCGAGAAGACCATCGAGCAGCTCAAGGGCGCCGGCTACCAGACCGTGGAGGCCATCCACGCCGAGGGGGACATGATGAAGCTGGCCGAGTCCACCGGCCTGGGCATCAAGAAGGCCAGGCAGATCAAGCACGCGGTGGGCGTCTACCTCGAGGAAGAGGCGCGCCTGCGCGCCGAGCTCGACGCCGAGCGGGAGAAGGCCCCGGCCGGGGGCGCGGCCTAGAGACCGCCATGACCAGGGCCTCCCCCTCCACCCTCCGCACCTGCCTGGGCTGCGGCCTGAAGGCCGGGCCGTCCGCCCTGGTGCGCCTCCGGCTGGTGGAGGGGCGGGTGGTGGTGGACCGCCACCGCGGCGGCGGGCGGGGCGCATGGCTGCACCCGGCCGCGGCCTGCCTGGAGCGGGCCCTGAAGCGCCGGGCCTTTGCGCGCGCCTTCCGCGCCGCGGCGGCGGCGGACGGGGCCGCCCTGGCGGCGCAGTTGACGGAAACCGACGTTCGGGATTAGGGAAAGGCCTCGCATGTCGAAGAAGCGCGTCCACGAGCTCGGCAAGCAGCTGAAGGAGCACGGGATCGAGCTCTCCAACCAGGAGCTGGTGGAGAAGCTCCACGCGCTGGGCTACGACGTGAAGAGCCACTCCTCCTCGCTGGAGGACGACCAGGCCCAGGCGGCGGTGGAGAAGATCCTGGCCGAGCGCCGGCCCAAGCCGGCGGCGGCCAAGCACGCCGGCCCGGGGTTCGTGGTCCGCAAGCGGGCCCACACCGAGGCCCTCCACCCGCCCGCCCCGCCGGCGGCTCCGGTGGCGCACGCGGCTCCGGCCCCCGAGGCGCACGCCCCGGAGCTCGAAGTGGCCGAGGCCCCGCCGGTCCCGGAGCAGGCCGAGGCGCCTGCGCCGGCCCCGACGCCGCCGAGCCCCCAGGCGCCCGGCGCCGGGCCGGCCCGGCCCGCCATGCCCATGGCGGCGGCCCCGGCCGCCCCGCCGCCCCGCCCCACCTCCACCCAGGCGGTGGTGGTCTCCCGCCCCACTACCCCGGTGCGGCGGGTCACCCCGCCCACGGTGACCCGGACCAGCTTCCCGGTGGCGCCCGGCCCGCGCGCCCTCGGGGAGGTGCGCGAGCTCAAGGTGGTGCCGGGCATGCTCGGCCGCGACCGCGAGTTCATCGACGTCACCAAGGACAAGAAGCGCCGCGGCGCCGGCCGGCCCCTGTCGGAGGCCGAGAAGGCCCTCTCCGGCAAGGAGCTGCTCCAGGCGGCCATCTCGGACCGCTCCTTCGTCCCGGTGCGCGGCAAGAAGAAGAAGCCCACCAAGAAGGGACAGAAGACCCTGATCACCGAGCGCGCCGAGCACAAGAAGGTCATCCGCATCGAGGAGGCCATCTCGGTCTCCGACCTCTCCCAGGCCATGGGGGTCAAGGCCGCCGACCTCATCCGCAAGCTGATGCAGGCCGGCACCATGGCCACCATCAACCAGCTGGTGGACGCCGACACCGCCACCTTCCTGGCCAGCGAGTTCGGCTTCACGGTGGAGAAGAAGGGCTTCGAGGTCCAGGAGTACCTGCCCGAGGTGCAGGAGGACGAGTCGAAGCTCACCAACCGGCCCCCGGTGGTCACGGTGATGGGCCACGTGGACCACGGGAAGACCTCCCTCCTGGATGCCATCCGCCAGGCCGACGTGGCCGCCGGCGAGGCGGGCGGCATCACCCAGCACATCGGGGCCTACTCGGTGCAGACCCCCCACGGCCCCATCACCTTCCTCGACACCCCCGGCCACGAGGCCTTCACCGCCATGCGCGAGCGCGGGGCCAAGGTCACCGACCTGGTGGTGCTGGTGGTGGCCGCCGACGACGGGGTGATGCCGCAGACCGCCGAGGCCATCAAGCACGCCAAGGCCGCCGGGGTCACCATCCTGGTGGCCATCAACAAGATCGACAAGTCGGGGGCCGCTCCCGAGCGCGTCATGCAGCAGCTCACCGAGTACGAGCTGGTGCCCGAGAAGTGGGGCGGGACCACCATCATGCTGCCGGTGTCGGCGCGCACCAAGGAGGGGCTGCCCGAGCTCCTGGAGTACATCGCGCTGCAGGCCGAGGTGCTGGACCTCAAGTCCAACCCGGAGAAGCCGGCCGCCGGCGCGGTCATCGAGGCCAAGCTGGAGAAGGGGCGCGGCCCGGTGGCCACCGTGCTGGTGCAGGAGGGGACCCTGCGGGTGGGCGACGCCATGGTCACCGGCGTCCATCACGGCCGGGTGCGTGCCATGATGAACGAGCGCGGGGAGCAGGTGAAGGAGGTTCCCCCCGGGTACCCGGTGGAGGTGCTGGGCCTGGACGGGGTTCCCACCGCCGGCGACGAGTTCAACGTGGTGTCGGACGAGAAGGCCGCCAAGGAGGTGGCCGAGCACCGCGCCGAGAAGGCCCGCCAGAAGGAGCTGGGCCAGGTGAAGAAGGCCACCCTGGAGGACCTGTTCGCCAAGGCCAAGACCGAGGAGCAGAAGGTCCTGAACGTGGTGGTCAAGGCCGACGTCCAGGGCTCGGCCGAGGCCGTGTCGCAGGCCCTGGAGAAGGCCGCCACCCGGAAGGTGGGGGTGCGCATCCTCGACTCGGGGGTGGGGGTCATCACCGAGTCCGACGTCCTCACCGCCGCCGCCGGGCGGGCCATCATCGTGGGCTTCGGCACCAAGCCCGAGACCAAGGTGGACCAGATCGCCAGCCAGCAGGGTGTGAAGATCCTGCTCTTCGACATCATCTACGAGGCGGTGGACAAGGTGCGGGAGGAGATGGCCGGACTGCTCGAGCCCATCGTCAAGGAGAAGCCGCTCGGCAAGGCCGAGGTGCGGCAGGTGTTCAACATCTCCCGGGTGGGCGTCATCGCCGGCTGCGGCGTGAGCGAGGGCGTCATCAAGCGCACCGGCCACGTGCGGGTGCTGCGCGACCGCAAGGTGCTCCACACCGGCCGCGTCGCCTCGCTGAAGCGCCTCAAGGACGACGCACGCGAGGTGCAGGCCGGCCTGGAGTGCGGCATCGGCGTCGAGGGGTTCTCCGAGTTCGAGCC
>DASTPH010000179.1:0-14171 GCA_035762305.1 Anaeromyxobacteraceae bacterium
GGAATGTACGTCATCCGCCTGCGCGCGTCGCCGGCGAAACTGTCAGGCTGTCGCGTCTCTCGGCGGCCGGTGCCGCGGGCTCCTCCGCCCTCCGCGGGCGCACTCGAGCTGCAGCCCGACCGCCCGCCGGAAGGCCTCGGCCATGGGCGCGAACCGAGCCGGATCCCCCTCCAGCGCCCCGAGCGCGAGCGCCACCGCCTCGATGGTGGGGAGGTGCCCCGGCGCCGGCTCGCGGCGCAGCGCCCCGTACCCGCTCGGCCGGCCGGGGGCGAGCGAGACGCGCCGGAGCGCGGCGATCTCGGGATTCGCCACGAGCATCTTCTCCGCCTGGAGCCAGGTGCCGTCGAGGACCACCAGGGCGCGGGGCGGGTCGGCCGCCGCGATCTCGGCGGGAACGCCGTCCGGGAAGAGGACCGCCGTGCCAGGCGCGGCCACCACCTCGCGCACCCGCGCGTGGTCTCGGAAGGAGACGCCCCGGTGCAGCTCGGCGTTCTCGAGCGCCACCCGCGTCAGCCGCGCCGAGCAGATGGCGAGCCGCGCCTCACGCGGGTGCTGGAGCAACACCACCCTGGTCCGCGAGGGGATGGGACCGAGCCCGGCGCAGACGCAGAAGGCCTCGGGGCGGAGGCAGCGGCGGCAGGTCGCTCGCATCGCGAACCGAGCAAAGCATGGGCGCCGACCCGACGTCGAGGTCGGCGACGGGCAGCCCCCCGCCGTCTTCAAGCGACGCCGGCGGCGGGCGGGCCTGGCGCCAGCGCTCCCGCCTCGAGCGGCGTGACCCGGCCTTCCCGGGCCAGCCAGCGCACCGAGTCGGCGACCGTGTCCTCGAGCGGCCGCGGGGAGAAGCCCAGCTCGGCGGCGGCGCGGGAGTCGTCGCAGCGGGGCGCGCAGAAGGTGACATAGGCCCCTCCCAGGTGAACCGGGAGGCGCCACGGCAAGGCGCGCTGTGCGAGGTCGGCGGCCCAGGCGGCGCCGAGTGCGAACGTTGCCGGTACGGTGGCCGTGGCCACCTGCCGGCCGGCCAGGCGCAGGATGGTTCCGACGAGGTCGGTCATGCGCGTGAAGCGGCCGCCCAGCGTGTAGCGCCGCGGCCCGCGGCCGCGCTCGAAGGCGGCCGCCAGCGCGGCGGCCACGTCCCTGACGTCCACTACCGGGTACCCGCCGGTGGGGATGAGCCGGAACTGGCCCTTCAGGACCTGCGCGGCGAGGCGGGAGCTCTCGCCGAAGTGGGGGTCGTTCGGGCCCCAGACCGAGCCCGGGGAGGCCACCACCACCGGCGCCCCGGCCTCCTGGTGTTGCCGTGCCACACGCTCGGCGTCGCCCTTGGACCGCGAGTAGACCCCGAGCGGCTTCCCCAGCGGAGAGTCGGGTGTGAGCACCGCGCCCCTCGAGGGAAGGAGCGCCAGCACGCTCGAGACGTACACGATGGGGTCGAGCCCCAGCCGGCGGGCCGCGCCCAGGACCAGCTCCGTCCCGCGCACGTTGGTGGCGCGGATGCGCTCCGCGTCGCGGCTGTCGAAGCTGAACACCGAGGCGGCGTGGAGCACCGCGTCGCAGCCGCGCAGGGCAGTCTCGACCGTACCCTGGTCGGTGACGTCGCCGGCCGTGACGTCTTCGGCCCGCGCGCCGAGGGGCCCGAGCGCGCGCGCCACCCGCCCCGGCTCGCGGACGAGCAGGCGCACCTCGTGCCCCCGCTTCTGGAGCGCAACCACCGCGTGGGCTCCGACGAAGCCCGTTCCGCCGGTGACCAGGACTCGCATGCCGGGCCTCTAACGAGCCCGGTGCCCTCCCACCGATCCCATCCGGGTTCGCGCCTGCGCGGGAGAACGGCCCAGCGGCACTCACTGCGGGAGAGCGGCCCACGGCAATCAGTGGTGCAGGATCTTGGACAGGAACTGGCGGGCCCGCTCGGAGCGCGGGCTCTGGAAGAATTGCTCCGTGGGCGCGTCCTCCACGATCTCGCCCTGGTCCATGAAGACCACCCGGCGCGCCACCCGGCGGGCAAAGCCCATCTCGTGGGTCACGCACATCATGGTCATTCCCTCCCCGGCCAGCTCCACCATCACGTCCAGCACCTCGTTGATCATCTCCGGGTCGAGCGCCGAGGTGGGCTCGTCGAAGAGCATGCACACCGGGTCCATGGCCAGGGCGCGGGCGATGGCCACCCGCTGCTGCTGGCCGCCGGAGAGCTCGGCGGGGAACTTCTCGGCCTGCGAGCGGAGCCCCACTCGATCGAGCAGCGCCAGTCCCCGCTCGTCGGCTTCCTTCTCGGGGCGCCCGAGCACCTTGGTCTGCGCCAGGGTCAGGTTCCGCATCACCGTCATGTGCGGGAAGAGCTCGAAGTGCTGGAAGACCATGCCGACGTGGGCGCGCAGCCGCGGCAGGTCGGTCCGCGGGTCGCCCACCGGGACGCCGTTCACCACGATCTCGCCCTGCTGGAAGGTCTCGAGACCGTTCACGCACTTGATGAGGGTGGACTTGCCCGAGCCAGAGGGGCCACAGACCACCACCACCTCGCCCTTGGCCACCTCGGTGGAGCAGTCCCGGAGCGCCTGGAAGGCGCCGTAGCGCTTGCTCACCTTTCGGATGGAGATCACCTGGCGAGCCTCCTCTGGAGGCGCCTCACCAGCCGGGAGGCGGCGAAGCTCACGGCGAAGTAGACCGCGCCGGCGAAGAGGAGCATCTCCACCAGCCGCCCGTCGCGATCGCCCACCTTGTAGGCGGCGCCGAAGAAGTCCGCCAGGGCGCTCACGTAGACCAGCGAGGTGTCCTGGAACAGGATCACGCTCTGGGTGAGCAGGAGCGGCGTCATGGCCCGGAACGCCTGCGGCAGGACCACCAGCCGCATGGCCTTGCCGCGCGTCATCCCCAGCGCCAGCGCCGCGCTCAGCTGGCCGCCTGGAACGCTCTGGATCCCGGCCCGGATGATCTCCGCGTAGTACGCGGCCTGGAAGAGCGCGAAGGCCACCATGGCCGAGGTGAGCCGGGTGTCGGCCCAGCGCGGGATGCCGAGCAGCCCCTCGAGCAGGGCCGGGACCAGCAGGAAGAACCACAGGAGCACCATGATGAGCGGGATGGACCGGAAGGCGTCGACGTAGCCCGCCGAGAGCCAGGAGAGGACCCGGTTGTGCGAGAGGCGCAGGAGCGCCAGCACCGTGCCCAGGGCGATCCCGGCCACGATGGCGGTGAGCGTGATGCGCAGGGTGACCTTCATCCCCGTCCACAGGAAGGGCAGCGCGCCCAGGACCGAGCCGAAGTCGAGCTCGTACCCGCTCACAAGTGCTGCTCCGCAGAAGTCATGAGCCCATCCTCGTTCACCTTGCTCCGCAGCACTTCGCGGGGAAGGCCCCGTGCCTTGCAAGGAGAGGCAGCAAGGCACGGGCCCTCCCCGCGGGCCCTACCGGGGGAGGCGGGGCGCCGCCTCCCCCGGACCCCCACCCGCGTGGCGCGCGACGGGACGCGCTCGGGACTCGTGACGCGCGCCACTAGCCCGGCGCCCCCCCGCCGCCGATGGTCCCCTTGAGCCGCGTCCGGCGCTCCACGCGCCGCATGAGCAAGAGGACCAGCGCGTTCACCCCCACGTAGAGGGCGGTGACCGCGATGAAGGACTCGTACGGCTGGGCCGTGTAGTCCACCAGCTGGCGCCCCATGGCCGCCAGCTCCAGCAGCCCGATGGTGGACGCCACCGCCGAGTTCTTGAAGAGGTTCAGGATCTCGGAGGTGAGCGGCGGGACGATGATGCGGAAGGCCAGGGGGACGAGCACGAAGCGGTAGGTCTGCGGCAGGGAGAGGCCCAGGGCCAGCCCGGCCGCCCTCTGTCCGCGGGAGAGCGACTCGATCCCGGCGCGCACCTGCTCGCAGATGCGCGCCCCGGTGAAGAAGGCCAGGCACAGCATGGCCGAGAGGAAGAGCTGCGTGGTCGGGTGCCGCTGCTTGAACCAGGCCCCGGCCCGGACCGGCGCCAGCTCCGGGGCCACGAAGTACCAGAGGAAGAGCTGCACCAGCAGCGGGACGTTGCGGAAGAGCTCGACGTAGGCCGCGGCCAGGGCCGAGAGGAACCGGTTGGGCACGGTACGGAGCACGCCCATGATCGAGCCCAGGCCCAGCGCCAGGAACCACGACGCCAGCGACAGACCGACCGTCATGATGAGGCCGGCGAGCATCCAGCCCAGATAGGTGGTGCCGCCGGCCGGGGCGGGCTCGAGGAAGACCTCCCATCTCCAGTGGTAGGTCATCGGTCGCGCTCTCCCGGCGGGAGGGACCAGGCTCGGGAGACGACGGCAGGCCCTACTGCAGCGCCCGGTCGTTGGGATTCCGGAAGAGCTCCTTCATGTCGTCGGCGAGGGGCAGGTTCAGGTTCAGGCCCCGGGGCGGGATGGGCGACTGGAACCACTTGCGGAAGAGCCGTTCCGCCTCGCCGGAGGTCATGACCCGGGCGATGGCGCCGTCCACCACCTTCTTGAAGCGCGGGTCGTCCTTGCGCATCATGCAGCCGTAGGCCTCCCGCGACTGCGGCGTGCCCACGATGTGCCACTCGTCGGGCTTGCGGGCCTTGGCCATCTCCCCCGCCAGGAGCGCGTCGTCCATCATGAAGGCCACCGCGCGGCCGCTCTGAAGGGTGAGGAACGACTCGCCGTGGTCGCGGGCGCTGATGACGTTCATGCCCATCTTCTTCTCCTCGTTCATCTTGAGGACGAGCCGCTCCGAGGTGGTGCCGGCGGTGGTGACCACGTTCTTGCCCGCCAGGTCCGGGAAGTCGCGGATCCCGGAGTCCTTGCGCGTGAGCAGGCGCGTGCCGATGACGAAGAGGGTGTTCGAGAAGGCGACCTGCTTCTGGCGCTCGAGGTTGTTGGTGGTGGAGCCGCACTCGAGGTCGATGGTGCCGTTCTGCACCAGCGGGATGCGGTTCTGGGAGGTGACCGGCGTGAGCTTGACCTTCAGGCCGGCGACGCCCAGCTCGCGCTTCACCGCCTCGACCGCCGCCAGCATCAGCTCGTGCGAGTAGCCCACCACCTGCTGCTTGTCGTCGTAGTACGAGAACGGGACCGACGACTCGCGGTGACCGAGGGAGATGGTCCCGGTCTCCCGGATCCGGTCCAGCGTCCCCCGGGGCTCCTGGCCCCATGCGGTGGCGAGCGCGAGGAACGAGGCGACGGCGGCGACGACGCGAAGGTGCATGGCGGCGAACCCTCCGGCGACCGGCCAGCGGCCGCCCGGGGTTGTCTTACCGCGAAACGAGTCCCGTGGCGCGCCGACCTGGCGCGCATCGCCATCCCCGTCGGCGGAGCGGCGCCAGGGGCGCGCCGGCGGTAGCGGCCCGGCACGCCCGGGCCCCGATCGGGTCTTGCCGATCCCCTCCAGCCTCACCCCGAGGGGTGCTCTGTGTCCCACTTGCCGGCCTCGGGCGTAATGCAGGTGGAACCCTTCCCTGGAGAAGACCCATGAAACGAATCGGGCGAATCGCCTCCCCCTGCCTCGCCGCGGCCGCGCTTCTCCTCGCCGGCCCGGCCGCCGCCGACCACCACGCCGTCAAGGTCGCCAAGAAGGATGGCATGGGCAGCTACCTCGCCGACGCCAAAGGGATGACGCTGTACACGTTCAAAAACGACTCGCCGGGGAAGAGCGCCTGCGAGGGACCGTGCGTCGAGAAATGGCCGCTCTACTACCGCGAGGCGCTGGAGCCGAAGGACGGGCTCAAGGCCGCGGACTTCGGCACCATCACGCGCGCCGACGGGAAGAAGCAGACGACCTACAAGGGCATGCCGCTCTACTACTTCGCGGGCGACAAGGCCGCCGGCGACACCGCGGGCCAGGGCGCGAGGGACGTCTGGTACGCCGCCGCCCCGTAGCCGTCAGGGCAGGAGCACCAGCGACCCGGTGGTCTTGCGGGCCTCGAGGTCTCGGTGGGCCCGGGCGGCCTCGGCCAGCGGGTAGGTGGCCGTGACCTCGATCTTCACCTTGCCCGACTGCATCACCTCGAAGAGCTCGCGGGCGGCGTCCTCGATCTCCTCGCGGTTGGCCGTGTAGTGCGCCAGGGTCGGCCGCGTCAGGAAGAGCGACCCCCTCTGCGAGAGCTGGAGCAGGTCCACCGGCGGCACCGCACCGGAGGCGTTGCCGAAGCTCACCATCATGCCCCGCGGGCGCAGGCAGTCGAGCGACCCCTGGAATGTCGACTTGCCCACCGCGTCGTACACCACCGGCACGCCCACTCCCTTGGTGATCTCCTTCACCCGGGCCACGAAGTCCTCGCGGGTGTATACGACGGGGTGGTCGCAACCGTGGGCGCGGGCCAGCCTGGCCTTCTCGTCCGATCCCACCGTGCCGATCACCGTCGCCCCGAGCGCCTTGAGCCACTGGCAGGCGATGAGCCCCACGCCCCCCGCGGCGGCGTGCACCAGCACCGTCTCGCCGGCCTTCACCGGGTAGGTGCGCCGCGACAGGTACTGCACGGTCAGCCCCTTGAGCATGGCCCCGGCCGCGTGCTGGTCGGAGATGCCGTCGGGGAGCTTCACCAGGCGCTCTGCCGGCATGGCGCGCACCTGCGAGTAGCTCCCCGGCGCGCCGCCCGCGTAGGCCACCCGGTCGCCCTTCTTCACGTGGGCCACGCCCTTCCCCACCGCCTCCACCACCCCCGCGCCCTCCACGCCGAGCGGCGACGGCAGAGGCAGGGGGTAGAGGCCGGTGCGGTGGTAGGTGTCGATGAAGTTCACGCCGATGGCGGTGTGGCGCACCCGGGCTTGCCCCTCGCCGGGCTCGCCAACCTCGACCTCTTCGAGGCGCAGCACCTCGGGTCCGCCGGTCTGGTGGAATCGAATGGACTTGGGCATGGGGAGCTTCCTCCGGTCGGTGGTTATAGGTGCCGCGCCGCAGAAGTCATACACCGGTTCCTCGCGGCGCGGCAGGCGGGTGGGGGTCCGGGGGAGGCGGCGCTCCGCCTCTCGGTCGGGCCCGCGGGGAGGGCCCGTGCCTTGCTGCCTATCCTTGCAAGGCACGGGGCCTTCCCCGCGAAATGCTGCGGAGCAAGGTGAACAAGGAGGGCTCATGACTCCTGCGGAGCAGCACTTAGCACCTACCCGGCCGCCGGGTCGCGCCTCCCTCCGGGACATTCGAGGCGCCGACCGCGACGCCCCGTCCGTGAATACCCTCCCCCGACGAGCGTCACCCATGCATGAGACCCGCGATTGCGAGACGGCCCAAGGCGCTCCTCCTCGACGACGACCCGGCGGTGCTGCGGCTGCTGGGGCGCATGCTCTCGGCCCGCGGCGTGGAGGTGGTGGCCGCTACCGAGGGCGAGGGTGGCCTGGAGCTGCTCCTCGACGAGCTCCTGGACCTCGACGTGCTCATCGTCGACCTGGACCTTCCCGGCCGCGACGCCCGGTCCATGCTGCGACTCATCCGCGGCGCTGGCGGCGAGGAGGACCTCCGCGTGGTGGTCCTCGCCGACCGCCCCGGCGCCGCCGTCCGGACCCGGCTCCTCGCGCTCGGCGCCGACGCGGTGGTGGACCGCGCCGAGGGACCGGAGGAGGCGGTGCGGGTGGCCGTGGCGACGGCAGCCCGACGGCGCCTCGACCCGACCGCAGCGCGGGTCGAGCCCCAGGGCGCCTCGCCCCGCCGACCGCGTCGGCCCTCGCTCCTGGCCCTGCCGGCGTTCGCGAGCGCCTCCGCGGCTCCAGCATAGTGATTCCTTCGGCGGTACATCGTCCCGTGGATGAGTGAGGCCGGGCGGCTTCCCTTCGACGCCCCGCAGGGGGGCTCGCGCGCGCTCCACCCTGGCGGCATGGTGGCTGCACGGAGGTGCCCATGGCCATCGAGATCCGCGAGCGGCTGCCGGTGGGGATCGAGGCGGTCCCCATCCAGAAGCCCGACGACGTGAACGTGATCGTGGGGCAGTCCCACTTCATCAAGACCGTGGAGGACCTGCACGAGGCGCTGGCCGGGACCTCGTCGGCGTTGCGCTTCGGCATCGCCTTCTGCGAGTCGTCCGGGGCGCGCCTGGTGCGCCGCTCCGGCAACGACCCGGAGCTCACGGAGCTGGCGGTGAAGAACGCCCTGGCGGTGGGCGCCGGCCACCACTTCGTGGTGATGCTGCGCCAGGGCTTCCCGGTGAACGTCCTGAACCAGGTGAAGATGGTCCCGGAGGTCTGCGGCATCTACTGCGCCACCGCCAACCCGGTCCAGATCCTGGTGGCGGCGAACGAGTCCGGGCGCGGCATCCTGGGGGTCATCGACGGCGGGGCGCCGCTCGGGGTGGAAGAGGAGAAGGACGTGGCCGAGCGCAAGGCGCTCCTGCGCCGGTTCGGGTACAAGCTGTAGCCCCTCACCTCCCGAGCACGTCGAAGCCGCAGGCTCTCGCCGCCCGCCCCAGCTCGGCGTCGTGGGTGGCGAAGGCGTCGAGTGGGCCGTTGCGTTCCCGCCAGAGCAGCGCGGTGGCGAGGTGGAGGGCGTCGAGCGTCCCCAGGGGCGCCCCGACCGGCTCGGCGGCGCGGCGCAGGACGTCGCGCGTCAGCTCGACCAGGTCGATCTCGGCCATGGTCGCCTCGAGCTCCTCCAGGTACGCGCTCACGTCCGCGGCCGGCAGCCGGTGTCGCAGCCGGAGCCGATCGATGGTGCGAAGGCATTCGAGTCGGGCGAGCTCGCTGGTCACGCCCCGCTCCACCTCGCGCCACCCGCCGAGGGCTCCGGGCTGCCCGAGCACGATCCGGAGCACCACCGACGAGTCCAGGTAGGCGATCACGCGCGGTCCCGCCGCTCCTCGCGCAGCGCGGCGTCCACGTCGAGCCTGGGCCCGCCCCGCGGCGCCGGACGCGAGTGGAGTTTCCGGAGGGCGGGCCGGTACGGCAGGGGGCGCGTCCCGGGCTCGGCGTAGGGCACGAGCCTGGCCACGGGCGTGTCGCGGTCCATCACCACCACCTCTTCGCCTCGCTGCACGCGGCGGAGGTAGGCGCTGAGCCTCGCCTTGAGCTGTGCCACCCCGGCCTTCGTCATGTGACCATTATGGTCACGAGGTCGTTGCCGCGCAACTCAGGACCCGTTCCCAGCCCCGTCCGGAGGGACACCGCCTACCGCCTTCCCCGGGTTGCCTTGCGCCGCGCCCTAGCGGCCACCCGGCGTAGCACCGCGAACGCTCACCACCCGCGCTAACGCAGCTCGTCCATGAGGCGGTCCAGCGCCTCGCGCGGCGGCCGCACCGACGACTCCGGCAGGGTCGCCAGCGCCGGCTGGGCCAGGTCCAGCATGTCGAGGAGCGTCTGGGCCTTGGGGTCCACGAAGAGGACCCCGGTGAGGACTTCATCCCGCGACCGGGACTCGGCCAGGCGCCCGAGCGCCGCCACCCGGTCGGTGGGGTCGTAGTCCTCCTCGAGCTTGCGCAGCCGCAGCCGCGAGCCGTCGTGGAGGGTCACCTCCTTCACGGTGCCCGGGTCGTACTCCACCGCGATGTCCTCGTAGGCAGGGATGAAGCTCAGCTCCTGGAGGGGCGCGTCGTGGTCCTTCATGAACTGGTAGCTCTTGGTCGAGCCCTCGTGGTCGTTGACGGTGACGCAGGGCGAGACCACGTCCAGCATGGCGGTACCGCGGTGGGCGATGGCCGCCTTGAGCATGGCCGAGAGCTGCTTCTTGTCGCCGGAGAAGGAGCGCCCCACGAAGGAGGCCCCCAGCTCGATGGCCAGGGCACAGGTGTCGATGGGCGGCAGCTCGTTCACCACCCCGGTCTTGAGCTTCGAGCCCACGTCGGCGGTGGCGGAGAACTGCCCCTTGGTGAGACCGTACACGCCGTTGTCCTCGATGACGTACAGCATGGGCAGGTTGCGCCGCATGAGGTGCACGAACTGGCCGACGCCGATGGAGGCGGTGTCGCCATCGCCGGAGACCCCCAGGATGGAGAGATGCCGGTTGGCCAGCAGCGCGCCGGTGGCCACCGCCGGCATGCGCCCGTGGACGGCGTTGAAGGCGTGCGAGCGGTTCATGAAGTAGGCCGGGCTCTTGGAGGAGCATCCGATGCCCGAGAACTTGGCCACCCGCTCCGGCGGCACGCCCATGTCGAAGTAGGCCTCGAGGAGCCGCTCGCTGACGGCGTTGTGGCCGCAGCCGGCGCAGAGGGTGGTCTTGGCCCCCTTGTAGTCGACGACCGCGAGGCCGATGCGGTTCTGCTTCTGGGCCGCCGGGGCGGCCGGCGTCGGGGCGCTGCTCACGGGCTGGACTCCCTCTCGGCGATCTCGTCGGTGACGCTGCGGGCGTCCACCGGCAGGCCGTGCAGGTGGCAGACGGAGCGCAGGCGCGGCACCAGCTGCTCGGCCAGGTCGAGCTTCAGGAGCTGACACATCTGGCCGTCGCGGTTCTGCTCCACCACGTAGACCCGCTCATGGGCCGCCACGAAGTCCTGCACCTCGCGGGCGAAGGGAAAGGCGCGAATCCGGAGGTAGTCGGTCGAGAGGCCGTGCTCCCGGACGAGCTGGTCGCGGCTCTCCACCACCGCCCAGTGGGTGCTGCCGTAGGCCACGATCCCCACCTTGGCCTGGCCGCTCCCCTCCACCACCGGGGCCGGCGCCGCCTCGCGGGTCCCCTCCAGCTTCCGGGCCAGCCGCGCCATGTTGCGCTCGTAGACCTCCGGCTTCTCGCTGTAGGCGGCCTTCTCGTCGTGCCCGGTGCCGCGGGTGAAGTAGGCGGCGGCGGGGTGCTCGGTGCCGGGCAGGGTGCGCCAGCCCACGCCGTCGCCGTCCACGTCCTGGTAACGGGCGAAGCCGCCCAGCTTCTCCAGATCGGCCTTCGACAGCACCTTGCCGCGGGCGATCGGCTTCTCCGGGTACTGGAAGGGATCCGACATCCAGTTGTTCATCCCCAGGTCGAGGTCGCTCATGACGAAGACCGGGGTCTGGAATCGCTCGGCGAGCTCGAAGGCCTCGCTCCCCATGGAGAAGCACTCGGCCACCGAGGCCGGGAAGAGCAGGAGGTGCCGGGTATCGCCGTGGGAGAGGGTGGCGGTGGAGAGCACGTCGCCCTGGGCGGTGCGGGTGGGCAGCCCGGTGGAGGGACCTACCCGCTGCACGTCCCAGATCACCGCCGGGATCTCGGCGAAGTAGGCGAGCCCGGCGAACTCGGCCATGAGCGAGATGCCCGGCCCGCTGGTGGAGGTCATGGCCCGCGCCCCGGCCCAGCCGGCGCCGATGACCATGCCCAGCGCGGCCAGCTCGTCCTCCGCCTGGACCACGGCGAAGGTGGCCTTGCCGTCGGGGCCGATGCGGTGCTTCTTCAAGTAGCCGGCCAGCGCCTCCACCAGCGACGAGGACGGGGTGATGGGGTACCAGGTCACCACTGTCACGCCGCCGAACATGGCGCCGAGCGCCGCCGCCGAGTTTCCGTCGATGACGATCTTCCCGGCGGTGGCGTCCATGCGCCGCACCAGCAAGGGGTCGCGCTTCCCGATCGAGGCCCCGTGCTCGAAGCCGGCGCGGGCCGCGGCTGCGTTCAGCTCGCGAGCTTTGGCCTTGCCCGGGAAGACCCTGGCGATGGCCTTCTCCACCTCGGCCATCTCGATCTCCAGGAGGCGCGCCACCACCCCCACGTAGGCCATGTTCCGGAGGAGCTTGCGCAGCCGGGCGTCGGTGGTGATGGGCGCCACCACCTTGTCGAAGGGAACCGGGTAGAAGGTGAGGTCCGGCCGCGTCGCCGCGAGCCCCAGCGGCTCGTCGAAAACCACCGCCGAGCCCGCGGGCAGGCCGAGCACGTCCTCGCGCGCCGTCTCTGGGTTCATCGCGACGAGGAGGTCCACCTCCTTCTTGCGGGCAAGGTACCCGTCCTTGGAGGCGCGGATGGTGTACCAAGTCGGCAGCCCGGCGATGTTTGAGGGAAAGAGGTTCTTCCCCGACACTGGCACGCCCATCTGGAAGATGGCGCGCAGGAGCACCGTGTTCGACGACAGCGATCCCGAGCCGTTGGCGGTCGCTACCTGGATGGAGAAATCGTTTACGACTGGTCCGGGGGGCCGCGAGGCGGCCTTCTGCGGAATGCGCTCCTTGAGGTCGGCTGCGGTGGCGGACATGCGGTTCCCTTTTCCCGGCCTAGATCGGCCGCCCCCAGCGGGGGAGTTAACGCCGGAGGCTCTTGATTTCAGGGGGGAGGCCGCGTCCCGTAAGGGGCGCGAGGTCTCGAACCCCGCGCTGGGTCGCTCGCATTGTCGAGGCCTCTCGGTAACAACGCAGGCGATTCTTGGGGAGCCCCCTTTTTCGGGGACTTTCACCCCTGGCGGCAGCGTCCAAGTTGTGAAGCAGGAGCGGCGCCTGCGTCGCGGCCTTCCAAACAACGTCGCCAAGGAATCGGGAGAGCCGGCGCAGGCGCCCTCCGGGTTCCGTCGCAAAGGCCTCTTCCCGAGGACGCTACATGGAGACCTGGCAGACCGCCGTGGTGGTGCTCCTCGCCCTGCTGGTCGGGGCGGCCATCCCGATCCTGGCCTCGCTGGGAACGACGCTTCGCGTCGCACGGCAGGCCGTCGATCGCTCCGGGCCCGAGCTGGCCCAGGCGCTCGCGGCGGTGAGGTCGGCGGCGGAGCGGATGGAGCGCCTGGCCTCGCACCTCGACGAGGGGGGACGCCTGGAGAGGCTGTTCGAAGCGGTGACCTCCCTGACGCAGACTGTGAACCAGTTCCGCGACGTGGTGCGCGTGGCCTCGGCGGCGGGGGCGGCGGTCGCCCCGGCCGTGGGCGCGGCGGTGAAGGCCTGGCGGGAGGCCAGGCACGACGACGAGCGCGGCCCGGACGGCCATTCCGAGCCTCGAGAGAAAGGAGAGGGGAAGGAGAACCAGTCATGAGCGAGGTCAAGGCGGGACGAGGCGTGGGAAGCGTGTTCCTGGCGTTCCTGGGCGGCGCGGTGGTGGGCGGCCTGGCGGCGCTCCTGCTCGCCCCGAAGTCCGGCGAACAGACCCGCAAGCGCATCGTCCAGATCGCCGAGAACGGCAAGGAGAAGGTCGAGCGGGTGCCGATGGCGGTCCGCGAGGCGAGCCACGCGGCCACGGAAGCGTTCGAGAAGGCAATGAAGCAGCCGGTGTAACCCGGCGTCTTCGGTCCGGCTGCGGCGGCCCGTCGCCTGCGGCGCGCACGGTCGCCGCTCGAGGCGACGAGCCGTGGAGCGCCGCGGGCCGGGTGCGGGGGCCGGCGCAGGTTTTTCGGCGTCGCCACGGCGCCGGAAGGGCCAAGTGTTCGCCACCACGGCGGATTCTACGGTTCCGCCGAGGCATGGAACCTGCTAAGCACCCTCCGGATGCCCAACGCCCACCGCGAGATCCCCTACAACTACACCTCGGCGGACGACCGGCAGGCGGTGTCGTTCCTGCTCGGCCGCGGCGTCTGGCAGAAGCTGGAGGCGCTGCGGGCCCGCCGGGTCACGGGCCGCTCGGCGCGCCTGCTCATGCGCTTCCTGGGCGAGGTCCTGGTGCACCGGCGCAACCCCTACCTCACCCAGGAGCTCATCGAGGCGCCGGACCGCCGGCGACGCTTCTTCCTCGGCCTGGCCCAGAGCCTGGACGTCGTCGAGCAGAACGCCGGCGGGGAGAGCCTGGTGCTGGAGGTGATCGGCGAGTGCCGGCGGCTCCTCTTTGAATTTCGCGACGAGGTGACCCGGGCCCCGGAGGCGCGGGCCCGGCTGCGGCGAGCCCTGGGCGCGGTGGTGGGCCGGGACGAGGTCCACTTCGACCCCTTCACGCTGGTGTCGCACTCCACCGATGCCACCGATTGGCGGCTCCACCTGCCGGCGGCGGTGGTGACGCCCGGCGAGGAGGACCAGCTGGCTCCGCTGCTCTCGGCCATCGCCGAGCTGGGGATGAAGGCCATTCCGCGCGGCGCCGGCACCGGCCTCACCGGCGGGGCGGTCCCCCTCCGCCCGGGCTGCGTGGTGGTGAACACCGAGAAGCTGAACCGCATCCGCGGCATCGAGTGGCGCGACTTCCGGCTCGACGACGGGCGGCTGGTCCGGGCGCCGGTCCTGTCGCTGGAGGCCGGGGTCATCACCGAGGCGGCCATGGAGCGCGCCGCCGGGGAGGGGCTGGTCTTCGCCACCGACCCCACCAGCGCCTGGGCCTGCACCATCGGCGGCAACATCGCCGAGAACGCCGGCGGCAAGGACTGCGTGCTGTGGGGCACCTGCATCGACAACATCGTCTCCTTCCGCATCGCCATGCCCTCG
>DASTPH010000180.1:0-7094 GCA_035762305.1 Anaeromyxobacteraceae bacterium
CCTGCCTACTGCGGCGAAGCATTCCTGCCTGCGGGCGGCGGCCTCGTCGCTGCGCTCCTCGAAATACCGTACAGGTATTCCTGCGGTGCTCGCTCCTCGGGCGCCGCCCTCGCCGACGGACTGCTTCGCCTCGCTACGGCCTGGGGTTACGGGATGCACTCTAGCGCCGGCCACCCGGCCCCCGGTAGGTGACGCAGCTGTCGGGGATCTCGTGGAGCCGCACCCGGCACAGCCCGGGCAGGCGCGGCTCCAGCACCTCCCAGATCCAGCGCGCGATGTTCTCGGCGGTGGGGTTCGCCAGCAGGTCGTTCAGGTCGCGGTGGTCGACCCGCGAGAGGACGTGCTCCTGCACCACCTTCTTCACCTCCGCGAAGTCGAAGATCATCCCGCTCGCCGGGTCGACCTCGCCCTCCAGCGCCACGAAGAACGTGTAGTTGTGCCCGTGCTGGCGCCGGCAAGGGCCGTCGTAGCGGGGCAGGTGGTGGGCGGCCGCGAAGTGGAACTCGACCTCCAGCTGCATGCGCCGGCGGTCGGCGTAGTCGATGGTCCCCATGCGCGGTGGTTATAGCTCGACTCGGACCCAGTCGCCCTCGACACGGACACGGTAGGTCCGCACCTGCGCCCCCGGCACCTCCGGGCAGCGCCCGGTCTCGAGCTCCACGGGCCAGGCGTGCACCGGGCAGTGAACCACCGGCCCTCGCTGCTCGCCGCAGGAGAGCGACCCGCCGCGGTGCGGGCAGGCGTCGTCCAGCGCCAGGACCCGGTCCCCGAGGCGGAAGAGCGCGATGTCCCTCCCGCCGAGGCGCACCAGCTTTCCTCGCCCCTCTGCGAGGTCGGAGAGCCGGCATGCGGTCCGGAGGCCCACTCCCTTGCGGCTCATGTGCGGGTTTCCTAACCCCGAGGTGACTGGCCGGCGAGCCCCGCTGGGTGGCGCCGCGGCGCCCGCCAGAAACGGTGCGTCATTGATTCCAGCGGACCTACACGGGGTGGGGCGCGCTGACACACAGGCGTGTCCCGAGGTGTTCCGAATCTCCCCAGAGCCCGGCCGCAGCTCGCCGGGACGGCAACATAACCTCTTGACATTGCTAGACCTTGTGCTGCCCGTGCACCTGGCATGTGGCGTGCTCGATGAGCGGTCACCGGCGGGCCACGAGGCCCTCGGTGCTTTACCAACCCAAGGGAGAGAACCCAATGAAGAAGCTGCTCGCCGCCCTCGTGGCCGTTGCCTTCGCCCTCACCGCCGTCGCCCAGGAGAAGGCCGCTCCTCCGGCCGCCGCTCCGGCCGCTGCTCCCGAGAAGAAGGAGGAGAAGGCCGCCCCCGCGAAGAAGGAGAAGAAGGCGAAGAAGTCCGAGAAGAAGGCCACCGAGGAGAAGAAGTAGCTCCGCGCCGTCTTCTGGTAGCCTTGGGGCCGGCCGCGGGAAGCCGCGGTCGGCCCCTTTTTCTTCTTTCCGCGCGTGTCCCTGCGCTTCCAGATCATCGCCCTCTTCACCGCCACCCTGGTGATCACCATGGGCATCGCGACCACCCTGGGCGTCCGGGGGGCCTCGGCGGCGGTCGAGGCGGCCATCCGCGACCGCACCCTAGAGGTGGCCCGCTCCATCCGCGCCGACCTGGATCTCTCGCGAGACGTGGACGCCGCGCGGGCCGCCGACCGGCTGGTGGCGGCGCTGCGCCGGCAGCGCGGCATCCGCTCCGCCGAGCTGGTGATGCGCCGACCCGGCCCGGACGACGTCATCCGGGTCCACTACGGCCCCGCCGGCCAGGAGATCGCCTTCGAGCAGCGCGACTACCCCTTCCCGGCCCAGACCGAGACCGAGCTCATCGGCGAGGGGGAGAGCCGGGCCTGGCTGGTGACGCTCCCGGTGAAGGACCCCTTCGCCCACACCGTGGCCGCCATCCGGCTGGAGGCGGGCCTGGCCGAGGCCGAACGGCTCGGCGCCAGCCAGCGCGGCGTCTTCTTCACGGTCACCGGCCTGGGCGCCCTCCTGCTGGTGGGCGCCTTCACCCTCATCCTGGGCCGGCTCTTCGCGAGGCCCCTCTCCGAGCTGGCGGCCGCGATGGCGGCGGTCGAGTCCGGCACCCTGGACGCGGTCCGGGTCCCGGGCGTGGCCCGCGAGGACGAGATCGGGGTGGTGGCGCGCGGCCTCGAGTCCATGCTCACCCGCATCCGCGGCTTCAGCCGCGAGCTCCAGGAACGGATCGACGCCGCCACCGCCGACCTGGCCCGCAAGAACCGCGCCCTGGCCGAGCTCAACGACCTGCTGGTGGAGGCCCGGCGCGACCTCACCGCCAAGGAGCGGCTGGCGGCGCTGGGACAGATCTCCGGGACCCTGGCTCACGAGCTGGGGAACCCCCTGAACGCCCTCTCCGGCCGCGTGCAGCTCCTGGCCCGCGATCCGGCCTGTCCGGCCGGGGTGCGATCCGAGCTCGCCGGCGTCGAGGCGGAGGTGAAGCGGATGACCGCCACCATCCGCCGCTTCCTCGACTCGGCGCGGGCGCTGGCGCCCGCCCCCGAGCCGGTGGAGGTGGCGGCCCTGGTGGAGGAGGCCCTCTCGCTCACCCTCTCCACCGAGGCCCGCCATCGCATCGAGGTCCGGCGGTCGGTGCCGCCCGAGATGGGGCGCGTGCAGCTCGACCCGTCGCTGGTGCGCCACGTCCTCACCAACTTCATCGCCAACGCCGTCGATGCCATGGAACGCGGGGGCCAGCTCACCGTTCAGGCCAGGCGCCTGGGCGAGCAGCTGGCCCTCTCGGTGAGCGACACCGGGCCGGGGATCCCGCCCGAGGAGCGCCGCCACATCTTCGAGCCCTTCTTCACCACCAAGCCCCCGGGCAAGGGGACCGGGCTCGGGCTGGCCATCTGCCGCGAGATCGCCAGCGCCCTGCGCGGGCGCATCGACGTGGAGAGCCAGCCCGGGCGGGGCTCGACCTTCACCTTGGTGGTGCCGGCGCCGGCCCTGCGGGCCGCCGGCTGAACGCCTGCCTGCTAGGATCCCATCCCATGACCGCCCGGATCCTCGTCGTCGACGACGACCAGTCGAGCCGGGAGCTGCTGACCCGCATCCTGGGGCAGGACGGACACCAGGTGACCGCGCTCGCCGACGGGCGCGAGGCCATCGAGGCGCTGGCGGCGGGCGACCCGCCCGACCTGGTGGTCTCCGACATCCGCATGGCCGAGGCCGATGGGCTTCAAGTCATGGACGCCTACCGGCAGAAGGCGCCCGACACCCCCGTCATCCTGGTGACCGCCTTCGGCACGGTGGACGGGGCGCTGGAGGCCATCCGCCGCGGCGCCGCCGACTACCTCTCCAAGCCCTACGACGTGGACGCCATCAAGCTGGTGGTGGCCCGGGCCCTGAAGCAGCGGGCGCTGGCGCTGGAGAACCGCGCCCTGCGCCACGGCCTGCGCGAGAAGTACCGGCTGGAGAACGTGGTCGGGCGCAGCGAGGCCATGCTGCAGGTCTTCAAGACCGCCGCCAGGGTGGCCTCCACCGACGCCACCGTCCTCATCCAGGGCGAGAGCGGCACCGGCAAGGAGCTGGTGGCCCGGGCCATCCACCAGAGCTCGCCACGGGCCTCGGGCCCCTTCGTGGCGGTGGACTGCGGCGCCATCGCCGAGGGGGTGCTGGAGTCGGAGCTCTTCGGCCACGCCCGCGGCGCGTTCACGGGCGCCCAGGCCATGCGGCGCGGCCTCTTCGAGGAGGCGAGCGGGGGCACGCTGTTCCTCGACGAGATCGGGGACGTGGGGCCGAACCTGCAATCCCGCCTGCTGCGCGCCCTGCAGGAGGGCACCATCCGGCGCGTGGGCGCCAACGAGCCCATCGCCGTGGACGTGCGGGTGGTGGCCGCCACCAACCGCGACCTGGAGCAGGCCGTGAAGGAGGGCGCCTTCCGGGCCGACCTCTACTATCGCCTCAACGTGGTGGCCATCCGCATCCCCCCGCTCCGGGAGCGGCGAGAGGACGTGGCGCTGCTGGCCGAGCACTTCGCCCACAAGCACGGCCGCGGGGAGGGAGCCGCCATCTCCCCGACGGCTCGCGACCTGCTCCTCGCCTACGAGTGGCCCGGCAACGTGCGCGAGCTGGAGAACGTCATCGCCCGCGCCCTGGCGCTGAACCCCTCCGGCGTCATCCTGCCGGACGACCTCCCGGACCCCATCCGCTCCGGGCCCGCGGCGGAGCCAGCCCCGGCTGGCGTCTCCGGAACGGAGCGCCCCACGCTCGAGGAACTGGAGCGCCGCTACGCCCGGCAGGTGCTGCGCGAGACGGGCGGCAACAAGAGCCGCGCGGCCGAGATCCTCGGCATCGATCGCAAGACGCTGTACCGGATTCTCGGCGAGTAGGGCGGGGGCTCGTCCCCCGCCGATGTCACCGCGGGCACCTGATAGGGCGGGGGCTCGTCCCCCGCCGACTCGAGCCGCCCGGAACGGGCGGCGAGGCTTTGGGGAACCTCGGCCGTCGGGTTCTCCTGCCCAGTTGGACGCAGAGTGCACACCGGCTGCAGAAGCAGCCTCGCCACCCTGCGGGTGGCTCGGCAGTAAGGATCACCCCTGTGCCACCGGCACCCCCGCGTTGTTCAGGGCGTTCTTCAGCACCTGGCTGGGCCGGAAGGTGAGGACGCGGCGCGCGGAGATCTCGATCTCCTTGCCGGTCTGGGGGTTGCGACCGACGCGGGCCTTCTTGTCGCGAACGATGAAGTTGCCGAACCCGCTGATCTTGATCTTCTCGCCGCGCTCGAGCGTTTCCTTGATGGTATCGAAGACCATCTCCACGATCTCGGCGGCCTCCTTCTTGGAGAAGCCCACCTTCTCGTAGACGCTCTCGATGATGTCGGCCTTGGTCACGGTCGCCTCGCTGGAGGGCTCGGCCGCCCCCCTAAGCGCTGGGGATTGTTAGCTGATTCTCGACCGACTGTCAAATACGGGATTTCGCGCCCGCTCATGCGGCCGAACCTCGGCTCAAGGCCGCCGGCGCTCACGCCCGGAGCTCCGCGCGGACGCCCGGGTCCGCGCGCAACCGGGCCACGATGCGCGCATGGGCCTCGTCGGCCTCGGCGTCGGTGAGGGTTCGCTCCGCGGCCCGGTAGCGGATGGCGAGCGCCAGGTTCTTCTTCCCCTCGGGCAGGGGAGGCCCCCGGTAGACGTCGAAGAGGGTCACCGCCTCGACCAGCGGCTCCTCCCTGACGCTGGCCACCACCATGCCGGCCGACACCGCCTCGGCCACCACCACCGCCAGGTCGCGCAGCACCGCCGGGAAGCGAGGAACCTCCCGGTGGGCCGGCAAGAGGCTCGCCAGCCGCACCAGGCCCGGGAAGGACAGCTCGAAGGCCAGCGCCCCGGGAGGCAGGTCGAAAGCCGCCGCCACCCGCGGGTGGACCTCGCCCGCCGAGCCCAGCACCTCGCGGCCGCCGTCCGGCCCGGCGGCGGCCAGCGACGCGGCAGCGCGCGGGTGCAGCCAGGGCTCGCCGCCTGGCACCCACTCCACCGCCTCGACGCCGGCGCCGGCCATCACGCCCTCCAGCGCTGCCTTGAGGTCGTGGAAGTCGACCGCCTCGCGTCCGACCGCCCAGCCCGGCGGGTGGCGCCGGCCCAGCATCACCCCGCCCAGGCGCAGGTCCTCGCGGGCCGGCGCGTCGGCGGGGAAGCCCGCCGGCCTGGGGTGGTAGACGCTGGCCAGCTCGTAGAGCCGCACGTCGTCCACCCGCTGGCGCTGGTTGAAGGCGGCGTTGCGCAGGAGCGACGGCAGAAGGCTGGTCCGCATCACCGCCAGCTCGGCGCTGATGGGGTTCTTCAGGGCGATGCCGGGCCCGGCGCCCCCGGGGCCGAGCCGGTCCAGGTCCTGCGGCGCCACGAAGCTGAAGTTCACCGCCTCGCAGAACCCCGCCGCCTCGAGCGCCTGGCGCACCCGCTCCGTCACCACCGCTTCCCGGGATGGGCCCGGGGTCTCGCTGGCGGCCGAGGGCAACGTCTCCGGGATGGCGTGGTAGCCGCCGTGCCGCACGATCTCCTCGACCAGGTCCTCCTCCCGCGAGACGTCGCGGCGCCAGCTGGGGACGCGGAGGACCGCCCCCCGAGCGCTCGAGCGCAGCACCTCGAAGCCCAGGGCCTCGAGCACGCTCCGCGCCTGGCGGCGCGACACCGGCATCCCCAGGATGCGGGCCGGGCTCTTCCAGTCGAGCGAGACCCGGACCGGCCGGTGGCGGCGCGGGTAGGCGTCCACCACCCCGCGGCGCACCGTCCCGCCGCACAGCTCGGCGATGAGCGCGGCACATCGGTCGAGCGCCGGCACCACCATGCCCGGGTCGGCCCCGCGCTCGAAGCGGTGCGAGGCCTCGGTGTGCAGGCCGTGACGCCGCGCCGTCCGGCGCACCCCCTGGGGCTGGAACCAGGCCGACTCCAGGAGGATGCGGCTCGTGCCAGCCGAGATCTCGGAGTCGCCTCCGCCCATGACGCCCGCCAGGGCGCTCGGTCGATCGCGGTCGGCGATCACCAGGTCTTCGGGCACGAGCGAGCGCGTGACCCCGTCGAGGGTCGCCATGGTCTCGCCGGCCCGGGCGGCGCGCACCACGATGAGGGCCCCGGCCACCTTGTCGAGGTCGAAGGCGTGGAGCGGGTGCCCCAGCTCCAGCAGCGCGAAATTGGTGGCGTCGACGGCGTTGGAGATGGAGCGCACTCCGCAGGACTCGAGGCGGCGCCGGAGCCACACCGGCGCCGGCCCGATGCGCACCCCCTCGACCACGCGGGCCGCGTAGCGGAAGCAGCGGTCCGGGGCCTCGATCCGGACCGCCAGGGCCCGGGCCGCCGGCGGGTCCTTCTGCGAAAGGCGCCAGCGGGGCGGCCGGAGCGCCTTCCCGGCGGCAGCCGCCACCTCGCGAGCGATGCCGAGGTGGGAGAGCGCGTCGGGGCGGTTGGGGGTGACGTTCACCTCGAAGATCGTGTCCACGAGGTCGAGCGCGGTCGCCAGCGGAGTTCCCGGCCGCGCCGAGCGATCCAGGAGGTAGAGCCCGCTCTGGTCCTCGGAGAGCCCCAGCTCCCGGGCGGAGCACAGCATCCCCTCCGACTCGACGCCGCGCAGGGTGGCCTTCCCGATCGCCA
>DASTPH010000181.1:0-2633 GCA_035762305.1 Anaeromyxobacteraceae bacterium
ACGCCCGGCGCGGTAGTCCGACAGCGCCGCCTCCCATCCGGCGAGGAAGGCGCGGTCCTCCGGCGAGAGATCGGCCGACCGGCCCACGAGCTCGAAGACCGCCACCCCCTGGCTCCTGCCCTTCACCCGCACCAGGTCCACCGAGCGGAAGGCGAAGGCCTCGCCGGCGGCGGCGCGCGTTCCCTCGCCCACGAGGATCGAGGTGCCATAGGCCTTGTTGGCCCCTTCCAGGCGCGAAGCCAGGTTCACGGCGTCCCCCAGCACCGTGTAGTTGGCCTTGCGGCGCGAGCCGACGTTTCCCGCCACCATGGGGCCGGTGTTGAGACCCGCCCCGGCCTGGATCTCCACCCCGAAGCGCTCCTTCCACCCAGGGCGAAGCTGGTCCAGGGCACGGCGCATCTCCAGGGCCGCGGCACAGGCGCGCCCCGCGTGGTCCGGCTCCGGCACCGGCGCCCCCCACACCGCCATGATGGCGTCGCCCACGTACTTGTCGACGTACCCGCCGTGCCGTTCCACCGCCTCGGTCATGGCCGCCAGGTACTCGCCCAGGAGCTCCACCAGCCGCTCCGCCGGGAGCCCCTCGGCGATGGAGGTGAAGCCGCGGATGTCGGAGAAGTACACCGTCAGCTCCTGGCGCGTCCCTCCGAAGCGGTCGAGCAGCTCGGGGCGGCGCACCAGCTCCCGCACCAGCGCCGGCGAGGTGTAGCGGCCCAGGGCGTCGTGGACGAAGCGCCGGTCCGCTCGCTCCCGCGCGAAGAGCCGGGCCTGGGTGGCGAAGGCCGAGAGGGCGCCGCCGGCGAGGGGGAGCGCAGCCGGCAGCCACAGCCCGCGAGCCAGGAAGAGGGCGGTGGCGACCCACCAGCCGACGAGGAGCGCGGCCACGCCGGCGCCCGAGAAGACGAGGCCCGCAAGGGGTCGGCTCACCACCCCGGCAGGCAGGGCCGAGAGCAGCGCCGCGGCCAGCGCCACCAGCAGGGACAGCGCCGCGTCGGCCGCCGGGGGCGCGCGGCGCACCGCCTCGCCCCGCAGGAGCCCGTCCACGGCGGCGGCGACGATCTCGCCGCCGGTGGCGTGCGGGTTCACTGGGGTGGGGTGGCGGTCCTTCGAAGCGGTGGCGGTGGGCGAGACGATGGCCACCGCCCCGGCGAGCGGGGCCAGGGACTCGGGGGAGGGCGTCGTTCCCTCGCCCTCGCGGGCCAGCGCCGTGCGGAGGAGGAGCGCCGCGCTCACCTGCCGGTAGGTCGAGACCGGGTCGCCGCTGCCGTCCCAGGGGCCGCGCCAGCGCACCAGCAGGCGCCCGTCGGGCCCGAGCGGGAGGTCCCGCTCGCCGAGCCGGAGGTGCCCCCTCTCGATCCACAGCGCAGGCCGCCCCGCCGCAAGCCAGGCCGCCGCCAGCGGCAGGGAGAGGAAGTCTCCGTCCGCGGTGGGGTAGACGTGGCGCAGGGCCCGGATCCGTCCGTCCTGGTCGGCCTCCTGCGAGACGCCCCCCAGGGCCTCGGCCGCCATGGCGAAGCGGGGCAGCGGGGAGGCCAGGGCGTAACGGCCTGGCAGGGAGGCGCCGCCCACGTCCACGGCCCGCCGGCGGCGCACTGCGGCGGTGCGGGCGTCGCCGCGGAGGAGCTCCTCGGGCGCGAGCCGCCGTACCCGTGCCGGGACGGGTCCTCCCGGAGCCGCGGCCCCGGCCTCGGCCTCGCTGGCGAAGCCGGCGGCCCAGAGCTCGACTCCGCCGTCGGCCGGGATGGCCACCGGCCATGCGCCGCGCCAGCTGGCGGCCAGGGCCGCCTCCTCGGCGGCCTCCTCCGACCGGAAGGTGCCGCGGAGGACGGCCCAGGGGCCCGCCAGCGGCGGCGGGGCCGGGGCGTCGGCGCGGGGAAAGGCAGCCGCCACGACCACTCCGCCGCCGGTCAGAGCCCGCTGCAGGGCCGCGTTCTCGTCCGCCAGGCTCGCCTCGAGCGGATCTTCGAGGACGAAGTCGACGGCCACCACCCGCGCGCCGGCCCGCCTCGCCTCCTCCACCACCGCCGCCAGGGCGCCGCGCGGTATGGGCCAGCTGCCGCCGGCGAGGCGGACCGCCACGTCGTCCACCGTCACCAACACCACCGCGCCGGAGGCGGGCGAGCCGGCGGCCGCCGTCGCCGCCCTCAGGTCGTAGAGATCCAGCTCGAACCCTTCGGCGGCGCCGCTGCGGGACAGCGCCAGCGCGGCCGCGAGGAGACCCACCAGGGCCCCGGGCAGCAGCGCGACTCTCGGTCTCCGTCCCTCCGCGGGCGAGGCCATGTCCAAGGGTAGCGCGATTCGCGCCGCGGCCGGGACCCTGCTACATAGGCTGGATGCGCGTCGCCTACCTCGGCCCACCGGGCACCTTCAGCGAGGAGGCGGTATCGCGCTGCGACCTGGCTCGGGGCGCCGAGCGGCTGGCCTTCCCGAGCTTTCCGGCCGCCTACGAGGCGGCTCTGGCGGAGAGGGCGGAGGCGGCGCTCCTCCCCATCGAGAACTCGCTCGAGGGGAGCGTGGGGGCGGTGCTCGATCTCCTGGTGTACCAGCCCGGCCTGCTCATCCGGCGGGAGCTGCTCCTGCCGGTGGAGGAGCACCTCCTGGCCCGCCCCGGCACGCAGCTCGAGGAGGTGCGGCGC
>DASTPH010000182.1:0-89815 GCA_035762305.1 Anaeromyxobacteraceae bacterium
CCGCCGCCTGGGCGCCGCGCCACGCCGTCGCAGCGGATCCGGGATCGGAACGGAGGGCGGTGCACCGTCCCCGGCTGCAGCCGGGCCTCGGCCCAGGGCCACCACGTCGTCTTCCGTTCCCACGGGGGCGGGAACGGGAGCGAGAACACCACGGGCCTGTGCGCCCCCCACCACCTGCGGGGAATCCACGGCGGGCGGCTCCGCGTCTCCGGCACCGCCCCCGATCACCTCGTCTGGGAGCTGGCCGACGGCACGCCGTTCACCGCCAGCGCCGGCCGAAGGCCGCCTCGGCCGCAGCCGAGGCGCTGAGGTCGACCAGGTCGGCGAGAGGTGGCGCCGCGCCCGCCCGTGGGGTATGGGTCGCCCCCCGTGCGCCTCATCGAGTGGATCGTCGGCCTCATCCGCGACCCGGGCGCCCTCATCACCTGGGGCGGGTACCCGGCGCTGGCGGCCATCGTCTTCCTCGAGACCGGGGCCATGGTCTTCTTTCTCCCGGGCGACTCGCTGCTGGTGATGGCCGGCCTCTACGCCGCCAAGGGCGACCTCGACCTCTGGTTCCTCAACTTCCTGCTCATCCCCATGGCGGTGGCCGGCGACGCCCTGAGCTACTGGATCGGCGCCCGCACCGGGCCGCACCTCTTCAACCGCCCGCGCTCGCGCTTCTTCCGGCCGGAGCACGTCAGGGCGGCCCACGAGTTCTACGAGCGGCACGGGGGCAAGGCCATCATCCTGGCCCGCTTCATGCCGCTGGTGCGCACCTTCGTGCCGGTGGTGGCCGGCGTGGCCGGGATGACCTACCGGCGCTTCGCCGCCTTCAACGTCGTCGGCGGCGCCGGCTGGGTGCTCTCCATGACCCTCATCGGCTACGTGCTCGGCACCCGCTTCCCGGTGCTGGTGAAGCACATCGAGAAGGTCATCGTCGTGGTGGTGCTGCTCTCCATCACACCCGGCGCCCTGGAGTGGCTGAAGGCCAGGCGCCGCGCCGCCAGGGCCCCCTCGCCGCGCCCCGACCCCGGCGACTGATTTACTGCCGAGCCACCCGAAGGGTGGCGAGGCATCGGTGCGCACTCCGCATCCACTCGCCTGGAGAGCCCGACGAGCCCGAGGTTTCCCAAGAGCCTCGCCGCCCGTTCCGGGCGGCTCGAATCGGCGGGGGACGAGCCCCCGCCACACGGATCGTGGCAATCGGGCACCGCCCTCACGACCGGTAGAACACCTCGTCGTACGGGCAGGCCAGATCGGACTCGGGCGGCTCGGGATAGAAGCGCGGCTCGCCGCGGAAGTCGCGGAGCCAGTGCCCCGGGACCGGCCCCGGCGAGGGACCGCGCGCGGCGGGCGCCGGGGGCGGCCCTTCCGGACCTCCGGCGCCGAGGAGGTACTCCGGCTGCAAGGTCACCTTGCCGCCTCCGCCGGGCAGGTCCACCGCCAGGTGCGGCACGGCCAGCCCGCTGGTCCAGCCCCGCAGCCGCTCCAGGATCTCCACGCCGGCCCGGAGCGGCGTGCGCAGGTGCGCCGTCCCCTCGGCCAGGTCGCCCTGGTGCAGGTAGTAGGGGCGCACCCGCCAGGCCAGGAGGCGGCAGTTCAGGTCGGCGATGGTGCGGGCCGAGGAATTGAGCCGGCGGAGGAGCACCGTCTGGTTCTCCACCGGCACGCCCGCGTCTACCAGGCGCTCGCAAGCCTCCCGGGCCTCCTCGGTGCACTCCTTGGGGTGGTTGAAGTGCGTCACCGCGAAGAGCGGCGCCAGCCGCCGCAGCATCCGCGCCAGCTCGGGGGTGACGCGCATGGGACAGGTCACCGGCATGCGGGTGGCCAGGCGCAGGATCTCGACGTGCGGCACGGCGCGCAGGGAGGCGAGGAGCCACTCCAGCCGCTCGTCGGAAAGCGCCAGCGGATCGCCGCCGGAGACCACCACATCCCGTACCTGACGGTGCGCCGCCACCCAGGCCACCGCCTCCTCCAGCGCCGCCCGGTCGAAGGCCCCCTCCTCGCCCCCGGTGATGCGCCTCCGGGTGCAGTGGCGGCAGTAGGTGGAGCAGTGGTCGGCGGCGATGACCAGGGCCCGGTCCGGGTACTTGTGGACCACCGCACGCACCGGCCGCCGGCCGTCCTCGCCGAGCGGGTCGCGCAGGTCGCCGGGCGCGGGCCGCGCCTCGCCCGCCGACGGGATCACCTGCATGCGCACCGGGCAGAAGGGGTGGCGCCGGTCCATGAGCGACGCGTAGTAGGGCGTGGCCCCCAGACGGAAGAGCCGGGCGGTGCCGGCGATGGCGGCCCGCTCTTCGGGAGTGACGTCCACCACCCGCGCCAGGTCGGCCTCACCGCGCAGCATGTGGCGCAGCTGCCAGCGCCAGTCGCGCCACTCGGCCTCGGAGACGTCTGGGAATCTGGCTGGCGACACGGACAAAGGGCTCGCACCCTTACCGCCCGTCGCCGCGTCAGTCAACCGCCTCGCCCGGCCCGCGTCAGCCAACCGCCTCGCCCGGCGCGTCAGCCAACCGCCTCGCCCAGCCCGCGTCAGCCAACCGCCTCGCCGAGCCTACTATAATGAGAGGAGGGCCTCGCGGGCCCCGGAGCCCTCGTGACCCGTGGCGGCGCCCCCGTTAAGAAGAGGAGGAGCGGGGAGACCATGGCGACGATTCCGGTCTTGAACGAGCAGCCCCCGGCCGGCGCGGACCGCGGCGAGGACGGGAACGGCCAGGCTCCCCTGGGGGGGAACGGCCAGGGCGCCGCCCCGGCCGGGTCCGGCCCGCCCCCGGACCGCGAGGGCGGGTCGCGCCAGGCCGCTGGCTTGCATCCGAACGTCCTCTCCCGCTTCCCGGCCGGGCCTCGCTCCATCTGGAAGGACGTGCCCGACGCCCTGTGGAACGACTGGCACTGGCAACAGAGGGAACGGGTCACCACCCTGGCCCAACTGGAACGGGTCATCCGGCTCACCGACGACGAGCGGCGGGCGGTGGTGGAAGCCGACGCCGAGTTCCACATGGGCATCACGCCCTACTATGCCGCGCTCATGGATCCGGAGGACCCGTACTGCCCGGTGCGCATGCAGTCGGTCCCGACCATGGGGGAGCTGTTCGCCGCCCCGGCCGACCTCGAGGACCCGCTGGCCGAGGACCGGGACATGCCGGTGCCCGGGATCACCCACCGCTACCCGGACCGGGTCCTCTTCTACGTGACCCACAACTGCCCGGTGTACTGCCGCCACTGCACCCGCAAGCGCAAGGTGGCCGATCCCACCAGCGCCGCCGCCAAGAAGCAGGTGGAGGACGGGCTCCTCTACATCGAGCAGCACCGGCAGATCCGGGACGTGGTCATCTCCGGCGGCGACCCGCTCTCGCTCTCCGACGAGCGGCTCGACTCCATCCTGGGCCGGCTCCGGGCCATCCCTCACGTGGAGATGTTCCGGCTGGGGACTCGAAATCTGGTGACGCTCCCGCAACGCGTCACCGACGACTTCGTCGACATGCTGCGCCGCCACCAGCCGGTCTACGTCAACACCCACTTCAACCATCCCAGGGAGTGCACCGCCGAGACCTTCGAGGCGGCCCGCAAGCTCGCCGACGGCGGCTGCGCGCTGGGCAACCAAATGGTGCTGCTCCGGGGCGTGAACGACGATCCGCAGACCGTCCTCACGCTGAACCACAAGCTCCTCCTCATGCGAATCCGGCCCTACTACATCTACCAGTGCGACCTGGCCAAGGGCATCAGCCACTTCCGCACGCCCATCGAGACCGGCCGGAGGATCATCCGCGCCCTGCGCGGGCACACCTCCGGCCTGGCGGTGCCGCACTTCGTGGTGGACGCCCCCGAGGGCGGCGGCAAGATCCCGGTGAACCCGGACTACGTGGTGCGCCACGACGGCAAGCGCTGGGTGTTCCGCAACTACGCCGGCAAGGAGTTCACCTACTACGAGCCCTGACCATTGGCTGCGCCCCGACCTCGCAGCCGGCCAGGGTCTCCAGCGCCTTCACCAGGGCCGAGTGGTCCCAGCCCGAGCCCCCGGCGGCGATGCAGGCGTTGAAGAGTTGCGCCGCCACCGCGGTGCCCGGGAGCGAGAGCCCCATCTCCCGCGCGCCCGCCAGGGCATTCTCGAGATCCTTCCGGTGCAGCTCGACGCGCCCCCCCGGCTCGAAGCGGCGCTCGATCATCCGCAGGCCGTGCACCTCCAGCACTCGCGAGGAGGCGAAGCCGCCGAGGAGCGCCTGGCGCACCAGGGCCGGGTCGGCTCCCGCCTTGCGCGCGAAGAGCAGGGCCTCGGCCACCGCCTGAATGCCGAGCGCCACCGCGATCTGATTGGCCACCTTGCAGATCTGGCCGGCGCCGCTCTCTCCCACCCGGGTGACGTTCCGGCCCATGAGCTGGAAGAGCGGCCGCACCCGGTCGAAGGCCTCCTCGGCCCCGCCGACCATGATGGTGAGCGTCGCCTCGCGCGCCCCCACGTCGCCGCCCGAGACCGGAGCGTCGAGGTAGTCGCAGCCGCGGGACGCGAGCCGCGCCGCCAGGTCCCGGGTGGCCCGCGGCGAGATGGAGCTCATGTCCACGAAGGCCTTCCCGGTCGAGAGCCCCTCGGCGACCCCGTCCGGGCCGAAGAGCACCCGCTCCACGTCGGGCGCGTCCGGGACCATGCAGAAGACCACCTCGGACCGCTCGGCCACCTCCCGGCCGCTGCGGCAGGCCACGCCGCCGGCCTCCACCAGCTCGGGCGGCACGCCGCGGCGCGAGTGGAGGTGCAGCCGGTGGCCCCCCTTCATGAGGTTCCGCGACATGGGGCGCCCCATGACGCCCAGGCCCACGAAGCCGAGGTCCATGGCGCCTACCGGCGCGACCGGCGGCGGCCGCGCTTCCCGGCGCGGAGCCCGACCCGCCTCGATCTCGAGCCGCCGCCTCGCCCGGAGCCGGCGCCCCGCCCCGCGCCGGAGCCGCGCCTCGTGCCCGGCCGGGCCTGCACCGCCAGGACCTCGATCTCCACCCGCGCCCCGCGAGGGAGGGCGGCCACCTGGACCGTGGAGCGCGCCGGGAAGGTCCCGCCGAAGGGCCGGCCGTAGACCTGGTTCATGGCGGCGAAGTCGTTGAGGTCCGTGAGGAACACGGTGGTCTTCACCACGTCGGCGAAGCCCATGCCGGCGCCGGCCAGCAATGCCTCGACGTTCCGCATCACCCGCTCGGTCTGGACGGCGGCGTCGCCGGCCACGAGCTCCCCGGTGGCCGGGTCGAGCGCAACCTGGCCGGAGCAGAAGAGCGTCCGCCCGGCCGGGCCCTCGGAAAGCACCGCCTGGCTGTAGGGGCCAATGGCCCCAGGGGCGTCGGGACTGGAGACCGCCCTCGGCATGTCACACCCGTTCCACGGAATGGACGCCGTCGATGCGCTCGATGTTGCGCATGACGGAGGTGAGCTGCTTCAGGTCCTGCACCGAGACCTCGAAGGAGAGCACGGCCCGGTCGCCGTGCCCGCGGACGTTGGCGTTGGCGATGTTGATGCCGGCCTCGCTGAAGGTCTGCGACACCTTGGCCAGCATGCCGGGGCGGTCGCTGGTCACCACCTTCACCGAGACCGGCCGCTTGAAGTCGCCCTTCACGTCCCAGGTGACGTCCACCCGGCGCGCCGGGTCCTGGGTGAGCGCCTCCTCGCAGCCGATGGTGTGGACGGTCACCCCCCGCCCGCGGGTGATGAAGCCGACGATGGGATCTCCCGGCACCGGGTTGCAGCAGCGGCCGAATCGCACCAGCACGTCGTCGATGCCGGAGATGCGCACCCCGCCGGCGGGGCGCCGCGCCACCTTGCGGAAGATCTCGGTGAGGCGGCTCGGCTCGGGGGCGGGCGGGGCGGTGGCCAGCTTCTCGGGCGGCAGGAGCTTCTGGAGCAGCTGCATGGGGGAGACCTTGCCGTAGCCGATCCCAACCAGCAGGTCGTCGCCGATGCGGTAGCCGAACTGCGCCGCCACCTTGTCCAGCTCGCCGTCCTTCTGGAGGCGGTTCAGGTTGAGCCCGAAGCGGCGCAGCTCCCGCTCCGCCATCTCGCGGCCGATCTCCAGGGAGCGCTTGTGCTCCGCCTGGCGGATGAACTGCCGGATGCGGGCCTGGGCCCGGCTGGTCTTGACGAAGGTGAGCCAGTCCTTGTTGGGCTGGGCGCTCGGCGAGGTGAGGATCTCGCAGGTGTCCCCGTTCTTGAGGTAGTAGCGCAGGGGAACGATCTTGCCGTTGACCTTGGCGCCCACGCAGCGGGCCCCCACCTGGGAGTGGATGGCGTAGGCGAAGTCCACCGGGGTGGCGCCCCGGGGCAGGCTCTTCACGTCGCCCTTGGGGGTGAAGACGAAGACCTCCTCGGCGAAGAGGTCCACCTTGACGGTCTCGAGGAACTCGGCGGCGTCGCCGAGCTCGCGTTGCCACTCCACCAGCTGCCGCAGCCAGCCGAACTGCTCGGCGTCGGAGGCGTCCCGGGCCGGCGCCTTCCCGTCGGGCCGGCGCTCCTTGTAGGCCCAGTGGGCGGCCACGCCGTGCTCGGCCACGCGGTGCATCTCCCGGGTGCGGATCTGGATCTCGACCCGCTCGGCGCGCGGGCCCACCACCGTGGTGTGCAGCGACTGGTAGCGGTTGGGCTTGGGGATGGCGATGTAGTCCTTGAAGCGCCCCGGGACCGGCTTCCACACCGAGTGGATGACGCCCAGCGACTCGTAGCACTGGGCCACCGTGTCCACGATGACGCGGAAGGCCACCAGGTCGTGGATCTGCTCGAAGGGGAGGTCCTGCACCCGCATCTTGCGCCAGATGCTGTAGAGGTGCTTGACGCGGCCGTAGACCTCCACCTCCACCCCCTGCTCGGCCAGCCGCTTCTGGATGATCTCCGCCACCTCCTCCACGAACTTCTGGCGCTCCTTGGCGTGGCTCTGCACCCGCTCGGCCAGCTCCTGGTAGTCGCCCGGCTTGAGGTAGCGGAAGGAGAGGTCCTCCAGCTCGCTCTTGAGCTGTTGCATCCCCAGGCGGTTCGCCAGCGGCGCGTAGATGTCGAGCGTCTCCCGGGCGATGCGCTCCTGCGTCTCGGGCCTCATGAAGTCCAGGGTGCGCATGTTGTGGGTGCGGTCCGCGAGCTTCACCAGGAGCACGCGGATGTCCTTGGCCATCGCCACCACCATCTTGCGGAAGTTCTCGGCCTGCTTCTCCTGCTGGGTGTCGCCCGCCGAGAACTTCGAGAGCTTGGTGACGCCGTCCACCAGGTTGGCCACCTCGTCGCCGAACAGCTCCTGGATCTCCTCGCGGGTGGCCAGGGTGTCCTCGATGGTGTCGTGGAGGAGCCCGGTGACGATGGAGGCTTCGTCCAGCTTGAGCTCGGCCAGGATCCCGGCCACCTCCAGCGGGTGGACCAGGTAGGGCTCGCCCGACTTGCGCAACTGCCCCTGATGGACCTTGGCCGAGTAGACGTAGGCTTTCTTGACGAGGTCGAGGTCGGCGTTGGCCTTGTAGCCCGCCACCTTGTCGAGGATGTCGTTCAGCCGCAGCAAGCGTGGAGAAAGAGGGTATCGTCCCGCCGCGAGGCGCGGCAAGTTCCCGCAATCGTTTCGTAACGCGCGCGGTCGCGCCTCGCACGGAGCAGGCCGGTTGAGGGGCGGGCGGACCCGCGGTAGAAGGGACCCGGAGCCCGTTTCGTGCTCAAGTGCACCAAATGTGGGGCCAAGCTCGACCTGACCGACAGCGCCTGCCCGGGCTGCGGCCAGGAGGTCGAGATGGGCCGGCTCACCGGCATCCTGGGGGTCGTCTGCCGCCACTGCGACGCCTACAACGAGCCGCGCGCCAAGGTCTGCAGCGCCTGCGGCCAGCCCTTCGCCAAGCCGGCGCTCACGCCCTCTCCCGCCCCGGAGGCGGCCCCTGGCGCTCCCAGCGTCAAGGTCTTCACCCGGCCGCGGGTCGCGACCGTGGACCTCCCCTCCCCGCTCCAGGGCGAGGAACGCCCCATCACGCTGGTGACCGCCTGCCCCAGCTGCGGGGCGGAAGCCGGGCCGGGACGCTTCTGCCAGCGGTGCGGGCAGCCGCTCGGGGCGGGGCGCGCCCAGCCCGCCGCCGCAGCGCCGGCCCCCGCCGGCGGCGCCCCGGCTGCGGGCGGGCACGGCCAGCCCGAGCTGATCCTGGAGCGGGGCGAGGGGCGGGAGGGCGCCGCCTTCCGGCTGGGCGACGGGGAGGTCGGGGCCGGCCGCTCGCGCGGGGCGGTCGTCTTCCCGGGCGATCCCTGCCTGGCACCGCTGCAGGCCACCTTCTTCCACCGGGACGGCGCGCTCCACGTCCGCGACGAGGGCGCTCCCGGCGGCGTCTTCCTGCGCCTGCGCGGGCTCTCGGTGCCGCTGAAGCCGGGGGACATGCTGTGCGTGGGCGACCGGCTGCTGCGCTTTGCCGGCCCCCTCGCCCCCGTCCCGCCCCCGCCGCCCGACGGCACCAGGCGCCTCGGCTCGCCGCGGCCCCAGGGCGCCGCGGTGCTCGTGGAGGAGTGGCTCGAGGGTGGGGTGACCGGCCGGGTCTACCTGCGCCCGGCCCCCTCGGTGACCATCGGCCGCACCGGTTGCTCGATCAACCTGGGCGACGACCCCTACCTGTCGCAGGCCCACGCCGAGATCGTGGTGGAACCCGACGGCTCGGCCAAGCTGCGCGACCTCGGCTCGTCCAACGGCACCTTCCTGCGGCTGCCGGCCAGGGCGGAGCGAGCGCTCCACGACGGCGACATGCTCCGCCTGGGGCGCGAGGTGCTGCGCGTCTCCATCCCCTAGTGCCGCGACCCATGCGTATCGATCAGCGTTCAGGCCGCGAAGCGGCCCCGGCCGGGAGTCCGGCCGTAGCAGGGCGGAGGCTCCGGCGGCTTTGCCGACGGAGGGGGGCGGCACGCCCCCCCTACAAATGAGGCGAGTGCCGCCCGGAGCAGAATGCTCCGGTCGCGGCACTAGCCGCGGAGGGTCGCATGGCCGTCGTCTTCCTCAGCATCACCCCGCTGGGCACCGGCACCCCCGGCGTCTCCCGTTACGTGGCCGGCGTGGAACGCATCCTCCGGGAGAGCGGCCTCAAGAACCAGCTCACCGCCATGGGGACCATCATCGAGGGTGACCTCGACGAGATCCTGAAGGTGGTGCGCCGCATGCACGAGCACCCCTTCGGCCAGGGGGCGGTGCGGGTCTCGACCTTCATCAAGATCGACGACCGGCGCGACAAGGAGCACACCATCGAGGGCAAGATGCGCTCGGTGGAGGAGAAGCTCCGGGGTTGAGCGTCGCCTCGGGCCTCCCCCTCCGGCACGGGTACAGGTTGCGGTCTCCGGCGGTCCCGGTCTCGCCCTCGGCCGCTGTCCTCGCGCCGAGCGCGGAATCCACGGCCGCGCGGCGCGACCAGGAAGCGCACGGCGCGGCTGCAGAACTCGCCTCCGCGCTTCGCTTCGCGGCGCGGAGGCGCAGACAGGCTTCGCCGCGCGACCCTGGCGCTCGCGGCGCCGCGCGGCCACCGCCGGACTCGAGTGCGGCGCTGTGGAGGCGGCCTCTGGCGAGACCGGGCCGCCGATCGGTCCTGCGCCAGTGCCGCAGATCGACGTGTCGACAGGAGCCTCGGGCCTCCCCGACGGCACAATCCGCAGCGCCGCACTCGGGCACCGCGCCGCCGCGACGCGCCATGCGCACCGCGGTGCGCGACGGCGAGCACGCGCCTGAAACGTATCCAGAACAGCTCGGGACGATGCCCGCCTCTCGCCGGCGCGCCGCGAGCATCGAGGGCGCGCGTCGCGGCCGGGGAAGCCATGCCCGGCGCGAGGACGTGCCGGAGGGGGAGGCCCGAGGCGACCCGAAGCGACCGATCAGTCCTCGGAGGAGAGCGCCCGCAGCCCGGGAGCGACCGGCACGCCGTCCAGGTAGGCCACCCGGTTGCCGAGCGTGGCCGCCACCCGCTCGCCGGGAGTGACCACGCCCACCAGGTTGAGCGGGTCGGCGGCAGAGATCTCCACGCGCCCGCCGGCGCGCTCGGCGCGCCGCGCCGCCCGCAGCGCCTCGACCGCCTCCGGCAGCGCGAACTGCTCCCCGGAGAAGCCGGCTACGAACCGGCCGCCGCGGATGCGCCCCTGCGCCTCCAGCCGGCGGTAGATCAAAAGGAGCTCGCGCCAGGGCGGCGCCCCCGCCTCGCGGGCCAGCAGGTCGCGCAGCACCACCCCGTAGCGGTCGAGGTACTGGCCGGCCAGTCGCTCGAGCGGGAGCGGCCCGGCGACGGTCTCCGGCCCGGCCGGTGGCCGCAAGAGCGACCAGCGCCCGCCGGCGAAGGCCGGGCGGCGCCCGCGGTGGCGCGGTACCGGCTCCACCAGGCCGCGCAGGCCGGAGAAGCCGTCGCAGGTGACCACCCCCGCCGAGGTGAGCTCCCACAGCGCCTGCTCCACCTCGCCCGGCAGGCGGCCGGTCATGGCCGCCAGGTCGGGGAGGAAGGCGGCGCCGATCCGGCCCAGGACCTCCACCAGGGCGCGCGCCGACGGGCCGAGGGGCGGCACCGGGCCGGCCCCGGCGGCGAGGAGCCAGGGCAGGTCGGCCCGGCGCACCAGCGTCACCGGGGCGTTCCGGGTCGGGGCGCTTCGGCGCCGCGGGACCTCCTCGGGGCCGCCGGCCACCACCAGCCTCCCCCAGGCCACCTCGCCCGAGAGGCAGAGCTGGTCGAGGAGCGCCGGGTCGTAGCCCGCCACCCGCGCCGGCAGGATCTCTCGCTCCCAGGCGCCGGCCGGCGCGTGGAACCCCTGCAGCTGCCCGATGACCTCCAGGAGGCCCCGGGGCCCGTGCAGGCGCCGCCCCGCCGCGACGTGATGCCAGGCGAGGAGGAAGCGGACCAGGTCCGCCGAGGGGACCGGCTCGATCTCCCGCCGCAGCCGGCCCAGGGTGAGGCGGTGGATACGGGAGAGGAGCCCCCGCTCGCACCACTGGGGCGCCTCGGCCGACCACGGCGCCTCGGCCAGGAATCGGCCGCGGAGCACGAGCCCCTCCGCCTCCAGGGCGTGCAGGGCGCGGACCACCAGATCCTCGGGGAGGCCCAGGTGCGCCGAGGCGGCGCCGGCGGTGGTCGGCCCGAGGTGGTGCATCCAGCCCCCGAGCACGCGCGCGGCGGCGTCGTCCTCGCCGGCCGGCAGGCGCTCCGAGGGGAGCGGCGCGAGGTCGGGCTCGAGGTTCGCCGCGGCGGGCGACGCCTCGGTCAGGGCCGGGCCCAGCGCGCGCCACAGCCCCACCCGCTCGGCGGCGACGAGCCACTCCCGCCCTCCCTGCGCGGCCGAGGCGGCCCGGCCGTCGTGCCGCAGTTCGTCCACCAGGGCGCGGAAGGCCGCGGCCTCGGCGGCCGGCACGAGGCCCAGGTCGAGGAGCAGGTCGTGGGCTTCCTCGGCGTCGCGCGGCGCGAGCGCCACCTCCGCCACCACCTGGCGCACCGCTCCTGCGTCGAGCGCTCCCGCGCCGACGGCCTCCTCGGGCGGCAGCGCCCGGCGAAGCACCACCGCGCGGGCGCGCCGCTCCTCGAGGGGGGCGTCGTCCAGGAACGCCCAGGGGCGGGCCCCCAGGATCTCGTGGGCCAGAGGCGACGGCTCGGCGAGGTCGCGGCAGACGAGCCGGACCTCCCCGCGCTCGACGCGGCCGAGCAGCGCCTGCAGGCCCTCGGCGTCCATGGCCTCGGTGAGGCAATCCCGCAGGGCCTCCTCCACCAGCGGGTGGTCGGGCGGCTCCACCGGAGCGGCGCCGGGGTCGGCGTTGTCCTGGCAGGCCACCGCCGCCGGGAAGACCGCCGCCAGGAGGTCGTCGGCCCGCATGCGGGCGATGGGGGGCGGCAGCCTGCGCCCGCTGCGCATCCGGGGGATGGCCAGGGCCCGGGTCGCCGCCCAGCGCCAGCGCACCGGGAACATGGGCGCCTGCAGGGCGGCCTGGGTGAGCACGTCCCCTACCGAGCCGGGGGCGACCAGATCCAGGATGGACTCGAGCGGGAAGGAGTGCTGGGGCCCGAGCGAGAGCAGCACCCCGTCGTCGTTGGCGGCCGCCTGCAGCTCGAAGTCGAACGTGCGGCAGAACCGCTTGCGCAGGGCGAGCCCCAGCGCCCGGTTGAGGCGGGCGCCGAAGGGCGCGTGGAGGACCAGCTGCATCCCGCCGGCCTCGTCGAAGAAGCGCTCCGCCACCAGGGTCTCCTGGGTGGGCAGCGTTCCCAGCGCGGCCCGGCCCGCGGCCAGGTAGTCCACCGCCTGGCGAGCCCCGGCCTCGGGGAGGGCGCATTCGGCGGCGAGCCACCGGATGGCGCCCTCCCGGTCGGCAAGGCGCGCCTCGATCTCCCGCCTGAGCTCCGAGACCTGCCGGGACAGCTCGGCGCTACGGCCCGGGGCCTCGCCGTTCCAGAAGGGGATGCCCGGAGGCGCGCCGGCGGCGTCCTCCACCCGCACCACGCCGGCCTCGATGCGGCGGATGCGCCAGGAGGCGTTGCCGAGGAGGAACACGTCGCCGGCCAGGCTCTCCACCGCGAAGTCCTCGTCGACCTGCCCCACGGTGACGCCCTCCGGCTCGGCCACCACCGCGTACTGCGCGTTGTCGGGGATGGCCCCGCCTCCGGTGAGGGCCGAGAGGCGCGCGCCGCGGCGCCCCCGGACGCGGCCGTGGACCGCGTCGCGGTGCAGGAGGGCCCCGGCCCGGCCGCGGCGGGTGGCGGTCCCCTCCGAGAGCATGGCCAGCACCGCGTCGAAGCGGTCCCGCGGCAGGTCGCGGTAGGGCCGGGCCCGGCGCGCCAGCCGGAAGAGGGCCTCCTCCTCCCAGGGGACGCAGGCCGCCTCGGCCACGAGCTGCTGGGCCAGGATGTCGAGGGGCCAGCTCGGCACCCGCGTGCGCTCCAGCGCCCCGGCGCGAAGCCCTCGCACCAGGGCGGCGCACTCCACCAGCTCGTCGCGGCTCATGGGGAAGAAGCGGGCCCTGGGGGTCGCCCCGCGCCAGTGCCCGGAGCGGCCGGCGCGCTGCAGCGCCACCGAGAGCGCCCCCGGCGAGCCGAGCTGGACCGCGAGGTCGACCGTCCCCACGTCGATGCCCAGCTCCAGCGAGGCGGTGGCCACGATGGCCTGGAGCTGGCCGCGCTTCAGCCGCTCCTCGGCGTCGAGCCGGCGCGCCCGCGACAGGCTCCCGTGGTGGGCCGCCACCGCGCCCTCGCCGAGCCGCTCGGCCAGCGCGTGCGCGGCCCGCTCGGTGAGCCGGCGGGTGTTGGCGAAGACCAGGGTGGTGCGGTGCGCCCGGACCAGCTCGGCGATCCGGTCGTAGGTCTCGGCCCACTGCTCGCCCGAGGCCACCGAGGAGAGCTCGTCGCGGGGGATCTCCACCCCGAGGTCGAGCTCGCGCCGCCGGCCCACCTCCACCACCGCGCAGCGCGGCGAGCCGTCGGCCGAGGCCGGCCCGGCCCCGGTGAGGAAGCGGGCGATCTCCTCCACCGGGTTCTGGGTGGCGGAGAGCCCGACTCGCTGCGGCCTGTGCGCGGCCAGGGCCTCGAGGCGCTCCAGCGAGAGCGCCAGGTGCGCCCCCCGCTTGTCGCGGGCCACGGCGTGGATCTCGTCCACGATGACGGTGCGGACCCCTGTCAGGGAGCGGCGCCCCTTCTCTCCGGTCAGGTACAGGTAGAGCGACTCGGGGGTGGTGACCAGGACGTGGGGCGGCTTCCTGAGCAGCGCCTGGCGCCGGGAAGCGGGGGTGTCCCCGGTGCGGACCGCGGCCCGGATCTGGGGCGCCGGGAGGCCGGCGGCCCGGGCCGCCTCCGAGAGCCCGGAGAGCGGCTCGCGCAGGTTCTTCTCGATGTCGTTGCCGAGGGCCTTGAGAGGCGAGACGTAGACCACCCGGGTCTCGTCGGCGAGCCGGCCCTCGAGCCCGTCGCGCAGGAGCTGGTCGAGCGCCCACAGGAAGGCGGCGAAGGTCTTGCCCGAGCCGGTGGGCGCCGAGAGGAGCACGTCCTCGCCGGCCTGGATGGCCGGCCACCCCTGGGCCTGCGGCTCGGTGGGCGTTCCGAAGCGGGCCTCGAACCAGCCCGACACCAGCGGGTGGAACCCCCGGAGCATCCGGCGAGGTATACCGCGCCGGGTGAGGTGGCGCATGTCGCGCCGGGGCCGCGGTAGTGCTGCTCCGCAGAAGTCAGGAGCCCATCCTCGTTCACCTTGCTCCGCAGCACTTCGCGGGGAAGGCCCCGTGCCTTGCAAGGAGAGGCAGCAAGGCGCGGGCCCTCCCCGCGGGCCCAACCGGGGGAGGCGGGGCGCCGCCTCCCCCGGACCCCCACCCGCGCGGCGCGCGTCCAGACAGGCTCGGGACTCGTGACGCGCGCCGCTGGCGGCGGCCCGGCCGCCCCGGTAAGTTCCCGAGATGCCGACCCTGCCCCTCCTCCTCGCCGCCGCGCTCGGCGCCCAGGGGGCCCCGGCGCGCGTCGAGAACGACTTCGCCGCGGCGCTCGCGGCGGCCCGCGCCCGCCAGGTGCCCATCTTCGTGGACGCCTGGGCCCCCTGGTGACACACCTGCGCCTTCATGCGCGCCACGGTCCTCAAGGACCCGGCGTTCGTGAAGGAGGCCGGGCGGTTCGTCTGGCTCGACGTGGACACGGAGCGCCCCGAGAGCGCCGCCTTCCTCGAGGCCATCCCCATCGAGGTCTGGCCGAGCTTCCTGGTGGTGGATGGCGAGACCGGCAAGCCGGTGCTGAAGTGGCTCGGCACCGCCACCGCCCCGCAGCTGGCGAAGCTGCTCAAGGACGGCGAGCGGGCCGTGGGCGAGGCCGCCGGCGAGTCCGCCGCCGCGCTGCTGGCGAGGGGGGACCGGGCCAATGCCGACGGTCGCTCCGCCGAGGCGGTGGCTGCCTGGCAGCGGGCGCTCGCCAAGGGCGGGCCTTCCTGGGACCGCCGGCCGCGGGTGGTGGAGTCGCTGGTGCTGGCCCTCCAGGCGACCGACCCCGAGGCATGCGCCCGGACTGCCCGGGCCGAGGGGCCGCGCCTTCCGCGCGGGCAGTCCTTCGCCAACGTGGCCGGGGTGGGGCTCTCCTGCGCCCTCGACGCGCCCGAGGGGGCCCCGTGGGCCGGTCCGGCGCGGGAGGCCCTGGAGCCGCTGGCGCGGGAAGCGCTCTCGCTCCCGGGCGTGCTCGCCGACGACCGGGCCGGCCTCTACTACGGCCTGGTGAAGGCGCGGCAGGCGGCCGGGGACGAGGCCGGCTCGAAGAAGCTCGGCGAGGCGCAGTGGGCCTTCCTCGAGGCCGAGCGCCGCCGGGCCCGCTCGCCGGCGGAGCGGGCCTCGCTCGACGCATATCGGGTCGCCTGCGCCATCGATCTCTCCGACCCGGCGCGGGCGGTGCCCCCGCTCGAGGCCTCGGAGCGGGAGCTGCCCGCCGACTACAACCCGCCGGCGCGGCTGGCGGTCCTCTTCCGGGAGCTCGGCCGCTACGACCAGGCGCTGGCGGCATCCGACCGGGCGCTCTCCCGGGTCTACGGGCCGCGGCGGCTGCGGGTGCTCGACCAGAAGGCGTCGATCCTGGAGGCCAAGGGGGACCGGGCCGGGGCCAGGGCGGCGCTGGAGGAGGCGGTGGCCTTCGGCGCGGCGCTCCCCCCGGCGCAGCGCAACGAGGGGGCCACCTCGCGGCTCCAGGCCCGGCTGCAGAAGCTCGCCGGGGAGTAGCGGAGGAGCGGTGGGCTCGCCGCCGGTGAAAGGATTCGGCCAGGGCAGCGCCGAGTTGGCGCGATGGGCCGAGTCGGTCTTCCGGCCCGAGGACCAGGTGCTGCGCGAGATCCGGGAGCGCAGCCGGGCGCAGGGGCTCCCGGCCATCGAGGTCGGGGCTTTCGACGGCCTGCACCTCGAGGCGATCGCCCGCGCCACGGGAGCGCGCCTCGCGGTGGAGATCGGCACCCTGGGCGGCTACTCGGGGGTGTGCCTGCTGCGCGGCATGGGGCCGAAGGGCTTCCTCCACACGTTCGAGCGGGAACCTCGCCACGCCGAGGTGGCGCGGGAGAGCTTCGAGCGGGCCGGGCTCTCGCGCCAGGTCCGGCTGCACCTCGGGCCGGCCCTGGAGGGCCTGCGCCAGGTCGAGGGCCAGGGGCCCTTCGACCTGGTCTTCCTGGACGCCGACAAACGCGGTTACCCCGACTACCTGGCCTGGGCGGAGTCTCACCTCCGCCTGGGCGGCGTGCTCCTGGCCGACAACGCGTTCGGGTTCGGGCACGTCCACGAAGAGGCCCCCGCCGGCGAGGACCCCGAGTCGATGGCCTCCCTGCGACGCTTCGCCGAGCGGCTGTCCGGGGGCGGCCGCTTCCGCGCCACCATGCTCCCCACCGCCGAGGGGCTGGCCTTCGGTGTCAAGGTGCGGTGACAGCGCCCGCCGCCCTTGGGAGGCGGGCACGCGAGGAGCGAGCAGCGGAAGCGTTCAGGGCCTCCGCGCCAGCGGCGGATGAGCCTGCCCCGGAGCGAGCGGGGGTATGGGGGGCAGCAAGCCCCCCCATCTTCAGAAGTGATACTCGGGCGAGACCACCAGCTGCAGGCCGCCGATCCAGTAGCCCTGGTAGCTGCCGGCCTCGAGCATCACGTCCAGGCCGATTCCGAGCCTGTTGGTGTTCAAGAAGGAGGCGCCGCCGCCGATGCGGAAGGCGCCGCCGAAGCCGCCGTTACTGCCGAAGTACATGCCGCCGCCGATGCGCATCCGCCCCAGCGTCTCCGCGGTCGGGGGGCCGAACCGGGCGACGTAGTCGACGGTAGGCTCCCACATGGTCGCGGTGTTCGAGCCGCTGATGTAGGCCCCGAGGACGTCGTAGTAGCTGAAGGTGATGCTGCCGGTGTTGTACATCACGCCGATGCCGAGGGCGGCGCCGCGGCCGACGGCGAAGTCGATCTGGGGGCCGATGACGAAGGGCACGTAGCTGGTGTAGGAGCCCGAGGTGCAGGTCCCGTAGTAGTAGCCGTAGTAGCAGTTGTACCAGCCGTTGTTGTAGAAGCTGACGCCCAGGTTCAGGCGGATGACGTTCCTGAAGGCTTGGGGCTGCGCCAGCTGCATCTGGGGTTGCGCGGGCGGCGGCGGGGGCGGGCCCGGAGGCGGAGCGGGCACGTACTGGGCGAGTGCGGGCACCGCCATCGCGAGCGCTGCGGAAGCTGCGGCGGCCTTCAGGAAGCGGGTCATGTGGTGATCCTCTCCGGGACGGCCATGGACAGCCTCGAATCCTCGTCCCCGACCCAAGCGAGTACCACGCGCCGCCCCCACCGCCCATGTCCCATCCGGGGCGTCTCGGTGCTCGAGAGCGCGCCGGGCGCGATTCGGACGGCGTTGGCCGCCGCGGGCGTCCACGGGTTCGCTAGCGGCGGACCTTCTCGTAGAGCTCAGCGCCGGTGGCGGGGTCCTTGCCGTAGAGCTCGACGTAGTCCACGGTGGGGATGAGCGCCTCGCCCGTGGCATGTACGAAGATGCGTCGCAGGACGCCCTCGGCGTCGCCGATCCGGGCCAGGGCGACCGGGCACTCCCCGCGGAGGGTGAGGCGCAGCGGCCGGTCCTTCTTCGCCTTCAGCGACACGAGGAAGCCCTCGCCCTCCTTCGCCGCCTCGGCAGAGAAGCCGTAGGCCATGATCCTCTCGATGAAATTCATGCCCTCGCGACGTCCATCCTCGGCCAGCATGAGCCAGTAGGCCTCCATCGGCTCGTCCGGGTCGAGCGCCCCGGCTCGATCCCGGCGCGCCCGGTACACGATCTCGTTGGCGTTCTTGTTCCGCGCGATGCGGAAGAGCTCGCCGTCGCAGGCAGAGGCGGAAGCGGCCGGGCTCGCGGCTGCGGGCGCGAGGACCGCGACCTCGAAGGCGGGAGATTCCACGGTGTTGAGGGACGCTGCCAGGGCCAGCAGGGCGATGGAGGTCATGGAACGTTCGTTTAGCCAAATGCCGTTCGCCGCGCACGAGGGAGGCGATAGCGCAGCAACCGCACCTCCAGGGGGCCGTTCCAGAGCCGGTGCGACACCTCCGGCTTGAGCCGGATGGCGCGCTCCAGAAGTGGGCTCCCGGACAGGATCACCGCCGTCCATCCTTCGTGCCGGAGGAGCATGGCGGCGAGGCCCCGGTACAGGCCGGCCAGCTGGAGCGGCCGGGAGGCCAGCCGCTCGCCGTACGGCGGGTTCGTGCACAGGGTACCCTCGGGGCCCGAGGGGGAAAGGTCGCGAGCGTCGCCCGCCTCGAAGGCCACGTCGGCCAGGACCCCGGCGGCGGCGGCGTTTCGCCGGGCCGCCGAGAGCGCTTTCGCCGAGCGGTCCCGGCCGCGGATGGGCGCAGGAGCGCGCGGCAGCGCCGCGGCCCTGGCTTCCTCCTTGAGCCGGTCCCAGGCCGACTGGAGGGCGCCGCGGTAGCCCGGCCAGCGCTGGAAGCCGAAGGCCCGCGACAGCCCAGGCGCGAGCCTTCTGGCGGCCAGGGCCTGCTCGATGCAGAGCGTGCCCGAGCCGCACATGGGGTCCACGAAGGGCCGGTCGGCCGGGACGCGCCCGAGCGAGAGCACCGCCGCGGCCAGCGTCTCCTTGAGCGGCGCCTCGGCGACGGCCGTCCGCCAGCCGCGCCGGTGCAGCGGCTCGCCGGAGAGGTCCAGGGAGAGGGTGGCCTCGTCGCGGCTGAGGTGGAGCACCACCCGCACGTCGGGGTCCCTGGGGTCCACGTCCGGGCGGGCGCCCAGCCGGTCGCGGAGGGCGTCCACCACCGCGTCCTTTACCTTGAGGGCCGCGAAGCCGGAGTGGGTGATGGCCGAGGAGCCGACCGAGGCCTCCACCGCCAGCGTGGTGCGGGTGGTGAGCCAGTCGCCCCAGTCGACGACGCGCGCGCCGGCGTAGAGGGAGGCGGCGTCGCCGGCCCGGAAGCGGTGCACTTCGAGAAGAACCCGCATGGCGGTGCGCGACCAGAGGCAGGCCTCGAGGCCGTGCTCCAGCCGCCCCTCGAAGGAGACGCCCCCGCGCTCGCCGCGCACCGCCGGGAGCCGCAGGGCCGCGAGCTCGCGGCGCAACGCTCCCTCGGTGCCGCGGGCGCAGGTGGCGAAGAAGCGCAGCCCATCCTCCCGGGTCAGTAGCCCAGGTTCGCCGGGCGGTCGGCAGCGGCCCGCGCCACCACCTCGAGGCGGACGCCGCCCTTCCCGGCCCGCTTGGCCTGGTACATGAGCTCGTCGGCCCGGCCGATCATCTCGTCCACCGAGCGGGGCGCGCGCTGAAAGGTGACCACCCCCAGGCTGAAGGTGACCGGCCAGCCGCGCGCCTGGACCGCCTCGGCCAGGGTGGACTGCAGCCGCTGCACCAGCGTCTCCGCGGTCGGGCCGTCGGTCTCGGGGAGCAGGAGCCCGAACTCGTCGCCGCCCAGGCGGGCCACCGAGTCCACGGCGCGGGTGGCCTGCCGCAGGGTGGTGGCCACCGTCGCCAGCACCGCGTCGCCGGCCACGTGGCCGAACTGGTCGTTCACGAGCTTGAGGTCGTCGAGGTCCAGGTAGGCCACCGTGACCGGGCGCAGGTGGCGCCGGACGCGCTCCAGCTCCACCTCGGCCGACTCCAGGAAGTCGCGCCGGTTGGCGATGCCGGTCAGGGGATCGGTGCGGGCCGCCTGCTGCTCGAAGATGAGGCGGGCGCGCAGCGCGTCGAGCAGGAGCGCCAGGGCCACGAACACCCCCAGCTGGACCAGGAGGTTCCACGCCATCACCGCCGGGCTCGGGGCGGCGGGGGTGCCGAGGTCGGCGGCGAAGGAAACGCCCGCCGAGGCCGCCGAGAGGACGAGGCCGCTTCGCAGCCCAACGAACCAGGTGCCGAAGGCGATGGGCCCGAGGTACAGGAGCGTGAAGTTGGCGCTTCCGGTGAGCCGGTCGCCGATGCCGACGCACACCGCCAGGCCCAGCCCCATGGCGGTGGCCCGGCCAGGGGAGAGGCCGCGGAACCAGGCCGCCACCTCGCCCGGCAGCTCGCCCGGGCCGGGGCGCCACCTGAGCCCGCGTCGGGAGGCAGCGTTCCCGGCTTCGCCAGCGGTTGGCTTGGTGTCGTTCACGAAGCGTCGCCCCGGAGCGTCGCCGCCGGCGGCATCTACCTCAGGCCCACGGCCTCGAGGCGGCGGTTGGCGGCTCGCCCCTTGGCCGTGAAGTTGGGGAGGATGGGCCGCTCCCCGGCCCGGCCCGCCCAGGAGATCCGCCCCCTGGCGACCCCCAGCTCGACGAGCTTCTGTCCGGCCGCCTGGGCCATCTGCCGCGAGAGCTGGGCGTCCTTGTCGGGATCGGGTGTGGCGTCCACGAAGGCTTCCAGCCGGACGTCGATCTCCGGCGCGGCGGCGAGCGCGCCCGCCAGGTCGGCGAGGCCGGGGGATCGGCCGAGCTGGGCGGTGCGGCCCTGGAAGGCCACCCCCTCCACAACGAATCGCTCGCGGGCGGCGAGCCGCCGGGCCCAGTCCACCTGGCGCGGGTTCCGGGGCGGCGCCGCCTTGGGGGCGCGCGCGGCCGCAGCCGCGCCTGCCGGCGGAGCGACGGCGGACGGCACCTCGGCGGCGGCCGGGGAGGGAGCGTCGCCGGCCGGCGGGGGCGGCTCCGGCCGCGGAGGAGGCGGCGTGCGGGCCGCCTGGCCGGTGGCCATGGCCCGCAGCCGGGCGAGGCGCGCCGGGTCGTGGCACTCCCGGGAGGCCGAGGGGCTGCCCAGGTGGACCAGGACAGGCCCCGCGGCCGCCGCCACCGATCGGCGGACCGACTCCTCGGGCGGCTCGCCCTGGGCCGCGACCACCTCGACCGTCTCGGCGAGGAGGAGGTCGCGGGAGCCGGCCAGCGAGAGGCGCAGGGTGACGATGAGGCGGTGGCCGGCGCCGCGCCAGCGCCCCTCCACCGTGCCGTAGAGCGCGGCGTCGGCGCCGAGGATGTCGGCCAGCTCCAGCGCCAGGCTCGCCGGGAAACCCTCGGGGAGCTCGAGCGGCGTGTCGCGGAACAGGGCCCGGAGCTCCTTCACCGGATAGACGCGGGTCCGATCCGGGTCGATGGAGGCCTGGACCGCGCCGGCGGCCGCGTCGGCGGCCTGGCCCACGTCGGAGACGTTCTCCAGCGGCGCCACCAGGAGGCACCGAACCCTCGCCAGCTCGGCGGCGCGCGGGGGCGCCTCCGGCGCGGGGACGACCCCGGCGGTGGCGCAGGCGGCGAGGGCCAGGAGGGCGAGGCGGAGGAGGCGCATCGTCCCGTCGATGCTACCGCAGCTTCCCCGGGGGGTCCCATTTCGGGGAGGGCTTCGCGGCCATGGCGCGCCGATATCGCCGGGGTTTTCGCTGCCGTGCCGCAGACGACACGGGACCGCCACCTGGAAATGGATTATGACGGTCCCGTGGCGCTGGTCCTCATCGTCGACGACGAGCGCGATCTCACCTCGCTGCTCGATTTCAACCTGCGGCAGGCGGGCTTCGAGACCGCCACCGCGGCCACCGGCGAGCAGGCGCTGGCCCAGGTGCGCCGCCGCGTGCCCGACCTGGTGCTGCTCGACCTCATGCTCCCCGACATCTCGGGGACCGAGGTCTGCCGCCAGATCAAGGGCGACCCGCGGACTCGCCAGCTGCCGGTGATCATGCTCACCGCCCGCGGCGAGGAGCTGGACCGGGTGGTGGGGTTCGAGCTGGGGGCCGACGACTACGTGGTGAAGCCCTTCAGCGTGCGCGAGCTGGTGCTGCGGGTGAAGGCGGTGCTGCGGCGGGCGTCCCGGGCCGGGCCGGAACGCCCGCCCGAGTCGGTGGGGCCCATCCGGGTGGACGTGGAAGCCCACCGCTGCTTCGTGGGCGGCCAGGAGGTCCAGCTCACCCCCCTCGAGTTCAAGCTCCTCGCCACCTTCATGGCGCGGCTGGGGCGGGTGCAGTCGCGGGAGCAGCTCCTCGAGGACGTGTGGGAGATGTCGAGCGAGCTCGAGACCCGGACCGTGGACACCCACGTGAAGCGGCTGCGCGAGAAGCTCGGGCCGGGGCGCGATCTGCTGGAGACGGTGCGCGGGGTGGGCTACCGGCTGGTGGATCCCACCGACCGGAAGTGAGGCGCGGTGTCGGTGTTCCGGCGCGATCCGCTCGAGGTTGCCATCCGGGCCCTCCAGGCCGAGCTGGACGGAGGCCCCCGCGCCGAGCTGCCGGCGCTGCTGGAGGCGGTGGGGGGACTCCTCCTGGAACGGGAGGCGCGGCGGCGCGCCGGCGAGCGGGAGCAGCCGGAGCGGGAGCTCCTGGCGGCGGTTCCCGACGCCGCCGCGGTGGTGGGCGTGGACGGCCGGGTTCGGGTCTCCAACACCGCCTTCGACGGGCTGGTGCCCGGCGGCCGGGCTGCCGGCCTGACGGTCCTCGAGGCGACGCGCCACGCCGAGCTCGCCGAGGCCGCCCGGCGGGCGCTGGAGGGGACGGCCCGCAGGCTGGAGGCCGCCATCGGCCGCCAGGCCTTCGTGGGGCTCCTCACGCCGCTGCTCCGGGGAGAGGTGCTGCTCGTGCTCCGGGACGTCACCGAGGCCAAGCGCATCGAGGCCGCCCGCAAGGACTTCGTGGCCAACGCCAGCCACGAGCTGCGCACGCCGGTCTCGGCCATCGCCGGGGCGGCGGAAACCCTGCTCAGCGGCGCCGTCTCCGATCCCGAGCGCACCCGCGAGTTCCTGGAGATCATCGCCCGGCAGGCGGAGCGCCTCCGCAGCCTGGTGCGCGACCTCCTGGACCTCTCCCGCATCGAGTCGGGCCACTGGCCCATCGAGGTCGGGAAGGTGGAGCTGGAGCCCCTGTGCCGGCGCTCCCTGGAGGCGGTGACGGCGCTGGCGCAGCGCAAGCGCATCGAGCTCGGGTGCGAGGTGGCGCCGGGGCTCGCGGCCCGGGCCGACGTCCGGGCGCTGGAGCAGGTGCTGGTGAACCTCCTCGACAACGCCGTCAAGTACACGCCGGAGGGCGGTCGGGCGGGCGTGGCTGCGGCGTCCGACGGCGACCGGGTCGTGATCTCGGTCACGGACACCGGGCCGGGTATCGCCCGCCACCACCTGCCCCGCCTCTTCGAGCGCTTCTACCGCGCCGACACCGGCCGGGCCCGGGAGAGCGGCGGCACCGGCCTGGGGCTCGCGATCGCCAAACACCTGGTCCAGGCCCAGGGCGGCGAGATCGGCGTGGAGAGCGGAAGCGGGGGGAGCCGCTTCTCGGTCCGCCTAGCCTCGGGCTGACCCTCCCTGCCGGGCCCTCCCGGTTTCCCGGAATCGTCACCATCCTGCCGCCACCGCGCCCGCCCTGCGCCACGGCCTGCCGTTACCCATGCTCGGCCCTCCGGCGACGGGCGAGAGCCCTTTCCGGGACGACCGATCCTGTTCACGGAAGCGTCACGTTCCCGTCACCGTCGGCCCGTAAACCCTGAGCCACCGAAAGGACCTCCCATGAAGAGACTGTTCCTCGCGCTGCTGCTCGTCGGCGGCACGGCGCGCGCCGAGTCGCTCCTCGTCAACGGCGCCGGCGCCACCTTCCCCTTCCCGCTCTACTCCAAGTGGTTCTCCGAGTACAACAAGCGGAACCCGGACATCCGCTTCAATTACCAGTCGATCGGCTCGGGCGGCGGCATCCAGCAGTTCACCGCCGGCACGGTGGACTTCGGCGCCACCGACGCCCCCATGAACGCCGAGGAGAAGGCCAAGGCCCCCGACGCGGTGCACATCCCCACCGTCCTCGGCGCGGTGGTGGTGACCTACAACGCCCCCATCACCGGCCTCAAGCTCACTCCGGCGCTCCTCGAGGGCATCTTCCTCGGCGACATCAAGAAGTGGAACGACCCGGCGCTCGCCAAGGCCAACCCCGGCACCTCCCTTCCCGACGCGCCCATCACCGTCGTCCGCCGCTCCGACGGCTCGGGCACCACCTACGTCTTCACCGACTACCTCTCCAAGATCTCCCCCAAGTGGAAGGAGAGGGTCGGGGTCGGCAAGAGCGTGTCCTGGCCGGTTGGCCTGGGCGGCAAGGGCAACGAGGGCGTGACCGGCCTGGTGAAGCAGACTCCCGGCTCCATCGGCTACGTGGAGCTGGCGTACGCCAACCAGAACAAGCTCCCCACCGCCGCCATCCAGAACCGGGACGGCATCTTCGTGACCCCGAGCATCGAGGCCACCTCGGCCGCCGCGGCCGGCGTCGAGGACTACCAGGCTTCCGTCACCAACGCCGCCGGCAAGGACGCCTGGCCCATCGCCTCCTTCACCTACCTCCTCATCCACCAGGACATGAAGGACAAGGCCAAGGGCGAGGCCATGGTGAAGTTCCTGTGGTGGGCGGTGCACGACGGCCAGCAGTTCGCGGCCCCGCTCGAGTACGCCCCGCTGCCCAAGGCGGTGGTGGCCAAGCTGGAGAAGGCCATCCAGGCCCTCAAGGTCGAAGGGAAGACGGTCCCGATTGCCTCCAGCCGCTGACAGGGTCGTCGCTTCGGACGCGGGTCCGCTCGCCCGGGCGCGGGTATCCCCCCTCGGGGACCGCGCCTGGGCGGTCGGGCTCACGATCCTCGGCGCCGCCGTCCTGGTGATCGCCGGGCTCATCCTCATCGAGCTGGGGAGGGAGTCGTCGCCGGCCTGGGGCCGCCTGGGCCTGCTGCGCTTCCTGCTCTCGAGCGAGTGGGATCCGGTGCAGGAGAAGTACGGGGCGCTGCCCTTCGTCTACGGCACGCTGGTGACGAGCGCCATCGCCATCCTGGTGGCGTTGCCGGTGTCGGTGGGGCTGGCCCTGTTCCTCCAGGAGATGGGCCCCCTGGCGCTGCGGCGCCCGGTGATCTTCGCCATCGAGGTCCTGGCCGCCATCCCCAGCGTCATCTTCGGCCTGTGGGGCCTGTTCGTGATGGTCCCCTGGCTGCGGAACGGCTTGCAGCCCGTGCTCCAATCCACGCTCGGGTTCCTGCCCCTCTTCCAGGGGCCGCCCATCGGCCTGGGCTACCTCGCCGCCGGGCTCATCCTGGCGGTCATGATCCTGCCCACCATCGCCTCGGTGACCGCCGAGGTCCTGAAGACCGTTCCCCTGGCGCTCAAGGAAGGGGCGCTAGCCCTGGGCGCGACGCGCTGGGAGGCCATCCGCATGGCGGTGCTCCCCTACGCCCGCCCCGGGATCGCAGGGGCCACCCTCCTCGGGCTGGGCCGGGCCCTGGGCGAGACCATGGCCGTGACCATGGTCATCGGGAACTCGCCGGAGATCCACGCCTCGCTGTTCGCCCCCGGGTACTCGCTCCCGGCGGTGATCGCCAACGAGTTCGCCGAGGCCACCGGGGCGCTTCACGTGGCGGCGCTCTCCGGCCTGGGGTTGGTTCTCTTCGGGCTGACGTTGCTGCTGAACGCCATGGCGCGCGTCCTCATCCGGGCGGTGGCGCGCGGGCCGCGGAGGGCGAGGGCGTGACCCACCTGGCCCGCCGGCGCTTCGTGAACGCCTTCTGGACCGCGGCCTGCGGGCTCGGGGTCCTGGGTGCGGTCCTGCCGCTGGCCTCGCTCCTGTGGCTGGTGATTTCCCACGGCGCCTCCGGGCTCTCCTGGGGCTTCTTCGTGCACCTGCCCAGCCCGGTGGGCGAGCCGGGGGGCGGCGTCGGGAACTCCATCGTGGGGACGGCCATGCTGGTGGGCCTCGCCAGCCTGGCGGCGCTGCCGGTCGGGATCGGCGCCGGCGTGTTCCTGGCCGAGAAGGGGGACGGAAAGCTGGGCGAGACGGTCCGCTTCGCCAGCGAGGTCCTGTCCGGCGTCCCCTCCATCGTGGTCGGCATCGTGGCCTACGGGCTCCTGGTCGTGCCCATGAAGCGCTTCTCGGCCCTGGCCGGCGCCACCGCCCTGGCGCTGCTCATGATCCCGACGCTGGCCCGGGCCACCGAGGAGTTCGTCCGCCTGGTGCCGGCGGCGCTCCGGGAGGCTTCCCTGGGGCTGGGGGTCCCCGCCTGGAGGACCAGCCTGAAGGTGGTCCTGCGCACGGCGCTGGGCGGGATCGTCACCGCCTCGCTGCTGGCGGTGGCCCGCGCCGCCGGCGAGACCGCGCCGCTGCTCTTCACCGCCCTGAACAACCAGTACTGGAACCTCCGGCCCGACCAGCCCACCGCGTCGCTCACGGTCCAGATCTTCAACTACGCCATCAGCCCCTACGAGGACTGGCACCGCAAGGCCTGGACGGCGGCCCTGGTCCTGCTCATGCTGGTGGGGGGCCTGAACCTGCTGGCCCGCGTCCTGTCGCGGAACAGGATGATGGAAGGTGCGCGATGAGCCCCGATCCGGCCCTGAGGGAACGACAGGAGGCCTCGTCCGGCGACTCGCCGGGGGGGTCGCCGGCGGCGTCCGGGGGGCAGTTGCCACCGCTGTCGCGGGTCGTCCCCTCGGGCAGAGGTTCGGCCCTGTCCGCCGAGGAGCAGCCCAAGCTCCTCATCGAGCACCTCAACGCCTGGTACGGGCCCACCCTGGCTCTGAAGGACGTCTCCCTGACCGTGCCCCCCCGGAGCGTCATGGCCGCCATCGGCCCCTCGGGCTGCGGCAAGTCCACCTTCCTGCGCTGCCTCAACCGGATGCACGAGCTCATCCCGGGCGCGCGCGCCACGGGGAAGCTCCTGCTCGACGGGCAGGACCTCATGGGCCGGGAGGTCGACCCGGTGGTGCTGCGCCGCCGGGTGGGGATGGTGTTCCAGCGCCCCAACCCCTTCCCCACCATGTCGGTGCGCGACAACGTGGCCGCCGGCCTGAAGCTCAACGGCATCCGCGGCGACCACCACGCCATCGTGGAGCGCACCCTCAGGCAGGCGGTGCTGTGGGACGAGGTGAAGGACCGGCTCCACGAGAGCGCCCTCAGCCTCTCCGGCGGCCAGCAGCAGCGGCTGTGCATCGCCCGGGCCCTGGCGGTGGAGCCGGAGGTGCTGCTCATGGACGAGCCGGCCAGCGCCCTCGACCCCATCGCCACCGCCAAGATCGAGGACCTGATCCACGAGCTCAAGCAGCGCTATACCATCGTCGTCGTCACCCACAACATGCAGCAGGCGGCCCGGGTCTCCGACCGCACCGCCTTCTTCTACCTGGGGGAGCTGGTGGAGGTGGGGTCCACCGAGACGATCTTCACCAACCCCTCCGAGCAGCGCACCGAGGACTACGTCACCGGGAAGTTCGGATAGGACATGGCGCCCCCGCGACATACCGACAAGGCCTACGAGGCAGAGCTGCAGCAGCTCCGGGAACGGTTGCTGGAGATGGGCGGCAAGGTCGAGGCCGCCCTGGTGGCGAGCGTGCGAGCCCTCACCGAGCGGGACGCGGCGCTGGCCCAGAAGGTGACCATCGGCGACCGGGAGGTGAACCGGCTGGAGATCGAGATCGACGACGCCTGCCGGCGCATCCTGGCGCTCAGGCAGCCGGCGGCCAGCGACCTGCGCTTCATCACCACCGCCTTGAAGATCGTCACCGACCTGGAGCGCATGGGGGACCTGGCGGTGAACATCGCCGAGCGGGCGGCCGACCTGGCCCAGGCGCCGGCGCTGCGCCCGTTCCACGACCTCACCACCCTGGCCGACTTGTGCGAGGCGCAGCTCAAGAAGGCGCTGGACTCCTTCGTGGAGGCCGACGTCGGGAAGGCGGAGGAGGTCATCGCCTCCGACGAGCTCTTGGACGCCCTGTATCTCAAGCTCTTCAACGAGCTCCTGGTCTGCATGATGGAGGACTCGCGCGCCATCCGCCGCGCCACCGGGCTCATGTTCGCCGCCAAGCACCTGGAGCGCTTCGGCGACCACGCCACCAACGTGGCGGAGATGGTGGTCTACATGGTGCGGGGCACCGACGTCCGGCACCCGGGGAGCCGCGCAACTTCAGGCTAACCCTCCCCACCTTTGGTCTGAGCATTCGTCACATCTTCCGGCTCATCCGCCGGCAAGGGCAGCTGCACCGTTGAGCTGGCGCTCCACCTGGTTCGCCAGGGCCGCAAGGACCTTCCGGGTCGGAGAAGGCCGGGCCGGCTGTCCAGTTCCACCTCGGCGGCGGGCGAAGGCTAGCGGAGCAGCACTAGGCGGCGAGGCCGCCGCGAGCGGGCGCGGCCTCGGCGGCCTCCGCCGGCTCGAGCGCCGAGCCGGCGAGGACCCGGAGCCGGTTCCCGCGCCAGACCACCTCGTCCTCGAAGAGCCCGCGGGCGAAGGCCCAGGCGAAGCAGAGGTCCTTCAGCAGGGAGAGGAGGAGCTGGCGCCAGGCGAACCCGCCCGGCCTGAGCGCGCGCGCCGAGGCGCCGTCGAGGAGCGCCTTGGCCGCCGCCAGAACCGCCGCGGCGCCCACCGCGATGGTGCCGGGCTCCACCAGGCAGGCGAGGAGGGCCAGGGGCACCGGGTTCAGGAGGGCCATGGCCAGGTAGGCGGGGCCGCCGGCGATCTGGCGCTGCATCACCGCCCAGCGCCGGTAACGTGCCGTGAAGTCGCCGACCCGGCGCCCCTGGCTCACGTTCTCGATTGGGGTCGAGGCCAGGGCCACCCGCTTCCCGAGCTCGCGGGAGATGCGCACGCCGATGAGGTAGTCCTCGGCCAGGACGTCCTTGGCCGACTCGAACCCGCCCAGCTCGGCCAGATCTCGCCGGCGCATGGCCATGGACTTGCCCACCACCAGATCGCGGCCGAGGATGCGCTTGGCAGCGGCCACGCCCGGCCCGATCGATCCGGCCAGGTGGAGGTTCTCGAAGAGCGATCCCAGCCGCTGCTCGCCGACGCCGGCGATGAGATGGGTCACGAGCCCGACCTCGGGCAATTCCAGGTATGCGGCGATCTCGGCGAGGTAGCCGGGCGCCACCCGCACGTTGGAATCGCTCACCACCAGGATGTCGTGGCGGGCCTCGCGCGCCAGGGTGACGAGCTGGTTCACCTTCGGGTTCCAACCGGGCTCGCCGCGCTGCAGGAGCACCCGGAAGCGTCCCGGCCAGCGGCGCGCCGCGGCCAGCGCCACCGGCCAGGCGGCGTCGGCGGTGTCGCGCACCCCGAGCAGCACCTCGTAGTCGCGCCAGTCGAGCGCCGCGAAACAGGCCAGGTTCTCCTCGAGGCCGTCGTCGACGCCGCATAGGGGCTTGAGCACCGAGATCCCGGGCGACCCCGAGGGCGCCGGGGGCGCGGTCCTCAGATGGCGCCGCAGGGCGAGGTGCTGAAACGCCACGAGGAGGAGCCCCAGCGCGGCACCTGCCAGCAGGACGTGGGCGGCGATGTGGATCATGCGTGGATTCCCCGTGGACACGTGGAACGCCTGTCACACGCTACCCGCCCCGCGTCACGGGAAGGTCAGGAGATGGAGACGTTTGCGAAACGCTCCAGGCCTGCGGCCTTGCGGAATGACTGGAGAACTTCAGCGCGGGGCGGCTGCGGCCGCGCCGCCGGACCCGAGCCGCACCGTCTCGGCCGGCACGGCGGTGGCCCAGGCGGTGAAGAGCTCGCCGGAGAGGAACCGGCCCGGCGGGTCGCCGGCCCGCCGCTTGCGCAGCCAGCCGTTCTCGGCGGGGTCGTGGCGGCGGGCCAGGTTCATGGGGAGGCGCTGGATGCCGCGGCTGCCGCGGTGGATGAGCATCACCCGCGGACCGTCCACCGCCTCCACCAGCGCCACGTGGGTGTAGCGGTCGCCCCGCCGCCCGTCCCGGTCGCGATCGAAGGTGTCGTGGAAGAAGGCCAGGTCGCCGGGCCGGGGGCGCTGCACCGGCCGCGAGGCCCGCCACAGCCCCTCCGAGGCGCTGCGCGCCTGGTGCGGGGCGAGCGGTACCCCGGCCTCGGCGTGAACCCGCTCCACGAAGTCGGAGCAGTCGCCCGGCCAGGGTCGCCCCAGGTGGCGGCGAGCGGCTGCCACCAGGCGCTCGCGCGCCGGGGGCCGGCTGTCGGCTGGCGCGGCCGGGATGCGCGGCGTACCCGGGGCCGAGATCGCCGTGGGCGGGCCCGGTGAAGTGTGCGGCGCGGCGGCGGGGCTCGCCCCGACCCACCGACCGGGTGCGGCGCCGCTCCGCTCCGGCACGGCCGGGGCGGCGGCACAGGCAGCGAGCGCCAGGGCGAGCGGGGCGAGGCGCATCTGCCTGGATTGCAGCAAGGAGCGCGCCTGCCGCCAACCCCGCGACACGCCGGGTGTGGGTGGCGCTCCCACGCGGCGCGAGCGCCACGGCCCGGGCCGCCCCGTCACGCCGCGGCGCGGCGAGCGCTCACGGCGCGCCGGGCGGCTTGGGCGAGGCCTCGGCCGGCGGCGGCGGCACGCCGCCGGTCGCCGGCGAGAGCCCGAAGGGAGGCTTGGGCGCCCCGGCCGGCTCCTCGGCAGGGCGGCTCACGCCCACTCCCATGACCGGCACGCAGCGCACCTCGCCGGTCTCGCCCTGGTCGCAGACCTCGGCCGCGGTCGCCGACTCGCACAGGCCGTTGCGCGGGTTGCAGACCGTGCCGTGAGTGCAGGTGGCGTAGCATCCACCCGAGGCCCTCTGACCCAGGGCGGCGCCCACGGCCACCCCGGTATTCAGGGCCGCCGCCGGCACCGTATACGGCGCGGAGGACCGGCAACCGGCCGCCAGGGCCAGGCCGAGGATCGCGAGGCGTGCGAGCATCGGACCTCCGATCACAGGATACCCCGTTAAATAATCTAGCCGCGCCGGAGCACCGGCAGCATGCGCTCCACCGCGTCGAGGAGGACCTCTTCGGGGGTCACCAGCGGAGGCAGGAAGCGAATGGTGTGGCCATGGGCGTCCTTGCACAGCACCGCGGCCTCCCGCGCCAGCGCCTGGGCCACTCGGGGGGCCGAGGGCTCCCGGAACTGCACCGCCAACATGAGCCCCTTGCCGCGGACCTCGGCCACCGGGGGCGCGCCGGCCAGGCCCGCCCGCAGCCGCGAGAGCGCCAGCTCGCCCAGGCGGGCGGCGCGGCCGGGGAGGTCCTCGTCCACCAGCACGTCCAGCGCCGCCAGGGCCACCGCCGCCGCCAGCGGGTTCCCCCCGTAGGTGGAGCCGTGCGTGCCGGGGGTGAAGATCCCCACCAACTCCTCGGTCCCGCATACCGCCGAGGTCGGGTAGACGCCGCCGGAGAGGGCCTTCCCCAGTAAGACGAGGTCGGGTCGAGCGCCCCAGTGCTCCCAGGCGAACATCCGGCCGGTCCGCCCCAGGCCGGTCTGGACCTCGTCGAGACACAGCGGCACCCGCGCCGCCGTGCACAGCTCCCGCACCCGCGGCAGGTAGCCGTCGGGCGGGACGATCACCCCCGCCTCGCCCTGGATGGGCTCGAGGAGGACGCCCACCGTGCTCGGACCCAGGGCGCGAGCCAGCGCCTCGGCATCGCCGAAAGGCACGCGCACGATGCCGGGAACGAACGGGCCGTAGTGCAGGTAGGCCGAGGGATCGGAGGAGAGGCTCACCGCCAGGAGGGTGCGGCCGTGGAAGTTGCCCTCGGCCACCAGGAGCTCACCCGCGCCGTCCGCCACCCCCTTCACCTCGTGGGCCCAGCGGCGCATGGCCTTCACCGCCGTCTCCACCGCCTCGGCGCCGGTGTTCATGAGCACGGCGCGGGGGAAGCCGGTGAGCGAGGCGAGCCGTTCCAGCAGGTCGCCCATCCGGTCGTTGTGGAAAGCGCGCGAGGTGAGGGTGAGGCGCCCGGCCTGCTCCAGGAGCGCCGCCACGATGCGCGGGTGGCGGTGCCCCTGGTTGAGGGCCGAGTAAGCCGACAGGCCGTCCAGGTAGCGGCGCCCCTCCACGTCCCACACGAAGCAGCCCTCGCCGCGCTCGATCACCACCGGGATGGGGGCGTAGTTGCGGGCGCCGAAGCGCTCCGCCTGCTGGATGAGCTCCCGCGCCGAGCGCCGTGCCGCGACGGTCACGACCCCCTCCCGCGCCGCGCCAGCGCGGCCTCCACCAGACCGGGGAGCGGCGGACCGGAGCGCTGCTCGAAGGCGTAGCGGACCCGCACCACCGGCGCCCGCAGCGCCAGCGCCCGGTCGAGGCGGGCCGGGCTCCCGTCCACCACTACCTCGGCGCCGCAGCGGGCGATGGTCTCGGCGAGGTCGCGCCGCTGCGCCTCGGAGTAGCCCAGCGCCGGCAGGACCGGCCCCAGGTGCGGAAAGGCCCGGAAGGCCTCGGCGATGCTCCCCACCGCCGCCGGGCGCGGGTCCACGATCTCGCGGGCGCGGCAGCGGCGCGCCGCCACCGTGGCGGCCCCGAAGGCCATGCCCCCGTGGGTGACGGTGGGGCCGTCCTCGACCGCCACCACCCGCCGGCCGGCCACGGCCTCCGGCCGGTCCACCGAGATGGCGAGGTCGCCCTCGATCACGGTCGCGGCGGGGCAGAGCTCGGCGGCGTGCCGCCGCACCTCGGCCACCGCCCCCGGCGCGGCCTCCGACACCTTGTTCACCACCACCACGTCCGCCGAGCGCAGGTTGGCCTCTCCCGGGTGGTAGCGGATCTCGTGTCCGGGGCGCAGCGCGTCAGCCACCACGATGCGCAGGTCGGGGCGCAGGAAGGGCAGGTCGTTGTTGCCGCCGTCCCACAGCACCACCTCGGCCTCTTGCTCGGCGGCGGCCAGGATGGCCCGGGTGTCCACGCCCGCGAAGACGGTGAGCCCGGACTCGAGGTACGGCTGGTACTCCTCCCGCTCTTCCAGGGTGCACTCGGCCCGGGCGAGGTCGGCCTCGCTGGCGAAGCGCTGCACGGCCTGGCGGCGCAGGTCGCCGTAGGGCATGGGGTGCCGCAGCACCGCCACCCGCCGGCCTCGCGAGGCGAGGTGGCGCGCCAGGAACTGGGTGATGGGGCTCTTCCCGGCGCCGGTGCGCACCGCCACCACCGCCACCACCGGCAGGGCGCTCGCGAGCTGGGTGTGGCGCGGGCCGAGCAGGGCGAAGCCCGCCCCGGCCGCCTGCACCAGCGAGGCCTTGTGCATCACCTCCTCGTGGGAGAGATCGCTGTAGCAGAGGAAGGCCAGGTCCACCTCCAGCTCGCGGATGAGCCTCGGTAGCTCCGACTCCGGGAAGATGGGCAGGTCGGCGGGGTATCGTGGTCCGGCCAGCTCGCGCGGGAAGCTGCGCCGCTCGATGAAGGGGATCTGGGCCGCCGTGAAGGCTACCACCTGGAACTCGGAGCGCTCGCGGAGGAAGACCTGGAAGTCGTGGAAGTCGCGTCCGGCGGCGCCCATGACGATGCAGCGGAAGGGCATGGCCCACCTCACCCGTCGGGAAGGACAATGGTGCCTGCCTCGCCGCGCAGCGCCGCGTCGAGCGAGGGCGGATCGCACACCACGGCGCGCCGGCCGGGCCGGCAGGCGAAGCGGAGGCAGGCCTCGATCTTGGGCGCCATGCTGCCAGGCTCGAAGTGCCCCTGGTCGAGCAGGGCGCGGGCGCGGGCGGCGGCGAGGCGCCCCAGCGGCGCCTGGCGCGGGGTGCGGAAGTCGGTGTAGGCGCAGGGGACGTCGGTGACCAGGAGGAGCAGCCCGGCCCCCACCTCGTCGGCGAGCAGGGCCGCGGTGAGGTCCTTGTCCACCACCGCCTCCACCCCGCGCCATCCCCGCGGCGTCGCCACCACCGGGATCCCGCCGCCGCCGGCGGCCACCACCAGCACCCCCCGGTCGAGGAGCGCGGCCACCACCTCGGCCCCGACCACGCGCCTCGGCACCGGGGAGGGGACCATCCGGCGCAGGCCGCGCCCGGCGTCGTCCCGCACGGTCGCCCCCCGCGCCCGAAGCGCCGCCGCGCCCGGCTCGTCGAGGATCGGGCCCACCGGCTTCACCGGGTCCCGGAAGGCGGGGTCGGCCGGGTCCACCTCCACCTCCGTGACCAGGACCGCCACCGAACGGGTCGAGCCGCGCTCGTCCAGGAGATCGCGCAGCGTCCGGGAGAGGACGTACCCCAGCTCGCCCTGGGTCTGGGCCACGCAGGCGTCGAGCGGCAGGGGGTAGGCCGTCCCCGCAGCCGCCTCGGCCCGGGCCAGCTGGTGGCCCACCTGCGGCCCGTTGCCGTGGGAGAGCATGAGCTCGAAAGGGGGAGCGAGCAGCGGGCCGAGGCAAGAGAGGGCCTCGCGGGCGAAGGCGAACTGGCGCCCCATGGTGATCTGCCCGCCCCTCGCGGCGAAGGCGTTGCCGCCGAGCGCCGCGACCACGCGCCGCTCGAGGCGGCCCGGGCCGGGGGTCTCGCTCACGAGCCAAACTTGAGCACGCCCCGGTGGGGTGTCCACCCCGCGCCTGGGGCGGGTCAACGGTTCGGCACTCGTCCGGGACCAAGCCAGGCTTCGCCGGCGGAGCGGCACGTCCCGTCACAATCGATATCGCAGGAGCCGGCAGCGGAGCCCGCCGTTGCGCACGGGCAACGCCTCCTCCGGACGGCGGCCGAGCACGTCCTCCAGGCGGCGCTGCGGGGCCAGGACTGCCAGGGTCCAGCCGGCGAGCCGGGGCAGGAGCGCGGCCAGCGCGCGCCACGCGCCCTCGGCGTCGTCGTCGAGGCGGCGGCCGTATGGCGGGTTCACGGCGCACAGCCCCGGCCCGGGCGGAGGGGCGACCCCGGCCGCCTCGGCCCGCGCCGGGCGCACCCAGGCCGAGACGCCGGCGGCCTCGGCGTTCCGGGTGGCGAGCCGCACCGCGCCGCCGTTCCGGTCCGAGGCGTGGATGGGCCGGGGTGGCTCGCGGGCCTCGGCCTCCAGGCGCGCCCGGAGGTACCGGGTGCGGGTGGCGTCGTGCCCGGGCCAGCTCTCGAAGGCGAAGCGGCGAGAGAGGCCCGGGGCGCGGCGGGCAGCGATGAGCGCCGCCTCGATGGCGAGCGTCCCCGATCCGCACATGGGGTCCAAGAAAGGGACCGAGCCGTCGTAGCCGCACGAGAGGAGCATCCCCGCTGCCAGCGACTCGCGCAGGGGGGCGGCCCCGACGCGGGCCCGCCAGCCGCGCTTGAAGAGCGGGGCGCCGGCGGCGTCGAGCGAGAGGGTGGAGGCGGGGCCGGCCCGCCGCGCCGCGAGCGGCGCCCCCTCGCCGAAGCGGCGGCGGGCCTCGCGGCGCGCCGCCTCGAGGCCGCCCGGCGGGCCCTGGTAGAGCCGCAGAGAGACCGAGTCCGCGGCGCGGCACCCCAGGCAGGCGAGCGCCACCGCATCCTCTCCCTCGGCCTCGGCGCCGCCCGGGACGGCGCGGGCGGAGAGCCCGAGCCGCTCCAGCTCGCGGGCCAGCACCGGCTCCAGGCCCGGGGCGCAGGCGGCGAAGACGCGCTCCCTGGGAGGGCTCATCGCCTCATGGTAGACGACGCTGCTGCCCGGGGCCGCGGTACCCGGGGCCGCGGTAGACGACCGCTGCCGCCCCGGGGCCGCCGCGCCGGATGGCCCTTCCATCGCTTCCCTCGCCAAGCGCCTCGATTTCGGTTAGAAACACCCGCTCTGCGGAGCCGTGCTGGCCCGCGACAAGCCCCCCATGATCTCGATCCAGAACGTCACCAAGGCCTTCGGGCCCAAGAAGCTCTTCGAGGAGGTGGACGTCGCCTTCCCCGAGGGGCGGCGCTACGGCCTCACCGGACCGAACGGGGCCGGCAAGTCCACCTTCATGCGCATCCTCTCCGGGGACGAGGAGCCGGACGCCGGCACTGTGTTCCGGCCCAAGCGCCTCGGCATCCTCAGGCAGGACCACTTCCGCTACGAGGGGGACCGGGTGCTGGACGTGGTGCTCATGGGCAACCCAGCCCTGTGGAAGGCGCTCAAGGAGAAGGAGGACGTGCTGGCGCAGGCGGACATCTCCGAGGCGGACGGCCACCGGCTGGCGGAGCTGGAGTCGGTCATCGGCGAGGAGGACGGCTACGAGGCCGAGTCGCAGGCGGCGGAGCTCCTGCAGGGGCTGGGGATCGACGGCCCCTGGCACGACCAGCCCATGAAGTCGCTCCCGGGAGGCCTGAAGCTGCGGGTGCTCCTGGCCCAGGCGCTCTTCGGCAAGCCCCAGGCGTTGCTCCTCGACGAGCCCACCAACAACCTGGACCTCGAGTCCATCCGCTGGCTGGAGCGGTTCCTCCACGAGTACCAGGGGACGCTGGTGGCCATCAGCCACGACCGCCACTTCCTGAACGCCATCTGCACCCACATCGCCGACATCGACTACGAGACCATCATCACCTACACCGGCGGCTACGACGACATGGTGCGGCAGAAGGGGGAGGTGCGCTCTCGCGTCGAGGCCCAGAACGCCGAGAAGCAGAAGAAGATCGCCGCCCTCCAGGAGTTCGTGAACCGCTTCAGCGCCGGCACGCGCGCCTCGCAGGTGCAGAGCCGCATCCGGTCCATGCAGAAGCTGAAGCTCGACGACCTGAAGCGCTCCAACATCCAGGCCCCCTTCATCAAGTTCGAGATGAAGGCCCAGAGCGGCAAGCAGACCCTCACCGTGGAGGGGCTGTCCAGGAGCTACGGCCGGCTGGAGGTCTTCCCGGCCTTCGACGCCCTGGTCATGCGCGGCGAGAAGATCTGCGTCATCGGCAAGAACGGCGCCGGCAAGTCCACCCTGGTGAAGGCCCTGGTGGGCCAGCTGCCGCCCACCGGGGGCACCGTGAAGTGGGGGCACCAGGCCCAGGTGGGCTACCTGCCGCAGGACCAGCAGGGCGTGGTCCGGCCCGGCACCACCTGCTTCGGCTGGCTGCGCGAGCTCGACGACAAGCTCTCGAACGAGGAGATCTCCGGCCTGCTCGGCCGCATGCTCTTCTCCGGCGAGGAGCGGATGAAGCCCACCGCCACCCTCTCCGGCGGCGAGGTGGTGCGGGTGCTCCTGGCCCGGCTCATGATGGAGAAGCCGAACGTGCTGGTGCTGGACGAGCCCACCAACCACCTCGACCTGCAGGCCATCGCCGCGCTCTCGGAGGGGCTCGCCCGCTACGAGGGGACCGCCGTGGTGGTGACCCACGACCAGCAGCTCATCGCCGAGGTGGGCACCCGCATCTGGCACGTGCGCATGGGCCAGCCGGTGCACGACTTCCCCGGGAGCTACGACGAGTTCCTGGAGAAGCACCCGGATCTGGCGGGGCAGCACCGGTAGTAAGGGGGCGTGCCGCCCCCCTCCGTCGGCAGAGCCGCCGGAGCCTCCCCCCTGCTCCGCTGGAGCCTGACGCGCTTCGGCTTCGCCTCGCGCGTCGTCCAGCGGGGAGGGGGCGCCGCCCCCTCCCCAGCTTCGCTGGGGCCCCTCCCCGCTGGCTCCAGTGATATGGAAGGGAGCATGCGCCGCCAGGTGAAGGGCGAGGCGGTCTCGCGGGAGCTCCTTCCCGGTACCTCGCCGGAGCTGCTCAAGGGGCTGCACCTGCTCACGCGCGACGGCGACCTGAACGCCGACTCCTTGCGCAAGCTGAAGCAGGTGAACCATCTGGTGCGCCTCCTCGAGCCGGCGCTCGACGACGTCCTCTCCCGCTTCGGCGATCCGGTGCTCGTGGACTGCGGCGCCGGGAAGGGCTACCTGGGCTTCGTCCTGTACCAGCTCTTCCTCGGGCCGGCCGGAAAGGGGACGATGATCGGCGTCGAGTCGCGGCCGGCGCTGGCGCGGGAGGCCGAGGCGCTGGCGCGGCGCCTGGGCTACCACCGGATGCGCTTCCAGCAGGCGGAGCTGGAGCGGGCCGACCTGCCGCCCCGAGTGCACCTCGTCACCGCCCTCCACGCCTGCGACACCGCCACCGACGACGCGCTGGTCCTCGCCATCCGCCGCGACGCCGACCGCGTGGCGGTGGTCCCCTGCTGCCAGGCCGAGGTGGCGCGGCAGCTCGAGCGGGCGCCGGCGGGCTCGCCCTTGGCGGCGCTCCACGGCCACGCCTGGCACCGGCGCGAGTTCGGCTCGCACCTCACCAACGTCGTCCGCGCCCTGGCGCTGGAGGCCTGCGGCTACCGGGTGACCGTCACCGAGCTCGCCGGCTGGGAGCACTCGCTCAAGAACGAGCTCATCCTGGGGAAGAAGGTGCGGGCCCGCGACGCCGCGGCCCGGGCCCGGCTCGAGGCCCTGGTGAACGCCGCCGGCGTGCGCCCCAGGCTCTGGCGGGCCCTGGCCGGATAGCGCTGCGACCCCGTGTGCATCGAAAGATGAACGCCCCCCTTCGTCCCTTGTCACCGGGGGGATCGAGCGATATGCCTGCAAGCCGTGCGCCCAGCCTCCCTCGTCGCCGCGCTCGCCGTCGCGCTCGCGCTCACCGCCTGCAGGGGAGGCCAGCAGGCGGCCCGCCCCCGGCCGCCGCCCGCGGTCACCGTGGCCTCGGTCGAGGTGCGGGACGTGCCGGTGGAGATCCGCGCCCCGGTGGACCTCCGGCCGCTGCAGCAGGCCGACGTGGGCTCCAAGATTCTCGGGTACGTGGACGCGGTGCTGGTGGACCGCGGCGACGTGGTGAGGAGGGGCCAGCTCCTGGCGCTGGTGCGACCCTCCGACCTTCCCGACCAGCTCGAGGCGGCGCGCTCGTCGTACGAGCTCGCCAAGGCCAACAAGGAGCGGGCCGAGAAGCTGGCGCCCACCGGCGTGGTGTCGCAGCAGGAGCTGCAGGCGGCCACCGCCGCCTTCGCCTCTGCCAGCGCGCAGCTGGGGGCGATGGGAACCCGGCTCGGCGAGACGCGCATCGCCTCGCCGCTCGACGGGGTGGTCGCGGCGCGGCGCCTCGACCCGGGGGCGCTGGTGGGGCCCACCGCCGGCACCGGCTCGCTTCTCACCGTGGAGCGGATCGACGTGCTCCGGGTCTTCATCCCGGTGAACGAGCGGGACGTGGCCGGCCTCAAGGTCGGCCAGGAGGCACACGTGGAGCTGGACGCCCTCCCCGGCAAGAGCTACGGGGGGCGCGTGGTCCGCATCTCGCCGGCTTTCGACCCGGTGACCCGCACCCTCGACGCCGAGGTGCACCTCAAGAACCCGGGAGAGCTCCGCTCCGGGATGTACGGGCGGGGCGCCATCGTCACCGAGGTGCACAAGGACGCGGTGGTGGCCCCGGTGGCCGCGGTCCAGATCACCAACGACCGCACCTACGCCTTCCTGGTGAACGGCGAGGCGGTGAAGCGGGTCGAGGTGACGTGCGGTGTGGACGGGGGAAACTGGATGGAGATCGTCGGGGGCCTGAAGCGGGGGGACGAGATCGTGACCGCCGGGACCGACGTCCTCTCCGACGGGAGCGCCATCCGCCCGGTGCGGAACGTGAATCCCTACACCGGGGTGGCCGGGGCGATGGCCGCCGAGGCGCCTGCACCGGCCGGCCCCCCGCCCGCCCAGACGGCGGCTCCCCCGGCCAAGCAGGCCAACTGACCGGCCATGTGGCTCACCCGGCTCGCCCTCCGGAACCCGGTCTTCATCCTGATGATGTCGCTGGCGGTGCTCGCCCTGGGGTGGGTGTCGCTGACGCGGCTCTCGGTGGACCTCTTCCCCAACATCGACATCCCCATCATCCGGGTGGCCACCTTCTACGCCGGCGCCGGCCCGGCGGACGTGGAGAAGACCATCACCGTGCCCATCGAGCGGGCCGTGTCGGCCGCTCCCGGCGTGGACCGGGTGGAGAGCACCTCCAAGCAGGGCTTCTCCAACGTGGCGGTGTGGTTCCAGTTCGGCACCAACCTCGACAACGCCCAGTTCGAGGTGCAGCAGCGGGTGGCCCAGATCCTGAACACCCTGCCCCCCGGCATCGACCAGCCCTTCATCATCAAGTTCGACGTCACCAACATCCCGGTGCTCCTGGTCTCCATGAGCGCCGAGGGGATGGACGAGAAGCAGCTCTACGACCTCGGCTACAACGTGGTGGAGCCGCAGTTGGAGCGCATCAAGGGAGTGGCCAGCGCGCCCATCGGCGGCGGGCGGATCCGCGAGATCGAGGTCAAGGTCCGCGGCGACGCCCTGCGAGCCCGGGGCCTGGGCATCCTCGACGTGGTGAACGCGGTGCGCAGCTCCAACCTGCTCCTCCCCAGCGGCACGCTGCGGGCGGGGGTGCGCGACTACAACGTCTTCTCCAACACCCAGTTCGGCGAGGCCCGGCCCCTGCGGGAGGTGATCATCCGGCCGCCGTCACGGTCGCCGGCCGGCGACGTCAGCGCGCCGGTGCGGATCTCCGACGTGGCCAACGTGGTGGACGGAACCGCCGACCAGACCGAGATCGCCCGCGTCAACGGCCAGCGCGCCGTCTACTTCCGCATCCAGAAGCAGCCGGGCGCCAACACGGTGGCGGTGGTGGACGCCGTGAAGCGGGAGCTGCCCCGCCTGCGCGGCATCCCCCCGAGCGTCAAGCTGGCCACCTCCTTCGACCAGTCGGCCTACATCCGCGCCGCCATCAGCTCGCTGGAGCACGAGGCGGTGCAGGGGGGCGCCCTGGCCATCCTGGTGATCCTGCTGTTCCTGGTCTCCCTGGCCGCCACCGGCATCATCGCGGTGGCCATCCCGCTCTCCATCGTCGCCACCTTCGTGCTCATGTTCTTCAGCGGCATGACGCTGAACGTGTTCACCCTGGGCGGCCTGGCGCTGGGGGTGGGACGGCTGGTGGACGACTCGATCGTGGAGCTGGAGAACATCCACCGCCACCTGGCCATGGGGCAGAACCGCCGCGAGGCCGTGCTCAACGCGGCCCAGGAAGTGGCCATGCCCATCTTCGTCTCCACGGTGACCACCATCGTGGTGTTCTTCCCGGTGGTGTTCCTCTTCGGGGTGGCCCGCAACCTCTTCATGCCGCTGGCGGCCACCATCGCCTTCGCGCTCATCATGAGCTTCCTGGTGTCGCGGACGGTGACGCCGCTCCTGTGCCTGCGGGTGCTGCGCGTCGAGGGGCACGAGGGGGGGTCGCGCGGGCTGGGCGGCCAGGTGGCCCGCAGCCTGGACCGTCTCGACCACGCCTATGCCCGCGCCCTTCGCTGGGTGCTCGGGAACCGCGGCAAGGTGATCCTGGGCATCGCCCTGTTCTTCGCGGCGTCGCTCGCGGTGTTCTGGCCGCTCAAGCTCATCGGCAGGGAGTTCTTCCCCGAGACCGACGAGAGCCAGTTCCAGATCACGCTCAAGGGGCCGGTGGGTACGCGGGTGGAGATGACCGAGAAGATCGCCGAACGGATCGAGCGGGCCATGCTGACCTCCCTGGGGCCGGTCAAGGCGGCGGGGGGCGGGCCCATCGGCACCACCCAGATCTCCAACGTGGGCCTGCCCTTGGGCCGCACGGCTCTCTTCAGCTCCAACACCGGCCCGCACGCCGGGACGGTGAGCCTGTACCTGGTGCCGCACACCCAGCGCCCCATCACCGACAACCAGGCGGCGGATCGGGTCCGCCAGGCCCTGCGCGACGCCATCCCCGGGGTGCAGACCTACTTCTTCGTGGGTGGCATCGTGAAGCGGATCCTGAATTTCGGGTCTCCGGCTCCCATCGACGTCGAGATCGTGGGCTACGACCTGGACGCGGCCTCCGACTACGCCAAGCGGCTCCTGACCCGGCTGCGCGCGGCCGACGCCGGGGGCAAGCCGGTGCTCACGGACGTGCAGGTCTCGCGCGAGGAGAACTACCCCGAGCTGGACGTGGTGGTGGACCGCGAGAAGGCCGGGCTCCTCGGCCTCACCGAGCAGCAGGTGGCCCAGTCGGTGCTGACCAGCCTGGTGGGGAACACCCAGTTCGCGCCGGTGCCCTTCACGGACTCCAAGACCGGCAACCAGTACTTCATCAACGTGCGGCTCGAGGACGCCTACCGCGACCACGTGGAGGACCTGAAGGACGTCTTCGTGCGCACCCCCAGCGGCCAGGTGGTGAACCTCGCCAACATCGCCGCCGTGAAGCGCTCGTCGGGCCCGGTGCTCATCGATCGCAAGTACCTGCAGCGCATCGTGCACGTCACCGCCAACGTGGCCCCGGGCCAGGACCTGGGCAGTGCCAGCGAAACGGCCCAGCGCGCCATCGACGAGCTGCCGCCTCCCGAGGGATTCACGGCTCAGCTCGGGGGACAGACGGCCGCGCAGAAGGAAGCCTACGCGGGGCTGCTCCTGGCGGGGCTCATGGCCATCGGCCTGGTCTACATGATCCTGGCGTCGCAGTTCCGCTCTCTGCTCGACCCGCTGGTGATCATGTTCTCGGTCCCCATGGGCATCTCCGGCGTGTTCTTGGCGCTGTGGCTCACCGGCACGCCCCTCAGCGTGAACAGCTTCATGGGCATCATCATGATGGTGGGGATCGTGGTCTCCAACGGCGTGCTCCTGGTCGACTTCGCCCGGGTGCTGCGCTCGCGGGGCCTGGAGCTCTTCGAGGCCACCGTCCAGGCCGGCAAGACCCGGCTCCGCCCCATCCTCATGACCACCATCGCCACCATCTTCGGCCTCCTCCCCATGGCCCTCGGCTTCGGCGAGGGGAGCGAGACCAACCTGCCCCTGGCCCGGGCCGTCATCGGCGGACTCGCCGTCTCCACGTTCTTCACGCTGTTCCTCATCCCGGCGCTGTACACGCTGCTGGAGCGCTTCGCCAGGCCGCACCGCGAGGAGGGCGAGGAGCCGGCGGCCGCCGCGGGGGCCACCGCTCCATGAACGCCGCCGGCGCCCTGGCGGCGGCCCTGCTCGGCGCGGCGGGGCCGGCCCCGGTCGACAAGGTCGGCTTCGACGAGGCGGTGCGCCGCGCCCTGGCCAGGAACCCGGGCGCGGTGGTGGCCGCCGAGGAGGTCCGCCGCGCCGAGGGGATCCTGGGCGAGGCCCGCTCCGGGTCGCTGCCCTTCCTGGGGGTCACCGGGACGCTCACCTGGCTCGACTCCAACCGCGTGGCCCAGGGGCGGGTCATCGCCGGCGAGAGCCAGGCCAACGCCACCGGCCTCGTCGCGGTGCCGCTGCTGGCGCCGTCGCGGTGGGCCCTGTGGGCCCACGCCTCCCAGGGGCTCGACGCCGCCGCCGCCAACGAGGCCGACGTGCGCCGCAGCGTGGCCGTGACCACCGCCCGCGCCTACCTCACCGTCATCGCCCAGCGCCGCGCCGTGGACGTGAGCCTCTCCGCCCGCGACGCGGCCAAGGCGCATCACGACTACGCCCAGGCTCGCCGCAAGGGCGGGGTGGGCAACGCCCTCGACGAGCTCCGGGCCGAGCAGGAGCTGGCCGCGAGCGAGGTCCAACTGCAGGCGGTCCAGATCGGCCTGGCGCGCGGCCGCGAGGCGCTGGGGCAGCTCGTGGGCGCCGACGGCCCGCTCGACGCCGCCGAGGAGCCGGGGCTACCGGAGCTCCCCGGCCAGGCGGAGGCCATGGTCGTCGCCGAGAGCGCCCGGGCCGACGTGAAGGCGGCCCAGGCGCGCGCCTACGTCGCCGAGCGGGTGTGGAAGGACAGCTGGACCGACTGGCTCCCGACGCTCACCGGCACCTTCCAGCCCTTCGTGCAGGACCCGCCCAGCCTGCAGTTCCCCGCCAGCGGTTGGCAGGCCCAGCTCATCCTCTCCTTCCCCCTCTTCGAGGGGGGCCTACGGCCGGCGCAGGGCAAGCAGCGGGAGGCGCTCTTCGGCGAGGCCCGGGCGCAGCTCGACGGGATCGTGCGTCAGGCCCGCTCCGACGTCCGCACCGCCTACGAGGCGCTGGACCGTTCCCGCAGCGCCCTGCAGTCGGCGCGCCGCGGCTCGGAGAGCGCCCGCTCCGCCCTGGGCCTGGCCGCCGAGGCCTACCGGGCCGGGGCGGTGGACAACCTGGCGGTGACCGACGCCGAGCAGCGGGCGCGGCTGGCCGACCTGTCGGCGGTCATCGCCGAGGACTCGGTGCGCCAGTCGGTGCTCGACCTCCTGGCCGCGGCGGGCCGGTTCCCGTAGCCGGAGCCGCCATGGCCCATCTCCCTCCGCCGCCGCCCGCAGCCCGGGACGAGCGCGGGGCCGGCTCGCGGCTGCGCGCGCTCCTCTCGATGTGGCCGGCGCTCCTCGGGGCGGCGGCCTTCCGCTACGGCTGCTACGCCGCCATGACGGCGCTGGCCCTGTGGAACGAGGCCCGGCCGGCCCCCAGCCTCCCCGACCTGGTGCTGGAGCGCCTCCCCTACCTGCCCTGGGTGGACCGGGCCAACTACCTCCTCTGGCTCGCCCTCTACCTGCCGCTGGCCGCGGCGCTCCTCTGGCTGGAGCCGCGGCGGTGGGTTCGCTACATGGTGACCGGGGGCTTGGTGTCGCTGGCCCGCGGCGTCACCATCGCCCTCACCGGGCTGGGCGCGCCCCGCCCGTCGCCGGGCGGGGGCCTCGGCGGGCGAGGGTTCTGGGGCGCCCTCGCCGAGCTGGTCTCGCCGCTGGGCGTGTTTCAGCGCGACGCCATCGCCGTCTACCTCCAGAAGGATCTCTTCTTCTCGGGGCACGCCGCCACCACCTTCCTGCTCTGGCTCTACCTGCGCCACCGGTCCCTTCTGGCGCCGGCGGCGCTCCTGGCGCACCTGGCGGTGGTCGCCTCGGTAATGCTCTCCCACATCCACTACGCAATCGACGTGGTGGGCGCTTGGGCAATCGCCTTCGCCCTCTACGCCCTGCGCGAGGGCTGGCCTTCCGCCTCGCCGCCAACCGCCGAGCCGCCCGGAACGGGCGGCGAGGCTTCTTCATGGCCATCCCCGCGGGCACGCCGCGGCCCGCCGGGAATCGAGCGCGATCAGCTATAGTGTCCCAGGGAGCGCTCCCGGGAGGTGCCACGTGGCCCTCGCAGTCCCTGGCAAGAGGGTCGCGGCCGCGACGCCGACGCTGCTCCTCGCCGCCTCGGCCCTGATGGCGGCGGCCTGCGGGAGGCGGGAAACCCCGGCCGCCCCACCCGGGGGTGGACCGCCCCCGGCCGCCCCGGCCTCGGCCGCCTCGGCGGTGCGCGGCGTCACCGACCGCGAGATCCTGCTGGGCATGGTGGCTTCCTTCTCCGGCTCCAACAAGGAGCGCGGGCGGTCGATGCGGGCCGGCTGGGAGGCGGCCCTGGCCACCGTCAACGAGGCAGGGGGGGTCCACGGGCGCACCCTGCGCCTGGTGGCCCTCGACGACGGGTACGACCCGGCCCGCACCAAGCCGGCCCTGAAGGACCTGGTGGAGCAACGGCGAGTCTTCGCCCTGGTCGGCAACGTGGGCACGGCCACCGCGGCGGTGTCGGTGCCCTACTGTCTGGAGAACAAGGTCCTGTTCTACGGGGCGCTCTCGGGCGCCGACCTCCTGCGCAAGACGCCGCCGGAGCGCTACGTCTTCAACTTCCGCGCTGGACTGGCGCGCGAGGGCGCGGCGGCGGTCCGGTACCTCGTCAAGACCCGGCGCATCGCGCCGGGCCGCATCGCGGTGCTGGCGCAGATGGACGACTTCGGCGAGTCCGGCTGGCGCGGCGCCGCCCGCGAGCTCGAGTCGCTGGGCGTCCGCCGCGAGGCGATCCTGAAGCTCGGCTACCCGCGTAACACCGCCGACGTCCGCCAGGCGGTGGCGGAGCTCAAGAAGCGCTCCAAGGCCCACGACGCGGTGGTGATGGTGGCGACCTACAAGCCGGCCGCCACCTTCGTCATCCAGGCCAAGGAGGCCGGGCTGAGGCTGTTCTTCATCTCGGTCTCGGCCGACTCGAACGGCCTGGCCGAGGACCTGGTGCAGGCCGGCCGCCGGTTCACCGAGAAGGTGGCCATCACCCAGGTGGTCCCGGTGCCCACCTCCCCGGCCCCGGCGGTGGCCCGCTACCGGGAGGCGCTCGAGAAGCACGCCCTGGGGGAGAGGCCGGGGTCCACCAGCCTGGAGGCCTGGTTCGGCGCGCAGATCCTCCTCGAGGCCATCTCGCGGGCCGGGCGGGACCTCGACGGCGAGAAGGTCGTCGAGGCGCTGGAGACGATCCGCGGCTGGGACGTCGGCATCGGGGCCTCCATCGACCTCGGCCCGGACGACCACCAGGCCTGCGACGCGGTGTGGGGGTGGATGCTCCAGCCCGACGGCACGTATCGCCAAATCGAGCTCGGCTGACGGTCAACGGGTGAGCAGCCGCACCACCCCGGTGGTCATGGGCTCGATGTAGGTGATGAGCAGCACCGACCCGGCCATGATGAGGAGGAAGGGGAGGGCCTGCTTCCAGAGGTACGGCAGCGGCTTCTGGAAGCGGGAGGCGGAGAGGAACAGGTTCAGCCCCATGGGCGGGAAGAGGAAGCCCAGCTCCAGATTGGCCAGGAACACCACGCCCAGGTGGATGGGGTCCACGCCATAGGCCTGGCCCAGGGGCGCCACCAGGGGGGCCATCACCACGATGGCGGCGTAGATCTCCAGGATGCTGCCCATGACCAGGAGCGCCGCGTTGAGCATGAGCAGGAACAGGGCCGGGCTCCTCACGTGGGCGGTCATCCACTCCACCAGGCGCCCGGGGATCTCCGCGTCCACGAACCAGCTGGTGAGCCCCAGCGCCACCCCCAGCAGGATGAGGACGCTCCCCACTAGCGTGGCAGCGTCGAGGAGCACCCGCGGCAGGTCGTGGAGGGGTTTCACCGATCGAAAAACGACCAGCTCCACCACCAGCGAGTAGGCCGCCGCCAGAGCCGCGGCCTCGACCACGGTGGCGTAGCCCGAGACCACCGAGACCACCACCAGGGTGGGGAGGCCCAGGTCCCAGCGGGCTCCCCACAACGACGTGAGCGCCTCCCGGGGCCGGAAGGGCTGGCGCGGTGCGCCGCAGCGGACGCCGGTCCACACCCCGTAGGCGGCCACCATGGCGATCATGAGCAGGCCGGGGAGGAGACCTCCCAGGAACAGGTGCTCGATGGGCGCCTGGGCCACCACACCGTAGAGGATCACCGGCAGCGACGGCGGGAAGAGCAGGCCCAGCGACCCCGAGGCGGTGACCAGGCCCAGCGAGAAGCCCTCCGGGTAGCGCCCCTGGAGGAGCGAGGGGAGGATCAGGCCGCCCAGGGCCAGGATGGTGACGCCCGAGGCGCCGGTGAAGGTGGTGAAGAGGGCGCACACGAAGGCGGCCATCACCGCCAGCCCGCCCGGCATCCAGCCGAAGAGGCCGCGGTAGGCGCGCACCAGGCGCTGCGCCGCCCCGCCCTCGGCCAGGACGTAGCCGGCCACGGTGAGCAGCGGCACCGCCGCCAGCGTGGAGGAGGAGGCCAGCGTGAAGGTGTGGGTCGGCACCGCCGCCACCGGGGTGCCGTCCCGCAGGAACAGCACCATGGCCAGACCGGCCATGCCCACGAAAACCGGGGCGCCGGCGAGGAAGGCCAGGCCCACCAGGAGGCCGAAGAGCCACACCAGGAACTCGACGCGGGCCAGCGGCCCGAGCGCCGAGCCCAGGGCCGCCGCCGCCGAGGAGAACCCGCGCCCGAGCGCCCCCAGGCTCGAGAGCGGCCAGCCGCCGGGATCCGGCGCCGCCGCCTCCCCGAGCAGGAAGACCAGGACGGCCGCGCCGATGGCCAGCCCGCGCTGCAGCCAGCGCCAGCGGTCGCCGCGCTCGGTCCGCCAGGCGAACACCAGCGCCATGAAGGCGCAGGCGACCGGCATGACGGTCATGCTCCACCAGAAGGGGACCCCGCGCACGACCTCGCGGGAGGCCTCGGTCTCGACGCGGACCAGCCTGGCCGAGGCGTAGGCCAGCACGGCGCACACCGCGGCGGAGACGGCGCTGGTGAGGAGGCGGGCCGCCAGCCGCGGCCACCCCGGCGGCACCGCGTCGATGGCGGAGAGGTGCAGGTGCTTGCCCTTGCGGGTGGCGAGCAGCGCGCCCAGGAAGCCCACCCACAGGGTGAGGTGCTGCACCATCACCGCGAAGCCGGGCAGCTTCCATTTCATGACCCGGACCACCGTGGCCGCCACCGGCAGCGCGATCATGGCCAGGAGCACCAGCACCACCGCCAGGTTGCCGGTGAGCACCGCTCCGCGGCGCAGCGACCGGGCCGAGCGCGCCAGGAGGACGGGCTCGGAGCGCTCGGGAGCCGCCGGGGGCGGCGGGGAAGGCGGGGGCGGTGCGTCGGAGCTCGGGGGCGTGTCGCTCACGGGCGTTGACCGGCGGAGACGGAGCGTCTATCAGTACCAGAACTTCTCCGCCCCCGCCGGAAAAACCCCGTGCGCCTCCCGCTCCTCGCCACGGCCCTCACCGGGCTCGCCCTCGCCGGATGCCGCTCCATCGCCGTCTCCGCCGCGGCCGACGCCGTCTCCGGCTCGGGCGGCGCCTACGGCAAGGACCCCGATCCGGAGTTGGTGAGGGCGGCGGTCCCCTTCGGCCTGAAGACCATGGAGGGGCTCCTGGAGGAGAAGCCGGAGCACGTCGGGCTCCTCACCGGGCTGGCCTCGGGCTTCACCCAGTACGGCTATGCCTTCGTGCAGCAGGACGCCGACGCCGCCGAGATCGAGGGGCGCAACGCCGAGGCGCGCGCCGGTCGCGAGCGGGCGCGGGCGCTGTATCTCAGAGCCCGCGACTACGGCCTCCGGGGCCTGGAGGCCCGGCACGCCGGGCTCTCGGCCCGGCTGCGCGGGGTGAAGGAGGCCGAGGCCGCGCTCGGCGTGGCCGAGAAGGGGGACGTGCCCCTCCTCTACTGGACCGGGGCCGCCTGGGGCGCCGCCATCGCCGCCGGCAAGGACCGGATGGAGCTGGTGGCCGAGCTGCCGGTCCCGGTGGCCATGATGCGGCGCGCCCTGGCGCTCGACGAGACCTTCGACGACGGAGCCATCCACGAGTTCCTCCTCGCCTACGAGGCCTCCCGCAGCCAGGCCCAGGGCGGCGGGCCGGCCGTGGCCCGCCGGCACTACCAGCGCGCGCTGGCCATCTCCGGCGGGAAGAAGCTCTCCACCCACGTGAATTTCGCCGAGAGCGTGCTCGTCCAGAGCCAGGACCGGGCGGAATTCACCCGCCTGCTCCGGGAGGTGGTGCAGGCCGATCCGGCCGCCGAGCCGCGCTTCACGCTCGCGAACGTGCTGGCGCAACGCCGGGCGCGCCTGCTCCTGGCCCACCTGGAGGACCTGTTCGCCTGGACGCTCCATCGACGAGGGACCCCCGCGTGACCCCACCATCGCTCGCCCCCCGCGCCGCCCTGGCGGCCGCCCTGCTCTGCCTCGGCCCCGACGCGCGCGGCCAGGAGCTGAACGTCAAGCTGGGAACGCTGGCCCCCGCCGGCTCCAACTGGCACGAGATCCTGAAGGACATGGCCGAGCGCTGGTCCCAGGCCTCGCAGGGCAAGGTCAAGCTGCGCATCTATCCGGGCGGAACCCAGGGCAGCGAGTCGGAGATGATCCGCAAGATGGCGGTGGGCCAGCTCCAGGCTGCCGCCGTCACCACCGTGGGCCTGGGCGACATCGTGCGCGAGCCGCAGGGGTTGGCGGTGCCGCTCATGTTCGACGCCGAGGACGAGCTGGCGGCGGTGATGCAGAAGGTCCAGCCCAAGCTGGAGTCCTTCCTGGAGCGGAAGGGCTACGTGGCCCTGACCTGGGGCGTCATCGGCCCCATCAAGATCTTCTGCTCGCGCCCCTACCGGACGCCGGCCGAGGCGGCCAGCGCCAAGATCTTCGTCTGGGAGGGCGACCCGGGCAGCGTGGAGGCCATGCGGGCGGCCGGCTTCAACCCGGTGGTGCTCTCCTCGACCGACGTCATCACCTCGCTGCAGACCGGCATGATCGACTGCGTGCCCAACGTGGCGCTCTATGCCCTGCCGGTCCGCCTCTTCGAGCGGGCCTCGCACATGATCGACGTGAACTGGGGCTTCCTGGTGGGCGCCACCGTGATCCGCAAGGACGTGTGGGGACGCATCCCGGCCGAGGTGCGCCCCAAGCTCCAGGAGATCTCGCGCGAGCTGGGCAAGAAGGTGGACGCCGAGGTGGGCAAGCTCAACTCCGATGCCGTGGTGGCCATGAAGAAGCAGGGGCTGGACGTGATCGAGGTGAACCAGGGACTCTGGCGCGCCGCCGCCGAGAAGGCCTGGCCGGTGGTGCGCGGCAAGATCGTCCCCACCGAGTTCTTCGACGAGGTGAAGCGGGAGCGCGACGCCTACCGGGCCTCGAAGAAGAAGCCCTAGCCCCGCCCGGAGCAGAAGGCTCCGGTCGCGGCACTAGCCTTCGAGGAAGGCGGCCACGTCGCGCCGCAGCGCCCGGCAGGCGAAGAGCAGCGTCAGGTGCCCCCGCGGATAGCGCCGCGGCTCGAGGCCCCAGGCCCGCGCCAGGCGCTCCGGCTGCTCGCGGCCGGCCACGACGTCGTCCAGGCCCACCGCCAGGAACAGCCGCAGCGCCGTGGGGCGGCGCCCTCGCGGCGAGAGCGGCTCCAGCACCGCGCGGAGCGCCGCCGGGGGCGGGAGCGGCACGCCGCCTCGACGCGCCAGGCGGGCCAGGCGCCGCCCGATGGGCGTGCGCTCCGCCACCCAGGCCAGGTCGGGGGGCGCCACCAGCGCGGCGAAGTCGAGCGGCTCGGGCCCGGTCGCCGCCAGCGCCCCGGTCACCGCCCCCAGCGACAGGCCCAGGAGCCCCACCGGGCCGCGGCGCCGCGCCAGCGCGGCGGCCATCCGCACCTCCAGCACCGTCTGCTCCAGCGAGGCCCGCAGGCGGGACAGGTCGGGGGAGGCGAACCCCTCGCCGCTGCGCGAGCCCGGCGCCGCCCGCTCCAGGTGATGGGGCGGCACCACCAGCCAGGCGTCGAGGCCGCTCCGGGCGACGAGGTCCGCCCAGCCCTCGAGCAGCTCCGCCCGCGGCAGCTTCCAGGGCGGGAGGAGCAGGGCGGTCCCGCGGAAGGATCCGGCCGCGGCGCGGCTGCGGATCCGCATGCGGTCGCCCGGGCAGGTCCCGCCCCCCGGCGCGGGCGCCGACCACTCGCCCTGGCCGTCGGGCGGAGGCGGCAGGGGCGGCAGGGGGCCGAAGCAGCCGAGCGGGCCGTCGGGGCCGGGTCGGAAGGGAGCGGCCTCGAGCGCCCGCCGGTCCTCCCACCACATGGCGGCCCGATCGAGGGCCCGGTTCAGGGCGGGCAGGCTCACGGACCGAAGATTAGAGGAAATCCGTCCGCCGGTAATGAAACCGCCCGGCGGGAGACAGCCTGGACGGAGGCGGCATGGCGCGCTGGCGCGGCGACGTTCCCGAATCGGAGGCTACCCCGGAGGCGCTCTCCCTGCGCCGGCGGGAGTTCCTGCGCCTCTCGGCGGCCGCCGCTGGCGGCGCGCTCCTGCCGCTCCGGGCTGGCGCCCGGGTCGAGCCGACCGGCCAGGCGCTCACGGTCTCGCGGCGCGTCGAGATGGCCGGCGGCGAGTCGCCCACCTCGTGGGAATCGGCGACCCGCTTCAACAACTTCTACGAGTTCGGCCCCGACAAGGAAGACCCCTGGAAGAACGCCGGCGGCTTCCGGCCGCGCCCCTGGAGCGTCTCCATCGAGGGCGAGGTCAGGAAGCCCCAGGTGGTGGACCTGGACCGCCTCCTCGGGTGGTTCCCGCTCGAGGAGCGCGTCTACCGGATGCGCTGCGTCGAGGCCTGGTCCATGGTGATCCCCTGGGTGGGCTTCCCGCTCGCCGACCTGGTCCGCCGCGTCGAGCCCACCTCCCGCGCCAAGTTCGTCGCCTTCCAGACGCTGCTCGACCCGGAGCAGATGCCCGGACAGCGGCGGGCGGTGCTGGAGTGGCCGTACCTCGAGGGGTTGCGCCTCGACGAGGCGCAGAACCCCCTGACCCTCCTGGCCGTGGGGCTCTACGGCCGGGTGCTCCCCAACCAGAACGGGGCGCCGCTGCGGCTGGTGGTTCCCTGGAAATACGGATTCAAGGGCGCCAAGTCGATCGTGCGCATCCGCTTCACCGAGGAGCAGCCCCGGACCACCTGGAGCCGGATGGCGCCCGGCGAGTACGGCTTCTACGGCAACGTGAACCCGGCGGTGGATCACCCCCGGTGGAGCCAGGCCAAGGAGCGGCGCATCGGTGAGTTCTTCCGTCGCCCCACGCTCCCCTTCAACGGCTACGCCTCCGAGGTGGCCCACCTCTACGCCGGCATGGACCCGAAGAAGCTCTACTAGGCGCCCGACCCCTTGGAAGCGAGAGAACCCGCCCTCGGCGAGAGCCGCCCGCCGCTCGGGATCGTGGCCGCGCCCGCCGGGCCTGTGCGCTCCGGGCGCGGGCGGAGGCTCCTCGTGCCCGCCGCGGTGGCCCTGGGCCTGGTCCCGCTCGCCAAGATCGGCGTGGACGCCGTCACCGGTGGTCTCTCGGCGGAGCCGGTGCAGGTGGTGCTGAGCCGCCTGGGCTTCTGGGCGCTCACCTTCCTCGTCCTCTCGCTGGCGCCGACGCCCCTGAAGGCGCTCTTCGGGATCACCTGGCCCATGCGCGTGCGCCGGACGGTGGGGCTCCTCGCCTTCGGCTACGGCGCGCTCCACCTCGCCTTCTACCTGGGGGTCGACAAGTTCTTCGACTGGCCCGAGATCTGGAAGGACGTCACCACCCGCCGCTTCCAGGCGGTGGGGCTCGCCACCCTCTTGCTCCTGCTCCCGCTGGCCGTCACCTCCACCGACGCCTGGGTGCGGCGGCTCGGCTTCGCGCGCTGGAAGCGGCTGCACCGGTTGGTCTACCTGGCGGCGGTGCTGGGCGTCACGCACTTCACCTGGCGCGTCAAGGCCGACCTGCGCCGGCCGCTCCTCTACGCGGCCGCGGTGGCGGCGCTGCTCGCGGTCCGGCTCGTGCTCCTGGCGCGCAAGCGCCTGGCGGACGGTGGAGCAGCCCGGCGGGGCAGGCCCGGGTCCGTCGTCCGCTAGTAGCCCCCGCCGCCTCCTCCGCAGGGCGGGGGGTGGTCCCGGTCGAGGAGGCTGCAGGTCGCCGGCGTCGCCGCGGCCGTTCCGCTGCTCTGTGCGCTGTTGCCGGCCGCGACCGTCGCCGACGTGTTGAGCCAGGGGCACTGCATGAACTGTTGCCCCACCATGGCGCAGAAGAGGCCCGAGGAGGGCCAGTGCGAGACGCTGTCGTTGTTCACGAAGTTGATGGTCCCGCCAGAGGCGACCATGATGCTGGTCGGGCTCACCCCGGCGGAGGTGTAGGTCACCGTGACGCTCTGCGTGCTGCCACCGACGGTAACCGTCGCGAGCCAGGGGTTCATTGGGGGCGGCGAGGCCTCGCTCCCACCGCAGGCAGCCAGCGCTGCGGCGAGGAGAGACGTTCCGGCGGATTTCACGGGAAACGCTCCTTTCCCTCCCGCGGGTGTGACACTCCTCATGCGCCCGGCGGGGCGCCTCGGCCCGTCCCTGGAGGGTGATGCGAGAGCTCCGCCCGGCGGGGCGCGTGTCTTCTCGTCACCGCCCGGCCGGACGCCCGGCCGCCCGCCGCTTCGGCGGCGACTCCACCTCCAGCGGCGCCATCCCGTCGATGGAGGCGGAGAGCACGATCTCGATGCGCCGGTTCTGGCTGCGCCCCTCGGGCGTGTCGTTGGGCGCCACCGGGTGGAACTCGCCGTGGCCGGCGGCGCCGAGCAAGGTGGGGTCCACCCCCCGCTCCTGGAGGTAGCGCACCACCGCCACGGCGCGGGCGGTGGACAGCTCCCAGTTGGATGGGTAGGGCCCCGAGGGGCTCACCGGCACGCTGTCGGTGTAACCCTCGACGCGCAGCGTCCTGCCGCGGATGCCGCGCAGCGCGGAGGCGATCCGGTCCAGGGCGGCGCGCCCCTCGCGGTTGACGGCCGCCGAGCCGGAGGCGAAGAGGATCTGGTCCTTGAGGCGCACGGTCATGCGGCCGCGCAGCTCGGAGATCTCCACCTGCCCGGCGGCGATCTCCTCCCGCAGCGCCCGGGCCAGCTGGTCGTACTCGCCGCTGCGCCTCTCCAGCTCGGCCTTGGCCCGTTCCAGGAGCACCTTGGATCGCACCAGGTGCTCGATGAGGGCCTGCTGCTCCTCCAGTCGCTGCTGGGCGGCACGCAGGTCGGCCTGCTTGGCGGAGAGGTTCAGCTCCTCGGCGCGCACCCGCTCGGAGAGCATGCGGCTGTCCTCCTCCAGGGAGCTGATGCGGCCCGAGAGCTCGGCGATCTTCACAGCCAGGTCGGCGTTCTTCTGGCTCTCGTCCTGGTACTTCCGCTGCAGCTGCTCGGCCTCGGCGACCTTGGCCAGGTACTTGTCCTCGGCGACGCAGCCGGCGAGGAGGAAGAGAGCGGACGAGAGGGCGGCTCGGCGCATGCGGTCCTCCGGAGGGCTGGCGCATTGTAGCGGAGGGCGGCGAGGAGCGGCGCCCTGAGTGGCACGGGGCCTTCCCCGCGAAGTGTTGCGGAGCGGGGCGCAAGGGGGCTCAGGACTCCTGCGAAGCAGCACTTCGGCGGTCGCACCCATGCCCACGCGACCCGATACCGGCGGCTGGTCTCGGGCCCTCGGGCGCGCCATCACCCTGGCGGCGGGACCAGCCGCGCCCGGTAGCCGGTCCGGCTCACCGCCTCGGCGATGTCCTCGGGCGCGATGCGCGACGGATCGTACGACACGGTGACGGCCGAGCGGCCCGGCACCGCCTCCTTCACCCCGTCCGTGCCTTCCAGGGCTCGCAGGACCGCGGCCCGGCAGCCGCTTCAGCCCATCTCGCGGACGCGGAGCTCCGCCCAGGCGAGCCCTCCCGCCCGGGCGCGAGCCCGGAGCCGGTCGGCCCTGGTCGCCTGGAGCCAGCCCAGGACCAGAATGCCGACGAGCCCGACCCCCACCATCGCCTGGAATGCCTTCCCCACGATGGTGGGAGCCCGGCGGGGGCTCCTGGGGTTCGGGGCGCAGCGCCCCGGTTGGGCTGGTGCGGTCACCCGGTTTGACACTCCCTGAGTGGGCGACGATAACCGCTGGGGCGTTCCCGATGGCTGGCGAGACCGAAGTCCCGTCGCAACCGGCGTCGCTCTACGGGCGGTGCCCTCCGCCTCGCGTGCCCATGCCGCAGCGGGGCGTGGTGATCGGGTTCTCCTGGAGCGGCCTAGAGGGGGCGGGGAACCAGATCCTGGCCGCCGAGGTGGAGTGCGAGCCGGAGCGCGCCCGCCTCGCCAAGGTGTGGCGGCCCTTCCAGGACGCGCCGGGGCGCAAGGACGTCCGCGAGCGGTTCAGGGCTTGGATGGGCGAGGAGGCGCGCTGGGCCGAGGGTCGCCTCACCATCGGCGTGGACTTCGCGCTCAGCCTGGCCGAGACGCACCTACGGCAGCTGGGGCTGCTCCGGCAGGCCCTGCGCGGCCCGCCGTCCCTGGGAAAGGGCCTGGCCGAGCGGTTCCGCCCCCAGGGCGTCGACGACAGCGAGGCCGCCGAGGCCTTCAAGGCGGCGCTGGGCAAGGAGCGCATCCGGCTGGCCGACTGCTACCGCGCCTCGCCGCAGCCGCCGAGCGGCCCGCGCGCCTATCGCCACACCTTCTTCGGCCTGTGTACCCTGGCCGGGGTGGAGGCGGTCTTCCCGCCCTGGGACCCGCCGCAGCCGGGCAAACCCACCATCGTCGAGGTGCTGCCGGCGCACGTGGCGCGGGTGCTCGGCGGCACCTGCGCCTGGCGCGACGACGAGGTGGATCGGTCCAGCACCCGCGCCTCGCTGCTGCGCACCCTGCGCAACGCCGCCCGCCTGGAGTTCGAGATGGAGCAGGCCGCCCAGATCGTCGAGGACCCCGAGGGCGAGGCCCTGGAGTCGGTGCTGGCGGCGGTGGCGGCGGCGGCCGCCTCGGCGGCCGGCTTCGAGGGGGTGCCGCACAACGTCCCGCGGAGCGAGGGCTGGATCTATTCGGTGCGCGAGGAGCCGTGGCGGGACGCCTGAGGCGAGCCGGGGTCCGGGCCGTGGCGGCCTCCGGGCGCGGCCGGCCGGGCGGCGACGCCTGGCGCGCCTCCGCGGTGCGGGCCCTGCGAGCGGTGCACCGGGACATCCGGGCGTTGCGGATGCCGGGCCTCCTGGGCGCGCCGGTGCACGGACCGCCGGTGCCGAGCCGGGTCTTCGTCCTCGGCCAGGCGCCCGGCCCGCACGAGGCGCGCCTGGGGCGCCCCTTTGCCTGGACCGCCGGCAAGACGCTCTTCCACTGGCTCGAGCGCAGCTGCGGCGCGAGCGAGGGGGAGGTGCGGGAGCGGATCTACCTGGCGGCGGTGGTGCGCGCCTTCCCGGGGAAGAGCGCCGGCGGCGGGGACCGCCTGCCGAGCCGGCAAGAGATCGCGGCCAGCCGCGATTTCATCGAGCGAGAGATGGCGGCCCTCCGGCCCCGGCTCGTCATCCCGGTGGGGCGGCTGGCCATCGAGCAGGTGCTGGGGCCGGTGCCGCTCGAGGCGGTGGTGGGACGGCGGCTCCGCGCCCGCTACCACGGGGTCCGCTGCGACGTCGTCTGCCTGCCGCATCCCAGCGGCGCCTCGACCTGGTTCAAGACCGAGCCGGGGCGGAGCCTCCTCGAGAAGGCGCTCGCCGCCCTGGCCCGGCACCCGGAGATGCGGCGGGCCCTCGGGCGGGCTCGCCGCGGCCGCCGCGCGCCGCGGGCGGACGGGGTGCGGTAGCATCGGGGAGGTGAAGGCTCCGTTCCGCGCCCGCGCGGTCGCCGCGGCCCTCGCGGCCTGCATCCCCGCCGCGGCTGGCGCGGCCGGCAGGGCCGAGACCGGCCTCGCCAGCTACTACCGCGACGAGCTCCACGGGCGCCCCACCGCTAGCGGCCAGCTCTACGACCGGAGCCGGCTCACCTGCGCCCACCGCTCCCATCCCTTCGGCGCCATGCTGGAGGTGGTGAACCTCGAGAACGGCCGCAAGGTCCAGGTGATGGTGAACGACCGGGGCCCGTACGGCAGGGGGCGCGTGGTGGACCTCTCCCGGGAGGCGGCCCGCCGGCTCGGGATGCTGAAGCGCGGGACGGCCAGGGTGAGGGTAGCGCGGGTGACGTAGCCCGGGCGCTCGGCGCCGCGGCAGGCGGCGCCACGGCAGCCGGATCTCGTCTCGGTAACCGATTCCCGCAAGCCTCGTCGATGTCCACGGCGGCCCGGTCTCGTTGGAGGGCGCCTTCGCAGCGAGCCGCGGCCGTCCCGATACGCGCGACCCCTCGCCCATGGTCGCGGCGAGCAACCGTCGTGGAGCGCCAATGCGACGGGGAGGTCCTTGGGCTGCGCGACCGACGTTTGCGAGCCGCCGCGCGTTCCTCGTCGCCGCGCGGCCACCGCTCCGCGGTCGCGAGCGAGACCAGCGCCCGGAAGCGAGATCGGGCCGCCGGGAATCTCGGAAACCGGCGGGTGCTGTCACCCCGCGTGACTTGATTCGGCGGATGTTCGAGGATGCCGGGGCCGGACTCCCGAGGCGGGTCAGCGCCGCGCCGCCGCCGCGGACTCGCGGATGGCCCGGATGGCCTGCGCGTAGTCCCCGGCCCCGAAGACCGCCGTGCCGGCCACCAGCACGTTAGCGCCGGCGGCGGCCACCGGGCCGACCGTCTCCGGCTTGATGCCGCCGTCGACCTCGATGTCCAGGGCCTGGCCCCGCGCCTCCGCCATCTCCCGCAGCCGCCCCACCTTCCCGGTGCAGGCCTCGATGTACTTCTGGCCGCCGAAGCCGGGGTTCACCGTCATCACCAGCACCATCTCGCAGTCGCCGAGGACGTACTCCAGGGCCGAGAGCGGCGTCGAGGGATTCAGCGCCACCGCCGGGCGGGCCCCGGCGGCCCGGATGGCTTGCAGGGTGCGGTGCAGGTGAGGCGAGACCTCGGCGTGGACCGAGATCAAGTCGGCGCCGGCCCGGGCGAACGCCTCCAGGTACCGCTCCGGCTCCACGATCATGAGATGCACGTCGATGGGGAGCTTGGTCGCCTTGCGGACCGCCTCCACCACCAGCGGACCCACCGTGATGTTGGGGACGAAGCGCCCGTCCATGACGTCGAGGTGGACCAGGTCCGCCCCGGCGGCCTCGGCGGCCCGCACCTCCTCGGCCAGGCGGCCGAAGTCGGCGGAGAGCAGCGACGGCGCCACGCGGATGGGGAGGGGCATGGGCGGAGTGTATGCCAGAGGGGGCCGTCAGGCAGCGGCGAGCCGGGCCGCGTAGAAGCCGTCGGTCCCGTGGCGGTGGGAGAGCAGGAGGAGGTCGCCCTCCAGGGTCAGGGCGTCGCCGGGGAACCCGGCCGGCGGCGGGGCCCGGCGGTGACCCTTCCCGAGAAAGGCCGCGGCCAGGCGGGGCCCCTCGGCGCGCGAGAGCGAGCAGACGGCGTAGGTCACCGCCGCTCCGGGGCGGGCGTAGTGCAGCGCGTTCTCGAGGATCCCGGCCTGCAGGGCGGCGAAGCGCGGCAGGTCCTCGGCGCGGCGCCTGAGCTTCAGCTCCGGGTGGCGCCTGAGCGTCCCCAGGCCGGCGCAGGGGGCGTCCACCAGCACGGCGTCGAAGCTCGCCGGCTCGAGCCCGGGGAGGGGCCGCGAGGCGTCGGCGCAGACCACCTGCACGCCCGGGCCGCGAGCGGCCGCCTCGCGCCGGAGCGCCTCGGCCTTGCGCGGGTGGATCTCCACCGCCACCACCTCCGAGCCCGGGCCGAGCAGCTCGGCGAGGTGGAAGGCCTTGCCGCCCGGAGCGGCGCAGGCGTCGAGGACCCGCGCCCGGCGCCCGGCGAGGTCGAGGGCGGCGAAGAGCGTCGCCAGCTGGGCGCCCTCGTCCTGCACCTGGAAGGGAAGGCCGCCGGCGGCTCGGGTCACTGCCTGGACCGACCCGCTCCCGAGGGCGAGCCCCGAGGGGGCGCGGGTCACCGGCGCGGCCTCGAGGCCGGCGGCGCGCAGCCGAACCAGGAGCTCGTCGCGGCGCGGCGATCGGAGCACGAGCGGCGCCGGCTGGTTCGTGGCCCGGGCGAGCGAGAGCGCCTCCTCGGGGCCCAGCCAGGCCACCCATTCCTCGGCCAGCCAGCGCGGCAGCGACTCGGCGGCAGCCACGTGGCCCGCCGGGTCTCGGCCGAGCGGCGGCGGCTCGGGGAGGCGCGGCTCGCGGGCCAGGGCGCGCAGCACCGCGTTCACGAAGCCGGCGGCGCGCCCGTGGTCCACCTGCCGCGCCAGCGCCACCGACTCCCCCACCGCGGCGTGGGCCGGCGTCCGGAGGAAGAGGAGCTGGTAGGCCCCGAGGCGCAGCGCCACCCGCGCCGCGGCGTCGACCTCGGCGAGGGGCCGGCGCGAGCAGAGGGCCAGGGCCGCGTCCAGGGCCATGGCGCGCCGCAGCGTCCCGTAGACCAGCTCGGTGGCCAGTCCCGCCTCGCGCGGGTCGAGGGAGCCGGCGGCGGCCAGCGCCGCGTCGAGGGCCCGCGAGGCGTAGGCTCCGCCCTCCTCGACCCGGCGCAGCACCTGGAAGGCGATCTCGCGGGCCGTCATGTGCCGAGGGTGAAGGCGTCCCGCCTGAGGCCGTTCAGGAACTCGAGGGCCCCCTGCCGCCGCTTGCCCTCCGGCTGGACCTCCAGGACCAGGATGGCTCCCGATCCGCAGCTGACCGCGAAGCCTCGGCCGGCGACCTTCCTGGCCGAGCCGGGGCGGCCCCCCGGCCCGGTCTCGGCCTGCACCGCGTCGGCCGCCAGGATCTTGACGACCTTCCCGTCGAGGGTGGTCCACAGGCCCGGCCAGGGGGAGAAGCCTCGCAGTCGGTCGCGGAGTCGTTGCGCCGGCAGGCTCCAGTCGGCGCGGCCGTGCGCCTTCTCGAGGATGGGGGCCAGCGTGGCTCGGGAGGCGTCCTGCGGCACCGGCACCGACTCTCCCCGCTCCATGAGGCGCAGCGCCTCGACCAGCGCCTCGCCCCCCAGGAGCGCCAGCCGCGGCGAGAGGGCTTCGGCGGTGTCCTCCGGCGCGATGGGAAGGGCGCGCTGCAGGAGCACGTCGCCGGTGTCGAGCCCCTCGTCCATCTGCATGATGGTGACGCCGGTCTCGCGCTCTCCCTCCGCCACCGCCCACTGGATGGGGGCAGCGCCTCGGTGGCGCGGCAGGAGCGAGCCGTGGACGTTCACCGCGCCGTGCGGCGCCAGCTCGAGGAGGTCCTTCCCCAGGATGCGCCCGTAGGCGGCCACCGCCAGGCAATCCGGCGCCAGGCGGCCCAGGTCGGCCGCCAGCCGCCCGTCGCGCACCTTCTCGGGCTGCAGCACCGGGATGCCCCGCTCGCGCGCCCAGCGCTTCACGGCCGGCTCGCGCAGCGCCCGTCCCCGCCCGGCCGGGCGGTCCGGCTGGCACACGGCGCACGCCACCTCGTGCCCGGCGTCGGCGAGCGCCGAGATCGACCCGACGGCGAACTCGGGTGTTCCCAGGAAGGCGATGCGCATCACGTAGGGTCCTATACCACCTCCGCGCCGAGGCGGGACCTTCGGCTGCGCCCGGACGGGGCGCGAAGGGACCTGCGCGCGATCCCGACGGCGGCTTGGCGCGCGCGGCGCGATCGAGCCCGCACGGGGCACGACCTTCGGCTGCGCCCGGACGGGGCGCGAAGGGACCTGCGCGCGCGATCCCGACGGCGGCTTCGCGCGCGGCGCGATCGAGCCCGCACGAGCCCCGACCCCTGGTGGGTGACACCCGAATGTTCGCGCCTTCGGAGTGGATGTTCACCGGTGCGAAAGCGGTAGCCTCGGCACGGTCCGGCGACGAATCGGTGTTGCCTGTTCTGAGGGCGCTTGCCGATCGAGGCCGAAGAGGGCGCCGCCGCAGCATGGCGAGGGGCGGCCCGCCTGGAAGGAGAGAATGGAATGAAGCGCTGGAGAATCGTCTACCTCGCGGTCCTGGCGCCGGCCCTGGTCGTGGGGCTCGGCATCTGGAACCCGTTCGAGCGAGCCGCTGCAGAGGGGCGGCCCGCCACCCCGGCCTACCGGGTCGACCCCTTCTGGCCGAGGCCGCTGCCGGTGGAGGCGTCGCAGGTGAACCCGGCCACCGGGATGCCCAAGCCCTGGGTCACCGGCGAGGTGGCCGGCACCTGCATCGACTCGCAGGACCACGTCTTCACGGTGAACCGGGGCAATCTCATCGCGCCCGAGACCGTGACGGCGGTGGCCTCGCCGCCCGTCCTCGAGTTCGACCGCCAGGGCAACCTGGTCAACGCCTGGGGCGACCGCAACGTCCTGCCCAACGGCCTCCACGGCTGCTTCGTCGACTACCAGGACAACGTCTGGATCGCCGGCAACGGCGACGGCATCGTCCAGAAGTACAGCCACGACGGCGGCACGCTTCTCTTACAGATCGGGACCCGCGGCACCTGCGACAACCCGTGCAGCACGCCGCCGGGCGCCTGCGGCAACACGGCGGACTGCGCCGCCGCCAACCAGAGCCACACGCTCCTCAACCAGCCCGCCGACATGGCGGTGGATCCGTCGAACGGCGACATCTACGTCGCCGACGGCTACGGCAACCACCGGGTGGTGGTGTTCGACAGGAACGGCAACTGGCTGCGCCAGTGGGGCTCCTCCGGGACCGGCCCGGGCCAGTTCCAGCCGGCCGACGGCGGCCACCCGCACTGCGTGGTGCTCTCCCGCGACGGGCTGGTGTACGCCTGCGATCGCGGCAGCGACCGGCTCCAGGTCTTCGACAAGATGGGGAGCTTGAAGACCATCATCCCGGTGAAGCCGGGCACGGGCGTGGGCGGGCTCGGCACCGCCGGCTCGGCCTGGGACGTGGACTTCTCGGACGACAGGCGCCAGACCTTCATGTTCGACGTCGACGGCGGCAACGAGATCGTGTGGATCTTCGACCGGGCGGCCGCGACCATCCTGGCCGGGTTCGGCCGGCCCGGGCACCAGGCCGGCGAGTTCACCTTCCTGCACACGGTGTCCGTCGACTCGAAGGGCAACCTGTACACCGGCGAGACCATCAACGGCCGTCGCATCCAGCGGTGGGTGCGCCACGGCACCACCAACTGATGCCTCCCGAGCGGCGGCCGGGCTCCGGTCCCGGCCGCCGCGGGAAGCCGGCTGTGACTCGGACGACCACTCCATGGCTGCGCCTCGCCCTGGCGGGCAGCGCCTTGCTCGCCGCGGGCGGGGCGCGGGCGCACGAGTTCAAGCTCGAGAGCGCCATGACCGGGTTCGTCAAGGTCGAGCCCACCCGGCTCCACCTGGTGGTGCGCCTTCCGCTGCACGTGCTGGGCACGGTCCGCTTCCCCCTGAACGGCCGCGAGATCGACCTGAGCCGGGCCGACCCGGCGGTGGGGCAGGTCCTCTCCGCGCTGGGGGGCGCCGTCACCCTCTGGGAGGAGGGGCGGATCCTCGTCCCCGCGAGCGCCAGGGGGCGGCTGGCCCTGCCGTCGGACCGCTCCTTCGATCGCTACCAGGACGCGGTCGCCGCCGTCGCCAGCCCGCCCCCGCCCGGCACGGTGATCTACGCCGACCAGGGCTACCTCGACGCCCACCTGGTCTATCCCATCGCCTCCGCGGCGTCGCGCTTCTCCATCCAGACCGCGGTGGCGCCGGAGCTCCGCGACTCCCTCAAGTTCGCGGTCCGCTTCCTGCCGCCGGGCGAGCCGGGCCGGGCCATGGTGATCACCAGCCGATCGGGGCGAGTCTCGCTGGATCCGGCCTGGTACCAGGCCGCGGGCGGTTTCGTCGTGCTGGGCATCGCCCACATCCTCACCGGGATCGACCACCTGCTGTTCCTCCTCTGCTTGGTGATCCCGCTGGCCCGGTTCCGGGCCGTGCTCCCCATCGTCACCGCCTTCACGGTGGCCCACTCCTTCACGCTCATCGGCGCCGCCTACGGGCTCTCGCCGGGGGGCGCCTGGTTCCCGCCCTTCGTCGAGACCGCCATCGCGGCGTCGATCGTCTACACCGGGCTCGAGAACATCCTCGGGACGAGCCTGCGGCGGCGCTGGCTGGTTTCAGCGCTCTTCGGCCTGGTGCACGGGTTCGGGTTCTCCTACGGCCTCCGGGAGAACCTCCAGTTCGCCGGGAAGCACCTGGTGGTGTCGCTGCTCTCCTTCAACGCTGGCATCGAGCTGGGCCAGATCGCGGTGCTCCTGCTCTTGCTCCCGGCGCTGGCCCTGCTGCGCCACCTGGTGCGCGCCGAGCGCGCCCTGGTGGTGGTCCTCTCGGCCCTGGTGGCCCACAGCGGCTGGCACTGGATGGTCGAGCGAGGCGAGGTGCTATGGCGGACGCCGTGGCCGGCCCTGGACGCGGCCGGCGCCGCGTCGCTGGCGCGCTGGGTGGCGGGCCTCTTGCTCGCGGGCGCCGCGGTGCGCCTCCTGGCGAGGCGGGCCGGGGCCGTCCTGGCCCGCCTGGAGCAGGGCCGGGCCAGCCCGAAGCGAGGCACGTGAGGCGGGAGGAGCCGGGCCCCCGCTGCCGGCGCACGCGGCGCTCCTAGTGCCGCGACCGGAGCATTCTGCTCCGGGCGGCACCAGGCTCAATCGTAAGGGGGGCGTGCCGCCCCCCTCCGTCGGCACAGCCGCCGGAGCCTCCCCCCTGCTGCGGCCGGACTCCCGGCCGGGCCGCTTCGCGGCCTGAAAGCATACGCATGGGGCGCGGCACTAGCCCTCGCCGGGGACGGTACAATGGCTGGGCACTCCCCGATCGCCCGCCCGCGTGAACATCGTCCTCGCCACCGGCGGCCTCCTCCCGGCGCTGCTCTACGGAGGCACCGAACGCGTCGTCTGGTGCCTGGCCAAGGCGCTCGGGCGGATGGGGCATCGGGTGTCCCTGCTGGCGGCCGAAGGCTCGCGCTGCGACTTCGCCGAGGTGATCCCCCTCCGGCCGGGGGCCTCCATCGATCGGTCGATCCCCGGCGACACCGAGGTGGTGCACCTGCACTTCGTGCCGGCCGAGCCCATCGGGAAGCCGAGCCTCGTCACCGTGCACTTCAACCAGCCCGGCGCCGGGCCCCTGCCCCGGAACGCCGTCTTCGTGTCGCGGCAACAGGCCGAGCGGCATGGGTCCACCTGCTTCGTCCACAACGGGCTGGACTGGTCCGAGTACGGCGCCGTCGACCTCGACCGGGAGCGGGAGTACTTCCACTTCCTGGGGAAGGCCGCCTGGAGGGTGAAGAACGTGCGGGGCGCCATCCAGCTGGCCAGTCGCTGCCGGCGCGAGCTCAAGGTGCTCGGCGGCCACCGGCTCAACTTCAAGATGGGCTTCCGCCTGACGCTCACCCGCTGGGCCACCTTCCACGGCATGGTGGACGACCGGCGGAAGCGGGACATCCTGAGCGGGTCCCGGGGGCTCGTGTTTCCGGTGCGCTGGCACGAGCCCTTCGGCCTGGCGCTCATCGAAAGCCTGTACTTCGGTTGCCCGGTCTTTGGCACGCCCTACGGCTCGCTGCCGGAGATCGTCAGCGCCGAGGTCGGGTTCCTGTCGGCGTCGTCGGACGAGCTGGTGCCGGCCATGCAGGCGGCCGGGCGGTACTCGCCCCGGCGTTGCCACGAATACGCGCGCGATCGGTTCGACGCCATGCGGATGGCGCACGACTATTTGAAGATGTACCAGTCGGTCGCGAGCGGCGAGCCGCTCAACGGGACCCATCCGGCGCTGAAGGCCACCCCGGGGGAGAAGTTCCTGCCGTGGCGGTAGGCCCTGCTTCCGGCCTCTGATCTCGGGAACCGGTTAAGGCTGCGCGACCGACGTTTGCGAGCCGCCGCGCGTTCCTCATCGCCGCGCGGCCGCCGCTCCGGGGTCGCGAGCGAGGACAGCGCCCGGAAGCGAGACCAGGCCGCCGAGACCGGTGGGCGCCGTGAGAACCGCGGCGGGTCGACCCGATGACCGGCGGAGCGGCGATCTCGGTTACCGATGCCCGCGAGCCTCGGCGACGTCCGCGGTGGCCCGGTCTCGCTGGAGGGTGCCTTCGGAGCGAGCCGCGGCCGCCCCGATACTGGCGGTCACTCCACCGCCACCAGGTGCAGGTCGCAGAGGTGGGTTCCGGTCTCGAAGCGGGGGATGGCGGCTCCCAGCGCCAGCGCCGCCGGGCCGGAGCGGCCCTCGCCGAGCGCGCGCTCGAGATCCACTCCCAGGCGAAGCGCCAGCGCGGCGGTCTCCCCGTCCACCACCGCGCCGGCCTGCTCGGTGGGGCCGTCGCGGCCGTCCGATCCGGCGGCCAGGAAGGCCGCGGGCAGGCCGTCGAGGCGCCGGGCCACCAGCAGGGCCAGGTGCTGCGCCCGCCCGCCGTCGGGCCGCGGGGCGGCCGGGACGCGCACGGTCGGCTCGCCGCCCGCGGCCAGGAGGCTGCGCCCGCGCCCGGCGCACTTCCGCGCCCAGGTGGCCAGCCGCTCGGCGAAGGCCTCGACCGCGCCCGCGACCGGCTCGGGGTCGGCCTCGGCCCGGAAGCCCAGCCGCGACGCGGCGGCGGCGGCGGCGCGGGCCAGGGCCACCGGCCCGGCCAGGAGGCGGTGGGACACGTCCGCGAAGCGCGGGTCTCCCGGCTTGGGCGTCTCGGGCCGCTCGCCGCGGGCTCCGGCCAGGAAATGGGCGCGCACGCTGGCGGGGAGTTCGGCCTCGACGCCGGCGCCGCGCGCCAGGTCCAGCACCTCCTGGAAGGTGGTCGGGTCCGGGGAGAGCGGCCCCGACCCGATGGCGGACAGGTCGTCGCCGGGGACGTCGGAGAGCACCAGCGCCGCGACTGGCCCGCCGAGGGCCAGGGCCAGGCGCCCGCCCTTGAGGCGCGACAGGTGCTTGCGGCAGGCGTTCAGCTGCTGGATGGAGAGGCCGGCCGCCATGAGCCGCGCCGCCGCCGCCACCTTGTCCTCGAAGGGGACGCCCTCCACCGGCGCCACCGCCAGGGCGCTCGCCCCGCCGGAGAGGAGCACCAGCGCCGGACGGCCGGCCCCGCGCTCGGCCCAGAGCAGCGCCTCGCGGCCGGCCTGGAGCGAGGCCGCCGTGGGGCGGGGATGGGCGCCGTGCACGGCCCGCACGCCGGGCGGGGGGCGCTCTCCTTCGGGCAGGAGGCACAGCGGATCGCGGCCCGCCTCGCCCAGGGCCCGGAGCGCCGCCGTCAGCATGGGGGCGGCCGCCTTGCCCAGGGCCAGCAGTCGCACCGGGCCCGTCGGCGGCCGCTCACGCAGGGCCTCGGCCACCAGGCGGCCCGCCGAGCAGGCGGCCAGCGCCTCCCGGTAGACGGCCTCGCAGGTCCGGGCCAGCGCCCCGCGCTCGCTCATGGTGGGCCATTCTCGCACACCGCGCGTCGTTGCCACCTGGGGGGCTCGCGATAGAATCGCGGCGGCACCGAGGAAGGGAGCGCCATGGCGGAACCCACCGGCAGCGTCGCGGTGCACCAGCGCCGCGTCTACCTCGTCGACCGCACCTTCCAGCTCAAGTACACGCTCCTCCTGGTGGTGGCCGGGCTGGGGGTGGCCGCCGCCTTCGGCCTCTGGATCTGGCAGGCGCATCTTCAAGTTTCGGACCTGGCGGCGGTGGACCCCGCCATCCGCCCGCTCATCGAGGCCTCCGACCGCAACCTGCTCGTCATCTTCGTCGGGATCGCCGCCCTCATGGCGGCGGCGCTGGGGCTGGTGGGCATCCTCATCACGCACCGGGTGGCGGGCCCCATCTTCGTCATGGGGCACTACATGTCGGTGCTGGCGCAGGGGCGATACCCGCGCATGCGCACCCTGAGGCAGCGCGACGAGCTCAAGAGCTTCTTCCGGACCTTCATCGACGCGGTCGCGGCCTTGAAACAGCGCGAGGCGCGCCACGCCACGGTGCTGGAGGAGGCGGTGGAGCGCATGCGCGCCGCCGCCGCCCGGGCGCCGGAGCTGGCCCCGGCCATCGAGGCCCTGGAGAGCGCCGCCCAGGAGCGGCGCCGGGCCCTGGCCGCCGACGATCCGGAGCTCACGCCCATGTTCATCCCCGCGCTTCGCCGGCCCGGCCGCGACGAGCCGACCCACTGAACCGCCACCGGAGGAGACCTATGCGCCTCGCGCTCGCCGTCACTTGCCTCGCCGCCCTGGCCTGCCAGGGAACGCCGCACGACGCCGCCGGCTGGGCCCGCGCCGCCGTGAAGCGCAACCGGGTGCAGGAGAAGCTGGAGGCGCTGGAGCAAGCGCGCCGGGCGCCGGGCGACCGCAAGGCGGCCACCCCGGCCCTGGTCTCGCTCCTCAAGGAGGGCGGCAAGGTCCGCGCCGCGGCGGCGCTGGCGCTCGGGGAGTTCGGGGACCCGGCGGCGGTGCAGCCCCTGCTGGCGGCGGTGGACCTCTCCTACGGGGGCGTGCGCGTGGCCGAGACCCATGAGGCCAACCGCCGCGTCGCCGAAGCGCTCGGGAAGCTGCGTGCCCGGGAGGCGGTGCCGGTGCTGATCCAGCTCACGAGCTCTCCCGACGGCTTCACCCAGGTCGCGGCGGTCGACGCGCTGGGCGATGTGGGCGACCCGGCGGCGGTGGAGAAGCTCATGGCCATCGCCACCTCGGACGACGCCGAGCCCTTCACCTCCAAGAAGGCGCTGCTCTCGCTGGGCAAGATCGGCGACGCCCGGGCGGTCCCGGCGGTGGTGAAGATGCTCTTCCGCGAGCGGCGGGGCGCCACCTTCTTCCCCGAGGCGTCGGTGGCGGCCTCGGCCATCGGCGCGCCCGCCGTCGAGCCCCTCCTGGCGGCGCTGGAGGGTCGCGACCAGGCGCTTCAGGCCTGGGCCCGCTCGGCGGGGGTGGTGGAGGGGGCGCTCCGCGCCAAGGCGGCCCAGGTGCTGGGCGACCTGGGCGATCCACGCGCCGTGCCGCCGCTGCTCAAGACGCTCGCCTGGACCGATCGCTTCGCCGACCTGCAGCTCCTGGTGCGGGTCTACTCCGCCGAGTCGCTGGGGCGGCTGCGCGCCCGGGAGGCGGTGGGCCCGCTCGGCGAGGCGCTGGGGCGCGAGAAGGACCCGAACGCGCGCGACCGGTACGCCGACGCGCTGGCCCGCATCGGCGATCCGCGGGCCATCCCGGCGCTGGCCCGGGCCGCCCAGGCGCGGACCTGGGACGAGCGGTCCGGAGCGCTGGAGGCCGTGTCGCGCCTCGGGGGGGCGGGGGAGCTTCGCCTGGTGGAGCAGGGGGCGGATTCGGCCCACGCGCCCGAGGTGGCCCGCATGAAGGCGCGCCTGGCGGCGGCGCAGGGCTGCCGGGAGGACCTCGGCTGCTGGAAGGAGAAGCTCTCCGCCGAGGCGGCGGTGCGCGACCGGGCGGCGCTGGAGGTCGGGCGCCGCGGGGGCCCGGCCGACGCCGCTGGGCTCATGGAGGCGGCCGCCCTGCCGGTGCAGGACGAAGCCGACCTGGCCGCCCGCTACCACGCCCTGCTGGGCATGGAGTGGGTCACCGCCCGGGACGTTCCCGGCGCGCCCGCCCTGGCCGATCGCCTCGACGCCCTGGCCGACAAGGAGAAAGGGCGCGGGTTCACCGCCAAGGTGAACGAGGACGCGCGGCGCATCGCCATGAAGCTACGCCGCGGAGCGCGAGCCCCCTGATCAGCGATCGCCAGGCTCCCCACTTCCCGGCCCGTCCCGCTTCCTCTCCCAGGCGCTCGGCAGCAGCTTGAAGGGGAGGAGCTTCGCCAGGAGGGGGAGGAGCAGCAGGCCGCCCGGCGCGGCGAAGATGGCCAGCGCCGGGACCGCCTTGGCGAGGTCCACCAGCTGGGCCCGCACCTTGACCTTCTCCTCGCGGGAGAGGGCCTTGCCGGCGGCGGCCTTGGCGAGGAGCTGTCCCAGCTCCCCGGTCTGCTTGAGCTCGGCGACGATGGCGTCCAGGTTGTCGGTCACCAGCCGGGTCACCCTCTCCGTCAATTGGTCGGTCACCTCGCCCCATCCGTCGGCCAGCCACTCTCCGGGCGTGCCGTCGAGGGGTCCCTCCAGGAGCAGCTGCTCGGAGGCTCGCAGGGCCGCCTCGGCGCGCATGGCGGCCAGGGGCTCGGCGGCGATGCTGGCCGCGGCGGCGAAGGCGTCCGAGAAGGCCGCCGCTCCTGGTCCCGGGGCACTGGTCACTGCCTCGGTCAGCAGGATCTGCTCGAGGAGGAAGGCGCGCAGCGGCGGCGGGGCGACGCCGGCGAGCTCGGCCGCCCCTCGCGGCCGGCGCAGCCGCTGGCGCAGCCGGGCCTTGAGGTCGCCGGCCAGGCGAAGCCGCCCGGCCTGGCGCTGCGCCTGGCGCCGGCGGTGGAGGTCGAGCCGGCCCGCCGTCGCGGCCTGCGCCGCCAGCGCCTCGACCAGGAGCACCAGGTCGCGCGCCGCCTCGCCCAGGCGCCGCCGGACCGCGCCCTCCTCGAACCGCCCCAAGGCGTAGTAGTCCGAGGCCAGCGCCGAGAGGAGCCAGCGCTCGAGCCGGAGCGCCCCCGCCGAGAGCAGGAGCCCGCCCCGCGGATCTCCGGATGGCCAGGCCGCCTGGCGCTGGGCGGCGGCGGCCGCCTCGAGGGCCCGGCGCACCGCCGCCTCGGACCCCCCGTCGGCCCGGCCGGGATCTGCCGCGGCGGCCAGGCGGAACCGGCCGGAGAGCGCCGCCAGCAGGCAGGCCAGCTCGGCCCGGCGGCGCGAGGGCTCGAAGGGGGATCCGCCGAGGAGGGCCACGTCGAGCAGGAGGCGCAGGTGGCCGGTGGCGCGCTCCAGGAAGGCTTCCTGGGCGGCCGCCTCCCGATCGGGCGCCCGGCGGTGCCGGATCGATCGCCTGGCCAGCATGCGGGCCCGCGCCTCGAGCGGCGAGCCGGCGTCGCGCAGGTCCGGCGGGATGCGCAGCCGCGCCTCCACCGGGTCGTAATCCGCGAGCTCGCGGTCGACCAACTCGCCGAGCCAGGTCGGCGTCTGGATGTCGAGTGCCACCGGCCGAGGATAGCCCGGATCGGGTCCGCTCGGGCGGTACGCATCGGCCGCCGCCTGGCGGCTACTTGACTGCTTTCACCCGCGGCTTGCGCTCCTCGGGCTCGGCGGCCTCGGCCGGCGGCGCCGCCGGCCCGCGCCGCACGCCGAACTTCTCCAGCAGCCTGCCCTCGATCTGCTGCAGCGCCTCGGGGTGCTCCTTGAGGAACTGCTTCGCCTGCTCGCGCCCCTGGCCGATGCGCTCGCCGCCGAAGCTGAACCAGGCGCCGCTCTTCTCGACGATGTTCTCCTGGGCCGCCAGGTCGAGCAGGTCCCCCTCCTTGGAGATGCCCGACCCGTACATGATGTCGAACTCGACCTCCTTGAAGGGCGGCGCCACCTTGTTCTTCACCACCTTGACGCGGGTTCGGTTGCCGATGACCTGCTCGCCGTCCTTGATGGCGCCGATGCGGCGGATGTCGAGCCGCTGCGAGGCGTAGAACTTCAGGGCGTTGCCGCCGGTGGTGGTCTCGGGGTTCCCGAACATGACCCCGATCTTCATGCGGATCTGGTTGATGAAGACCACGATGGTCTGGGACTTGGAGATGGTGCCGGTGAGCTTGCGCAGGGCCTGGCTCATGAGCCGAGCCTGCACGCCCATGTGGGCGTCGCCCATCTCGCCCTCCAGCTCCGCTCGCGGCACCAGCGCCGCCACCGAGTCGATGACCAGCACGTCGATGGCGCCCGAACGCACCAGCGTTTCGGCGATCTCCAGCGCCTGCTCCCCGGTGTCGGGCTGGCTGATGAGCAGGTCGTCGGTGCGGACCCCCAGCTTGCGGGCGTAGCCCACGTCGAGGGCGTGCTCGGCGTCCACGAAGGCGCAGATGCCGCCCGCCTTCTGGGCCTCGGCCACCGCGTGCAGCGCCAGGGTGGTCTTGCCCGAGGACTCCGGGCCGTAGATTTCGACGATGCGCCCGCGCGGCAGCCCGCCCACGCCTAGGGCGATGTCGAGGGAGATGGACCCGGTCGAGACCGCCTGGACGTCCTTCACCAGCGCCTCCTCGTTGCCGAGGCGCATGATCGAGCCCTTGCCGAAGGCCTTCTCGATGGACGAGACGGCCAGCTCGATCGCCTTCTCCTTCTCCGGTCCCACGGGCATCGTTTCTCTCCTTGGCGAGGGCGCCCCAAGCGCCCCATCGGTCCGAATTGCCGTCGCGAACCCCTTCTAGCAAGCCCCCCTGACAGCCTGAACGGATGAATACTGAACGAACGATCCGGTGTCAAGAAGTCGGCCCATTTCCCGTGGCGACGCCGCGCCTTGGCCTGGCCGCCCCTTCGGGTGTAATGGCTGCCGAATGCCGGCCGACCGCCAGGACCTCGGCGCTCGAATCGCCGCAGCCACCGAGGCCGACACCTCCCGGGGGCTCAACTACGCGAGCGTTTTCCGCTTGCTGCGCGACCACCTCGGGGAGGCAGCGGCGCTGGAGTGCGACCCGCTCGGCAAGGGCTCGCGCATCGAGCTCCTCAAGTACCCCATCGCCGAGTACCTGACGCTGGCCTGGAACGCGGTGGACCGGCTCGAGGGCCCGGCGGGGGGCGTGGAGGCGGCCTTCGAGGCGCTGGGCCGGCGCACCATCCAGGACTACCTCGACTCGATGCTGGGCCGGACCCTCTTCGCCATCGCCGGTCGCGACCCGCGGCGCATGGTGAGCAACATCCCCAGCGGCTACCGGGCCGCGGTCAGCTACGGCGAGCGGACCGTGGAGTGGCTGGGCGATCGGAGCGCCCGCGTCGTCTTCCGCCGCGACTTCATGCCCCCGGCCTTCCACGCGGGCGTCATGCGGGCCGGCCTGGCGGGAATGGGCGCCAGGGATCCTCGCGTGACCGCGCGCCAGACCCGGTTCCTCGACGCCGAGTTCGAGATCGGCTGGGAGATCTGAGCGCCGGCCCAGGGGCCAGGAAGCCGGCCGGGGGGGGCTCGCAGGCGGGCCTCGGCCTCTGGTTGAATCCGGCGGGTCTGGTACGTATGTGATGGCGGCGGGGGTGGGAGCGGACTCCATGCCGTCGGACCGGAAGGATCTGGAAGCGCGAATCGCAGCGGCCACCCCCGACGACACCGTGCGCGGGCTGGTGTTCAACGGCGCCTTCTCGGTGCTGCGCGAGCTCGGCGACGAGGACGCCGCTCGCGAGTGCGACCCCCTGGACACCGGGTCGCGCACCGATTTCTTCTCCTACCCGGTGGTCGACTACCTGAACCTGGCCTGGGCCGGAGCCGACCGGCTGGAGGGCGCGCTGGGCGGGACCGACGCGGCCTTCTACCGGATGGGCCACCGCGCCCTCACCAACGTCTTCTCGTCGATGCTGGGGCGGACGCTGCTCACCATCGCCGCCGGGGACATGCGCCGGCTCCTGTCGCAGGCCCCGAGCGGCTACCGGGCCACCGTCAGCTACGGCGAGCGGTCCGTCGAATGGCCGGCGGAGACCCACTGCCACATGGTGTTCAAGCGCGACTTCCTCGTCCCCCCGTTCCACTGCGGCGTGGTCTCGGCCGCCATCGAGATGATGGGCGGCCGCAACATCGAGGCGTCCGGGCGCCAGACCGCCTTCCTCGAGGCGGAGTACGACTTCACGTGGGACTGACTCGAGCCGCCCGGAACGGGCGGCGAGGCTTACTGCCGAGCCACCCAAAGGGTGGCGAGGCTGCTTCTGCACCCGGTGCGCCCTCCGGGTCCACCTCGGCTGGAGAACCCGACGAGCCCGAGGTTTCCCAAAGCCTCGCCGCCCTTCGGGCGGCTCGAATCAATCCCAGGTGACCAGGAACTCGCAGGCGGGCTGGCCGTCGAAGCGGCAGGAGAGGTGCCGGCTCCGGCCACCGCTGGCCCCGGCCAGCACCAGCGACCCCTCCTGCCAGGCGGGGATGGCCACCTGGCAGGTGAGCCGCGCCGGGTCGCGCACCGGGTCCACCCCGGCGCGGAGGAAGTGGCGGAAGCGGTTCTCGGCCTCGGGGATGGTCTCGAAGGCGCCGCCGTCGAAGTACTTGGTCCAGAGCAGCCCGGCCCGCTTGAAGAGGGTGGTGGGCGAGCCCACCGAGAGCAGCACCCGGTAGGGCAAGGACAGGTCGCGCTGCGCCACCTCGCGGGCGAACTCGCGCAGGGCCTCGGTCCCGCCGGCGGCGGCCACCGCCTCGGCCATGGCGTTCCACACCTGCACCGGGTACCAGCCGTGGCCGTGGAGGGGCGGGCGCATGGCCTCGCGCGCGGCCTCCTCGAGCCCGTTGCGGTAGCGCGCCACCGCCTCGTGGCCGTAGCGCTCCTCGATCCAGTTGAGCCCGTGGATGAGCGCCGACCCCTTGACGTTCATGTCACTTCACCACCCGGGCGGTGACCATGATGACGTGCCCGTTCTTGGCCTCCCGGTCCACCACCAAGTCGCGGTTGTCGAACCCCGCCTCCAGGAACAGCTCGGCGAAGTCGTGGCGGGAGCGGTAGATGAGCGGCCAGTCGCCCACCCACTCCATGAAGGTCTGGGAGGGATTGGCGTCGGCGTAGTTGCCGACGAGCAGCTCGCCGCCGTCGCGCACCGAGGCCCGCAGCGTCCGCAGGAGCCCGAGGGCGATGTTGCGCGGCAGGTAGTCGAACAGGCCCAGCGAGATGACGTAGTCGGAGCCGGACATGTAGGGGGGCGGCTCTCGCGACCGCGCCAGCCGCACCGCGTTCTCCTGGACGAACTCGAAGCGCTCCCCGTGAGGCCCGAGCACGCGCCGGGCGTAGTTGAGGGCCTCGGCGTCGTTGTCCAACGCCACCCAGCGCGCACGGGGGCCGCTGCCGCTCTCGAACAGCTCGCGCTCCAGCCGGCAGGGCCCGCAGGCGATGTCGGCGATCAGCGCCTCGGGCCGTCCCGAGAGGCGGGCCGACAGCCAGGCTTTCACGTAGTCTTTGCGGTCGACCGCCGCCTTCACGGCCGGCAGGTCGAGGGCGTAGTCGTCGAGCACCCGCTCGATGCCTTCGGGCGCCTTCTGCTGCAGGTACAAGAGGTCCATCATGGCGTGGTCGCCGGCGTAGCCGCGCGGCTTGGTGAGGGCCCGCTCGATGAAGCGGCTGCGGCAGAAGAACCCGGAGACCAGGCGCCGGAAGGTGGTCTGGGTGTCGCGGATGAGGTCCTGGGCGCCGGCGAGGTGGCTCTCGATGTCGCGCGCCGCCACCATCAGGGCGTCCACCGAGAGGCCGAACTGATCCCGGTAGCTCGGCGGGTCGCGCTTCTCGAGCTGGATCTGGCGCTCCAAGGCCTCCACCTCGGCCTGGAACGCCGCCACGATGTTGTAGAAGTCGCCGAGGTAGCTCGCGTACATGCGGCGAGATCCTCCCACCCCCCGGCAGAGAGGAGATCTTAGGGTGAAGCCGTCGAAAAGCACCTGGATTCGCGCCTGGGTCGCGAATCAGGCTCGGGTGCGCACACTCCGTCCCCACACTCCCTTGACGGGCCCCGGGGGGGGGAGCGCGGGAATCTTGGCGAAATCCGCCAAATCGCCCCGGGCTTCCGGGGGCCTAGGGAGCTCGGGGCGCTCCGCCGAGGGGGAAGCGGTCGAGGGGCTCGTAGCGGGCTCCCGCCGGAGAAAGGTGCGAGCGGTAGAGCACCAGCTCGGTGGCGCGCCAGGGCGCGCCCTCCATGCCGGCGACCTGCGCCAGCGCCCCGCCCAGGCCGGGCGCCCCGCGCCCTTCGCGCGCCCGGCCCAGCGTGAGGTGCGGGCTGAAGGGCCGGTCCTCGGGGGGAAAGCCCAGCGGGGCCAGCCTCCGCCCCACGGCCGCGGCGAGGCCTGCCAGCGCCTCCACCTCCCCTCCCACCCCCACCCAAACCACGCGTGGGCGGCGAGCGCTGGGGAAGCCGCCGGCCCCCTTCACCTCCAGCGCCAGGGGCCGGCCCTCGCCCGCGGCCGAGGTCAGGGCGGAGCGGAGCGGCACCAGGCGCTCCTCGGGGACCGCGCCCAGGAACTGCAAGGTGAGGTGCACGTTCTCGATCGCCATCCAGCGCACCTCCTCGGCGTGCCGCCCGGCGGCGCGCCGCAGCTCGTCCTGGATGGCCGAGAGCCTGCGCCGCGCCGGCTCGGGTGGATCGAGCGCCACGAAGAGTCGGAGGTTCACGGCGCGATCATTCGACCGTCACCGACTTGGCGAGGTTCCTGGGCTGGTCGATCGAGCCGGGGGGTCCCTTCGGGCCCCCCCGGTCCCCCGGCTCGCTCCGGGGCAGCCTCCTCCGTCTGCCCCTGCGCTCGCACGCTCGAATCATTCGACCGTCACCGACTTGGCGAGGTTCCTGGGCTGGTCCACGTCCGTCCCCTTCAGGTCGGCGACGTGGTAGGCGAGGAGTTGCAGCGGCAGGATGGTGAGCAGCGGGGCCAGGAGCGGCGGCGCCTCGGGCACGGTCAGCGCCGCCGAGGCCAGCGAGGCCGCCCGGGTGTCGCCCTCGGCCACCACCGCGATCACCTGGCCGCCGCGGGCCCTCACCTCCTCGATGTTTCCCAGGGTCTTGTCGTAGGCCGGCTCGGGGACCGCCAGCACCACCACCGGCAGCGACTCGTCGATGAGGGCGATGGGGCCGTGCTTCATCTCGCCGGCGGCGTAGCCCTCGGCGTGGACGTAGGAGATCTCCTTGAGCTTCAAGGCGCCCTCGAGCGCCACCGGGAACTGGCCTCCCCGCCCCAGGAAGAGGACGTCGCGGGCTACCAGGCAGCGCCGGGCCACCGGGATGACCGAGGGCTCCTGCCGGATCACCTGCTGCATTTGCAGCGGGATCTGCCGTAGCGCCTCGAGGTGGGCCCGCGCCGCTTCGGGGTCGAGCGTTCCGCGAAGCCGGCCCAGCTTCACCGCCATGAGGAAGAGCGCCGCCAGCTGGGTGGTGTAGGCCTTGGTGGAGGCGACCCCGATCTCCGGCCCGGCGTGGGTGTAGAGCGTGCCCTGGCACTCGCGGGAGATGGCCGAGCCCACCACGTTGCAGATGGCCGCCGCCCGGGCGCCCCGCCGCTTGGCCTCCTTCACGGCCGCCAGCGTGTCGGCGGTCTCGCCCGACTGAGAGATGGCCAGGCACAGGGTCCGCGGGCCCACCAGCGGGTCGCGGTGGCGGAACTCGCTCGCCAGCTCCACCTCCACCGGCAGGCGCGCCAGCGACTCGATCATGAGGCGCCCGGAGAGACCGGCGTGGTAGCTGGTGCCGCAGGCCACGATCGATACCCGCTCCAGCGAGCGAGCGTACCCCTCCTCGAGGTCCAGGCCGTCGAGGACCACGTCGCCCTGCTCCAGCGAGGTGCGGCCGCGGATGGTGTCGGTCACCGCCCGCGGCTGCTCGTGGATCTCCTTGTGCATGAAGTGCTTGTGCCCTTCCTTCTCGGCGGCCACCGCGCTCCACTCGATGTGGCGCGGGGCCCGGTCCCGGGCCCGGCCGTCGGGCCCCTCCACCCGCACTCCCCCGGCGGTGAGCAGGGCCAGCTCTCCCTCCTCCAGGTAGATCACCTCGCGGGTGTGCTCCAGGATGGCGGGCACGTCGGAGGCCAGGAAGCTCTCCCCCTTCCCGAACCCGACCACCAGCGGCGAGGCGTTCTTGGCGGCCACGATCTCCCCTGGCCGCTTCTCCGAGACCACGGCGATGGCGTAGGTGCCGTGCACCTTCTGCAGGGCGGCGCGCACCGCCGCGGAGAGGTCGGCCGCGCCGGCGCCGAGCTCGTCGGCCACCAGGTGGGCCACGATCTCGGTGTCGGTCTCGGAGGCGAAGCGGTGCCCGCGGGCCTGGAGCGCCTCGCGGAGCTGGAGGTGGTTCTCGATGATGCCGTTGTGCACCACCGCCACCCCGCCGTAGGCGTGGGGGTGGGCGTTCTCGTCCGAGGGGCGCCCGTGGGTGGCCCAGCGGGTGTGTCCGATGCCGGTGGTTCCGGCGAGCCTCTTGCCATCCAGGAGCGCCACCAGGTTTCCCAGCTTGCCCTTGCTGCGCTCGATCTGCAGCCCCCCGGAGCCCACCACCGCCACCCCGGCCGAGTCGTAGCCTCGGTACTCGAGGCGCCTGAGCCCCCCGAGGATGAGGTCCACGCAGGGCCTCGGTCCCACGTAGCCGACGATGCCGCACATGCCTCGGTTATAGCCTACCGGCGGCGGCGACGCGGCGCGGGGCGGGCGCCGCGGCGGGCCGCGCGGGCGGTCCGCGACTTGGCGCGCCTCGCCCAGCCCGGCTTCACCACCTGGCGCGCCCGACCCAGGGCCAGGGCGCCGGGCGGCACGTCCTCGGTGAGCGTCGAGCCGGCGGCGACGTAGGCCCCCTTGCCCAGCCGGATGGGGGCCACCAGGATGGCGTCCGACCCCACGAAGACCCCGTCCCCGATCACGGTGGGGTGCTTCCTCTGTCCATCGTAGTTGCAGGTGACGGTGCCGCAGCCGACGTTCACCCCGGCGCCGATGGTGGCGTCCCCCAGGTAGGTGAGGTGGTTGGCCTTGGACCCCTTGCCGACGGTGGTCTTCTTGAGCTCGACGAAGTTGCCGATGTGGACGCCGTCGGCGAGCACGGTCTCCGGCCGCATTCGCGAGAAGGGGCCCACCCGGCAGCCGCGCCCGATGCGGGACTGGCTGAGCACGCAGTAGGGGAGCACCTCGGTGCCGTCGCCCACCTCGACGTCAGTGAGGATCGATCCCTGGCCGATGCGGCAGCCGCGGCCGATCCGGGTCCGGCCGGCGAGCCGCACCGAGGGCTCGACCACCGTCTCGGCGCCCACTAGCACCCCCTCGTCGGCGTCGAAGCGCTCCGGGTCCTCGATGGTGACCCCCTGCTCCATGAGCGACAGGGCCACCCGGCGGGTGAGCGCGCGCGCCGCCAGGGAGAGCTCCTCCTGGTCGTTCACTCCCATGGCCTCCAGCGGGTGGACCTTGGCGGCCACCGCTCCCGGCCCCTCGGCCGCCAGCGCCACCAGATCGGTGAGGTAGAACTCCCGCTGGGCATTGCGGCGCTCCACCTTGGCCAGGGTGTTCCACAGGAAGGAGGCGTCGGCGCAGTAGAGCCCGGCGTTGACCTCCTTGATCTGGCGCTCCTGCGGGGCGGCGTCCTTCTCCTCCACCACCAGCGCCGGGCCGCCGTGGGGGCCGTGCACCACCCGGCCGTAGCCCTCTGGGTTCTCCAGCGTCATGGTGGCGAAGGCGAGGGCTGCCTCGCCGCGGGCCCTGATCACCGAGTCCAGGGTCTCGCCGGTGAGGAGGGGCGTGTCGCCGGACGCGATCAGCACCGGGCCGCGGAAGCCGCGCAGCGCCGCCCGGGCGGCCATTACCGCGTGCGCCGTGCCGTGCTGGTCGCGCTGGTGGGCGAAGCGCAGGGGCGCGTCGGGCAGGTGCTCGCGCAAGGCGGCCTCGACGGCCCGGGCCTGGTGGCCGACCACCACCACCACCGGGTCGGCCCCGGCCTCGATGGCCCGCTTCACGGGATAGTAGGCGAGCGGCCTGCCGCAGAGCCGGTGCAGCACCTTGGCGCGGCCGGACCTCATGCGGGTCCCCTTGCCGGCGGCGAGGACGATGGCGGCCAGGCGCTGCCGCGGGGTGGCGGAGTTCGGCATGCGCGGAGGCTAGGCCGCCCGTGCCGCGGAATCAAGCGCGGTGCCTGCCGCCGCTCCGGGCCAGGGGCCTGCAAGGGGGCGTGCCGTGTCGTTGGAAGCGGGGGGCGCTACGCACCCCCCCGCACCCCCGTTTCGCTCCGGGGCAGGCTCATCCGCCTGCCCCAGCGGACATCGAAATGGGGGGGGGCCGGCTGCCCCCCCATGCCCCCCGCTCGCTCCGGGGCAGGCTCATCCGCCTGCCCCTGCGCTTGCGCGCGCCCACGGCTACAGCCGGACTCCCGGCCGGCCGCTTCGCGGGCCTGAAAGCCGATCGATACGCATGAGTCGCGCCACTAGAACCTACCCGTGACCCCGGCCGCCCTGCTGCTCCAGCTGGCGCTGTCGCTCGCCGCCGCGTCGCCGAAGGGGGCCATCGCCACCGCGCACCCGCTCGCCAGCGAGGCGGGGGCGGCGGTGATGCGCCGGGGCGGCAACGCCGTGGACGCGGCGGTGGCGGCGGCCTTCGCCCTCTCGGTGGTCGAGAACCAGAACTCCGGGATCGGCGGCGGCGGCTTCGCAGTGGTGTGGTTGGCGCGGGAGCGGGCGGTGCGGGTGCTGGACTTCCGCGAGGTGGCCCCGGCGGCGGCGAGCCGCGACATGTTCCTGCGCGAGGGACGGCCCGATCCGGCGCTGTCCCGCGACGGAGGGCTGGCGGTGGCCGTACCCGGCGCCGTCAAGGGGTACGCCGAGCTGGCGCGGCGCTTCGGGACCAGGCCCCTCAGCGAGCTGGTCGAGCCCGCGGCCCGACTGGCCGGCTCCGGTTGGAGGCTGGGCCTCCTCGACCACCGCACCGCGGCGCTGCGGCTCGAGTGCCTGCGCGCCGACCCGGCCGCGGCGCGCGAGTTCCTGGTCCCGGCCCCGGGCGGCGAGCGCGTCCCGCCGGAGCCGGGGACCACGCGGAGGCGGCCGGAGCTGGCGCGCACCCTCCGGCTCCTCGGGCGCGACTCGGAGGCCTTCTACCGCGGCCCCCTGGCCAGGAAGGTGGTGGCCGCCGTCCGCGCCCGCGGCGGCGTGCTCACCGAGGCGGACCTCGACGCCTACCGGGTGCGCGAGCGCGAGCCGCTGTGGGGGAGCTACCGCGGCCACCGGCTGGCCACCGTGCCGCTGCCCTCGGCCGGCGGCGCCATCCTGGTCGGGCTGCTCCGGGCGCTGGAAGGGGAGGACCCCGGGGCGGGGGGGTTCAGGCCGGAGCGCTTCCTCCACGTCTTCGCCGAGGTGGAGAAGCGCCTCTTCGCGCGGCGGGGGCTGCTGGGCGACCCGGACTTCGCCCCGGCCGCGGAGGCGGCGGCGCGGGAGATGGCCTCGCCGGAGGTGGCCCGGGCGCTGCGGGCCGAGGTGAGCGAGCGGGCCACCCCCTCCCCGGACCTGGCGCTGCCGGGGCACGCGGGTGAGACCAGCCACGTCTCGGCCGTGGACGGGGAAGGCAACGCGGTGGCCCTCACCACCACCGTGAACCTGCTCTACGGCTCGTGCGTGGTGGTCCCGGGGACCGGCATCCTCCTCGACGACCAGATGGACGACTTCGACGCCGCCCCGGGGGCCTCGAACGCCTTCGGCCTCCAGGGCGGCGCCGCCAACGCGGTGGCGCCCGGGAAGCGCCCCCTGTCCTCCATGGCGCCGGCGCTCCTCTTCGACCCGCGGGGGCGGCTCGTGCTGGCGGTGGGGTCGTCGGGGGGCTCGACCATCCCCAGCACCGTGGCCCAGGTGATGGTGGGGCTCCTCGACTGGGGCATGTCCCTCCCGGCGGCGCTGGGCACCCCCCGTATCCACCACCAGTGGATGCCGGACGAGATCCTGGCCGAGCCCTTCGCCCTGGACGCCGACACCGCCCGGGCGCTCGAGGCCCGCGGCCACCGCCTCCGCTTCGCCGATCGGCCGTTCGGCAACCCCCAGGCGGTGCAGGTGGACCCGGGCACCGGATGGCGCCAGGGCGCCAGCGAGCCGCGCTGGCAGGGGGCCCCGGCGGTCCCCTGACCGGGCCGCCCGCGCGGGCAGAGGTGGCTCGCCGCCCGCAGTGGGGCCGGCGGCGCTTCCGCGCTATCCTGCCAGGCGGAGCCCACCGTGCCCGAGACCGCCGACCTGGGAGCCGCGGACCTCGCCGGCGTCGAGGAGGTCCTGGTGCGCACCTGCGGGCTGTCGCTCACCGCCGGCCTGGGCGAGGCCCTGCGCAGCGCGGTGCAGGACGCGGCCGGATCGCTCGGGCTCGAGGCGCCGCAGCTCCTCCTGCGCCTCCGCGCGGCCGACCCGGCCGCCATCGAGGCCCTGGTGGAGCACTCGGTGGTGGGCGAGACCTACTTCTACCGGCACCCGGAGCAGTTCGCGGCCCTGCAGCGCCACCTCTTCGCGCAGCCCGGGCCCATCCGCGCCTGGTGCGCCGGCTGCGCCACCGGCGAGGAGCCCTACAGCCTGGCCATGGCGCTGCTCGAGGCGGGGCGCGACGGGGCGGGCGACCGCATCCTGGCCACCGACGTCTCCGGGCGCGCCCTGGAGCGGGCGCGCCGCGGCCGCTACGGCCACTGGTCGCTGCGCCGCCTGCCGGCCGAGCTCCTCGCCCGCCACTTCCAGGGCGACGGCGCGGAGGACCGGGCCCTGCCGCCGCGGATCCGCGACATGGTGGCCTTCGGCCGGCAGAACCTCGTGACCGACCCGCCTCCCGCCGGGCCCTTCGACCTGGTGCTGTGCCGCAACGTCCTCATCTACTTCGCGCCCAAGGCGGCGGCCGAGGTCCTGCGCCGGCTGGTCGCCGCCGTCCGCCGGGGCGGGTTCCTGGCGCTGGGGCCGGTGGAGCTGTCCCTGGCGGACGCCTTGGCCGTGGAGCGGGTAGAGGCCTTCGGGGCCACCCTGCTGCGCCGTCCTGCGGACGGCTGAGCGCGGCGGCGGCGGGCCGTCGCGGGCCGACGGCGGTGGGCGGGCCCGAGCGCTCCCAGAGCCCACACCGCCCTACAGTCGCGGGGGTGTCTGGCGGGTCTGGGATACCGGCGCGGCAGGCGGTGCGTCACGCTCGGCGCATGGGTGGGGGCGTCCCCGAGAGCCTTTTGGCCCGGCTCCTCTCCACGGAGCGCTGGCTGGAGCGCGCCTGCGGGTCGGCCTTCACGGCGGAGCTGCGCCAGCGCTGGCGCGCCCACGCCGTCGCCGCGGCGCGGGAGACCGGGGCCGACCCCACCGAGCTGTGGCCGCCCCTGGTGGCCGGCGCCCCGGATCGAGTGGCGGCGCTGCTCGCCGAGGCCATCGCCGGGGAGACCTGGTTCTTCCGCCACCCGGCGCAGCTCGGCGCGCTTCAGCGGCTGTGCTTCCTTCCCTGCGACCCGGCCCGGCCGCTGCGGCTGTGGTCGGCGGGCTGCGCCAGCGGCGAGGAAGCCTACGGCCTGGCCATCTCTCTGCTCGAGGCCGGGAGGCGGGACGGTTCCGACACCATCCTCGCCACCGACGTCTCCGAGCGCGCCCTGGAGCACGCCCGGGCCGGCGTCTACGGGGCCTGGTCCTTCCGGCGAGATCCGGGGTACCGGCTCGCCTGGTTCCGCGGCGAGCTCCCCCGGCGCGAGGTGGCGCCGGAGGCGCGGGCGCTGGTGCGCTTCCGCCGCCACGACCTGGCGGCCGAGCCCATGCCGGCCGCCAGCTTCGACGGGGTGGTGTGCCGAAACGTCCTGCGCCTGCTCGAGGGCGAAGCCGGAGCGCGGGCGCTGCGCACCCTGCACCAGGCGGTGCGGCCGGGCGGGTTCCTGGCGGTGGCGCCGGGCGAGACGGCGCTCCTGGCCACGTTGCCGCTGGAATGGGTGGAGGACGGCGGGGCCGTGCTCCTCCGGCGCCCCGCGGTGCGAGCGCGGCGCGCCGCGCGCCGCCGCCACGACGAGGCCCAGCTCTCGCTGTTCGACGAGGCGCGCGAGGCCACGCATCGCGGGGACCTGGCCCAGGCCGGGCGGCTGGCGGCGCGGGCCGCCGAGCGAGAGCGCTCGCCCCGGTCGTACCTGCTCCTCTCCATGGCCAGCGAGGCCCGCGGCGACGTGGCCGGTGCGGTGGAGGCGGTACAGCAGGCCCTGAGGCTGGAGCCGGCGCTGGCGGTGGCGCACGCCAGCCTGCTCTCGCTCTACCGCCGCCTGGGCCGCCGCGCCGAGGCCGAGCGGGCGCGCCTGGCCGGGCTCGAGGCGTTGAACGGGCTCGACGAGGCCGAGCGGCTCACCGCGGTCGAGCCGGTGACCGCCGGCGCGCTGCGGCAGGCGCTGGAGCAGTCGGCGGCCTGATCCCGGCCGCCGGTCTCGCGTCGCCTCGGGCCTTCCCCCCCGGCACGGTTGAGGCGCTCGATCGCCGGACGGCGGCCCGGTCTCGCCCTCGGCCGCTGTCCTCGCGCCGCGCGCGGAACCCACGGCCGCGCGGCGCGACCAGGGAGCGCACGGCGCGGCTGCAGAACTCGCCTCCGCGCTTCGCTTCGCGGCGCGGAGGCTCAGACAGGCTTCGCCGCGCGACTCTGGCGCTCGCGGCGCCGCGTGGCCACCGCCGGACTCGAGTGCGGCGCTGTGGTGGCGGCCTCTGGCGAGACCGGGCCGCCGATCGGTCCTGCGCCAGTGCCGCAGATCGACGTGTCGACAGGAGCCTCGGGCCTCCCGCGACGGCACAATCCGCAGCGCCCCCCGTCCAATCCAGCGGAGGGGCCTCGCCTGCAGGCGCAATCCGCAGCGCCGCACCCGGGCGTCGCGGGCGCCGCGACGCGCCACGTATGCCACGCTGCGCGACGGCGAGCACGCGCCTGGAACGCCTCCAGAACCGCTCGGGACGGTTCACGCCTCTCGCCGTCGCGCCGGGAGGATCGAGGTCGCGCGTCGCGGCCGCTGATGACTTGGCCCGGCGCGAGGACCGCGCCGGCAGGCGAGGCCCCGGAGCGCCGCGAGGACGTGCCGGAGGGGGAGGCCCGGGCGCGACCCGAGGACACGCGCCGCCGGAGCGAGGCCCGGGCGCGACTCGAGGACGTGCCGGAGGGGAGGCCCGAGGCGACGCGCTGTGGCGGAGGGGAAACCGTGCGCCGGCGACCGCGGCCTGGCTGGTGAGGCCCTCCGCTACTTCCGCGCCACCCGCTGCAGCTGCGCGTCGATGACCTCCTTGAACTTCTCGTAGGGCTGCGCGCCGATCAGCTTCTCCCCGTTGACGAGGAAGGAGGGCGTGCCGGAGATCCCCAGCCGCGCCGCCTGGGCCTGGTCCTCCTCGACCCGCCCCTTGAGCTTCGGGTCGTCCTGCGCGGCGCGGAAGCGGGCCAGGTCGAGCCCGACCTCCTGGGCGTAGCGCTCCAGGCTCGGCGGGTCGAGGGCCCGCTGGTTCTCGAAGAGCTTGTCGTGCATCTCCCAGAACCTACCCTGCTGACGGGCCGCCTCGGCGGCCAGGGCGGCCGGCAAAGCCTGGGGGTGCATGCCCAGCGGCTGGTGCTTCCACACCAGCCGGACCTTGCCGCCGTAGTCCTTCTCCACCTGCTTCAGGGTGGGCAGCACCCGGCTGCAGAAGGGGCACTGGAAGTCGGAGAACTCCACGATGGTCACCGAGGCCCTGGGGTTGCCCTTCACCGGGTCGTCGGGCCGGATGGCGACCGCCACCGGACCGGCGGGCGGGGCGGCGGCGGCCGGGGCGGCGGCGGCGATGGCCTTCAGATTCTCCTCGCAAGCGCGGTCGTAGAAGCCGGCGTCCAGCTTCCCGCCCTTGGCCAGGAGGGCGCTGGCCTTCCTGAGCTCCTCGTCCACCATCTGCTTGAAGGACTCGAAGGGCACCGCCCCCACCAGCTGCCGGCAGTTGACGAAGGAGGTGGGAGTGCCGTTCGCGCCCACCGAGTTGCCGAGCTTCACGTCCTCCTCGACGCGGGCCTTGGCGCGTGGCGACTCCACCGCGGTCTTGAACTTGCGCGCGTCGAGGCCCACCTGCTTGGCCCATTCCTCGTACTTGCCCGGGGCCAACTGCGGCTGGTTCGCGAACATGAGGTCGTGCATGGGCCAGAACTTGCCCTGCTCGCGGGCCGCCTCGGCCGCCAGCGCCGCCGGCATGGCCTGGGGATGCATGGGGAGCGGCTGGTTCTTCCACACCACCCGCAAGTCGCCCTTGTAGGCGTCCTGGAGCTGCTTGAGCGTCGGCTCGACGCGGGCGCAGAAGGGGCACTGGAAGTCCGAGAACACGACCAGCGTCACCTTGGCGGCCGTCGGGCCCCGCATCGGGTCGTCCGCTCGCAGCGGGACCCGCCTGGCCGCCGGAGGCGGGGGCGGCGGCGGCGCCTGGGGCGGCGGGGCGGCGGCGCCCGCCAGCATCACCGGCGCGGTGGCGCCCTTCTCGGCGATGCGGGCGTAGACCTCGCGGGCCGGCGTCCCGGCCTTGACCATGGCCTCCGCCTTCTGCAGCTCCTCGTCGATGACCGGCTTGAAGGCCTCGAAGGGCACCGCCCCGGCGATCTTGCGCCCGTTGACGAAGAAGGTGGGCGTCCCCCCGGCTCCCAGGCCGCGCACCAGCGCCTGATCGCGCTCGATGCGCCCCTGGTGCTTGGCGCCGTCGAGGGCGCGGCGGAAGGCGCCGAGGTCCAGCCCGAGATCCTGGGCGGCCTTCTCCAGGCCGGGCCGCTCCAGCGCCGGCGACAGCTCGAAGAGCTTGTCGTGCATGGCCCAGAACCTGGCATCGCCGCCCTGGGCGCGGGCCTCCTCGGCGGCCATGGCCGATGGGAGCGCCTTGGGGTGGAAGGGCAGCGGGTTGTGCTTGAAGACGAAGCGGACCTTGCCCGGGTAAGCCTCTTCGATCTGCTTCATGGTGGGGAGGGCGCGCTTGCAGAAGGGGCACTCGAAGTCCGAGGACTCGACGACGGTCACCAGCGCGTCGGCCGGCCCCTTGGCCGGAGAGTCGTCCACCGGGACGCGGTAGACGGCGCGAGGGTCCTCCTGCGGCCGCGGCGGCTGGGGCGCCTGGGGGCGCGAGCCGCCGTAGCGCTCGGTGACGCCCTTGAGCACGGTGCGCTTCTGCTGAGCCGACAGTCCGGCCAGCGTGCCCGGCGGGAGGTCGGACTCCTTGACCCAGCCGGCGGGGACGTCGACCGCCCCGCCCGACCCGCCTCCGACTCCGGCCATGCGGGCGCCGACGGCGCCGACGACCAGGCCTACCACCAGCGCGATGATCCAGCTCGCGTGGGACTGCGTGCTCGCGTGCTTCTCCGTGGCCACGAACCTGCTCCTTTCGACCCGACCTCGGTGAACCTAGAAGCTGAAGAACACCCCGCCTCGGACCAGCAGGGGGACCCCGAAGCCCGAGGAGAGCGGGACGCCGGTGTCGGCCTCGAGGAAGCCGCCCACCACGTCGGTGAAGCGCCATTCCGCTCCGCCGCCGAGCAGGAGCCATCGCCAGTCGAGCGAGCCGCTCGGCCCGGCGATGTCGATGGCTCCCCGCGCGTAGAAGGGCGTGTCGGCGATGGCCCAGTGGACGCCGGGCCGGAACCCGAAGTAGTTCCCCGGGGCCATCCCCAGGACGAGGCCCAGCTCCAGCGCCCAGCCCTTGCCGAGGGCGAAGCCGCCGGTGATCTCGGCCTCGAACACCCCGGTCGGGCCGTAGAGGTCACCCCCGCCGCCCAGGTCCACCGCCATCGTGAACCCGCTCGGGCGGCGCGCCGGGCGGCGTTCCTCGGCGGCGTCGGCGGGGGCGCAGGCGACGGCCAGGACGAGCGCGGCGGCCAGGGCGGGTCGGCTCGGCACGGGGCGTGAGACTACCTTCCCGGGCCGGCCCCGGCAAGGACTCGGCGAGAGGGCAGATTTCCCGACACCGGGCGGTGGCAGCCCGGGCCGTTGCTCCCGCCCCCACAGCCGGGTTAAGGCTCGGGCGACTCGTCAATGGATGCCACGTCGGACCTCCCGGCCCCGGACCGGACCATCGACACCTCCGGCCTGCTCTGCCCCATGCCCATCGTGGAGACCGCCAAGGCGGTGCGGGCGCTTCCAGCAGGGGCAGTGCTGTGCGTGGTCGCCACCGACCCCGGCATCCAGACCGACATGCCCATGTGGTGCAGAGCCACCCGCAACGAGCACCTGGGCACGGTGCGCGACGGGGCCGCCTTCCGCAGCTACGTGCGCAAGCGGGCGCGGTGAGCTAGACCAAGGGCGCCGCCCGGGAAGGGCGAGGCGCACATGAGCCAGGGAACGACCAGGGCCATCGGCATGATCTCGGGCGGGCTCGACTCGACGCTCGCGGTGGCGCTCGTCAAGCGCCAGGGTATCGAGGTGAAGGCGGTGAGCTTCTACACCGGCCTGTGCATCACCGAGACCCAGCGCCGCAAGGGCGGCCGTGCCGACGGGACCATCCCCCAGAACGAGGCGCTGCGCGCCGCCGCCGACCTGGAGGTGGACGTCGAGTACGTGGACCTCTCCGGGTCCGGCTACCTCGACGTCATCGTGAACCCTCGCTACGGCTACGGCGCCAACGCCAACCCCTGCGTCGACTGCCGCATCTTCATGATGCGGGCGGCGAAGGGGATCATGGAGCGCGAGGGGGCGGCCTTCGTCTTCACCGGCGAGGTGCTGGGGCAGCGCCCCAAGAGCCAGCGGCGCGACACCCTGCGCACCGTGGAGCGGGAGAGCGGCCTCACCGGGCGGCTCCTGCGGCCGCTCTCGGCGAAGCTCCTCGAGCCCACCATCCCGGAGCGGGAGGGGCTGGTCGACCGCACGCGGCTCCTCGACATCAGCGGGCGCTCGCGACAGCGCCAGATGGCCCTGGCCGATGAGCTGGGCATCACCGGCTGGCCGCAGCCAGCCGGCGGCTGCTGCTACCTCACCGACGAGGCCTTCGCCCGCAAGTTCTTCGACATCCTCGACGCCCGCGAGGCGCTGGGCGAGCCGCGGCGCATCACCCGGGAGGACGTGGTGCTGCTCTCCACCGGCCGCCACTTCCGCCTCTCGCCGCGGGCCAGGCTGGTGGTGGGGCGCAGCGAGGTGGAGAACGCGCTCCTGGAGCACCATCTGGAGGGGCGCGCCCGGGTCGAGGCGCGGGGGCTCATGGGGCCGGTGGCGCTGGTGGAGGGCGACCCCACCTGGGAGGAGCGGGTCCTCGCCGCCCGCATCGTGGCGCGCTATGGCAAGGGCAAGGACCTCGAGACCGTCGAGGTGGAGTGGCGGGAGGGCGACCTCGTCGAGGTCTACCCGGTCGAGCCGTTCCGCGACGAGGCGGCTCTCGAGGCGCTCCGCGTGTAGTCGCTCCTCGAGGGGGTACGCGCCGCCGACTCGTTTTACGAGAGCCGGTCACCGCGTCCAGATCGCGATCCATCCTTGCGTCCTCGCAGGGATTCTCCCAGTGGGTCGCCTCCTTTACAGCGTTGACAACGATACGGGCCGCGGACCCGTGCCGATTGACTGGCCCCATCTCGGTTGTGGACCCCAGAAGCCCTGGCGAGGCGTAGTATCCGGGCCCCTTTCACTCCCAACCAAGTCTCTCGCGAGGACTCCGATGGCGACCAAGCGCATCTACTCCTTCGGCGGCGGCAAGGCCGAAGGCAACAAGGACATGAAGGAGACCCTCGGCGGCAAGGGCGCCGGGCTCGCCGAGATGTCCAACATCGGGATCCCGGTGCCGCCGGGTTTCACCATCACCACCGAGGTGTGCACCGCTTTCTACCGCGGCGGCCGCAAGCTCCCCCGGGACGTGGCCCCCGGCATGCGCGCGGCCCTGGCCAAGGTGGAGGCCTTGACCGGCACCCGGTTCGGCGACCCGGAGAACCCGCTCCTGGTCTCGGTGCGCTCGGGCGCGCGCGTCTCCATGCCCGGGATGATGGACACGGTGCTGAACCTGGGCCTGAACGACCGCACGGTGGAGGGGCTCTCGCGGCGGAGCGGCGACCCGCGCTTCGCCTGGGACAGCTACCGCCGCTTCTGCGCCATGTTCGGCGACGTGGTGCTGGGCATGAAGCCCGAGAAGAAGGAGGACCGGGATCCCTTCGAGGTGATCCTGGAGAAGAAGAAGCACCAGCGCGGCGTGAAGCTCGACTCCGAGCTGCCGGTGGACGCGCTCCAGGAGCTGGTGGCCGAGTTCAAGGCGGAGGTGAAGGCTCGCAAGGGCGTCGCCTTCCCCGACGATCCCATGGAGCAGCTCGCGGCGGCGGTGGAGGCGGTCTTCCGCTCCTGGGAGAACGACCGCGCCATCGCCTACCGCGCGCTCAACAACATCCCCTCCGATTGGGGCACCGCGGTGACGGTGCAGGCCATGGTCTTCGGCAACATGGGCGAGGACTCGGGCACCGGGGTGGCCTTCACCCGCAATCCCGCCACCGGCGAGAACGTGTTCTACGGCGAGTTCCTGGTGAACGCCCAGGGCGAGGACGTGGTGGCCGGCATCCGCACCCCCCAGAAGATCGCCGAGCTGGAGGCCCGCTGGCCCCAGATCGCGAAGCAGCTGGAGGGCGTGCGCTCCCGGCTCGAGCGGCACTACCGCGACATGCAGGACATCGAGTTCACCATCGAGCGGGGCAAGCTCTACGTGCTGCAGACCCGCTCGGGCAAGCGCACCGGGCTGGCGGGGGTGCACATCGCCACCGAGATGGTGCGCGAGCGGCTCATCTCGCCCGAGGAGGCGGTGCTGCGGGTCGAGCCCCAGGCGCTGAACCAGCTGCTCCGGCCCAACTTCGACCCGGCCGAATGGCAGAAGGCCGTGAAGGACGGCCGGTACCTCGCCAAGGGCCTTCCGGCCGGCCCGGGCGCGGCCACCGGGCGCGCGGTCTTCTTCGCCGAGGACGCCGAGGCCTGGAAGGCGCGCGGCGAGACGGTGGTGCTGTGCCGCCACGAGACCAGCCCGGAGGACATCCGGGGCATGGACGCGGCGGTGGGCTTCCTCACCGCCTTCGGCGGCATGACCTCCCACGCCGCCCTGGTGGCCCGGCAGATGGGCAAGGTGGCGGTGGTGGGCTGCGACGCCCTGGCCTTCGACTACCGCGAGCGGGTGATGCGGGTGGCCGCGCCCGGCGGCGAGCGGGTGGTGAAGGAGGGAGACTGGATCTCCGTCGACGGCTCGAGCGGCGAGGTGGTGGCCGGCCCGGTGAAGACCACGCCCTCGGAGGTGATCCAGGTCCTCATCGAGAGGACGCGCCAGCCCGGCGGGGCCCCCGTCTACCAGCAGTACGCGCGCCTGCTGGCCTGGGCCGACCAGGTCCGCCGCCTCAAGGTGCGCGCCAACGCCGACCAGCCCGACCAGGCCGAGACCGCGGTGGCCTTCGGCGCCCAGGGCATCGGTCTGTGCCGCACCGAGCACATGTTCTTCGGCGAGGGGAAGATCGGCCCTATGCGGGAGATGATCGTCGCCGAGAACGAGGCCGACCGGCGCAAGGCCCTGCAGAAGCTCCTGCCCCTGCAGCGCGAGGACTTCAAGGGGCTCTTCCGGGCCATGGGCTCGCGCCCGGTGACCATCCGCACCATCGACCCGCCGCTCCACGAGTTCCTGCCCCAGGACGAGGCCGGGATCGCCCAGCTGTCCCGGGCCACCGGCAAGAGCGTCGACCGGATCAAGGCGCGCATCCACGAGCTGCACGAGTCGAACCCCATGCTCGGCTTCCGCGGCTGCCGCCTCGGCATCAAGTATCCCGAGATCACCGCCATGCAGGCCCGCGCCGTCATCGAGGCGGCCGTCGACGCCAAGAAGGCCGGCCTCAAGGCCAAACCCGAGATCATGATCCCGCTGGTCGCGACCGTGCAGGAGCTCGAGCTGGTCCGCGCGGACATCGAGCAGGTCGCCGCCGAGATCGAGGAGACCACCGGCGTGCGCCCCGACTTCAAGGTCGGCACCATGATCGAGCTGCCCCGCGCCGTGATGGCCGCCGCCGAGATCGCCGGTGCGGCCGAGTTCTTCTCCTTCGGCACCAACGACCTCACGCAGCTCACGTACGGCTTTTCGCGGGACGACATCGGCAAGTTCCTCGGCGCGTACCAGGATCGGCGG
>DASTPH010000183.1:0-3931 GCA_035762305.1 Anaeromyxobacteraceae bacterium
CTCAATCCGCCAGCTGGTACAGGTAGTCCACGAAGGACTTCACGGCGTCGTCGTACCCGCGCAGCTTCGGATTCGCGCTCTCGATGAGGTAGTACTCGTCCGGCGCGTGGGCGCCGTCGCCGTGGCCGAGCCCGAAGTGTCCCGCCGGGAGCCCGAGCGGAGCGCCGGTGAAGACCCACCCCGGATAGGAGCCCGCGTTTCGCGGCCACAGCGGCGCCTCCAGTCCGTATGACCGGTAGACGGCGATCTGCTTCTGGATGAGCGGGGCGGAGGCCGGGGTCTGGGTGGGATCGTACCCGCCGGTGGGGACGACCTCGATGTCGCCGAAGCCGCGCCTCGCGAGGTGGGCGCGCAGCGCGGCCACCGCGCCCTCGAAGGTCATGTCGGGCACGAGCCGGAGGTCGAGCTTCGCTACCGCGCGGTGCGGCAGCACGGTCTTCCCACCCTGCCCGGTGTACCCCCCCACCAGCCCCTCGATGTTCACGGTGGGCCGCGAGACCAGGGCCTCGAGCGACTCGCGCCACGTGGCATCGCGGGCCCAGCGCACCACGCCGAGCTGCTTCTTCGCCAGCGCCTCGCTCCGGCGCGCGGCGCCGACCTCGATCATCCTCGCCTCGTCCGCCGCGATGGGGCGCGCCTTGTCCGCGAAGCCGTCGATGGCCGGATCGCCGTCCGCGGTGACGAGCGTGGCCAGCGCCTGGACCAGGTGGAAGGCGGGGCTGTCGAGCCGCGCTCGATTGGCCGAGTGGACGTCCCTGGACGGCCCGCGCCCCCACCGCTCGCCGCTCGCCACCAGCTCGAGCTCGACCACGCCCTTGGCGCCGAGCGACACCGCCACCTCGCCGTCCGCGCCCTGGGCCGCCGACGGCATGAAGACGCCCACGGTCTTCGCCAGCGCCGCCTGAACCTCCGGGCGGCGCACCACCTCGGCGAGGTGCGGCGAGGCGATCTCCTCCTCCCCCTCGGCCACGGCGACCAGGTTCACCGGGGGCTTCCGCCCCGCCCCCCTGATGGCATGCAGCGCCGCCAGGAACGCCGATTGCGGCCCCTTCTGGTTCACCGCGCCGCGCCCGACCATCACCTTGCCGAATCCCGGCCTGTCGACGAGCCGCCCTTCCAGAGGAGGCGAGCTCCACTCCTGGGGATCGAACTGCTTCACGTCGTACATGAGGTAGAGGCCCACCGTCCGCGGCGCGCCCGCGTCGAGCGTCGCGAAGACGGCGGGCTTGCCGCTGGTCGGGACGCGATCGACGCGCTGGAACCCGGCCTCCCGCAGGAGCGCCATCATCTTCTCGACCCCCTCCTCGGCGTTGAGCCCCTCGGCCGCGATGCTGGGGAGCGCGATCCACTGCCGGAGCCGCTCCACCGCCTCGGCGTGGCGCTTGGGGATCTGTGCGTAGACCGGCTCGAGGCCCGGTGCGACGCCGAGGAGCAGGGAGGCGAGGGGTGCCGCGAGGGATTCGAGGAGCATGGCCAACCCCGGCCGGCTACCGGCCCCGCGCCGCGCGCCAGCGCGCCAGCACCGCCTCCACGTCGAGGGGCGCCAGCGTGGTGGGCGGGCCACCGGTGGCGGTGCGGTTCACCTGGCGGATGCGCTGGTTCAGCGCCTCGAGCCGCTCCCGCGCCCGCGCCTCCGAGGCGGCGCGGGCCACCTCCGACAGGGCCGCCTCGGCGTCGCGCAGGATCTGCAGGCTGTCGGGAAGGATGGAGAGCTTCTCCCGCTCGAGCTTCCTCCTCCACCAGTCCATCGGATCGTGGGGCTTGTCCACGAAGGGGAGCGGCCGCCCCTTGCCCTCCACCTCGTCGAGCTCGCCTGCGGCCTGCGCCTCGCGGATCTGCCGCTCCACGAAGTCCTCCAGCGCCTCCCCGGGCCTGCGCTCGCGCCCCACGCGCCCTCCCTTCAGCGCCGCAGGCGCTCGAGCTCGGCGATCCACCCGGCCGACAGTCCCGAGGCGCGGGCGCCGCGGAGGACTGCCTCGAGCCAGGCCTCCGCCGGCGCCTGCTCCGCCGGCAGGCGTCGATCCGGGTTCGACAGGTAGGCCACCGCGGCCACCCTCGCTCCGCCGGCGAGCGGCGTCACCTCCACCGGCTGCGGCTGGAAAAGGCCCGAGACCGCGCCCTCCTTGTGATCGGCGAGCCCGCGCGCGGCTCCGGGCATGGGCAGGGCCAGCCCCTCGACCCGCCGGCCGGGCGCGGGGGTGAGGCTCGCCACGGCCCCGCCCCAGTAGCGGGAGGCGACGTCGAAGCTGAGGCGCCAGCCGTCGAGCCGCGCCGGGTAGGCGCGCGAGACGTCGGGGAACGGGTAGCCGTGCTCGCCGGCCCAGGCCCGGAAGGCCTCGCGGTCGAGAGAAGACCCGTAGACGAACCAGACGAAGTCGCCGGCTGCGGCGGCCTGGTGCCCGGGGGCGGCGATGGGCAGCGCCACGAACAGGGTCTAGCGCGATGCCCGGCGCGGTGCACGCGGCCCGGAAGGGGTCGCCGGCTTGCCTGGGATGGGGCGGGCGGGCGACTGTGTCTCGCCACGCGAGACCTCGAGTCGGCGGAGGAGCCATGCAGGCCATCCAGGACGCCATCCCGCACAACCACTGCTGGGGCTGTGGAACGCTCAACCCGCGCGGGCTCCACATCAAGAGTTTCCCGGACGGCGAGGAGACGGTGTGCCGCTTCGACCCGCCGGCCGAGTTCATGGCCGGCCCGGTGAGCGTGCTCTACGGCGGCACCATCGCCTCGATCGTCGACTGCCACTGCATCTGCACCGCCATCGCCGACCTCTACCGTGCCGCCGGGCGCCCCATCGGCGAACCGCCCCTCCTCTGGGCCGTCACCGCCTCGCTCGAGGTGGAGTACCTGGCCCCCACGCCCCTGGGGCAGCCGCTGGAGCTGCGCGCCCGGGTGATCGAGGCCAAGGGGCGCAAGCGGGTGGTGGCGTGCACGCTGCGCTCCGGGGGAGAGGAGCGAGCCCGGGCGGAGGTGGTGGCCGTCGAGGTGCCGCCCGAATGGGGTGACGCCCCTACGCCTGGGTAGCGCCGGCGACGAGCGCCGGCGTCATCGAGTAAGCCGGGGCAGGGCCATCGGCTAACATCCGGGCCGATGGCCTCCTCCGCCCCCGCGCCGCGCTGGCGGCGCGCCCTCGCCGCCGCCGAGGCCCACCCGCGCCTCGTGGTGGGGCTGGCCGCGGTGCTGCCCTTCCTGGGCACGCTCTGGAACCCGCCCATCCTCGACGACGGCTGGGCGGCGCTCGACAACCCGCTGGTGTGGAGCCTGCGCAACACAGGCCGGATCTTCCGGGAGCTCTACGGATTCGCCGGCGACCCGTCGGTGCGCGGTCCCTACCGCCCCGTCACCACCCTCTCCTACGCCCTGAACTACGCCGTGCACGGCCGGTGGACGCCGGGGTTCCACGCCGTGAACGTGGCGCTGCACGCCCTGTCGAGCGTCCTCCTCTGGGCCCTGGCCCGGCGGCTGGCGCGGGAGGCGCTGCCGGGCCGGGCCGACGGGGCCGCGCTGCTCGCCGGGCTGCTCTTCGCCCTGCACCCGGCCCACGTGGAGGCGGTGGCCACCATCTTCGGACGTACCGAGCCGCTCTCGGCGGCGTTCACCTTGGGCGCGCTCCTCCTGGCGCTGGGCTGGCGCGAGGCCGCCTGGCGCCTCCCGGCGGCGGTGGGGCTCCTCACTGGCGGCGTCCTCTCCAAGGAGGTGGCGGTGGTGGCTCCGGCCATCTTCCTCCTCCTCGCCCTAGCGGCGCCGGGCGCCGCCGGGCTGGCGACGCCGCCCGGGCTCGGCGGCCCGACGGCGCGCCGCTCCCTCCTCGCCGCCGCCGGGGTGGCCGCGGCGCTCTCGCTGGCGGCGGTCCCCTACTTCGTGGTGCGGGGCCTCGACGTCTCGGTGGCCCCGGTGGCCCGCTGGTTCCCGGTGGGGACCCCCCCGGCGC
>DASTPH010000184.1:0-2826 GCA_035762305.1 Anaeromyxobacteraceae bacterium
CGCCTGTCCCTCCTCGACGGCCAGGACGCCCTGGTGCCGGCCGAGGCCGCCCTCGAGGCTGCCGCCACCACCCGCTTCATGCTCGCGCCGGCCGCGCCGCTCCGGCCTGGGTCGAGCTACGCGCTGCGCCTGGAAGGCGCGGAGGGGCGCCTGCTCGTGGCCGAGGACGGGCAGAGCTACGAGCCGTTGACCCTGGTCCTGCGGACCTCCGGGACGGCGCCCGTGCCCCAGAGGAAGGCGAAGCGCAGCAGGCGTTCTCGATAGAGTATTGCTCCGCCGCCGACTGATGGCCGCGGCGGCACGCGTTGGTCCGGCGGCTGCGCCGCCGGCGGGGGACGAGCCCCCGCCCTACGGACCATGGCAGCCGAGCACCGCCATGGCAGGGGGTACCCTCTCCCGCTGCTATCCCCTGGCCAGCACGGCCAGCACCGGGCGGTCTGCCTCGCAGAAGTCCCAGGCCGGGAGCCACCCCCCCTCGGCCCACTCCAGCGCGGCGCACCCGAGCGGGAGGGGGTCGGAGCCGGGCGGGAGCTCGCAGGCGTAGAACGCCAGCTCCACCTCCAGGTCCGGATAGCGGTGCCGGTGGCGGGCGAGCAGCCGCCCCACCGTCAGCTCGCAGCCCAGCTCCTCCCGGATCTCCCGCCGCAGCGCCTCCGGCTCGCCCTCCCCGGGCTCCACCTTGCCGCCCGGGAACTCCCACTGCCCTCCCCGCTCGCCCGCGTCGCGGCGGCGGGCGATGAGGATCCGGCCGCCGCGACGGATCACGGCGGCGACGACGCGGGCGGTCCTCACTTCAGGAGCTCGACCGCGACCAGCTCGCCGGCGTTGCTGAGCACGTAGACCCGCCGGTCGGCCACCACCGGGCTGGAGCTCGCCCCCTCGCCGCGGTTGAAGTTGCGGAGGATCCGTCCGCCGCGGGCGTCGATGAGCAGGAGGCCGTGCCCGTTCGGCACCAGAAGGAGGCCCAAGCCGCGCCCCAGCGCCACGGGGAGACCGGTGGGCATCCCCTGCAGCGGCAGGCGCCACAGCTCCTTGCCGTCCTGGCCGGTCATGAACAGGACCTGGTCGACGGTGACGACGCCCACGTAGCCCTTCCCAGCCGCCACCCGGCAGGCCTGCGGCGCCTTCACCTCCCACAAGGGCTTCCCGGTGGCCGGCTCCAGGGCCACCACCGCCCCCGAGTAGGCGGCCGCGTACAGGCGCCCCTCGTCGAGGGCGATGCCGTCCACGTCCATGAAGTCGCCCCGGGGAGCCACCCGGCGCTCCCACCGCAGGACCCCGGTGGCGGCGTCGAGCGCCACCACGGCGCCGTCGGAGAAGCCGGCGTAGAGCACGCCGCCGTCGGCGACGGGCGTGGCCACCCCTCGGATGGTGAAACTGGCGGTGCTCTCCCGCCGGTGGTGCCACTTGAAGGCGCCGGTCCTGGCATCCAGGGCCAGGACGGTGTCCTGCAGCGTGGCCACGTACACCAGCCCGCCCCAGGCCACCGGGCGGCTCCCGATCTCCTCCTTGACGTCGTACTGCCAGCGCTCCTTGCCGGTGGCCTTGTCCCGCGCGTAGACGCGCCCGTCGAGGCTGCCCACGAAGACCGCGTCGCTGCCGACCAGCGGTGGCGCCAGGAAGCCGCCGGCGGCCCTGAACTCCCAGATGAGGGCCCCGTCGGGGAGGAAGGCGTGTACCCAGCCGTCGCGGGTTCCCACCACCACCATCCCGGTGGCCGGATCCACCCCCGCCCCCCCGGGCTCGCTGGGCTTGTACTCCAGCAGGGTCTGAGGCGTGAGCTGGCGGGTCCAGAGGACCCGGTAGAGATTGCTCGCGGCCGGAGGGGCCGGCGGCGCTGCTGCGGCGAGCAGGACGGCGGCGAGCGAAGAAACCACCTAGCCCGCCCCGAGCCGGCGCAGCCGCTCCTCGGCTTCCGCCCGCAGCGGCGAGTCCTTGAACTCCTCCGGGAAGCGCTTGAGGATCGACCTCGCCTCCTCGGCCTTGCCGGCCCGGGCCAGGACCCGGGCCCGTTCCAGCGCCGCCCGATCCTTGAAGGCGGCCGACTCGGCGCCGAGCCGCTCGTAGTCGCGGGCCGCCTGGTCCAGGTCTCCCTTGCCCTCGTGCGCCGCGGCCACGCCCTCCAAGGCGGAGAAGCGCAGCGAGTCCTCCACGGGGCCGGCCAGGAAGCGCTGGTAGGCCTCCAGGGCGGCGTCCCACTCGCCCTGCCTCAGGTGGGCGTCGCCGGCGGCCAGGGCGGCCGCGCGGGCGGCGGCGCTGGAGGGATGGACCTGCACGACCTCGGCTGCGGCGGTCAGGATGGCGCGATCTCGATCGGTGGCCGTGGCGAAGACCTGCCGCCCCAGCCCGGGCACGGGCGCGCTCGAGATCTCGCTGTCGACCGCCTCCAGGGTCCGGTACAGCAGCGCTCCCGCCTTGGCCTCGCGCTCCGCCATCCAGGCGGATACGCCCAGCGCCACCGCCAGCACCGCCAGCACGCCCCCGACTGCCACCAGGATGCGCTTCTGGTTCTGGGTGGTCCAGGAGGCGGCGGCGGCGGCCCGGGCCTGGAACCAGTCCGGGCCCTTCATCTCCTTGCGGGTGAGGTCGTGGTGCTCGCTCTTGGCCATGGCCCTCCCCTCGAATCCGCGCGAAAAACCGGGACAATCTAGGCGGGGAACCGGACGAGGTCAAGGCGGCCACGAGCCTACCGGCCGGCGCCTCGCCGCGGGCGCGCGGCGCGCTTGCGCTCCTTGAACAGCAGGCGCATCGGCACCTCGAGGCGGAAGGCCTCCCGGAAGCGATTCTCCACGAAGCGGCGGTAGCCGTCGCCGATGGCCTCGGGCC
>DASTPH010000185.1:0-44230 GCA_035762305.1 Anaeromyxobacteraceae bacterium
GGGGCTGGGGGCACCTGGGGTATCCGCTGGCGCGAGGGCGCGAGGCGCTGCTACCGGGGCGGGTTCGCCACCCGGGAGCTTGCCGAGCGGGTGCTCGCCCGTGTCGGTGGCGAGCTTGCCGTGGGAAGGGCCGGCCTCCCGCGCAACCCGAGGGACGTTCCCACGCTCGGGGTGCTGGCGGGCCCCTGGCTCGACTCCCGCGACCTGACCCACCGGGCCGCCAGCACCGACCGGCTCCGCTGGCACAACCACGTCGCGCCGTGGTTCGCGCACCTCCGGCCCGCCGAGGTGGACGCCGCTATCATCCGGCGCTACGTGGAGGCGAAGCTCGCGGAGGGCCTCGCGGGCGGGACCGTCCGCATCCTCGTGTCGCTCCTATCGGCGCTCTACAGCGACCTCGTGGAACAGGGGCTTGCGCAGTCGAACCCGGCCCGCGCGCTGCCCCGCGCCACCCGGCGGCTCGCCCGCTCGACGCACGACCCCAGGACCACGCCGTTTGTGGAGAAGCTCGCGGACGTGCGCCGCATCTACCTCGACCTCCGCGAGCGGCACGGGGGGCTCGGGGTGGCCTACGCTATCGGCGCCATGGCGGGCCTGCGGACGGGCGAGGTGTTCGGGCTCCGCTGGGAGCACGTTGACCTCGACGCGCGCCGCATCCACGTGCGGGAGTCGGTGACCGGGCCGCTCAAGGACAAGGACAGCCGCGTGGTGCCCATCCTCGACGGGCTCCTGCCCGTGCTCAAGGCGTGGAAGCTCAAGACCGGAGGCGAGGGCCGGGTAGTGCCGCCGCTGCGCCGCGACGGGACCAAGGTGGACAAGCACACGCCCGGCGTCTACCTCCGCGCCGCGCTCGACGCGCTCCACCTCGCCCGGCCCGGCCTCGGGTGGTACGAGGCGACCCGGCACACGTTCGCCAGTCAGTGGGTGCTGGCGGGCGGCTCCATCGAGAAGCTCTCCAAGGTGCTGGGGCACTACTCGGTGGTCCTGACGGAGCGGTACGTGCACCTCCGGCCCGACCTGTTCGCCACCCGGGACCTCGGGACCATCCCCCTCGACCTGGGGGGCGTCGGAGGGGGGGTTCCGGTGGAACTTGGGCAGCACTTGGGCAGCACGGCCGGAAACGCCGCTGCCAAGGCCCTGTAGTCTCAGGAGAAGTGCCGGAGCCGCCCTGTAAGCCGGGTTCTGTCCCGCCGAGTTGTCGAAACCCGCCTGCTGTCGCAGGCGGTGGCGGCGGTGGCGAACATTCCTCTCCGGCGCGCGTTGCCGCGCGCCTGTAGCGGGCTGTACCCGGAGGCTCGACCGGGCCGGTCTACACCTCGCGTCGCCGCGAGGACGCCTCCCTATTTGCCCTTGCACCGGGTGGGGTTTGCCGTGCCGTCCCCGTCGCCGGGAACGCGGTGCGCTCTTACCGCACCGTTTCACCCTTGCCACGCGCGCCTTGCGGCGCCGTTCGGCGGTCTGTTCTCTGTGGCACTGTCCTGCGGGTCGCCCCGACCGGCCGTTGGCCGGCACCCTGCCCTGCGGTGCCCGGACTTTCCTCGGCGGACTCGAGTTCCGACGCGTTCGCCCGGGCGGCTCCGGCGATGACAGGATAACGCGCCGCCGCTCCAGCGGCAAACAGCGCAAACGCGCCTGGCCTCCAGCCGGCCCATCGGCGAGCTCCGGGTGGTCCGGCACGGCCTGGCCACCCCGGTCCGCATGGCCGCCCCGTTTCTTCCTATGCGCCTTCTCGCCCCCGCGACCGGAAAGACAGGACCAGGCGACCTGGTACCTGCCGGACGAACGGCTTCAACTGCGGCAGCTCGGCGTCGTCAGCATCCGAAAACTGCGGCCCGGCGTCATCCCAGACCACGCAGACCTGCTCCCCCTTGCGTGTGTAGCGCAGGCCGCGATGGGTGCCGAGGCCGGGATCGGCCTTCCTGGCCGCCTGGAAGAACTTCTGCCGCGCCGCCAGCGCCTGATGGAACAGCCGGTCACGTTCCAGCGCCAGCGCGCCGAGTGCGTCCTCGAGCGGCTCCAGGAGCCGCTCGATCTGATCGTCAATCCTGGACGCCCGCTCCTGCAGCTCTTCCGCTCGCTTCAGCTCCAGCAGCGCGACCTCGTCCCGCACTTCCGTCGTTCCTCGTGCCTGGCTCTCGTTTGCCATGCCCTACCGTCCTTGAATCAGTCACGGCAAGGGTACCCTATCGGGCGCAAGGAGTTGCGGCGGAGCAGGCGCCAGCCGGGGCTGAGCCGCCCTCGCCGCCCTGCTGCCGCAGGGGCCCTCAGCGACTCCCCGTCAGCCGGGACAGCTCCTTCTTCAGCACCTTCCCCATGGCGTTGCGCGGGAGGCTCGCCACCACCCGCACCGTCCGCGGCCGCTTGTGTGGCGCGAGCAGCCCCGCCACGTGGTCGCCGAGCTCATTCTCGCCCGGCGGGACAGCCCCCTCGTACCCCACCACGAAGGCCACGATACGCTCCCCCAGGTCGTCGTCGGGCACCCCGATCACCGCCGCCTCGCGCACCGCCGGGTGCTCGAGCAGCGCCGCCTCCACCTCGCCGGCCCCAACCTTATAGCCGCCGGTCTTGATGAGATCGGTGGCGCGCCGTCCCACGATGCGGACCTCACCCTCGGCGGTGAGGGTGGCGACGTCGCCGGTGTAGAAGAAACCCTGCCCGTCCATGGCCGCGGCGGTGGCGTCGGGGCGGTTCAGGTAGCCGGCGAAGACGTTGGGGCCGCGCACCGCCATCTCGCCGAGCGCCTCCGGCCCGGGCTGGATGGGGCGGCGTTCCTCGTCCACCAGCCTGAGCTCGATGCCCGGCAGCGGCGGCCCCACCGTGCCGGGGGTGCGCGGGCCGTCCCAGCGGGCGGCGGTGTTGATGACGGTCTCGGTGAGGCCGTAGCGCTCCACCGGCCGCTGCCCGAAGAGCCGGAAGAGCCGGTCGTTCTCCCGTACCGGCAGCGCCGCCGAGCCCGAGACCAGGAGCCGCGCCCGAGCGAGCTTGCGCGCGTCCTCTGGGGTGGCCTCGCCGTGCTCGGCCAGCCGGTGGTACATGGTCGGCACCGCGAAGAGCATGGTGCCGCCCCGCCCCATGGCGTCGCAGACCGCCTCCGGGGTGAAGCGCGGCAGCAGGCGAAGCTCGCCGCCGACCCGCAGGCTGCCCAGCACCCCCAGCACCAGGCCGTGGACGTGGAAGAGCGGCAGCGCGTGCACCAGCGAGTCGGCCGCGGTCCAGCCCCAGGCGCCGGCCAGCGCGTCGAGGTCGAAGGCGGCGTTACGGTGAGTCAGGACCGCGCCCTTGGGCGGCCCGGTGGTGCCCGAGGTGTAGAGCACGAGGAGCGGCGCCTCCGGCCCCGGCGCCTCGGGGACCGGCCCCCGCCCGTCGAGGGCGATGGCCCGCACCTGCGGGGTCCGATCCCGGAAGTGGGCCGGGTCGGCCGCCAGCACCAGCCTGGGAGCGGCGTCCCCGAGCACGTGCGCCAGCTCCTTCCCGCCCACGGAGGGGTTCAGGGGCACGGTGGCCACGCCCATGAGGGCGTTGCCCAGGATGGCGGCGATCGCGGGGAGCTCGGGCGTGGCCCAGACCGCCACGCGCTCGCCGGGGGAGACGCCCTCCGCCCGCATACGGGCCGCGTGAGCCAGCGCCAGGCGGTTGAGCTCGGCGTAGCCGACGGCCGCATCGCCCAGGCGAAGGGCGACCCGGGAGCCTGGACGGCCCAGGTCCAGAAGCAGGGGGTGCATGGGGACACAGTCTAGCCGGTCCGGGCCCCCCGGGCGGGAGGGGGGATTGATCGCGGCGATCCCGGGCCGGTACAGTCCGCGGCCTAAGCGGCCGTACCGTAACCCTCAGTTCACGGGAGGCTTCCATGACCACGCTGCGCAGCGCGCGACGCCTGCTGCTCGCCGCCCTGCTCCTCGGGGCCCTGCCCCTCCGGGCCCCGGCCGCCGAGCGCACCAAGATCCTCGTCGGCGCCACCCTGCCGCTCACCGGCGGCGAGGCCCGCATCGGCGGCTACTTCAAGGAGGGGTACGAGCTGGCCTTCGACGAGGTGAACAAGAAGGGGGGCCTGGAGGTCGGCGGCAAGAAGCTCCCGGTGGAGCTGAAGCTCCTCGACGACACCACCACCCAGGCCACCGCCGTGAGCCTGGCCGACCGCCTGGTGAACAGCGACCAGGTGGACTTCCTGCTCGGCACCTACGCCACCCACCTCGTCGAGGCGCAGAGCACGGTGGCCGAGCAGAACCGCATCCCCTACGTGAACGGCGGCGGCGCCGCCAGCAAGATCTACAAGCGCGGCTACAAGTACGTCTTCGGCGCCCTGGCCCCGGTGGAGCTGCTCGGCACCACCCTCATGGAGTGGATCGACGTGCAGCAGAAGGCCGGCAAGCTACCTCGACCCGCCAAGATCGCGCTCCTGTGGGAGAACACCTCCCACGGCAAGGACTTCCAGAAGGGCATCTCCGACTTCGTGGCCAAGAGCGGCGGCGCCTACCAGATCGCGGTGGACGAGTCGTTCGCGCTCGACGGCAAGGACTTCTCGGCGCTGCTCGGCAAGGTGAAGGCCGCCGGGGTGGACCTGTTCCTCGCCGACGCCCACCTGCCCGACTACATCACCATGCACCGCCAGTACGTGTCTGGTGGGATGTGCCACAAGGTGGTGACCTACGGCGCCCGCGGCAGCGAGAAGGGGGCCATCGACGCCCTCGGCGCGGAGAACGTGAGCTACGTCCTCTCCGGGGTGTGGTGGAGCCCGCTGCTCGCCAGCCGCAACGCGCTGGCCAAGGACTTCCTCGAGGCCTTCAAGGCCCGCTACGGGGGCCGCTCCCCCGAGTGGTTCCAGGCGCTGGGGTACGAGGCGGCGCGGGCCCTCTTCACCACCATCCAGCAGGCCGGCGCGGTGGACCGCGAGAAGGTGCGCCAGAAGCTGGCCGAGCTGAAGATGCCCTCGCTGCTCCCGGGCGGCACCCTCGAGTTCCCGGCCGGCACCGGCCAGCAGGCCCAGAACCCCTTCGTGCTCCAGCAGAACCTGCCCGGCGCCGGCGCCCCCATCGTCTTCCCGCCCTCGCTGGCCACCGCCGAGGGCGTCGCCGCCAACCCCCGCTGCGCCAAGTAGGGCGGGAGCGCCTCGCCCGAGCGCCTGGAGGGGTCATGGACCGGTTCGTCGACCTCACGGTCTCGGCGGTGCTCCTGGCCGGGCTGTACGCCACCATGGCCTACGGCCTGGGGCTCATCTACGGCGTCTTGCGGGTGGTGAACCTGGCCCACGGCGGCGTCATCATGGCCGGGGCCTACCTGGGCTGGGTGCTCCACGGCGGCCTGGGGATCGACCCCTACCTCTCCATCCCGCTGGTGGTGCCGGTCACCTTCGGCCTGGGGGTGGCGATGTACCGCCTGCTGGTGCGCCACCTGCCGCGGGGCCCGGCCGGGGGCCCGGCCTCGCTGCTCCTGCTCTTCGGGGTGTGGCTGGTGCTCCGCAACGTGGCCTACCTGATCTTCACCGGCAACGACCAGGCCATCCGCACCCCCTACTCCACCCGCTCGGTGGAGCTCCTCGGGGCGCACCTGCCGGTGAACCGGCTGGCCGTGCTCTTGGTTGGCCTCCTGGTGGCGGCGCTCCTGCACCTGCTCCTCAAGCGCACCTACCTCGGGCGCGCCATCCGAGCCGTGGCTCAGAACCCCGACAGCTGCACCCTGGTGGGCGTGGACGTGGAGCGCATCTACTCCTTCACCTTCGGCCTGGGCACGGCCCTGGCCGGGCTGGCCGGGCTCCTCTCCGCCACCATCTTCGCCTTCAACCCGGCCTCGGGGTCGGGCGAGCTGCTCAAGTCCTTCGTGGTGGTGGTGCTGGGCGGCCTGGGGAGCTTCCTCGGCACCGGCGTGGCGGCGATCATCCTGGCCGCGGTGGAGGTCTTCGCCATCCTGGTCATGCCCTCCTACCTCACCGCCGCGGTGGGCTTCGTCATGCTGGTGCTGGTGCTGGTGCTCCGGCCCGGCGGCCTCTTCGGCCACCGGGTCCTGGGATGAGGCCGCGCTGGCCGGCGCTGGTCCCTCCCGCGGCCGCGGCGGGCTTCGCCGCCGCGGTGGCGGCGCTGGCGGCCATGCCCCTGGTGGTGCCGCTCTCCCCCTACAGCCACAACCTCGTCACCCTGGCCTTCCTCATGGTGGCCGGGGCGCTGTCCTGGAACTGGATGGGCGGCTTCCTGGGCCAGGTGAGCTTCGGCCACGCCGCCATGTTCGGGGTGGGGGGCTTCGTGGCGGCGCGCCTCATCCTCGACGCCTCGCTGCCGGCCCCCCTGGCCTGGCTCGCGGGCGGGCTGGCCGCGGGCGCCTTCGCCCTGGGGGCCCACCCCACCCTGCGGCTGCGCGGCCCCTACTTCTCCATCGCCACCATCGGCCTGGGGGAGGCCACCCGCCTGGTCTTCACCTTCTGGGAGGCCTTCACCGGCGGCGCCTCCGGCCTGTCGCTCCTCATCGACCCGGGCATGAAGTACCGGCTCTACTGGTGGGGCCTCGGGCTCACCGCCCTGGTGGCGGCCGGCTCCTTCCTCCTGCGCCGCTCCACGCTGGGCCTGCAGCTCCTCGCCATCAAAGCCGACGTGGAGGCGGCTTCCGACGTGGGCGTGTCGGCCACCTTTTACCAGGACCTGGTCTTCGTCCTCTCCGGGGCGGTGGTGGGCGTGACCGGGGGCCTGTGGGCCTCCTACTTCAGCTTCATCGAGCCCAACGACATGTTCGGCTTCGACCGCTCCATCGGCTTCGTGCTCATGTCGGTCATCGGCGGGGTGGGCACCGTCTTCGGGCCGGTGCTGGGGGCGGTGGTCTTCGTGCTCCTGCGGCAGTACCTGCTCGCCTCCTACCCCCAGCTGTACCTCGGGCTCTACGGCCTCTTGCTCATCTTCATCATCCTCTTCGAGCCGCTGGGGCTCACCGGCCTCTTCCTGCGCGCCCGCCGGCTCGCCGCCGCGCGCCGCGCCGCCTGACCATGCCGCTCCTCGAGACCCGCGCCCTGTGTCGGACCTTCGGCGGCCTCAAGGCCGTGGACGGGGTGGACCTGGCCCTGGGGGAGGGGGAGATCCTGGGCATCATCGGCCCGAACGGCGCCGGCAAGACCACGCTCTTCGGCCTCATCGCCGGCTCGCTCCCACCCACCGCCGGCGAGGTGCTGCTCGACGGGCGGTCCATCACCGGCTGGCCGGCCCACCGGGTAGTGCGCAGCGGCGTGGTGCGCACCCACCAGATCGTCCGACCCTTCGCCACCCTCTCCGTGGCCGACAACGTGGCGGTGGCCGCGCTCCACTGCGCCGGGAGGGGCCACGGCCACGCCCGCGACCGCGCCGGGGAGGTGCTGGAGTTCGTGGGCCTGGCCGACCGCGCCGGCCACATGCCGGGCTCGCTCACCCTGGCCGGGCGCAAGCGGCTGGAGCTGGCCCGGGCGCTGGCCACCGTCCCGCGGGTGCTGCTCCTGGACGAGGTGGTGGCCGGCCTGAACCCGGCCGAGGCCATGGCGCTGGTGGCGCTGGTGCGCCGCATCCGCGACCAGCGCCGGGTGGCGGTGATCATGATCGAGCACGTCATGCCGGCGGTGATGAGCCTCTCGGATCGGATGGTGGTGCTCGACCGCGGCAGGAAGATCGCCGAGGGCACGCCGGCCCAGGTGGCCGATGACCCCGGGGTGATCGAGGCCTACCTCGGGCCGGGACAGCGGGGAGCCCGCCCGTGAGCGAGCCGCTACTCCTTGTGGACGCCATCGATGTCGCCTACGGCGACGTCCAGGTCCTCCACGGCCTCTCCTTCGAGGTGCGGGAGGGCGAGATGGTGACGTTGCTCGGCTCCAACGGCGCCGGCAAGACCACGACGCTCAGGGCCATCGCCGGCCTGCGGCCGCCCCGGCGGGGCGACATCCGCTTCCGCGGGCAGTCGCTCGCCTCGGTGCCCGCCTCGGCCCGCGCCGACCTGGGCATGGCCCTGGTCCCCGAGGGGCGCGAGCTCTGGCCGCTGCTCACGGTGCGGGAGAACCTCGAGCTCGGCGCCTACGGGGCCCGGGCTCGCCCCCACGCCGCGCAGAATCTGGAGAAGGTGATGGCCCTGTTCCCGCGCCTGGCCGAGCGCAGCCGCCAGCTGGCGGGCAGCCTCTCCGGCGGCGAGCAGCAGATGTGCGCCATCGGCCGCGCCCTCATGAGCGAGCCCAGCCTGCTCATGCTCGACGAGCCCAGCCTGGGGCTGGCGCCCCTGCTGGTGGACCAGGTGATGCGAACCGTGGCCGAGCTGCACCAGGGCGGCATGACGGTGCTCCTGGTGGAGCAGAACCTGCATAAGGCACTGGAGGTGGCGCAGCGCGGGATGGTGATCGAGACCGGGCGGCTGCGCCTGGCCGGGACCAGCGCCGAGCTGGCCCGGAACCCCGAGATCCGGGCCGCCTACCTCGGCTTGTGACAGCGCCCGCCGGTTTCCGGGATCCCCGGCGGCCCGGTCTCGCCTCCGGGCGCTGGTCTCGCTCGCGACCCCGGAGCGGCCGCCGCGCGGCGACGAGGAACGCGCGGCGGCTCGCAAACGTCGGTCGCGCAGCCTGACGATGAGGCGGCGCGGGGCCGCCGGGGCCCGTCTACGGGCTGGAGGGCGGGACCCCGGCTTCCTCGGCGGCCCCGGACCCGACCGCCGTCACCGTCACGCCGGAGGCGGCTCTGTCGATGAACGCCCCCACGGCCCCGGCTTGCGACACGTAGACCGCATGGGACCCCTTCTGCTCGATGGTCGTCGCCCCGGCACGGCCGGCCATGATTCGCTGAGCGGGGGGCGGGATCATGCGATCTTCGGTGGCGACCAGGTACCAGCTCGGCTTCGTCCTCCATGCCGCCTTGGTGATCGTGCCGCGCAGAGCGTCCACACCCCACGGGACCTGAGAGTCGGCCATGAAGGCGGCCACGTCCGGATCGACGTCGGCTGCGAAGGAAGCGCGAAACTTGTCCTCGTCGAGGAAGAGGCGACCGTCCCGCGGCGCCAGGATCGGGGGCACCGGCGCGCCCGGCGGCGGGTTCTTGATGAGCGCGTCCACGGACTCGCCCTCGCTGGGAGCGAAGGCCGCGATGTAGACGAGCCCGAGGACCTTGGGATGGTTCCCGGCCTCGGTGATCACCACGCCGCCGTACGAGTGCCCTACGAGGATGACGGGTTGGTCCTGCGCGTCGAGGACGAGCTTGGTCGCGGCGACGTCGTCGTCCAAGGACGTCGTCGGGTTCTGCACCACGCTCACTCCGTATCCTTCCTTTCTCAGGAACTGGTACACCCCTCGCCAGCCGGAGCCGTCGACGAATCCGCCGTGGACGAGGACCACGCTCACCGAGTTGCTGCTTGCCACGGCATCCTCTCTCAGCGCGCCTCCCCGCCGGCAGTGGAGCGCATCGCGGAGTCCGTCATGAATCACCGGCGCGCGTCGTTGCTAGGCACGCCGCCAGGTCGGGCGCAAGGCGATCCTGGGGATCCTTTGCGGGTGTGGCGAGGTGGATCACACTGCTGGCGAACTCGAGCGCGCGAGCGTCAGTCAGGTTTCGTCCCCCGCCGGGGGCAGGCGCGGGTGATCCCCGCCATGAGGCGCCGCGGCCGCCGGCCTCGGAGCCCGGACGTAGCGGAGCCCGGCCCAGAGCAGCACCGCCACGAAGGCAGGGCGCAGCACCTGCTCCGGGAGGCGCAGGGCCACGCTGCCGCCCAGGAAGGCCCCGACCAGGATCCCCGCCGCCAGGCCGGGGAGCAGCCGCTGGACCACGTTGCCGAGCTGCCAGTGGGCGAGGGCCCCCACCGCGCCGGCGGGGACCATCGCCAGGAGCGAGGTCCCCTGGGCCACCACTTGCTGGTAGCCCGCCAGGAGCACCATGGCCGGCACCATGAAGTTCCCGCCTCCCACGCCCATCATTCCGGAGAGGAATCCGGTGACGGCGCCGACGGGGAGCAGCACCACCGCCTTGCCCCAGCCCTCGAGCGGCGCCGCCGCGCCGGTGAGCCAGGGCTTGGCCAGCAAGAGCAGCGACATCGCCAGGAGGAAGCCCCCGAAGGTCCGCTTCAGCTTCCAGTCGGGGAGGACGTGGGCGTAGCGCGCCCCGAAGTGGGCGGTGAGGATGGCGGTGAGGGCCAGCAGGGCCGCTCCGGTCAGGTCCACCGCCCCGCGGCTGGCGTAGGTGACGGCGCCGGCTATCCCCGCCAGGACCACCGTCACCAGGCTGGTCCCGTGGGCCTCCCGCTGGCGCAGCCGGGCCAGCCCCACCAGGAGGGGCACCATCACCACGCCGCCGCCGAGCCCCACCAGCCCCCCGAAGATCCCGCCGGCGAGCCCGATCAACGCCCCCAGCACGGTCCCCTCCTTGGCGCCGCGCCCGCGCCCAGACCGGGTCTCACAGCCGCTCGTCGATGGCCCGGTTCGACATCTCGTCCGCCGCCTCGTTCTCCTCGCGGCGGATGTGGCGCAGCTTCACTCCCGGGAAGGCGGTCAGGAGCCGCCGCGCCTCCTCGTGGAGCGGCCGGAGGTTCTCGGCCTTCACCTGGTACTCGCCGTTGAGCTGCCGCACCAGGAGCTCCGAGTCGGCGAAGACGTCCAGCGCCTTGATGCCCATGGCCTTGGCGCGCTTGAGCCCCAGGATGAGCCCCATGTACTCGGCGTAGTTGTTGGTGTTGTCGCCGAGGAACTTGCCCACCTTGGCCACGATGTGCCCCTGCGGGCTCACGATCACCGCCCCGGCGCCGGCCGGCCCGGGGTTGCCGCGAGCGGCCCCGTCGGTGAAGAGGCGAGTGCGCGCGGCCGGTTCGGGGTTGGCGGACGCGGCGGCGGGGCGCCCCTCGGCCGCCCTGCGGACGCCGGGGCGCGTCCGGGCCGGGGGGGGCGAGTCGGGGACGGCCTCGGCCTGCTCCACCCGGTCGGCGGCGGCGGCGATGAGCTTGCCGAGGGTGTCGCGGTCGTATCCCTTGTAGCGCTGCAGGGAGCGGGGGAGCTCCTCGTTGGCCGCGATGAAGCGGAGCAGCTCCGCCAGGACGGGCTTGGCCACGGGGAGGCCCTACGCGTGGGACGGCGCCGCCGGGGACACCGCGGACGAGGAGTAGATGATGCGCTGGCAGTTGGGGCAGATCTCGATGGAGTCGGCCCGCTGCAGCACGATGGCCAGCTGCGGGGGGATGTTGCGGTTGCATCCCCGGCAGGTGGCGCCCACCACCGGCGCCACGGCGATCCCGGCCCGGCGGCGCCGGATGTTCTCGTACTTGCCGAGCAGCGCCGGGTCCACCCGCTTCGACACCTCGGCCCGGCGCGCCTCCAGGGCCCGGATGCGCTCCACCTCCTCGGCGGCGCGCTTCCCGAGGGCCTCCAGCTCGTCCTGGGCCTCCAGCTCCCGCTCGGAGAGCTGCTCCTCGGCGGCCTCGAGCGCCTTCTGCAGCTCGGCGGCCTGGGCCCCGAGCTCCCGCAGCTGCTCGGAGATCCCCTCGTTGGTCTTCTTGGCGATGTCGATCTCGCGCGACAGGGCGGCGTACTCGCGGGGGGTGCGGATCTCCCCGAGCCGCCCCTCCCATTTCTTCACCTTGTCGCGCTCCAGCCCGAGCAGCTGCTCCTGCCCGCGCCGCTCGCGCTCGTTGTCGGCCAGCCTGGTCTTGTGCCCCTCCCAGGCGGTGCGGGCCTCGGCCACCCGCGCCTCGATCTCGGCGCGCCGCCGCGGCACGCCCTCGGCCGCGGCCTGGACCTCGTTCAGCTCCAGGTCCACCTGCTGCAGCTCCTCCAGCGCCTTCAGCTTCTCACGCAGCGACACCGTCTGGTCCTTTCGTTTGAAACGTCGGTCCCCACCGGGTGGGCCCACCAGGATTCGAACCTGGATCGCATCGGTTATGAGCCGAGCGCTCTGGCCGTTGAGCTATGGGCCCGCCTAGTTCTCCACGAAGCTCTTGAGGCGCTTGGAGCGCGAGGGATGGCGCAGCTTGCGCAGCGCCTTGGCCTCGATCTGACGGATGCGCTCGCGGGTGACCTCGAAGTCCTGGCCCACCTCCTCCAGGGTGTGGTCCGACTTCTCGCCGATGCCGAAGCGCATCCGCAGCACCTTCTCCTCGCGCGGCGTCAGCGTGGCCAGCACCTTCCTTGTCTGCTCGGCCAGGTTCATGTTGATGACCGCGTCGGAGGGGCTGACGATGGCCTTGTCCTCGATGAAGTCGCCCAGGTGGCTGTCCTCCTCCTCGCCGATGGGCGTCTCCAGGGAGATGGGCTCCTTGGCGATCTTCAGGACCTTGCGCACCTTGTCGAGCGGGAGCTCCATCTTCTCGGCGATCTCCTCCGGCGTCGGCTCCCGGCCCAGCTCCTGCACCAGGTAGCGGCTGGTGCGGATGAGCTTGTTGATGGTCTCGATCATGTGCACCGGGATGCGGATGGTGCGGGCCTGGTCGGCGATGGCGCGGGTGATGGCCTGCCGGATCCACCAGGTGGCGTAGGTGGAGAACTTGTAGCCGCGCTTGTACTCGAACTTGTCCACCGCCTTCATGAGGCCGATGTTCCCCTCCTGGATGAGATCCAGGAACTGCAGGCCGCGGTTGGTGTACTTCTTGGCGATGGAGACCACCAGCCTGAGGTTGGCCTCCACTAGCTCGGTCTTGGCCCGCTCCGCCTTGCGCTCGCCCTCGATGATGGCACGGTAGGTGCGGCGTAGCTCGTCGATGGGGACCTCGGCCTCCTCCTGCACCCGCAGCACTTTGCGCACCGCGGTGCGCACCACCCGGTCCAGCTCCTCCAGGTCGTCGCCCTTGAGGCCGAGCTTGCGCCCCACCTTCTTCCAGGCGGCCTCGTCGCCGCGGGACTCGCGCAGGAGCCGCTTCAGCTCCCGCACCGGCACCTCCACCCGGCGCTCGCACTCCAGGAGCTCCCGCTCCGCCTCCTCCACCCGCTTGATGAGCCCCTTCAGCTTCTGGACGATGCGGTCGATCTGCTTCTTGTTGAGCTGGATGGCCTCGAGGTGGTCGACCATGTGCCCCTCGATGGACCGGATCTCGGCGCGCAGCGCCTTCCGCCTCACCTCGGACATGCGCTTGGTCGACCCCAGGGTCTCCCGGATCTTGGCGACGTCCCGCTCCAGCTTGCGGATGCGGTCGATGTGCCGGAGGACGTGCTCGACCCTCTTCTCCTCCTCGCGCGGGATGGGCGGCGACTCCGGCTCGCCCTCGGCGGCGCCGTCGCCGGCGCCCTCCGGGGCCTCGGCCACCTCGACCTCCTCCTCGCCCTCGGCCTCCTCCTCGCGCGGGGTCTCCTCGCCCGAGTCCTTCACGATCTCCCGGACCCGGATCTTGCCCTTGCGCAGCCGCTCCCCCAGGTCGAGGATCTCGCGGATGGCGATGGAGGAGGAGAGCACCGCGTGCAGCACCTCCTTCTCGCCCTCCTCGATGCGCTTGGCGATCTCCACCTCGCCCTCGCGGGTGAGGAGCGAGACCGACCCCATCTTGCGCAGGTACATGCGCACCGGGTCGTTCGACTTGCCGTAGCCGGCGTCCTCCTCTTCCTCCTTCTCCTCCGCCTCGGCCGCCGCCTTGGCCTCGGGCTCGGGCGGGGGCTTGTCGGGGAGCTTCATCTTCTTGGCGTCGTCCACCACCTCGATGTCGTGCTCGCCGAACATCGACATGACGTCGTCGATCTGGTCGGAGGACACGATGTCGCCCGGCAGGGCGTCGTTCACCTCGTCGTAGGTGAGGAAGCCCTTCTCGCGGCCCCGCTCCATGAGGGCCTTCACCTCGGAGCGCTCGGTGATGTCGGAGAGGTCGTCCTCGCCGGCGGCCTCCTCGGTCTCCTCGCCCTCCTCGGCCTCGCCCTCCTCGCCTTCGGCCTCGCCCTCGGCCTCGGCCTCCTCGGCCCGCGTCTTCTTGGACAGCTCCTCGCGCTCGCGGGCCTCGTGCCCCCGTCCCTTGCCCTTGCGCGCGGCGGCGCCGGAGCGCTTCGGGGCCGCCCCGCCGGCCCGGGCCTTGACCTTCGCCTTGGCCCGGCGCGCGAGGCGAGCCGGGCCGCGGCGGGCCTTCACGGCAGGCCTGGCCTTGCCCTTCCTGTGCTTCCTGGTGGCGCTCATCTGCCTGGCCTCCGATCCCGATTGAATAACCCTTTCCGGGCGGGCCAGCCCGGCGATCTTCGCGAGCAAGCGCCCTAGCTTGCCCCTCATGTCCGGCGCAGCTTCTCCCGCCGCCTCTCGAGATCGGCGCGGCGCCGCTGGAGTGTGAGCTGCTCCACGGTCAGGTCCTCCGGCGGGGGGGAGCCCGCCTTGGCCACCAGCTTGAGCAACCGGTCCTGCTCGCGCCGGTTGGCCTCGATCTTGGCCTCCACCGCGGCACGGCGGAGCTCCCGCTCGGCGTCCTGCTGGCGGGGGCGGCCCGGCCCGGCGAGCCGGCGCACCCGCTCCACCGCCCGCTCGTCGGCCGCGGGAGCGAGCCGGGAGAGCACCGCCTCCACGGGCAGGGGCTCGCGGATGAGGGCCCTCACCAGCTCGGCGATGGGCCCCTCCGGGAAGAGCTGGGGCAGGTCCTCGTCGGCGGCGACCTCCGCCAGGTCGGGGAAAGCCGCCAGCAGCGCCAGCGCGTCCACCGCCGGACCTGGGAGCAGCACCGGGATCCGCGAGGCCGGCCGCGCTCCCGCCCTGGCCGCCCTCTCCCCCTGGGAGAGGGCACTCGGACTCCTCGGAGACCGCGTGGAGTGAAGGCTTCCGGACTGCGATGTTGGCTCGCGCTGCACCTCCGCGCGCAAGGCGGCGAGGTCCAGGTCGAGCCTCCTCGCGATGCGCTCCTCGAACACCGAGCGGGCCAGGCCTTCCGGGGCCAGCCGGACGAAGGGCTCGAGGTCCCGCACCGCGGCGAGCTTCTGCTCCACCGAGGCGTCGGCGGGGCGGCCGCCGGCGAAGCGCTCCACCGCCCGCTCGATGAGGAAGTCGGTGAGGGGGGCGGCCCCGGCGAGGAGGGCCTCCACCTCCTTGCGCCCGTTCTGGCGGGCGAACTCGTCGGGATCGGTCTGGCCGGGCAGCATCGCCACCTTGCCGCTCATCCCGGAGGGGAGGAGCGCCTCGGCCGCCTTGGCCGGAGCGGCCAACCCGGCCGGGTCGCCGTCGAAGAGGATCACCACCTCGCGGCAGTCGCAGCGGCGCAGGAGCTCGAGGTGCTCCGGGGTGAGGACGGTGCCGCAGACCGCCACCGCGTTCTTGACCCCGGCCTGGTGCAAGCCGATGACGTCGAAGTACCCCTCCACCAGGACCGCCGACCGCGACTTGCGGATGGCCTCTCGGGCCAGGTCCAACCCGTACAGGACCCGGCTCTTCTTGTAGAGGACGGTCTCCGGGCTGTTGATGTACTTGGCGCCCTTCTCCTCGCCCATGGCCCGGCCGCCGAAGCCGATGGGCTGGCCGTCGAGCCCGCAGATGGGGAACATGAGCCGGCCGCGGAAGCGGTCCCAGGCGCGCTCCTCCTTGCGAACCAAGAGCCCGCCCCGCTCCAGCGCCGCCTCGGCGATCCCCTTCTCGGCGAGCCGCCCCCCGAGGTCGTGCCAGCCCGGGGCCGAGAGGCCCAGCCTGAAGAGGCGGGAGGTCTCCTCGGAGACCCCTCGCGAGGCGAGGTAGTCGCGCCCGGACCCGCCGTAGGGCGACCAGAGCCGGGCGGCGAAGTAACGGGCGGCGGCCTCGCAGGCCGCCAGGGCCTCGTTCCGCTCCTTGCGCCGGGCGCGGGCCTCGGCCGTGTCCTCGGCGGCTTCCGGGATCTCCACCCCGACCTCGGCCGCCAGGGCCCTCACCACCTCGGGAAACTCCTTCCCCTGCACCTTCTGCAGGAACTTGAAGACGTCGCCGTACTCACCACAGCCGTAGCACTTGAAGTGCTTGTCCTCCGGGTAGACGTGGAAGCTCGGGGTGCGCTCTCCGTGGAAGATGCAGCACCCCTTCCACGTCCGGCCGGATTTCTTGAGCTCCATGTGGCGGCCGAAGACCGCCACCGCGTCGATCCTGCGCTTGATCTCCTCGATGATCGGCTCGGGGATCATTCCCTCCGGCCTACTTCCCCGCCAAGCGCTGCTTCACCAGGTCGCTCACCAGCTTACCCTCGGCGCGTCCCTGCACCTCCGGCAGGAGCGCCTTCATGACCGCGCCCATGTCCTTGGGCCCCTTGGCGGAAAGGCGCGCCACCACCTCGTCCACCTTGGCCTCGAGCTCGGCCTCGGAGAGCTGCGCCGGCAGGTAGCCCTGGAGGATGGCGATCTCCCTCTCCTCCTTGCCGGCCAGGTCCTCGCGCCCGCCGGCGCGGTACTGCTCCACCGAGTCGCGGCGCCGCTTGATCTCGCTGGCCACCACCTGGAGGATGCCAGCCTCGTCGAGCGCGACCGCCTTCGGGCCCTCCACCTCGCGGTACTTCACGGCGCTCTTCAGCATCCGGACCACGGACAGCTTGAGCTCGTCCTTCTCCTTCATCGCGGCCTTGAGGTCCGCGTCCAGGCGTTCCCGGAGCCCCATCGCGCCTTCGTCTCCCCGAAGCCTACCAGCCGCCCTTTCGCATCTTCTTCATGGCCCGCTTCTTGGCGGCCAGCATCTTCTTCTTCTTCTTCACGCTCGGCTTCTCGTAGTGCTCGCGCTTGCGGATCTCCGACAGGATCCCGGACTTCTCGCACTGCTTCTTGAAGCGCTTGAGCGCGTTCTCGAAGGACTCCCCCTCCTTGACGCGGACTCCGGTCATTCGTTCCTCGGCTCGCTTTCTTTCGAAGTGAGAAAACCAGACGGAACAAGCCGGACGGGGTCCGCCCGGCTTGTCGCGGCTTTTGGGGTAGCGTTTAAGGGAAAGCCCCGAATCTGTCAAGGGGTTTTGGTCGTCCTGAGGTGCCGGGACTCGAGGACCGCGTAGACCTCGGCGGGGGTCACGTCGGCCGCGGCCAGGAGCACGAACAGGTGGTAGACCAGATCGGCCGCCTCGTGGGCCAGGTGGTCCTTGGAGTCCCGGCCGTGCATGAGCGCCTGGTGGGCCTCGTTCACCTCGTGAGCCTCCTCGGCCAGCTTCTTGCGCGCCTGGGCGGGGCTGGCGAGCAGCTCCCGGGTGTAGCTCTTGTCCGGCCCCTCGCCGGCCTTGCGGGACTCGATGACCGCCCACAGCTGCGCCAGGAAGTGCTCGTTGGCCATGGTGCCCTCCGTCAGGGGCGGACCTCGAGCCCCCTCCGCCGGCAGAAGGCCTTGGCCTCCTGCACCGTGTGCTGCCCGTCGTGGAAGATGCTGGCGGCCAGGGCCGCGTCCGCGACCTCGAGCCCCTCGACCAGGTGCTCCAGGGTACCCACCCCGCCCGAGGCGATGACCGGGATGTCCACCGCGCCGCAGACGGCGCGGAGCAGGTCCAGGTCGTAGCCGGCCCGGGTGCCGTCCCGGTCCATGCTGGTGAGGAGCAGCTCCCCGGCGCCGCGCCGCGCCACCTCGCGGGCCCAGGAGAGACCCTCGACGCCGGTGGGCTTCGTCCCCCCGGCCACGTGGACCTCCCACTCCGGCTTTGGGCCCTGGCGCCGCTTCACGTCGATGGCGATCACCAGCGCCTGGGCCCCGGCCACGGCCGAGAGCCGATCCACCAGGGACGGGTCCTTCACCGCCGCCGAGTTGACGCTCACCTTGTCGGCCCCGGCGCGGAGCAGGGCCACGAAGTCCTCCTCGGAGCGGACGCCGCCGCCCACGGTGAGCGGCGCGAAGACCTTCTCGGCGGTGCGGGACACGAGGTCGAGGAGCGTGCCGCGGTTCTCCTGGGTGGCGGTGATGTCCAGGTAGCAGACCTCGTCGGCCCCCTGGGCGTCGTAGCGCGAGGCCGCCTCCACCGGGTCGCCGGCGTCGCGCAGGTTCAGGAAGTTCACGCCCTTCACGACGCGCCCGTTCTTCACGTCCAGGCAGGGAATGATTCGCTTGGCGGGCACGCGGGAATCCTAACCGAAACCGCCGCATTGTGCGGGCGCTCGCCGCTGCCGGTGACGGCCGAGCCGGGGCCACGCCAGTTCAAGCTAGAACTGGAATCACCCGTTTGGGTCATGGCGCCGGCAGGGCACATACGGCGACATCAGGACGGCCCTCTCCCTCCGGGAGAGGGCACCCGGGTTCTCCGGAGACCCCGCGGGGTGAGGGCGCTCATCCAGCAACGCGCAACGGCGCGTGCCTCGCCACCAGCGCGAAGATGCGATCCTCGGTCATGAGCTGCGCGTCCAGGTCCAACGCGCACTGGGCCACGTGCGCGTCCGGCACCGACACGGTGACGCCGCGCGCGGCCAAATCGGCTCGCAGATCGCCCACCCGGAACCAGTGGGCCAGGTCCGCCGGGAACGGAACCAGCCCGCGAAGTGCCTGCCTGAGCTCGGTCCGCCGGCGAGGCGGCATCTTCCCGCTCAATAGCTCCGCCGCCACCACCGGCGGCAGGACGACCCGGCCCGCCCGCAGCGCCCGTTGCACGGCTTCGGGCGCGCCGCCAGCCAAGATGGAGATCCAGCTCGACGTGTCAATGACGAGGGCGTTCACGGGCCAGGTCGAGGTCCAGGTCGATCTTCACCTTGCCCGCCAGGCCGATGAGCTTCTCGGCTGCCCTCCGGCGGTCCAGGGCCTCGAGCCCCGCGACGAGGGTCTCGGTGATCCCCTTGCCCGTGGCCCGCTGGGCCCGGGAGAGGAGGTCGACGGGCAGGTTCGCGGTGACGCGGCGGGTTCCCTTGGGCGCGGGCGGCATGATCCATTCATACGCCGGTATGAACGCAGCTGCAAGTGCGCCAGCACGCCATCGCGCCGCGCCCTCCCCCGCCGCCGGATGGTGTCCTCGAGGATCGCGAAGAGGCGGCGGCGAAGCCATGGCGGAGCTCCCGGATGGTGGCGGCCGCGGGTTCGTTCCAGCGGAGCCGCTCCTCGGGCGTCAGCGCGGCGAGGAAGTCGAGGAGGGACTCGTCGGCCACGCTCGCGGGCGGGGTGGGAGGGGACGGCTGGGGCGGCCGGGCCACGCCGGGAGCTCACCAGACCACCCTGGCGTGCCTTCGGGGCCCTGCGCCCCGGCTACCCCTCCCCCGCCACCCGCACCGCCTCGGCGAGGTCGAGCCTCTTCTCGTAAATCGCCTTCCCCACGATGACGCCGGCGAGGCCGGCGGCCCTGCAGGCCGTGACGTCCTCGAGCGAGGCCACGCCGCCGGAGGCCACCACGCTGACCCCGGCCTCGCGCTGCAGCGCCGCCGCGCCGGCCGCGTCCACCCCGGCGAACATCCCGTCCCTGGCCACGTCGGTGTACTCCACCAGGTCCACCCCGGCGCCCTTCACCCTCCTCGCCACCTCGGCCGCCGGCAGGCCCGTCCCCTGCTCCCAGCCGGCGATGGCCACCTCTCCGCCCTTGGCGTCGATGCCGGCCACCACCCGGCCCGGGAACTTCTGGCACGCCGCCTTCACCAGATCCAGCCGCTCCACCGCCGCGGTCCCGAGCACCACGAAGCGGGCCCCCAGGCCGAGCACCCGCTCGATGTCCGGCAGGCTGCGCAGTCCGCCGCCCACCTCGATCTCCACCCCCTCGGCGGCGATGGCCCGCACCGAGTCCAGGTTCACCGGCTTCCCGGCGCGGGCCCCGTCGAGGTCCACCACGTGGAGGCGGCGCGCCCCGGCCTGGCGGAAGGCGGCGGCCACCTCGGCCGGCCCCCGCGAGTAGACCACCTTGCTGGCGAAGTCCCCCTTGGCGAGCCGGACCACCTCGCCCCCCATGAGGTCGATCGCCGGGATGACCAGCAATTACAGCCTCACGAAGCGATCGAGGAACTCGAGCCCTACCCGCTGGCTCTTCTCCGGGTGGAACTGGACCGCGAACAGGTTCCCCACCGCCAGGGCGGCGCAGAAGGGGCGCCCGTGCACCGCCAGGAGCTGCGCCCCCGGAACGTCCGCGGGGCCGGCGTAGGAATGGGCGAAGTACACGTACTGCCCGTCCAGGGGGGCGAAGAGCGGGTGGGGCATCCCCACCGCCCGGAGCGGCGACCACCCGATGTGGGGGAGCTTCACGCCGGCGGGGAGCCGGCTCACCGCGCCCGGGACCAGCCCCAGCCCCTCGGCCCCGTCTCCCTCCTCTCCCCGCTCGAAGAGGATCTGCAGCCCCACGCAGATGCCGAGCACCCTGGCCCCCCGGGCCACCGCCTCGGTGAGCGCCGCGGCCACGCCGCTCTGGCGCATGGCCTGGGCGCAGGCCGGCATGGAGCCCTGCCCCGGCACCACGATGCGATCGGCGCGGTGCACCTTCTCGGCTTCATGGGTCACCTCCACCGCCGCCCCCACCGCCCGCAGCGCGTTCTCCACCGAGCGCAGGTTCCCGGCGCCGTAGTCGACGAGGGCGATCCGCTCGCTCACAGAAGTCCCTTGGTGGAGGGCAGCCCCTGGCCCTCCCGCGCCACCGCAGCGCGCAGGGCCCGGGCCACCGCCTTGAAGACCGCCTCCACCACGTGGTGGAGGTTCCGGCCGTAGCGGACGTGCACGTGCAGGGTGAGCCGCGCGTGGTTGGCGAGCGCCTGGAAGAAGTCCTGGGTCAGGTCCACGTCGAAGGCTCCGATGAACTTCTTACCGGCGGGGAGCTTGGCGTTCCAGGTGAGGTGCGGCCGCCCGGAGAGGTCCACCACCGCCTCCACCAGCGCCTCGTCGAGCGGCACCAGCGACCAGCCGTAGCGGGCGATGCCGGTCTTGTCGCCCAGCGCCTGGCGCAGCGCCTCCCCGAGCCCGATGCCCACGTCCTCGACGGTGTGGTGGGCGTCCACCTCCAGGTCCCCCTTGGCCCGCACGGTGAGCCCGAGGCCGCCGTGGCGGGAGAGCTGCGCCAGCATGTGGTCCAGGAAGGGGACCCCGGTCGAGATCCGGGCCGGCCCGCCCTCCAGGCGCACCCCCACCTGGACCCGGGTCTCGCGGGTCTTCCGGGCCACGCGGCCCGACCGCGCCGTCAGGCGAGGGCGGCGCGCATCGCGTCGACGCATCGCTGGTTCTCCTCTGGGGTGCCGGCGGTCACCCGCAGGCAGTTCCGGAGCGGTCCGGGGCGGGAGAGGTTGCGCACCAGCACGCCCCTCTCCAAGAGCCGCTGCCAGGCGCGCTGGCCGTCGATGGGCGTGCGCACCAGGACGAAGTTGGCCTCGCTGGGAAAGACCGTGAGGCCCGGGACGGCGGCGAGCCCCCCGGCCAGCTGCCGCCGGGCCGCCGCCACCTTGCGCACCCGCTCCTCCAGGCGCTCCGGGTTCTCGAGCACCGCGCAGGCGAGCGCCATGGAGACGGCGTTCACGTTGTAGGGGAGGCGCACCTTGTCGAGCTGGGCCACCAGCTCCGCCGGGGCGATGAGCGCGCCCACGCGCAGCGCCGCCAGGCCGATCTTCGAGAGCGAGCGCATCACGCAGAAGCCCGGGATCTCCCCCACCAGGGAGACCATGGTCTGGCCGGCGAAGTCGGCGTAGGCCTCGTCGGCCACGAAGGCCCCCGGCGCCTCGCCGGCCAGGCGCTCCAGGGCCAGGGCGTCGAAGCGGTTGCCGGTGGGGTTGTTGGGGGTGGCGAAGAAGCACACCGCCGGCTGCTCCTTCCGGATGGCCTCGAGCGCCACCGCCTCGTCGAGGGTCCAGTCGTCCCTGAGCGCCACCTTCACCGGCTCCGCCCCCCGGCCCAGGGCGATGGACTCGTAGCTCCCGAAGGTGGGCACCGGGAAGAGCACCTTGGCCCGGCCGCGGCGGCTCTCGCCGAGCGCGGTCACCAGCACCGAGATGGTCTCGTCGGAGCCGTTCCCGCAGAGCACCTGGTCGGGCGAGACGTGGAAGCGGCGCGCGAAGGCCTGGCGCAAGGGCCTCCCGGAGACGTCGGGGTAGCGGTGGATGGCGACGCGGGAGAGCTCGTGGGCGAAGGTGTCGAGGTCGGCCCGGTCGAGGGGGAAGGGGCACTCGTTGGCGTCGAGGCGCGTGAGGCCCGGCCGGTAGTCGTGGGTGCGGTAGACCTCGAGCGAGGCCAGCGACTCGCGGAGGAAGTCGCGCCAGCTCACGGCCGGGCCATCCCCTTGCGCCGCACCGCCCGCGGGGCGCGTCGCCGCCGGCCCGCCCCGGTGCCGCCCGGGCCGAGCCGCACCCGCACGGCGCGGGCGTGCCCCTCGAGGCCCTCGGCGGCGGTGAGGGCCTCGATGGCCGGAGCCAGCCGCGAGAGCGCGCGGGCCGGCAGCTCGAGCACGCTCATGCGCCGCCGGAAGGTGGCCACCGAGAGCGGGGAGGCGAAGCGAGCGGTCCCGGCGGTGGGGAGGACGTGGCTCGGCCCGGCCAGGTAGTCGCCGGCCGCCTCGGGGGTGGCGCTGCCCAGGAAGACCGCCCCGGCGCGGGAGAGCCGCGGGAGGAAGCGGCCGGCGCCCTGGACCAGCATCACCAGGTGCTCCGGGGCGAACTCGTCGGCGAGCCGCACGGCCTCGGCCACGTCCCGGGCCACCACCGCCGCCCCCCGCTCCTCGAGCGAGCGGCGGGCGATGCCGGCGCGCGGGAGGTCCTGGAGCTGGCGCTCGACCTCGACCAGGGTGCTCCGCGCCACCGCCTGGGACGAGGCCAGGAGCACCGCCACCGCCCTCGGGTCGTGCTCGGCCTGGGCGATGAGGTCGGCGGCGGCCTCGGCGGGGCTCGCCTTCCGGTCGGCCACCACCAGCACCTCGGAGGGACCGGCGATCATGTCGATGTCCACCCGGCCGTAGACCAGGCGCTTGGCGGCGGCCACGTAGGCGTTTCCCGGACCGCAGATCTTGTCCACCGCCGTCACGGTGGCGGTCCCGTAGGCCAGCGCCGCCACCGCCTGGGCCCCCCCCACCTTGTAGAGGCGGGAGACGCCGGCGGCGTGGCAGGCGGCCAGCGTCCAGGCGTCCACCGCCCCGGTGGCGCGGTCGGCGGGCGAGCAGGCCACCACCTCCCCGACGCCAGCCACCCGGGCCGGGACGGCGGTCATGAGGACCGTGGAGGGGTAGCGCGCGGTGCCGCCCGGCACGTAGAGGCCCACGCGGGAGAGCGGGCGCGACACCTGGGCGAGCCGCACCCCGAGGGCGTCGCGGAAGAGCGGCACCACCGAGTCCGTCTCGCGCCGGTGAAAGGCTTCGATGCGCCTCGCCGCCAGCCCGAGCGCGTTTCGCGCCCCGGACGGGAGCGAGCGCCAGGCGGCGCGGAGGTCGGCCGGGCCGGCCACCAGCTCCGCCGCCGAGGCCGGCGACCAGCCGTCGAGGCGCCGGGTGTGCACGAGCAGGGCCTCGTCGCCGCGGGCGCGCACGTCGGCGACGATGCGGGCGGCGGCCTCGCGCACCGGGGCCTCGTCCTCGTCGGAGCCGCGGGCGCACAGGCGTGTCCAGCGCTCGGCAAAGTCGGCGTCTCGCGTGTGGAGGACCTGCACGGTGGCTCCGGGGACCCGTATTCATAGACGAATTTTCACCGTGTGGCGAGCCGCCGCGCGGCGATGCTGCTAGATTTCCGGCCATGGAACCGCGCACCGACCTGTGGCTCCAGAACCTGCTCGACGAGCGCGACGGAGCCGCCCTCTACGATGGGCTGGCGGCGGTGGACCGCGACCCGGAGCGGGCCCGGAGCTTCCGCGAGCTGGCCGAGGGGGAGCGCCGCCACGCCGAGATCTGGGAGCGCAAGCTCCAGAAGGCCGGGGCGGCCATCCCCCAGAACCGCCCCTCCTCGCGGATCCGCGCCCTCATCTGGCTGGCCCGGCGGCTCGGCACCGCGGCGGTCCTGCCGCTGGTGATGGAGGCGGAGAGCGGCGACGCCGACAAGTACATGCAGCAGGGCGGCGACGCCGCCCCGCTGGCCGACGAGGAGCGAGCCCACCGCCAGGTGCTGGTGGGGCTGGGCCGGGGCGCGCCGCTGGACGCCCGCGCCGCCATCGCTACCCGGGAGCGCTGGCACCGCGGCGGGCGCGCCGGCTCGCTGCGCGCCGCCATCTTCGGCATGAACGACGGCCTGGTCTCGAACCTCTCCCTGGTGCTGGGGGTGGCCGGGGCCGGGGCCGAGCCGGGGACGCTGGTGGTCACTGGCCTGGCCGGCCTCCTGGCCGGGGCCTCCTCCATGGCGGTGGGAGAGTACACCTCGGTGGCCTCGCAGCGGGACCTGCTGGCGCGGCAGATCGCGCTCGAGCGGCGCGAGATCGAGGAGGCGCCGGAGGAGGAGGCGGCGGAGCTGGCCCTCATCTTCAAGCAGAAGGGGCTCTCCACCGAGCAGGCCAGCCGCACCGCCGCCGAGATCCTGAAGAACCCGGAGCAGGCCCTCGACACCCTGGTGCGCGAGGAGCTGGGGCTGGACCCGGGCGACCTGGGCTCGCCGTGGGGGGCGGCCCTCTCCAGCTTCGCCACGTTCGCGGTGGGGGCGGTGGTGCCGGTCGTCCCCTTCCTCTTCTTGCGCGGGAGCGCGGCGGTGGGGCTGGCCGCCGGCGCCGCCGCGGTGGTGCTGGCGGCGGTGGGCGGGCTGGTGGGGTTCCTCTCCGGCACCCCGGTGTGGCGATCGGCCGGCCGGATGGTGGGGCTGGCGGCGCTCGCCGCCGGCATCACCTGGGGGGTGGGGCGGCTCTTCGGGGCGACGGTGAGCTAGCTAGAGCGCATCCCATAACCCCCTGCCTACTGCGGCGAAGCATTCCTGCCTGCGGGCGGCGGCCTCGTCGCTGCGCTCCTCGAAATACCGTACAGGTATTCCTGCGGTGCTCGCTTCTCGGGCGCCGCCCTCGCCGACGGACTGCTTCGCCTCGCTACGGCGGGGGTTACGGGATGCACTCTCGCGCCGCGGCGCCCTCACCCCTCGGCCTCCCCCTCGTCGCCTGCGCGGGCGGGTGGCCGCGCCTCCTCCTCCTCGGCCCGCTCCGCCAGGAGCGGCAGCTGGCGGCTCCCGGCCCCGCGCCGGCGCCGCTCGTAGTAGCGCGCCACCGTGGGCAGGCTGAAGCGGTTCATGGTCACGGAGTGGGTGACCACGGCGTTCAGGCGGTCCACGTCGATGAACCACTCCGGCAGGTACACCGGCCCGACGCAGATCCCTTCCTCGGTGAGGCCCCGCACCAGCTCGGCGTGGTCCACGCTCATCTTGCCGCACAAGAAGGCGCGCACCAGGTCCAGGTCCCGCTGCTCCAGCGCCGCCCTGAGGAAGTTGAAGGCCCGGCAGTAGCCGCGCTGGTAGGCGGCGTCCTTGGTGAAGGGGGCGCCGCCCTCCAGCACCCCGCCGCGGAAGACCCGCTCCGACATCTGGGCGGCTTTGGGCGGCGGGAAGCGGGCCAGGAGGTAGCGGTAGACCTCGAGGTAGTCGGCGCCGCGGGCGGCCATGTCGATGGCGATGGTGCGCTCGCCCAGCTCGATGTACCGCTCGTCGGTGATGTTGCCGGTGAGGAACTCGGCGACGATGCCCGCCCCCTCCTGCGACTCGGTGTGGCGCGCCAGCCCCACCCCCAGCGCCGTCAGCACCGGCTGGCGGAAGCCGTTCAGCGAGGTGAGGACGTGCCACAGCCCCTCGTGGTGGGCCAGCGCCCTCACCTGTCGCGGCGAGAAGCGGGCCCCCTTCCTCAGGGTGACCCGGGTGGCGCCGGCGGCCGCGTTGGCGGTGAGGGTGCGCCGCACCACCACCCTGAGCTTCCCGCCCAGGAGCGGGTCGCAGATCCCGTGCACCATCCTGGCCGCCCGGGCCGCCGAGAGCGACTGCGCCTCGTCGCGCGCCCGCGGCCGCGAGGCCCACAGCCGGGCGATGGCCAGGTTGTCCACCCGGGTGTCCGGGAAGCGATCGCGGGGGTCCCCGAAGACGCGGCGGGAGCACTCGTAGAAGCGGCGGGTCCCGCGGCTGGCCAGGAGCTGCACCAGGAGCGCGAACTCTTCGCACTTCTCGCGCAGGAGCTCCTCCACCGGGTTGCGGCCGCGCATCTGGCGCCGCAGCGCGCGGAGCTCCCGGATCTTGTCCTCGGGGTCGAAGCCCAGCGGCGGGTATTCCGGGCGCGGCAGCTCGCGAGCCTCGTGCCGGAAGAACTGCTGGTGGACCCGGGGGTCCCAGTTGATGGCCCGCAGCAGGCGGATGGGGCGCTGCGCCGCGACGAGCGCGTCCGAGAGGCGGCGCAGGTGGTCGCTCGACACTCGCGGAGGATAGCACCGCGGCGGGCTTCCCCCCCTCGCCGCCGCCTTCCGCCGCGCTGTCGACCCGCCGCCGCGCGTCAGATCACCGCGAGCAGCTCCACCTCGAACACCAGGGTGGCGTTCGGGGGGATGACCGGCGGCGCCCCGCGCCGGCCATAGCCCAGCTCGGGCGGGATGGTGAGCTTGCGCTTGCCGCCCACCTTCATGCCGGCCACGCCGCGGTCCCAGCCCGCGATGACCTCGCCCTTGCCGAGCCGGAAGGAGAAGGTTTCGCCGCCCACCGAGGAGTCGAACTGCTTCCCGTCGGTGAGCCAGCCCGTGTAGTGGACCTCGACGGTCTTGCCGCGCACCGCCTCCGTCCCCGTCCCCACCACCAGATCCTCCATCGTCGGCTCGGCCATGTCCATCTCCTGTGCGGTCCAGGGCGGCATTGTGCCACGGCCAGGGCCCGGCCGCGGCGCGAACCCGGCGAGCGCGCCGCGGCCGCCCCGCCGGTACCCGCCCCCGCGAAAGCGGCCGGAACCCGGGAGCATCGCCCGGCACGCGGGTTGCGAGAAAGCGCCGCGAAAGGAGAGCCCATGAGCTCCATCGACCCCATCCACGTCGCCCCCAGCGCCCAGCGCCAGACCGAGCCCTCCGGGTTCGGCGAGGTGATGCGGGCCGCCGGCAAGGGCCTCGTCGACGGCGTGGCCCTCACCGCGAGCCTGGCCGCACCCTTCGTGCCAGGCGGGCCCATCCTGGCCGGAGCCGTGCGGGAGGGCGTCAGGGCGGCGACCTCGCCCCGCTCCGCCGCCGGCGGCTCGGGCGACGTGGTCGAGGCCACCCGGGCGCTGCAGCAGGAGGCCCAGAGCTTCAACTTACAGTACTTGCAGCTTCAAGAGACCATGCAGCGCGAGAGCCGGGAGTTCCAGGCGCTCTCGAACGTGATGAAGGTGAAGCACGACAGCGCCAAGGCGGCCATCAACAACATCCACTGACGAGGCGCCCGTGGCTCCCGCTCCCATCGCCGCCGCCATCCCTCCACCGGCCCCCTCGGCCGCCCCGACGGCGCGGACCGGCTTCGCGACGGCGCTGCGAGCCGCCGGAGCGGGCACACCCCCGGGAGCGCCGCCGCCGGTCCCCGGCACCCCCCCGCCCCCGGCCCCGCCGGGCTCGGCCGCCTCGGCCGCACGGGAGGCGCTGCGCTCGATCGAGCGGGCCCAGCGGCGCCTCGACGCGGTCCTCGACGCCGCCCGCCGCGGCCGGACCTTCACGGCGCAGGAGCTCCTGGTCCTGCAGGCCGAGTCCTACCGCTGCGCCCAGACGCTCGACGTGGCCTCCAAGGCCGTCGAGCACGCCGCCCAGAGCGTGAAGCAGGCGGCCAACGCCCAGGTGTGACCCGATGAGGCGCCAGCTCGCAGCCGTGCTCCCGGTCCTCCTCGGCGCCTGCGCCGGCGAGGCGATCCTGCACGGGGTCGACGAGGCGCAGGCCAACCGGGTGGTGGTGGCGCTGTCGGAGGCCGGGGTCCAGGGGCGGGCCGAGCGCGGCGAGGGAGAGGAGGCCGGCTTCACGGTCTCGGTGGACGCGGCCGACGCCGGCCGGGCGCGGCGCGTCCTCGCCGAAAGAGAGCTGCCGCGGCAGCGGCCGCCCGGGTTCGCCGAGGTGTTCGCCAAGGGCAGCCTGGTCCCCACCCCGGTGGAGGAGCGCGCCCTCTACCACCACGCACTGGCCGGCGAGCTTTCGCGCAGCCTGGAGACCCTCGACGGCGTGGTCGAGGCCCGGGTGCACCTGGCCCTCCCGTCGCCCGACCCCCTCCGCCCGGAGGCCAGCCGGCCGCCGCGCGCCGGCGTGCTGGTGAAGTGTCGGCCCGAGGCCCGCGCCAGGCTGGAGGCGCTGCAGGACGGCATCCAGTCGCTGGTGGCCGGGGCGGCCGAGGGGCTCGACCCGGCCTCGGTCTCGGTGGTGCTGGCCGAGATCGCCGCCGCCCCGCCCCCGGCCCCCCCTCCCGGCCGTCCTTCGCGGCTCCTGCTCGGGCTCGCCGCCGTCGCGGCCGCCGCCGGGCTGGCCCTCACCGCCGCGGCGCTGCGCGGGCGGCTACGCCTGGCCCGCCGGTGACCGCGCCTCCCGCCACGCTCTCGCCCGCCGAGCGCCGCCTGGCGGCCCTCGCCGCCGCCTTCGCGCCCGACGTCGCCGGACGGATCCTCGTCCGCCTCGCCGGCGGCGAGCGCGCCGCCGCCTGGGCCGAGGCGCTGGCCGCACGTCCCCGAGCCGAAAGGCTGGACGAGCTGGCCAGCGCCCTCGGCTCCTCGACCGGAACGGTCGACCCCGGAGCGGGCCGGGCCGTCCTCGACGCGGAGCGACCCGCGCTGGCGCGCGCAATCCGGAGGCTGGTCACGGGCTCGGCGCCGTGGCCGGCGGGCTTGCCGCTGGTCCTCTCCCGCGCCGCGCTCGAGCGCCTGCATGCCGAGTCCGGCGATCGGGGCCGGGCACTGCCTGGCACGAGCCGTGACGCTCGGATTCCACCATGCTGCCCTTCGACCTGCCGCACCTGAGCCGGGGCTACGCCGAGCTCACGCCCGGCGCCGTTGCCGCCGGCGCCGCGGCGGCCGCCGCCGTATCCGCCGAGCTCGCGAAGCGCCTCGGGATGCCGGCGGTGGTCGGCGGCCGGGCCCTCCCCGGCCACGATGCCGGGCCCGCGGGCGCCCGCGTGGGGTTGGACCTCTCCGCCCTCCCGGCCCCGGCGATCCTGGAGGTCGACGCCGCCCTGGTGGCGCGCCTGGTGGACCGCCTGGCCGGCGGCCCCGGCGAGGCGCCGGTCGCCGCCTCGCCCACGCCCCTGGAGACCTCGGTGCTGGAGCTCCTGGCACTGCTGGCGCTCGACGCGGCCTCGTCCGATGAGGCTCTGGAGCGGGCGCTCTCGCCCCGCCTGGCCTGGGGCGGACCGGCGCCCGAAAGCCCGCTCGCCGTTTCCCTGGAGCTGGACCTCGGAGGGGTACGCGGCCGCGGCCGCCTGCTCCTCCCCGCTGCGGCGCTGCGCACCCTGGCGGGCCCGCCGGCGCTGTCCGATCGGCTGGCGCCGCTCGAGCTCCCCGCCTCCCTCCGAAGCGGCGCCACGGCGGTGGCGCCGGAGGAGCTCCTGGCCCTCTCCCCGGGCGACGCGTTGCTGCTCGACGCCGCGCCCTCGGAGCAAGGCCACCTGCTGCTCCCCGGCGGCTTCCGCCTCTCCGGGGCGTTCGACGACGGCACCCTTCACGTGGAGGAGATGGCGATGACCGAGCACGCCGCCGCGGTCCCGGTGACGCTGGAGGTCGAGCTGGCACGGGTGACGCTGACCTTGGGGGACCTGGCACGCCTGGAGCCCGGAGCGGCCCTGCCGCTCCACCTCGACCGGCGCGGACTGGTCACGCTCAGGGCCGGCGAGCGCGCCGTGGCTCGGGGCGAGCTGGTGGAGATCGAGGGCGCGGTGGGGGTGCGTATCACCGCCGTGGGGGAAGGGCCGTGAGGCGCACCCTGGAGCGGCTGCGCCTCTCGGGCGGCGGGCGGTGGCTCGCGGTCGGGGTGCTTGGAGCGGCGGGCCTCGCAGCCGCCGCCTGGGGCGGGGACGCGGGCGGCGCGGCCCTGGGGGCGCTCGCGGCCCTGGGCCTCCTCGGAGGGGGGGCGATGGCCCTCTCGCGGCGCGCCGGCTCCGGCCCGGCCGAGGGCCTGCTGGCGGTCGAGGCGCGCGCCGCGCTCGGGCGCGACACGGGCCTGGCCCTGGTCCGGGCCTCGGGCCGGCGATTCCTGGTGGGCTATGGGCCCGGGGGCGCCTCGGCGTTGGCGGAGCTGGACGGAAGGGAGGCCGGGCCATGACGCCCCTCGTCGCCCTCCCGCGGACCGGCCTCGCCGGCGACCGCCCGGTCGAGCTCCTGCTCCTGCTCGGCCTCATGGCCCTGGTCCCGCTGACCCTGGTGACGCTCACCAGCTTCGTCAAGATCGCGGTGGTCCTCTCGGTGGCGCGCTCGGCGCTGGGTGCGCCGCAGGTACCGCCCACCACCGCCGTCACCGGGCTGGCGCTCCTCCTCTCGCTCTCGGTGATGGCCCCGGTGGCCGAGGATGCCTGGCGCGCCGCCCGCGCCGGGCCGCCCCCGCGCGGCGCCGACGAGCTCATCGCCGCCGGGGCGCGCGCTGCCGCGCCGCTCAAGGCCTTCCTGGCTCGCTTCGCCAAGCCGGAGGACCGGCGCCTCTTCCTCGACCTCTCCCGCCGCCTGCGCCCGGCCGAGGAGCGCGAGCGTGTGGTCGACGCCGACCTCCTGGTGCTGGCCCCGGCGTTCATGGTGTCGGAGCTGCGCCGCGCCTTCGCGGTCGGCTTCCTGGTGTTCCTCCCCTTCCTGGCGGTGGACCTGGCCGTGGCCAACGTGCTCCTGGCGCTCGGCCTGACGCAGCTCTCCCCCACCGCCGTCTCCCTCCCCTTCAAGCTGCTGCTCTTCGTGGCCGTCGACGGCTGGGCCCTCCTCTCGCGGGGCCTGGTGGCCAGCTACCTTCCCTGAGGAACCGGCCCCGTGGACGCCCCCCTCGTTGCCCTGGGCCGGGAGACGGTGGCGCTGGTGCTCCTGGTCTCGGCGCCGCCGCTCCTGGCCGCGCTGGCGGTGGGGCTCCTCACCGGCGTGTTACAGGCCGCCACCCAGGTGCAGGAGCAGGCGCTGGGCGTGGTGCCCCGGCTGCTGGCGGTGTTCCTGGCCCTGGGGCTGGCCGCCCCCTGGATCGGGGCCCGACTGACCCGCTTCGCCCAGGCTTGTTTGGAGACCATCCCCAGGATCTCGCCATGAGCGCCCTTTCGCACCTGGCGGCGCTTCTCGGACCACACCTCTGCGCGCTGGCCCTCCACGCGCTGCGCCTCCTCCCGGCGGCGGGGCTGTCGCCGTTCCTGGGCGGGCCGCTGGTCCCGGCGCCCATCCGCCTGGCGCTCGCTACCGGGCTGGGCTCGGCGGCGTACCTCGCCGGCGGGGCTCGCCCGGTCCAGGCGGGGCTCGTCGACCTCGCCGCCATGGCGGGCCGGGAGCTCGGGCTGGGGATGGCGCTCGGGTGGCTGGCGGCGCTGCCGGTGGAAGCGGCGCGGGCGGGGGGCCGGCTCGCCGACACGCTGCGGGGCGCCACGCTCGCCGAGCTGCACGTGGCCCCGGTCCGGCAGCGCGAGACGGCGGTGGGCGACCTCCTCGCCCAGTGGGCTGTGGTGCTAGCGGGTTGGGCCGGGGCCGACCGGCTGGTGGTGGGAGCGGTGGCGGGGAGCTTCGCCAGCCTGCCGGTCGGCGGCGGGGCGCCGGCCGGAGCCTTGCTGGAGTCGGCGCTGCGCGGCGCCGCCGAGCTGGCCTCGGCTGGACTGTGCCTGGGGGCGCCGGCGGGAGCCGGCATCCTGGCCGCCGACATGGCCCTGGCGCTTGCCGCCCGGGCCGCCCCCTGGCTGGGCGTCCCGGGCGCGGCCCAGCCGCTGCGGGCCGGGCTGGGCCTCTTCGCGGTGGCGCTCCCGGCGGCGGTCCTGGGGGGCAAGCTGGTCTCGCTCGCCGCCGGCGCCGCCGGGATGGCGGCGAGGCTCGCCGCGGGGAGCGGGCCGTGAGCCAGAACCGCACCGAGCAGCCCACGCCGAGGAGGCTGCGCCAGGCCCGGCGGCGCGGAGAGGTCGCCTCGAGCCGCGACCTCTCGGGCGCCCTGGCGCTCCTCGCCGGGCTCGCGGCCCTTTTCGCGACCGGCCCGGCCGCGGCCCGCCGCCTGGGGCGCCTCCTGGGGGCCTCCCTGAAGGCGGCCCCGCGCGCCGAGCCGCCGGCGCTCGCGGCGCTCCTCGATGCCCTGGGAGCCGTGGCGGCGGCTTCGCTTCCCGCCTGCGCCGCTGCCTTCCTCGCCGCCGCAGCCGCCGGCGCCCTCCAGGCTGGCCCCCTCTTCGCCGCCGAGGCCCTCGCCTTCCGCTGGGAGAGGCTCGACCCGATCCGCGGGCTGCGCCGCCTGGGCTCGCCGGCCCAGCTCCTCCGCATCGGCCTGTGCCTCCTGGAGGTGGTCCTGGCCCTCCTCCTCGCCGCGCGGCGGCTCGGCGGCGCGGCCCGGGCCCTGTCGCAGCTGCCCCGGCTCGACCCGCTGGCGGCGGCCGCGGCGGCGGCGCGGCCGCTCGCGGGCTTGCTCTTCGAGCTCGCGGCGCTGCTCGTCGGATTCGGGCTCCTCGACCTCGGGATTCAGCGCCGGCGGCAGCGCCGGGCGCTCATGATGACGCCGGAGGAGGTCCGCCGCGATCGGCGAGAGGAGGAGGGGGACCCGCGCTTGCGAGCCGAGCGCGACCGGTTGCGCCGCGCCGCGGCCTTGGCCGGGCCGGTGGCCGGCGCCGCCTGCGTGGTGGTGAACCCGACGCACCTGGCGGTGGCGCTCTGGCACCAGCGCGGCGCCGACGAGGCCCCTCGGGTGCTCGCCAAGGGCGCCGGCCGCGAGGCCGATCGCATCCGGGCCGCGGCCCGCCGGGCTGGCGTGCCGACGGTGCGCGACGCGCCGCTGGCGCGCGCCCTCTTCCGCCTGGCCGAGGTCGGCGAGTCCATCCCGGAGGAGCTGTTCCAGGCGGCGGCCACCGTGCTGGCGCACGTGTATCGGCTGGCGGCCCGGGAGGTCCATCCGTGAAGAGCCTCCACGCCTGGCTCGGCCGCGTCCGCGGCGGCGGGGACGTCGCCTTCGCCCTCTCGGTCCTGGCGGTGGTGGCGCTCCTGGTGACGCCGCTCGGGCCGCGCGCCCTGGACGCGCTCCTGGCGCTGAACCTGGCGGTGGCGGCCACGGTGCTGGTGGTCACCCTCTTCGCCCGCGAGGCCCTGCGGCTGGCGAGCTTCCCCACCCTCCTGCTCCTCACCACCCTCTTCCGGCTGGCCTTGAACGTGTGCTCGACCCGGCTGGTGCTCTCGCGCGGCGAGGCGGGACGGGTCATCGAGGCCTTCGGGCGGGTGGTGGTCCAGGGAGACTACCTGGTGGGGGCGGTGGTGTTCGCCATCCTCACGCTGGTGCAGCTCCTGGTGGTGGCCAAGGGCGCCGAGCGCGTGGCCGAGGTGGCGGCCCGCTTCACCCTGGACGCGCTCCCCGGGAAGCAGATGGCCGTCGACGCCGACCTGCGCGCCGGAGCGGTGGACCAGGCCGAGGCGCGGCGGCGGCGGCGCGAGCTGGAGCGGGAGAGCCAGCTCTACGGCGCCATGGACGGAGCACTCAAGTTCGTGAAGGGCGACGCCGTGGCCGGAGTGGCCATCGTGCTCGTCAACGTGACCGGGGGGCTCCTGGCCGGGGCGGCGCACGGCATGCCGCTCGGCGCGGCCGCCCGGCGGTACGCGCTGCTGGCCATCGGCGACGGGCTGGTCTCCCAGATCCCGGCGCTGATCCTGGCGGTGGCGGCCGGCGTGGCGGTGACCCGGGTGGCGGCGGAGGAGGAGGGGGGGAGCCTCTCCGGCGAGATGGGGCGCCAGCTGGCCGATCCTCGCGCGCTGCGGGCGGTGGCGGTGCTCCTCGCCGTCCTGGGGCTCGCGCCGGGGCTGCCGGCCGCTCCCTTCCTCGCGCTCTCGGCGGCGGCGGCCGCGGTCTCGGAGCTCTTGCGCCGGCGCGGCGCGGGGGGAGCGCCCCGCCCGCCTCCCGGCGCCGCCGGCGAGCCGGCGCGCCCGGCCCCGGGAAGCCCGCTCCTGCTGGAGCTCGCGGACGACCTGCTCGGCGCGCCGGGCGAAGCCGGCGAACGCTTCGCCGGCGAGACGCTGCCGGCGCTCCGGGAGGAGCTGTGGCGCGAGCTGGGGGTGCGGCTGCCGCCGGTCTCGGTACGCCCGGCGCCCCTCCCTCCCGGCGGCTGGCGGCTCCTCCTCGACGAGGTCCCGGCCGCCTCCGGGCGCGCGGACAAGGACCGCGTCGTCTCGCTGGCCTCCCCGGAGGACCTGTCGCTGGTGGGCATCGCCTGGACGCCGTGCCGCGACCCGGCCAGCGGTCGAGCCCTGTGCGCGGTCGCCGCCGCCGACGCCCCGCGCGCCGCCGCCCTGGGGCCGGTGCGCCAGCCGCTGGAGTGCGTCGCCGCCGCCGCGGCGGCCGCCCTGCGGCGCCATGCCCATCGGCTGGTGGGCGTGCAGGAGGTCCAGTCGCTCCTCGACGCCCTCGAGCCGGAGGCGCCGGCCCTGGTCCGCGAGGCCGGCCGGCAGCTTCCGCCGGCGCTGCTCGCCGAGATGCTGCGCCGGCTGCTCCAGGAGGAGGTTCCGGTGCGGAACCTCCGGGCCATCCTGGAAGCGGCGCTGGAGGCGGGCGGCGGCGCCCGCGGGGCCGCGGCGCTCGCCGAGGCCTGCCGCCGGGCGCTGGCGAGGCACATCGCCCACCGCCTCGCCGAGGAGGGGCCGCTCGCGGCGCTGCTCCTCGACCCGGCTGCCGAGGCGGCGCTTCGGGACGCCCTCGCCGGCGAGCACGCCGCCCTGGACCCGGAATCCACGAACGGGCTCCTCGGCCGGATCGAGGCCGAGCTCGGCGCCGCCCAGGAGGCGCCGGTGCTGCTGGCGGCCCCGGACCTCCGGCGGGCCCTGCGCAACCTGGTGGCGCCGCGCTTTCCGCGCCTCCCGGTGCTGAGCTACGACGAGCTTCCGCCCGAGCAGGCGGTGCGGCCGGTGGGCCGCATCGCCCTGGCCTGACAGGCACCGGCGCAGCCACGATCCAGGGGCTTCGGGGGAGGCCGGGTGTAAACCCCGGCTCGGGCGCTCGCTAGCGCTATCCCTGGCCGCCGACGGCGGCCGGCGGGGTCCCGGAGCCCTCGCCGCCCGTTTCCCCGCCCGGACGGTTCACCCGGTCGCGCAGCTCCTTGCCGGTACGGAAGAGGATGCCGCGCTTCGGCTTCACCGGAATCACCTCTCCGGTCTTGGGGTTGCGTCCCTGGTAGCCGTCGTAGTGCTTCACGTGGAAGGCGCCGAGACCGCGGATCTCGATGTTCTCGCCCTTGCAGAGCGCGCCCTTCATCGAGTCGAAGATGGTCTCGATGGTGAGCTCGGCCTGCTTCTGCGTAACCCCGCGCTTCACGACGAGGATGTTGATGAGATCCGACTTGAGCATGGAGGCTCCGCGAAATTCGGGGGGTTGGCCTGGAGACAGTGAAAGCCTAGCCCAAGTCCCTTGAATCAATCAAGCTTTCGGTTGCGATTGGGACGTGAAGCCCGGGCCTTGTCAACCCTACCCCCCGTCGAGGGTGTGGGAGGATGGCGCCCCTCGAGGAGCACACCCCTCGAGAATCTCGGGGCGCGGCTGGTCGGGCCGCTCCGCCGCCCTCATGCTCGCGGGGCGCGGAGCCTCGAACAGAGGTCGGCGAAGGTGGCCTCGGCGAGGCGCGCGCCGGAGAGGCCCTCGGCCTGGGAGAGTACCTCGGCGAGCAGCGCGGCCTCCGCTCCCCTGGCCGCGCCGCGCTCGCCGGCCACCAGGCGCCGCACGTCGGCGAGTGAGATGCGGTCCAGCGGCCGGGCCGGGGCCAGGCTCCCGCCCGCCACCTCGACCACCAGGCCCGAGGCGCGCAGGAGCGCCGTGGCCTCCTCGGCCGATCGCACGGTGATGCCGAGCTCGTCGGCGAGGTCGTCGGGGTCGGGGGGCGGGCGCCCCAGGTCGTGGGCCCGCGCCACCTCCAGCATCACCCGGGCCGCGGAGAGCTCGCGCGACGCCGGAGACTCCACCGCCTCGGGCGAGAGCACCAGCGCCCGCGCGTGCTGCAGCACGAAGGCCAGCCGGGCCCCGAAGAGGAGCAGCATCCAGGAGAGGTAGACCCAGAAGAGGAAGACCAGGATGGCGGCGATGGAGCCGTAGACGGCCTGGAAGCGAAAGAGGTGGGAAACGGCGTAGCCGTAGCCCCACTTGGCCGCCTCCCAGGCGAGCCCGGCCACCGCCCCGCCCACGGCGGCCGGCGCGAGCCGCACCCGCGTCGCCGGCACCGCCAGGGTGGCCACCGCGAAGAAGAGGCAGGTGAGGAGCGCCCCGCCGCTCGTGACCAGCACGCTCTCGGCGCCGAGCGCGTCGCGCGCCCGGTAGGCGAGCACCAGCGAGCCGCCGAGCAGCAGCGGCCCCAGTGTGAGGCCGGTCCAGTAGACCATGGCCCGCTGCAGCTTGCTGCGGCGGCGCCGCACCGCCCACACGTCGTTGAGCGCCCGCTCCACGTGGTGGAAGAGCACCAGCGCCGACAGCGCCAGCAGCAGGAACCCCACCGCTCCGGCGCCCGCGGCCGGCGCAGCGAGCAGCTGGTCCAGGTACTCCTGCACCGTGGAGCGCGCCCCCACCGCCAGGTTCTCCAGTAGGAACTCGTGGATTCGGCCGCGCACCTTCTCCATGTCGGCCACCAGGCGGGCCACGCCGAAGGCCACCAGGAGGCCGGGCACCAGCGAGAACAGGGTGATGGTGGTGAGGGCCAGCGCGCGCAGCTGCAGCTGCTCGCTCTCCAGGGCCCGCACCCCGGCGGCGATCCCGGCCAGCACCAGGCGGACCCATTCGGCGAGGCCGCGTCGGCGCTGGGCGTCCCCGTCCATCCCCCCTCCGGCGGCGCTAGTGCCGCGACCGGAGCTTACCGCTCCGGGCGGCACTAGCCATGTTTGCACGGGGGCGGGCCGTGTCGCTGGAGGCGGGGGGTGCTATGCACCCCCCGCACCCCCGCTCGCTCCGGGGCAGGCTCATCCGCCTGCCCCTGCGCTCGCCTCCTGCCGCTGCGGCCGGACTCCCGGCCGGGGCCGCTTCGCGGCCCGAAAGCTGATCGATACGCACTGGGCGCGGCACTACCCGGCCTTGGGATCGGTGGCCGGGGCCTGCTCGCGGGAGGGGTCGCGCGGCCGGTCGCGGCCGCGGTCCCCGTCGCGGCGGCGCGCTTCGCCCTCCTGGACGCGCTCCTGCCGGCCGTAGATGTCGAACTGCTCCTGGTGGTAGCCCTGCTGGGCCTTCACCTGGATGGTCTTGTTGAAGCGGTCCATGAGGGAGCGCAGCTCGTCGCGATCGGCGCCCTGGAGGATGCGGGCCACCTCGGGGTGGCAGTTCACCACCAGCACCGGCTCGGGGAAATGGGGCGCCTCCCGCCGGATCTCGCGGAAGATCTCGTAGGCCACCGCGATCTTGGACCGCACGTGCCCCTTGCCGTCGCAGTAGCTGCAGGGCTCGCTGGTCATGCGGGTCACCGACTCGCGCACCCGCTTGCGCGTCATCTCCACCAGGCCCAGATCGGAGATCTTGAGGACGTTGGTCTTGGCCTTGTCGCGCCCCAGCGCCTCCTGCAGCGCCTTGAAGACCTTGTCGCGGTTCTGCGGTTTGTCCATGTCGATGAAGTCGATGATGATGATCCCGCCGATGTTGCGCAGCCTGAGTTGGTAGACGATCTCCCGGGCCGCCTCGACGTTGATTTTGGTGATGGTCTCCTCGAGGTTCTTCTTGCCGACGTAGCGGCCGGAGTTCACGTCCACCGCGGTGAGCGCCTCGGCCTGGTCGATGATGATGTAGCCGCCGCTCTTGAGCCACACCTTGCGCTGCGAGGCGCGCTTCAGCTCCTGCTCCACCCCGTAGGCGTCGAGGATGGGCTCGTCGCCCCGGTAGAGCTCGATCTGCCTCTCGAGGTGCGGCGCCTGGTCGCGCACGAAGCGCAGGATGCGCTCGTACTCGTCGCGGTCGTCGATGACCAGCTTCTGCACGTCCTGGGTGAAGAGGTCGCGGGTGGCCCGCAGGATGAGGTCCAGGTCGGGGTGCAGGAGCGCCGGCGCGGGCTGGTCCTTGTGCCGGACGATCTCGTTCCACACCCCGATGAGGAAGCGGATGTCCGCCTCCAGCTTGGGGGCCTCCACGTTCTCGGCCACGGTGCGGACGATGAAGCCGGTCCCGGGGGGCCGCATCCGGTCCACGATCTCACGCAGCCGGCGGCGCTCCCCGTCGCGCTCGATGCGCCGCGAGATGCCGATGTGATCGACGGTGGGCATGAAGACCAGGTGCCGGCCGGGGAGCGAGACGTGGCTGGTGATGCGGGCCCCCTTGGTGCCGATGGGGTCCTTGGCCACCTGGACGATGACCTCCTGCCCCTCCTTGAGGAGGTCCTGGATGTTCTTCATCTCCTTGGGACGCCGCTCCTCGCGCCCATTGCGGCCGCGCTCCCGGTCGCGGCGTCCCCCGTCGCGGTCGCGCCGCTCGTCCCGGTCCCGACGCCGCTCCCGCCCTTCGCGCGCCTCACGCGGCGCCTCCGGCCCCCGGGCCTGGATCTGCCCCGAGGCGGGGGCGGGTCCCTCCACCACCTGGGTGAGCAGGATGGGAGCGGGAGAGGGCGCGGCCGGCGGCTCGCCCGGCGCGGCCAGGATCGCCTCGGTGGGAGGCGCCGCGGGCGCGGCCGGCGTTGCCGCCGTTACGCCCTCGAGGCCCGGGGCCGCGAGCGCGACCTCGGCCGCCGGGGCGGCCTCGGGGACGGCCGCCAGGGGCTCGAGCCGGGCGGCCTCCGCCGGCGGCACCTCGGCCGCGGGTCCGGGCTCGCCCGCCGCCGGCGCCTCGAGCGCTCCGGGGAGCGGCGTGAGAGCCGGCAGCTCGCCCGGGAGCGGCGTCAGGGCCGGGACCTCGGGGCCGCCGGCCAGCGCCTTGGCCTCCTCGACCTCGGCCTCCTGCTCGCTGGGGACCTCGGTCACCTCGAGCCGATGCTCGCCCTCGGTGAGCTCGAACTCCTCGTAGAAGTCGGGCTCGCCGTAGACGTCCCCCACGTAGAGGAAGGCGGCCTTGTCCAGGCCGATGTCCACGAAGGCGGCCTGCATGCCCGGCAGGACCCGGACCACCCGCCCCTTGTAGATGTTGCCGACGATCCCCTTCTCGCGCTTGCGCTCGAGGTAGTACTCGTGGATGGTGCCGTTCTCGACCAGCGCCACGCGCGTCTCCGCGCCGGCGGCGTTGATCAGGAGGATGGTGTTGCCCGCCATGGATGACCTCGCTCGCCCGCTCCCGCGGCGGCCCGCCTGAGGCGCGGGCGCCGGCGAGGCGCGGGGGCTGCGAGGCCCGGGGGCCCCGATCGCGATCGCTCCGGTCCCGGCGGGGCCGGCCTCCGGCGTTTCGAGCGCTCGCTCACGTTCGCATGTCCCTCTCGCGCCCCGGGGGCCGCTCGTGGCGGCCGCCGGCCGGGCACGTTGAATGCGTCAGGCGTCGGCGTAGCGGGGTGCGCGCGGCCGTCCCGCAGGCGGCCGGCCGCTCGTCCTCGCGAAGCTGACGCCTTCCTTCAGGATCCTCACTCCCCGGGGCGGCGATCCGTCTCCGAAGACCCGCGCCAGCACCTCGGCTGGCTTGGCGCTCCCCGACGGATCCGCCCGCAAGCTGAACGCGACCCGGCTCGGGCCCTCCAGGGCCAGATGGGTCACGAGCTCCTTCAGATCGATGTGTCGCTCCTTCGGTGGTGCGGTCCTCGAGTTCCTCTTGCCGCTGCGAGCCTTGGGCGGCGCGCTCCGCAGGACCACCGCCTGCTCGGCCGCCTGGAAGTCCGAGATCCTCCGCCGGAGCGCGTCCTCGCCCCAGCCCTCCGGGAATTCTACCGCGTAATGGACCGCGCGCACGGACTCGTTGAGCGAGGGGGAGCGAGGGTCCACCGCCCCGGCCTCGAGGAGCTCGAGCCCCTCGGGGAGCTGGGCGGCCAGGGCCTTCCCCGCCGCCTCGGCGTCCACGGCGCCCATGAGCTCCAAGTCCATGTATTCACACACGCTTTCGACGCCGACCGAGAGGGCCGGGCCGAAGGAGAGGCGGGGCTTCGGGTGGAAGCCCTGGGAGAAGGCCACCGGGAGCCTGGCCCGCCGCACCGCGCGGATGAGGGCGTGCATGGTCTCGAGGTGGGACAGGGCCTTGAGGCGCCCCAGCTTGGCGTAGCGCACCCGCACCACGGTCCGCCCGGCGGGCTCGGGCGCCCGCGGCGGGGGCGGCGGGGCCGGCTGGTAGTCCTCGGCGCGGTAGACCCGGTTCTTCACCGTCTCGTAGTCGCAGGCGCCGCACACGGTGCAGGGCGCGAGCACGCAATCCGGCACCTCGCTGAGATTGCGGGCCGCCGCGAGCTGCTTCTGGAGGTAGACCTTGGTGACGCCGCAGTCGATGCGGTCCCAGGGGAGCGGCTCGTCGAGCCGCCGGCGCCGGTGGGCGAAGAAGTCGAGCCCCACCCCGTGGACCCGCTCCATCTCGCCGAAGGCCTCGAGCCACTTCGCCTCGTCGAACCACTCGGTCCATCCGTCGAGCCGCTGCCCGAGCCGGAAGGCGTGCAGCACCGCGGTGCCCACGCGCCGGTCGCCGAGCGCCAGCGCCCCCTCGATGGCCGACTGCCGCGAGTCATGGGGCTTGAACTGGATGGCGCCGTGGCGGCCCCCCAGCTCGGCGGTGATGAGCGCTTGGCGACGGCGGGTCTCCTCCGGCGGGATCATGGGTTCCCACTGGAAGGGGGTGAAGGGCTTGGGAACGAAGGTGGAGGCCCCCAGGTTGATCTGGGCCGAGCCCTGCCCCTTGGGGAGGGCGCGGCGGGCGGCGCCGAGGGCCTTCCGGGCCAGGCGGGCGATGGCCCTCACGTCCTCGTCGCGCTCCTCGGGGAGCCCGATCATGAAGTAGAGCTTGAGGAGCGACCAGCCGTTCTGGAAGACGGACTCCACCGCCCGCAGGAGGTCGGCCTCCCGGTTGCCCTTGTTGATGACCGCCCGCATGCGCTCGGTGGCAGCCTCCGGCGCCAGCGTGAAGCCGGTCTTGCGGATGCGCCCGATCTTCTTGGCCAGCGAGTCGCTCATGGTCTCGGTGCGCAGGGACGGCAACGACATGGCGATGCGCTCGCCCTCCCACCGGGCCAGGAAGTCGTCGAGGAGCGGGTTCAGGCACTCGTAGTCGCCGGAGGAGAGCGAGAGCAGGCCCACCTCCTCGTAGCCCGAGGCGTGCAGGCCGGCCTCGGCCAGCCGCAGTACCGAGGCCGGGCTGCGCTGGCGGGTGGGGCGGGTCAGCATCCCCACCTGGCAGAAGCGGCAACCGCGGGTGCAGCCGCGCTGGATCTCGATGGGCAGCCGATCGTGCACCGTCTGCATGAAGGGGACCACCGGGCGCGTGTAGGCGCTGGTGGAGAGCAGGTCCAGGTCGGGCATGACGCGGCGGACCACCGCCTCGTAGCCCGGGAGCCTCGGCTCCATGGCGGCCAGGAGGCGGCTCGACGCGTCGAAGCGCGGCTCGAAGAGCGAGGGCACGTAGACGCCGGGGATCCTGGCCAGGCCGCGGTGCAGCTCGGCCCGCGAGGCGCCGCTCCCCTTCCAGGCGGCCACCGCGTCGGCGATCTCGTGGACCACCTCCTCGCCGTCCCCCACCGCGAAGGCGTCGAAGAAGTCGGCGACCGGCTCCGGGTTGTAGGCGCATGGGCCGCCGCCCAGCACCACCGGGTCGCGAGGGCCCCGCTGGCGCGTGAGCAACGGCACGCCGGCGAGGGCGAGCAGCGAGAGCGCGCCCGTGTAGCACAGCTCGAACTGGAGCGTCACCCCGATGACGTCGAAGTCCCGGGCCGGGGCGCGCGACTCCAGCGTGAACAGCGGCAGGCGGTGACGGCGCAGGAGCTCCTCCATGTCGGGCCAGGGGAGGAACAGTCGCTCGCAGGCCACGTCGGGCCGGTCGTTCAGGGCGTGGTAGAGCAGCCGGAACCCGAGGTTCGACATCCCCACCTCGTAGGTGTCCGGGAAGGCCAGCGCGAAGCGGAGGCGCACCGACCCGAGGTCCTTGCGGACGGCGCCGAACTCACCCCCCACGTAGCGCGAAGGCTTCTGCGCCTGGAGCACCAGCTCGTCGAGGAGGGAGGTCGCCATGTCGCCGGGCGGCGGGTTCGAACCGCCTTGGTCGCCCGTGGGGCCGCGCCGGATCGGAGGATCCGGCCGGAGGTCCGCGCTCTTAGCACGCGGGCGCACGGCGCCGCAAGGGGGCCCGTGAAGCCCTCTCCCTCCGGGAGAGGGCACGCGGACGCCAAGGGAGCTTCAGGAGGGTGAGGGCGCTCGCCTGGCGGCGACGCCCGCGGCCTCACGGCGCCCGCCGGTCTCCGGGATCCCCGGCGGCCCGGTCTCGCCTCCGGGCGCTGGTCATCAGTGCACGACCCGGAAGGCGCCCAGCCCCTCGCCGGCCGGTCCCCACTCGACGTCGACGCCCTCCACCCGAGCCGCCGGCGGTCCCCGGCGGCACCAGGCCACCAGCGCCTGCACCCGCGCCCGCTCCCCCTGGGCCTCGGCCTCCACCGATCCATCGGCGAGGTTCCTCACCCAGCCTTCCACGCCGAGCCGCCGCGCCTGATCGGCGGTGGACTGCCGGAACCACACTCCCTGCACCAGCCCCCGGACCCGGATCCGCGCTCGCACCAGGTCGGACACGGGTCACGCTCCCAGCATGGCGATGAACTCGTCCTCGCCGACGACCTTGACCCCGAGCTCCCTGGCCTTCCCGAGCTTCGAGCCCGCCTCCTCCCCGGCCACCACCAGGTCGGTCTTGCGCGAGACGCTGCCGGACACCTTGCCGCCGCGGCGCTCGATCTCGGCCTTGGCCTCGTCGCGGGAGAGGCGCGTGAGGCTCCCGGTGAGGACCACCGTCTTCCCGGCAAAGGCGCCCCTGCGCGGCGCCTCCTCTCGCGCCGGGCGCACCCCGACCGCGAGGAGGTGGCGCACCACCTCCTGGTTCTGCGGCTCGGAGGTCCAGGCGCGGATCTCGCGGGCGCTCTCGGGCCCGATGTCCCGCACCGCCATCAGCTCCTCCTCGCCCGCGGCCATGAAGCGCTCCAGCGTCCCGAAGTGCCGGGCCAGCGTGGCGGCGGTGGCCTCGCCCACCTGCGGGACGCCCAGGCCGAAGAGCAGGCGGCGGAGCGTGGTGGTCTTCGAGCGCTCCAGCGCCTCGAGGATGTTCCGGGCGCTCTTCTCCCCCATCCGCTCCAGCTCGGCCCAGGTCGGGAGCGGGATCCGGTACAGGTCGGCGAACTCCCGCGTCAGCTTCCGCTCCACCAGCTGCGCCGCCAGCTTGTCCCCCAGCCCCTCGATGTCCAGGGCGCGCCGCTGGGCGAAGTGGCGCAGACGACCCACCAGCTGGGCCGGGCAGGCCGCGCCGGTGCAGCGCCACACCTTCTCTCCCTCCTCGCGCACCACCCGGGCCCCGCAGGCCGGGCACCTCGAAGGGAAACGGAATTCCCGCTCCGAGCCGGTGCGGCGCTCCGGCAGCACCTTCACCACCTCCGGGATCACCTCGCCGGCCCGGCGCATGAGCACCCAGTCGCCGATGCGGACGTCCTTGCGGCGCAGCTCGTCCTCGTTGTGGAGGGTGGCGTTGGTCACGGTGGCGCCGGAGAGCACCACCGGCCGCACCACCGCCACCGGCGTGAGCACGCCGGTGCGCCCCACCGAGGCCACGATGTCCTCCACCTGGGTGGCCTCCTCCTGCGGCGGGTACTTGTAGGCCACCGCCCAGCGGGGGAACTTGGTGGCCGCTCCAAGGCGGCGGCGCCAGTCGAGGTCGTCGACCTTCACCACCACCCCGTCGGTGTCGTAGGGCAGCCCGAAGCGGCGCTCTTCCATCTGGTCCCGGAAGCGCTGCACCTCGGCGAGCCCGCGGCAGAGGCGGTTCTCGGGATTCACTTCGAACCCCCAGCGGCCCAGGTCGGCCAGCTTCTCCCAGTGGCTCCTCCAGGGCGCCGGAGGCTGCTGCGGCTTGGCTTCGGCCCGCCGGCCGGCGGAGCCGTCCGGCGTCGCCGTATGCTGCGGCTTCGCCTCCGCCCGCCGGCCGGCGGAGCCGTCCGGCTCCTGGCCGGGAGAGAGGGCCTCGTAGGCGATGAAGGAGAGCGGGCGCACCGCGGTGATGCGCCAGTCGAGCTGTCGCAGCGATCCGGCCGCGGCGTTGCGCGGGTTGGCGAAGGGCTCCTCGCCGCGGCGGAGTATCTGGCGGTTCAGAGCCTCGAAGTGCTTCTTCTGGAGCAAGACCTCGCCCCGGACCTCCAGGCGCCGCGGCCACCCTTTCCCCGCGAGCCGGTGGAGCACGCCGCGGTTCGCCCCCACCCCTCCCACGGTGCGGAGGTTCCTGGTCACGTCCTCGCCGGCTGCTCCGTCCCCGCGCGTCGAGCCCTGGACCAGCTCGCCGTCCTCGTAGACCAGCTCCACCGCCAGGCCGTCCAGCTTGGGCTCGCAGACGTAGGCCACCGCCTCGCCCGCGGCCAGGCCCAGCAGGCGATGCACCCGCTCGTCGAATTCC
>DASTPH010000186.1:0-13568 GCA_035762305.1 Anaeromyxobacteraceae bacterium
CCAGCTCTCCCAGGAGCCCTTCTCCAACGCGCCGGTGGCGCGCTTCTACTACAGCTCCGCCCAGCACGCGCAGGCGCTGATGCGCCTCATGCACGCGGTCCAGGGCATGAAGGGGCTGGCGGTGCTGGTGGGCGACATCGGGGCCGGCAAGACCACCCTGGCCCGCCGCATGCTCGACAACCTGCCCGAGGACGAGTACGAGGCGGCGCTGCTGGTCATCATCCACTCGGGCATCACCGCCAACTGGCTCCTGCGCCGCATCGCCCTGCAGCTGGGGGTGGAGTCGCCCGCCGAGGAGAAGCTGGCGCTCCTCTCGCAGCTCTACCAGCGGCTGGTGCGGATCCACGAGCAGGGCAAGAAGGCGGTGGTCCTCATCGACGAGGCGCAGATGCTGGCCTCCCGGGAGATCATGGAGGAGTTCCGGGGGCTGCTGAATCTGGAGGTGCCGGAGCAGAAGCTCATCTCCTTCGTCTTCTTCGGGCTGCCGGAGATCGAGGACAACCTGAGGCTGGATCCGCCCCTGGCGCAGCGGGTGGCGCTCCGCTACCGGCTCGAGCCGCTCAGCGCCGACGCCACCGAGGCCTACATCGGGCACCGCATGAAGCTGGCCGGCGCCACCCGCCTGCCCTTCACCCCGGAGGCGGTGGCAGCCATCCACCGCTTCAGCCGCGGGACGCCCCGGCTCATCAACACCCTGTGCGACAACGCCCTCTTCGAGGGCTTCGTGGCCAGACAGGTGGACGTCGACGCCACGCTGGTCGAGCGCGTGGCCCGCGACCTGGCGCTCGAGGCCGAGGGACCGCTGCGCGGAGCCGAGGCCGCCGAGGGGAGCCGCAAGGGGGCCCGCGTCGACCTCGGGGAGATCGACCGCTTTCTCGAATCCCTCACCAAGTAGCGCCCGCGGGCCGAGACGGAGCCGTGAAGCGCAAGCTCGCCATCGCCTTCGCCGTGTTCGTCCTGGCGATCGTCGCCGCGACGTACTTCACGCTGCGCTCCTCCTGGGCCGCCCGGAAGCTCTGCGCCCTGGCGGAGCGCCGCGTGGCGGAGATGACCGGGCTCCCCTTCCAGCTCGAGGCCTGCGAGATCGAGCCCCTGCTCCTTCAGATCAGGGCCGAGGGGGTGCGGCTCGGACCGGCGGAGGCCCCGGTCTTCGCGGCCGACTCGGTCCGGGTGCGCCTGGCGCCGGTGCAGGCGGTGGGGCGGCGGCTGCACCTCTCCGAGGTGGAGGCGGTCCGGCCGCGCGTGGCCGTCACCATCCCGGAGCGGCCCGCCGGGGCGGGGCCGGCGGCGTGCCCGCCGGCCGCCCTGGCGCAGCTGGAGGTGCAGCGCATCCAGGTGGAGGAGGGGACCCTCGACCTCGGGCTCCCCGGCGGAGGGCGGGTGCTGGTAGGCCGCTTCGACGTCCACACCGCCGCCAGGACCGGCGGCGAGGCGCTGCGCCAGATCGCCACCGCCGCCCGGCGCAGCCGCGTCGAGGTGGACCTCGGGCCGACGCTGGTGGAGGCGGCCGGGCGCCAGGTGCTGGTGGCCGAGGGGCGCCTGGACGCCGACCTGGCCCTGGACTTCTCCCGCCTGGAGGTGCGCGAGGGCCGGCTGGAGGTGGAGGGGGTGAAGCTCTCGGCCCGCGGCGAGGTGGCGAACCTGTGCCAGCCCAGGCTGGGCCTGGACCTCGCCGCCGAGGCGCCGTTGCCGGCGCTGTTCGCCCTCCTGGGCCAGAGCGACGTCCAGTCGGCCGGGAGCGTTTCCGCCGCGGTCCGCCTGGGCGGCACCGCCGAGCGGCCCGCCGTCTCCGGGGAGGTGCGCTTCCGGCAGGCCCGCATCAACCAGTACCACCCGGGCGACGCCCGCCTCGGCTTCCGGCTGGCGGGGTCGGAAGTCCGGGTCGAGCGCATCGAGGTCCCCTTCGCCGCCGGCGGCGCCATCACCGGCCAGGCCACGGTTCGGCTCGGCCGGCAGGTCGGCATCGACGCCGACGTCAAGCTGGACGGGGTCGAGTTCGCGGACCTCCTGGACCGGCTCGGCCTGTCGGACGCCCACGTGATGATGCGGCTGGGCGCGCGCATCAAGGTGTCGGGGGCCGGCCGCCCGTTCCAGCTCTCCGGCGACCTGGCGCTGGAGGCGCGAGAGTTCCGCGTCCTCGACCACCCGTGGAAGGGATACCGGCCCGGGGAGCCGGCGGTGCTGGAGCTCGCCCGGGCGCGCGTCGATTCCCCGGTGCGCATCGACGCCGAGGGGGTGGACCTCCTCGGCGCCGCCGTCTCGGCCGGGGACGGGTCGCTCCGGGCCCAGGGGCGCCTCCACTTCCGCGACGCGGGCGGCTTCCAGGTGGCGCTGGAGGGGGCCGCCGACCTCTCCGAGCTGCGCCACGTGGCGGCGGTGCCGGTGGGAGGCCGGGCCGAGATCTCGGGCTCGGTGCGGGCGGTGCCCTACGGCACGCCCTCCGTCGAAGCCCGCGTCAAGGCCAGCGCCTTCCGCCTGCTGCAGCTCGACCTGGGCCAGCTGGAGGCGGCGGTGCACTTCGATCGGAGCCTGGTGCTGCGGGTGGCCGAGGGAGCCGGCCAGAAGGGGGCGACCCGCTACCAGGCGGAGCTCGACGTGAACCTTGGGGCGCGGCCGGTTCGGCTGGAGGGAGGCCGGCTCACCGCCCGCGGGCGGCTCAGGGACCTGTGCGACGTGGTCCTGCCCTGGCTGCCGGCGGCGCGCCGGGTGCGCGAGGCCATCGACGCCCAGGCGGTGGTGACTGGCGCCCTCTCCGGTCCCGTGGACCGCCTCGACGCGGCCTTCGACGCCCGCCTCGGCCCGGGCGAGCTGTGGGGCCGCGCCTTCGAGTCCGGGTTGGCCCAGGGTCGCATCGAGCGCAGCGAGCGGGTGGTCTTCGACCGGGCCGAGCTCCGCCGCGGGGCCGGGCACGCCGAGGCCAGCGGCTGGATCGGCCTCCAGGATCCCTCCCCCTGGCAGCTGGAGATCGCGCTCGCCGGGGTGGACCTGTCGGCGATGGACCTCCCCGCCGGGCGGTGGGGCGGCACCGCCAGCGGGAGCCTCACCCTGTCCGGCTCCGCCGAGGAGCCGGTGCTGCGCTTCGCCGCCAGCGGGGAGTCGGTGGCGGTGGGCCGCCTCCCGGTGGGGTCGGTCCAGGTGGGCGGGGCCCTCGAGCGCGGGACGCTCCGACTCACCGGCACCACCCCGGGGGTGCGCTTCTCCGGCGAGGCGCAGACCCGGGGCGACATGCCCTTCCGCGCCCAAGCCGAGCTCGACGTGGAGGACGTGACCCGCTTCGTCCCCGGCGGCCCTCCGGCTGGGCTGCGGGCCCAGGTGAAGGGGGAGGCCAGCGCCGAGGGGGCGCTTTCGGACCTGTCGCGCGCGCGGGCCCGGGTGCGCCTCTCGGAGCTGCGGGTGGGCTACGGGGACTTCAAGGTGGACAGCCGCGAGCCCATCGCGGTGGCGGTGGACCAGGGGCGGGTGCAGGTCGAGTCCTTTACGCTGCAGGGCGTGAACACCGAGTTCACGCTGGAGGGGGCGCGCGACGCGGACGGGTCGCTGGACTTCACCGCCGGCGGATCGCTGGATCTCAGGTTGCTCGGAGGGCTGGTGCCGGCGGTGACGCGCGCCCGCGGGCAGCTCGCCGTCGACGCCAAGGTGGCGGGCAGCGACGCCGAGCCGCTGCTGCTCGGGACCGGCCGCATCCAGGACGGGGGGTTTCGCCTCCGCGAGCTCCCCATCGAGTTCTCCGAGCTCGGGGGCGAGCTCAGCTTCTCCCAGAACCGGGTGGTCTTCGAGGGCCTGTCGGCCAAGGTCAACGGCGCCCGCGCCGCCATCGACGGCGAGATCGAGCTCACCCGCTTCGTGCCCAACCGGATCCGGGCCGAGGTCCAGGCCGAGGGAATCCCCCTCGCCATCCCCTCCTCCATCCCCTCCACGGTTTCCGGGCGACTCTCCGCCGACGGCTCTCCCGACGCCATGACGCTCTCGGGGACCCTGCACGTGCTGCGCGCCCGCTACACCCAGCCCTTCGACCTCGAAGGCCGCCTCCTGGAGATCGGGCGGCGGCAACCCCAGCCCAAGCCCTACGACAAGTCGCAGGAGTGGCTGCGCTTCGACGTGCACATCGTGGTGGACGGCGACGCGCGGATCGAGAACGACCTGGCGCGCGCCGCGGTCGGGGGCGAGCTGACGCTCACCGGCACCCTGGCCGGCTACGGCATGCTGGGCGCGCTGGCGGTGAAGCCGGGGGCGCGCGCCACCTTCCGCGGCAACGAGTTCTACCTGAGCCGGGGGGTCCTCACCTTCAACGACCGAAACCGCGTCTCGGCCAACCTGGACGTCTTCGGCGAGGCCACCGTGCGCGACTTCCAGGTGGCCATGCACCTCACCGGCACCCTGGACGCCCCGCAGCTGGCGCTCACCAGCACCCCGTCGTTGTCGCAGCAGGACATCGTGACCCTCCTGTCGCTCGGGTACACCACCCGCGACGTCAGCGCCGGACCCAGCCTCGGCGCCGCCGCCACGGCGGTGGCCACGCAGGCGCTCTTCACCGCCTCCGGGCTGGACCGCCAGATCGAGCGCTTCCTGCCCAAGAGCGGCGTGGTGCAGGATTTCTCGGTGCGCGTCACCAGCGTCTACTCCCCCACCAGCATGCAGATCGAGCCCCGTCTGGAATTCGAGACCAAGACCCTCGACCGCCGCCTGCGCCTGCGCTACTTGGCGCCGGTGGGGGGCGGCGTGGGCCAGAAGGCCCAGGTCGAATACCGCTTCAACGAGCGCACCTCGCTGCAGGGTCAGTGGGACACCGACAACCCCGACTCGGTCACCGGGAGCGACCTGGGGCTGGACTTGAAGCTCAGGTGGGAGTGGACGGACTGATGCGGCTCCTGGCCGCGTTGGCCGCCGCGCTCTTCCTGGCTCCGGCGGCCGGGCGGGCCGAGGAGACGCCGCTGGTGGCCGAGGTGGCGCTGGAGGCGCCTCCCGGCGAGGACCGGGCCGCGCTCGAGCCCCTGCTGGCGGTGAAGGTGGGCGAGCCGCTCTCGCCGCGGGCGCTGCGGCGGACGGTGCTGACCCTCTACCAGCTGGGCCGGTTCGGCAACGTGGTGGTGCGCGCCATCCCCCTGGAGGCGATCCCCGGCCAGGCGCCGCGGGTGAAGCTCCTGGTGCAGTGCCTTCCCAGGCGGGTGGTGGGCCGGGTGACCATCTCCGCCAGCGGCGGCGCGCCGGCCATCGGGGCCGAGGCCGCCAGCCGCGGCGCCGGCCTGCGCGAGGGGGAGGAGCTATACGCTGGCCGCCTGGAGGCGGCCGCCGAGGCGCTGCGGGCCGCCTACGCCCGCAAGGGCTGGCGGGCGGCCAAGGTCCGGGCCAGCGCCGAGGGAGAGCCGGTGGCCCAGGTGGCGCTGCGGGTGGAGGAGGGAGGCCCGACGCGGGCGGCCTCGGTGGTCCTGGGGCCGGACCCGGGCCTGGGGCCGGAGGCGCTCCGCAGCCTCGGCACCCGCCCCGGGGCGGTGCTGGACCTCGACGTGGTCGACGAGGACCTGCGGTCGCTCCAGGCGGCGCTGCGGCAGGAGGGCTTCCTCAGGGCCACGGCGGGCCCGCCCTCGGTGGAGGTGGAGGGGGAACGGGCGCGGGTGGACTTCGGCGTGCGGGCCGGAGCGCGCATCGCCTTCGCCGTACGGGGCGCCCGCTCCTTCTCCGAGGCCGAGCTGCGCCAGCACCTGGGGCTGGAGGAGGAGCTCCGGTTCGACGAGCCGGCGCTGGAGGCGGCCGCCGAGCGGCTGCGCGCCTTCCTCGCCGCGCGCGGCTTCGCGCGGGCCAAGGTGGAGGTGTCCGAGTCCGGCGACCAGCGCGAGCGGGAGATCCGCTTCCAGGTGGACGAGGGACGGCGCTACCGGCTGGGCCAGGTACGCATCCTAGGCGAGACGAGCCGCGGCGAGGCCTGGTTCCGCGGGCGGCTCATGGAGCTCCTGGGCGAGCAGGTGCGGGACGAGCCGGTGCCCGGGCGGGTCCAGCTGGATCGGCTGGCGGCGGCGGGCGGGGCTCCCTCCCCCGATCCGGTCCGCTGGACCGGGCCCACCGATCCGCGCCAGGCCTACGACGAGCCGGCCTGGGAACGGGCCCTCGCCGATCTGGTGGAAGGCGAGCGAGCCGACGGGTGGCTCCAGGCGGCGGTGGAGGGGCTCCGCGTCGCGTTCGACGCCGAGGCCGGGACGGCCGACGTCGAGATCCGGATCCGGGAGGGGGTGCGCACCTTCGTGGATGCCATCTCCTTCGAGGGGAACCAGGCGCTCTCGCTCAAGGACCTGTCGCGGCAGTCCAAGCTCGCGCCCGGGGACCCGCTCTCGCTCGCCAAGGTGGACCAGACGCGCAAGGCCCTGACCGACCTCTACAAGAGCAAAGGCTACCTCTTCGCGCGAGTGGAGTCGGACGAGGAGCGCTCCGACGATGGCCGGGCGTCGGTGCTCCGCTTCCGGGTGCAGGAGGGGCCGCAGGTCAAGGTGGGGAAGGTCATCGTCACCGGGAACCATCGCACCCGCGAGTCGGTGATCCGCGGCGCGCTGGATCTCAAGCCCGGGGACGTGTACGACCCCGAGGCCGCCGCCCTGAGCGAGGCCGCCTTGCTCGGGCTGGGCGTGTTCCGCTCGGCGGACCTGCGCCTCTCCGACCAGGAAACGCCCGAGCCGGTGAAGGACCTCACCGTGGAGGTGTCGGAGCGGGCCTACCAGACCCTGACCACCGGGCTCGGGATCTCCACCGCCGACGGGCCGCGGCTCACCGTGGACTACGCCTGGCCCAACCTGTTCGGCCGGGCCCTGGAATTCACGGCGCGGGCCAAGCTCAACTACCCGCTGGTGATCTTCCGCCCGGACCTGGTGGGCCGCGATCCGGCGACGCTGCTGGAGGGGTTCGTCACCACCGGGCTGCGCTGGCCCCGGCCGGCCGGGCTCCCCCTGGCGGCGGCGCGCATCGACCTCATCGGCGAGCACCGGATCCAGAGCTCCTACGACCTCACCCGCGGCGCCATGGCGCTGACCGTCGAGGCGTTGCGCCTGGGCCGCCTGGCCGCCCGCATCACCTACGAGCTGGAGGTGGACGACGTCACCACCCCCACCGGCTACTCGTCGGCCTTCGCCTTCGCCCCCACCGAGGAGGCGCGGCTGCTGTTCCCGGTGGGCATCACCACGCTGCACGCCCTCCGGCCCAGCGTGTCGCTCGACTACCGCGACAGCGTGGCACAGCCGCGCCACGGTTGGTACGCCGAGGTCACCGTCGAGCTGGCCCACTCGCTGGGGAACGCTGACTCGGGCGCGCTCTTCGGGCTGCTCCCGGGGAGCGAGACCTACATCAACATGCTGAAGCTCTCCGGCACCGCCTCCACCTACCTCCCCATGGGGAAGAGCGTGCTGGCCTTCCAGCTCCGCGCCGGGCAGGTGTTCCCGCTCGATCCCCGCTCCCAGACCATCGCCCCCAAGCGCTTCTACCTGGGGGGGGCCACCACCATGCGCGGTTACGGCGAGTACGAGATGATCCCCGAGGACCGGCGAGCCGCCGCCGCCCAGCAGATCGAGCGCTGCGCCACCCTGGCCTCGGGCCTGGGGTGCACCCCCGAGCTGCAGAAGCGCCTGGAGTCCGGCCTGATGGTGCCGAGCGAGGGAGGCGAGGCCTTCCTCATGCTCAAGGGGGAGCTGCGCGTCCCGCTGGGAGGGAGCCTGGAGGCGGGCTTCTTCGCCGACGTGGGGAACCTCTGGCTCGACACCAACCAGCTGTCGGTGACCGACCTGCGGCTCAACGCCGGCCTGGGACTGCGGCTGCTCACGCCGGTGGGGCCGGCTGCCATCGACGTGGGCTTCATCGTGAATCCGGACCGCAGCCTCAACGAGCCCTTGGTGGCGCCGCACTTCACGATCGGATTCTTCTGATCGAAGCGGGGCGTGCCGCCCCGCCCCGCCGGCGGAGCCCCGAGCGGACGCGAAGCCGTCCGCTCGTCCGACGACGTCCCGCCCCCGCGCAGCCGGAGCCTGACGCGCTTCGGCTTCGCCTCGCGCGCCGTCCGGCGAGGAGGGGGCGCCGCCCCCTTCCCGGCTTTGCCGGGGCCCCACCCCCGGCCTCGAGCCTCACCCCGGGAAATGCTCCATCACCTCGTGGAAGTCGGCGAAGGCGCGGTGGGGCAGGCCGCGGGCGCGGCAGAAGGCGGTGAGGCGGCCGGTTGAGAAGACGAAGTCGGCCTCGGCGGCGGCGCAGCGGTCCACGCTGCCGTCGCCGCACACCACCACCTTGTGCCCCTCGGCGCGCAGGCGCCGCACCACCGTCCCCTTGCAGAACCCGCGGTGGCCGCAGCCGTCGTCGCTCCCGTCGGCGGCGGCCACGAACTCGACCCGCATGCCCTGCGGCGAGCAGGTGGCGGCGTTGGAGCGCAGCTGGAGGTGGTCCCGCAGCGACGGGGGAAGCCGATCCAGCACCGGGCGGATGTAGACGTCCAGCCCCGCCGAGCAGATGACGAAGGGGCGCCCGGCGTCGCGGCAGGCGGCCACCAGCTCGGCGAAGCCGGGGCGGAGCACCGCCCGCTCGCGGGCGAAGGCGGCGATCTGCTCCTCGCTGGCGGTGATGGGGGCGAAGAGGCGCTCGATGAGGCCCCCGAACCCCAGCGCCCCGGCCCGGTACTCGTCCTCGGCGCGCCGCCACACCTCCGGCCCGGCGAAGTGGAGCGAGACCTGGTCGCCGATGTCCTCGGTGGTGGCGGTGCCGTCGAAGTCGCAGACCACGGCCCAGGGCGCGCGCACGTCACCCACCTCCGAAGCGGTCGTGGAGCAAGCCCCAGCGGACGCCGCGGTCCGAGACCGTGAGGCGCTCGAACCCCAGGAGCGGCAGCCCCTCGCAGAGGATGGCGCATCCGGCCAGGATGACGTCGGCGCGCTTGGGCTCCATGCCCGGCAGCCGCGCCCGCCCGGCGACGGTGAGCGCCCCCAGCCGCTCGAAGAGATCCTCCAGGTCGGCGAGCGAGAGCCGGGAGCCGTGGACCCGCTCCGGGTCGTGGCGCGGCAGGCCCTGCCGGACCGCCGCCAGGGTGGTGACCGTTCCCGCCACCGCCACCAGCAGCGCCGGCCGCGGCGAGGGGACGAGGGCGCCCAGGGGCGAGAGCGCCTCGCGAGCGGCGGCCCGGAGCCGCGTGAGGCCCGGCTCGCCCACCGGGTCGGTCTCCACCACCCGCTCGGTGAGCCGCACCGCACCGATCTGAAGACTCAGACCGCCAGAGGGCTCGGGCCCGTCGCCGAAGGTGAACTCGGTCGAGCCGCCGCCCACGTCGAGGACCGCCAGCGGTCCCCGGCCGCCGAAGTCGCGCCAGGCGCTCACCCAGGCCAGACGCGCCTCCTCCTCGCCGCTCACCACCTCGGGGTCGAGGCCGGCGGCGTCGCGCACGGCCCGGAAGAAATCGCCGCCGTTCACGGCATCGCGGGCGGCGCTGGTGGCCACGCAGGCGATGTGGCGGGCGCCCAGGCCCCGCGCCTCGGCGGCGTAACGGGCCAGCACCTCCACCGTCTCCCGCACCGCGTGGGCGTCGAGCCGGCGGGTGCGGTCCACCCCGCGCCCGAGCCGGGTGATGTCGGCCCGCTCCACCAGTGGCCGGAAGCCGTCCTCGGCCCGCTCGGCGACCACCAGGAGGACGGTGTTGGTCCCGACGTCGATGGCGGCGTAGCGCGCGGGCGTCATCGCGGCAGCGGCCCCCAGGCCGGCTGGGCCAGGCCCGCCGGATCGGCGGTGATCACCCGTTGCCGGCTCCCATCCGGAGTCGACACCACCAGCTGGGGCGCGCGGTTGCGGTCGCTGGCGAAGACCAGCAGGCGGCCGTTGGGCGCCCAGGAGGGCTCCTCGTTGGTGAAGCCCTGGTCCTGGGTGACGCGGCCGATCTTGCCGGTCTCGGGCGAGATCGTGAAGACGTCGAAGACCCGGCGCTCGTCACGGGCAGTGAAGGCGATGAGGTCGCCGCGCGGGCTCCAGCGCGGCGTCTGGTTGTAGTTCCCCTGGAAGGTGAGGCGCTTCTGACGGCCGCCGTCGGCGTCCATGACGTAGATCTGCGGCGTGCCGGCCCGGTCGGAGACGAAGGCGATGCGCCGGCCGTCGGGCGACCAGGTGGGCGAGGTGTCGGTGGCGGGGTCGGTGGTGAGACGGCGGGCCCCGGATCCGTCCGCGTTCGCGACCCAGACGTCGGAGTTGCCCCTCTCCGAGGCGGTGAAGGCGATGCGCCTCCCGTCCGGGGAGAAGGTGCCGCCGGTGGTGAGGTCCCCCAGGGTGACGGCCGTCCGCACCGCCCCCCTGGCCAGGTCCAGCGCCCAGATGGCCGGGCTCCCACCCCGCCAGGAGGTGACGAGCATCCCCGCTCCGTCGGGGCGCCAGGCCGGCAGCGCCAGCAGGAAGGGCTCGCGGTAGGCCACGGCGGCGCCGTGGCCGTCGACGTCGAAGAGCGCGATCTCGCGCCCGGCCGCGACCCTGCGCAGCGCGGCGATGCGGGTGCGGAAGACGCCCGGCTCGCGGGTGTAGTACTGCACCAGGTCGTCGGCGAAGCGGTGGGCGATGGCGCGCGGGCTCCGGTCCTCCACGGTCCGGAAGAGGGCCTCCCGCCCGGGCCGGACCTCGAAGAGGTGCATCTCCGCCGAGAGCCCTCCCGGCCCGCGCCGCACCTTGCCCTTGACCAGCCCCTCCGCACCCACGTCGGCCCAGCGCGCGAAACGGATCTGGGAGGCCACGAGCCCCTCGGCCAGATCGGCCAGGAAGGAGCGCGGGTCGAGCACGTCGAAGATCCCGGAAAGGGTGAGGTCGCTCGTGAGGACCTCGGCGATCTCGGTCGCCGCGGCGCGGGCCTCGGCGTCGGTCTGGAGCGGGGCGATGGCCACCGGAAGAGGGCGGAAATCGGGCGAGCCCACGTCGATGTACTGCCGCGGCTGGGCCTGGGCGGCGGGGGCGAGGAGCAGGGCGAGAAATGCCACCCTCACCCTCCGAGGTGTCCGTCGAGTCGGCGTGCCCTCTCGGGGGAGAGAGTGGCTGGGGAGGCCGGGGTTGCCTTCGGTCATGGTCGGGGTCGAGGTCGAGGTCGAGGTCTGGTCGCGGTCGGGGTCGCGTTGGGACGCTAGTCCGCGGTGAACCGCACGCCCAGGCCCACGTTGCGGTAGCGCTCGCGTAGCTCGGGCGGCGGAGGGGGCACCCGGGTCTGGCGCAGCACCCGCTCCACCCACTCGTCGAAGACTGCGTGGCCGCTCTTCTTCTCGAAGCGCCAGGCGGAGATGCGGCCGTCGGGCTGGATGGTGAGCGTCACCACCGCCACCAGGCGCTTCAAGTCGGCCTGGGAGATGGTGGCCGGGACCCGGTAGTTGGAGTGGAGCGCCTGCTGCACCAGGGCCAGGTAGCGGTCGCCCTCCTCCTCGCTCGACTCGCCCAGGGGCGACCCGGTGGGAGACCCGAATCGCGGCGGCTCGCCGAGTGACTTCTCGCGGCGCAGCCGGTCCATGACCGAGGCGAGCCGGTCGCGGCGCTCCGGCCCGGCGGGGCGCGCCTCGCGCTCGCGGGCGGGTCCGCCGGGGAGGGGCACGGCGGCGGGGGCCGCCGGCGGCTCCGGCGGCGCCTCCTTGCGGGGCAGCCACTCCTTGGGTCGTTCCTCGCCCAGGCGGACCAGCCTGGCCACGATGGGCTTCTGCTCCAGATCGATGATGGCGGGTGGCCGGGCCAGCGCCGCCGCGACCAGCAGGGCAGCGTGCACCGCCGCCGAGGCGGCGGCCGCCGGCCAGAGCCGCTCGCGCCGGCCCAGGGCGGAGAGGGCCGCCTGGGTCACTTCCGGCGCTCCTGCGGCGGGGCCTGGTTGGGATTGGTGATCATCCCCAGGTTCTGGACGCCGGCGCGCTGGACCGCGGCCATCACCTCCACCACGTAGCCGTAGGGGAGCGAGCGGTCGGCCATGAGGTACAGCTCGCGATCCCGCTTCACCCGCACGTTGGCGCGGAGCTTCTGCTCGAGGTCCTGGAGGTCGAGCCGGGCCGCGTCCTCGCCGCCGCCCAGCCACAGGCTCCGGTCGGCCTTGATGGAGAGGACCAGCTTCTGCTCCTCGGCCTTGACGGCCTTGGCCCGCGCCTCGGGCAGCGCCACCTCCACCCCCTGCTGGATGAGCGGCGCCGTCACCATGAAGATGATGAGCAGCACCAGCATCACGTCCACCAGCGGGGTGACGTTGATCTCCGAGAGCGTGGTGCGGCCCGAGCCGCCGGTGGTGAGGGCCACGGTCGCCCGCCTAATTTAGCTGAAGAAATGCCTCCGGACGATGTTCAGGAAGTCGGAGGAGAAGTTGGTCATCTCGATGTCCAGGACCCGGATCTTCGACACGAAGTAGTTGTAGAAGACCACCGCCGGGATGGCGGCGAACAGGCCGAAGGCGGTGGCGATGAGCGCCTCGGAGATGGGCTTCGCCACCGTGGCCAGGTTGGCGTTGCCGGCCTGGTAGATGTCGTGGAAGGCCCGCATGATGCCCCACACGGTGCCGAAGAGCCCCACGAAGGGGGCGGCGCTGGCGGTGGTCCCCAGGAAGGGGACGTAGGCCTCGAGGGTGGTCACCTCGGAAGCGGCGGCGCGCTTCAGGGCCCGCTCCACGTTCTCGATGCCGCCCAGCTCCTCGGTCATGCCCCCCTCGCCGTTCTTCCCCTCCTTCTTGGCCTTGGCGGTGACCTTGGAGAGCTCGACGTAGCCGGCGCGGAAAACCTGGGAGATGGGGCTCGCCCCGAGCGACTCGGCCGCCTGGTAGATGGCGTCGAGCCGCTTCGACCGCCAGAAGGTCTCGAGGAACCGGATCGACTGGTCCTGGGCCCGGCGCAGCGCCAGCCACTTCTTCAAGATGATGGCCCAGGAGATGACCGAGGCAGCGATGAGCAGGAGGAGCACGGTCATCACCACCAGGCCCGACCCGAGCACGACGGAGAGGTAGTCGATGCCGCCGCCGGCCTGCGCGGCGGCGAGGCCCTCTAGGTTCGCGAGGATGGTGGGCATGGGCGCGGGGGGCCGAAGGACGCAACAACGCGGAAGGGTGGGGTTTCTTAACACGCCAGGGCGGGTGAGTCACCCTGGGTACCTCTGGTAATGGCCGGGAACTCCCCCGCATTCCGCGCACCTTCCCCCACAGGGCCTGTGCGAGGCGGGCACGCCCGTCGCGCGCCGGCCACATGGATGTGCATAAAATGGCCCTGAACGCCGTCGTCCGGCGTGGCACAGGGGTTGCTCACCTGGTCGCTGAACCGGATGTGATTCCCGCCGCTCGCCTCACGCCGGCGGCCACGAACACGGGAGGAACCATGAAGCGCATCGCCTTGCTCGCCGCCGCCGCCTTCGGAGCTGGGTGCGTCTCGAGCGCGCCACCGCCACCGCCGCCGATCTACTACGGCGACGTCGTCGTCTACTGGGACTTCTCGCGCAACACGCTCATCGCGCCGTTCTCGGTCCCCTACGACACCAACCTGAATCCGGGTGGGGGAAACCGGGCCTGCACCCAGTCGGGCGTGGAATACGTGCGCGTCACCGACGAGTTCGGGAACCTCATCGATCCGACCACGCCG
>DASTPH010000187.1:0-15491 GCA_035762305.1 Anaeromyxobacteraceae bacterium
GACAGGAAGCGGGCGAAGAAGACCGAGGGGCGCACCACCAGCGCGTGGTAGGCCTCGTCCACGTAGTACTTGTTGTAGACCACCGTCCAGAGGCCGATGAAACGTTGCTTGAGCTCGGCCGGCACCCGGCTCCGGCCGTCCTTGTAGAGCAGCCGGGCGAAGAACCACCCCACGACCCCGGCGGCCACGCCGATGCCCTGGAAGAGCCACTCCATGGAGTGGGGCCGCTCGGCGAACCGGACCACCGCCGGGATCGACGGCTCGAGGAAGTGCTCCAGCGCCGGCGGCCGGTGGGTCCAGAGCATGGGGAGGCCCAGCAACCCGGCCAGCACCGAGCCGGCCGCCAGCACCACCAGCACGAAGGTGATGGAGAGCGGCGACTCGCGGGGCGCGCCGCCGTGGTGGCCGCCGTGCCCGTGGTCGTCGTGGGCGGGGGCGGCGAGGGCGGCCGCCGCGTGAGCCGCCGCCGGGGCGTGGTGCGACCCGTGGCCGGCCGCGGCGTGGGCGGCGTGGGCCGCCGGCGCGGCGTGGGCGTCGCCGTGGTGGCCCTCCCCGCCGCGGTACTCGCCGGTGAAGGTCATGTAGTAGCTGCGGAACATGTAGAAGGCGGTGCCGGTGGCGGTGACGATGCCCACCAGGTAGATGAGCTGCCCCAGCCACGGCGCCGAGGTGCCCAGCAGCGCCAGGTGCTCCGAGGTGAAGGCCTTCCAGAGGATCTCGTCCTTGGAGTAGAAGCCGGCGGCCCAGGGGTAACCGGCGATGGCCCAGCAGGCCACCAGGTAGCTGGCGGCGGTGATGGGCATGAGCTTCTTCAGCCCGCCCATCTTCCGCATGTCCTGCTCGTGGTGGCAGCCGAGGATCACCGAGCCCGAGCCGAGGAACAGGCAGGCCTTGAAGAAGGCGTGGGTCAGCAGATGGTAGGCGCCTGCCCAGTAGGCCCCCACGCCCACCCCGATGAACATGAAGCCCAGCTGGGAGACGGTGGAGTAGGCCAGGACCTTCTTGATGTCGTACTGGAAGAAGCCGATGGAGGCGGAGAAGATGGCGGTGAGGGCGCCGATGGCGGCCACCCACCCCATGGCGGTTGGCGAGAGCGCGTAGACGAAGTTGAGCCGGGCCACCATGTAGACGCCTGCGGTCACCATGGTGGCGGCGTGGATCAGGGCCGACACCGGGGTGGGGCCGGCCATGGCGTCGGGGAGCCAGACGTAGAGCGGAATCTGGGCGCTCTTCCCCATGGCGCCCACGAAGAGCAGGATCCCCACCACCGCCATCAGGGCGAAGCCCCACAGCCTCTGCCCCTTCAAATGCTCGGCCACCCCGGTCTTCTCGATGACCACCTGGTCGCGCAGCTCGCGGAAGTTGAGGGTGGGCCCGACTCGGACGGCGCTCCCGTGGCCGACCGTCACCGCGGGGGAGAGCCGCGCCGCCGCGGCGGCGTCGCCGGCCCCGGCCAGGGCGTTCAGGGCCGGCAGCGGCTGGTAGTCGGCGCCGCGCATGTCGGTGCGCTGCTGCCAGGCGCCGCCCAGGCCCCAGAAGAGCAGGAACAGGCCGATGACGAAGCCGAAGTCGCCGAACCGGTTCACCACGAAGGCCTTCATGCCGGCCTTGGCCTTCTCGGGGTCGGTGTACCAGAAGGCGATGAGCAGGTAGCTGCACAGCCCCACGCCCTCCCAGCCGAAGAACATGAGGACGAAGTTGTCCCCCATGACCAGGAGCAGCATGGAGAAGACGAACAGGTTGAGCCAGGCGAAGAAGCGCCAGTAGGACGGCTCGTCGGCCATGTAGCCGGTGGAGAAGACGTGGATCAGGGTGCCGACGAAGGTGACCACCAGCACCATCATCATCCCCAGCGGATCGAGGGCGAACCCGAGGTCCGCCGTCACCCGGCCGGCGGTGAAGACGTTCCACAGGGTGTTCTGGAGGAAGCGGTGCTCCGGATCGAGCCCCCACAGCTCGGCGAAGGCGACCAGCGCCACGGCCAGCGAGGCCACCATGGCCCCCACCGCCACCAGGTGCACCGCCCGCTTGCCGAAGACCTTCTGCAGCTTCCAGCCCACCAGCGCGTTGATGGCCGCGCCCAGCAACGGGAAGAAGGGGATGAGCCAGAGGTAGCCGGCCTGGTGGACCGCGATGGGTCCGAGCTCCTTCATGGCGTGTTCCATCTCACTCCCTCATGAGGTCCGCGGCGCGGACGTCGACGGTCCTGAAGGTCTGGAAGATGCCGAGGACGATGGCCAGGCCCACCGCGGCCTCGGCCGCGGCCAGCACGATGACGAAGAGGGCGAAGACCTGCCCGGCGATCCCGCCCACCACGTAGTGGTTGAAGGCCACGAAGTTCACGTTGGCGCCGTTGAGCAGGAGCTCGACGCCCATGAGGACCGCCACCGCATTGCGCCGGGTGGCCACCGTGACCATGCCGAAGCAGAAGAGCAGGGCGCCGACGGCGAGGAAGTGGGGGAGGGAGGGCTGGAGCATGGTCGCGCCTCAGGCCTCGTCGGCCTTGAGCTCCTTGCGGGCCATCACCACGGCGCCGATGAGGGTGGCGAGCAGGATGAGCGAGGCCAGCTCGAAGGGGAGGAGCCACCGGTCCAGGAAGGCGTTGCCGATGGCGGCCGTGGTCTCGGCCAGCTTGGGGTCGGGGCGGGTCTTCCAGGGGATGCCCACCGCCACCAGGAGGAGGAGCGGAGCGGTGGCCAGGAAGAGCAGGATGCCCCCGAAGAGGCCGAAGCTGGCGTTGGAGACGTTCACCTGGCCGATCTGGTTGGTGAGCATGACCGCGAACAGGACCAGCACCAGCACCCCGCCCACGTAGACCAGCAGCTGGGTCACGGCCACGAAGTCGGCGGAGAGGAACACGTAGAGCGACCCGGCTCCGAGCAGCGAGGCCAGGAGCCCGAGCGCGCTGTAGAGGATGTTGCGGGAGAGGGCCACCGCGGCGGCGCCGGCGACGGCGAGCGCCGCCAGCAGCCAGAACACCGCGGCCGAGAGGGTCAGTGTCCCGAGAAGCGGCTCGCCCGCGCGCCCGGCCAGCACCTCGGGGGCGCGCCCTCCCACGAAGAGGACGAACGCCACCACCGCGGCGGCCACCACCACCCAGACGACGAGCTTCCCCAGTCTGTTCGGCATCGGTCGGCCTCTCGAGGTCAGGACTTGCTGTCGCCGGAAGGGCCCTCGCCCGCCGCGGGCGGTGCCGATGGGCGGGTGCCCTCACCCCTCGCGGCCTCCGCGGGCTCCGGGTTCCCTCTCCCGGAGGGAGAGGGGCCCTGTGGGCTGCCCGGCGGGCTCGCCGGAGCGGCTGCCGGAGCGGCAGCGGGAGCGGCTGCCGGAGCGGTAGCGGGAGCCGCTGCCGGAGCGGCGGCGGGAGCGGTTGCCGGAGCGGTGGCGGGAGCGACGGCGGGCTCGGCCGGAGCCCCGGCGGCAGGAGCGGGCGCGGCCTTGGCCGCGGGAGCGGCGGCGGGCGCGGCCGGCTTCGCGGCCGCGGCGGCGCCCGCGGCCGGCGCCGGCTTCGGGGCGGGCTTGGCCGGCGGGGGCGGAGGCTTGGGCGCCTCCGGCGCGAGGAAGATCGGGCCGGGCGCGTCCCAGCGCCGCTGGTCGATGAGCGCCCGCACCAGCGAGCCGAGCGGGGCTCGCGGGTAGTACGTCGCGTTCTTGTCCACCTTGTAGACCGGCCAGGGCTTCAGCGGGTCGGCCCACCGGAAGGTGAGGTTGCGGATGGAGCGCTGCGAGCCCTCGAACTCGCGGGTGTGCTGAATGGAGCCGGTGGGGCAGGGCTCCACGCACAGGCCGCAGAACATGCACTTGGCCTCGTCGATGTCGAACTGCGTCACCACGCGCACCTTGGGGTTGCGCGGGTCCTTCTCCAGCAGGATCTGGATGCAGCTGATGGGGCAGGCGCGCTCGCAGGCCTGGCACCCGGTGCAGATGTCGACGTCCACCTCCAGGAAGCCGCGGTAGCGGGGCGGCAGCTGGTCGGCCACCGGGAGCCCGGTGCGGTCGGGGTACTGGATGGTGATGGGGCGCCGCATGACGTGCGACAGGGTGATGGACATGCCGTGCCAGAACGACCTGACGGTGTCCGCGACGCTTCCGACGTATTCGCGAGGGCTGGTGGGCATGGGGCTACCAGTTGGAGAAGTCGACCTTGTCGCCGGCGACCAGGGCGATGTTCTGGCGGGTCTGCCTGGCGAAGAGCGCCAGGACCACCACCCCCAGGACGAAGAGGACCACCCCGGTGACCACCTCCACGCCCGGCGCGGTGCCGACCAGGAGCTGCCACAGCAGGGTGAAGAGGAAGCAGGCGAAGGCCGCCGGGACCAGGTACTTCCAGCACAGGTTCATCATCTGGTCGACGCGGATGCGCGGCAGCGTCCAGCGGATCCACATGATGACCCCCACCAGGGTCAGGGTCTTCAGCGAGAACCAGAGCAGCGAGACCAGCTGCATGACCCACCACAGGGCCGGGGGGAAGCCGGAGGCTCCGCGCCAGGCAGCCCACTGCGCCGCCCCGAGGCCCGGGATCTGCCAGCCGCCCAGGAAGAGCGTCACCGCGACGGCGGCCATCACCCACAGGTTTCCCCACTCCACCAGGAAGAAGAGGGCGAAGCGGAACCCCGAGTACTCGGTCATGTAGCCGGCCACCAGCTCCGACTCGGCCTCGGGGAGGTCGAAGGGGGTGCGGTTGCCCTCCGCCAGCTGGGCGGTGAAGAAGATGAAGAAGGCCACCAGCGCCGCCGGGTTGCGGAAGAGAAACCACTCCCACGGCCAGCCGCCCTGGGCGCGGATGATCCCCTGCATGGAGAGCGTCCCCGCCATGAGCACCGGCGTCATGATGGCCAGGCCGGCCGGGATCTCGTAGGAGACCACCTGGGCCGCCGAGCGCATGCCGCCGAAGAGCGCCCACTTGGAGTTGGAGGCCCAGCCGCAGAGGAGGATGCCCACCACCACCAGGGCGGTGACGGCGCTGATGTAGAAGATCCCGACCCCCAGGTCGGCCAGGATCAGGCTCTCGCCGAAGGGAAGGGCCACCAGGGTCAGGGCGAAGCCAGTCACCACGAAGTAGGGGGCGATGCGGAAGAGCAGCGAGTCGGCGTCGGCCGGGACCAGGTCCTCCTTGAAGAGGAGCTTCACGGCGTCGGCGAGCCACTGCAGGAAGCCGGCGGCGCCCACGCGGTTGGGGCCGATGCGGCTCTGCATGCGGCCGGCCACCCGGCGCTCCAGCCAGGAGAAGATCCCGCCGAAGATGGCGCCGAAGTTGAAGAGCACGAAGGCAGTGACCACGAAGGCCAGCGCGTACACCAGCTGGGTGCCGCCCCAGGTGGCCGGGTCGCGCCCGAGCTGGTCCCGCACCAGGGCGTCCAGCATGGGCCGCTGCGTGAGCGGGGTCAGGAACAGGACGCCGGCGAAGAGTGCCCCCGGAAGCCCGAGGGCAACGGCCAGGGTTGCCGCCACCAGGAGGCGGGCGGTGGACTTCTTGGGGAAGGCGAAGGCGGTCTTGTCCATGGCTAGCGATCGGTCTCCGGGGCGACCACGTCCAGACTGGCAATCAAAGCGACCAGGTCGGCCACCATCAGGCCGCGCGAAACCTTCTCGATGATTCCCATGGCCAGGAAGGAACCGGTGCGGGCGCGCACGCGCCAGGCGCGCTCGGTGCCGTCAGAGACCACGTAGTAGGCCATCTCGCCGCGGGCGGACTCGACGCGGCTCTGGGCCTCGCCCGGCTCGGGCTTGGGCTTGCGCGGGACCTTGGCGGTGATCTCGCCGGCCGGGATCTTCTCCAGGGCCTGGCGCACGATCTTGGCCGACTCGGCCATCTCCTGGACCCGCACGTAGTAGCGGTCGAAGCAGTCGCCCTCGGTGCCGCGGTAGCCGTGGGCCACCGGCACCGCGAACGCAAAGTCCCGGTAGGCGCCGTAGGGCGCGTCGCGGCGGAGGTCCCAGTCCACGCCGGAGCCGCGCAGGTTGGGCCCCACCAGGCCGTAGTCGATGGCGTCCTCGCGGGTGATGACCGCCACGCTGGCGAGGCGCCTCACGTAGATCTCGTTGAAGCTGATGAGCCGGTCCCACTCCTGGATCAGGGTGTCGAAGTGGTCCAGGAAGCGCAGCGCCCGGTCGCTCCAGCCGGCGGGCAGATCGTAGGCCACCCCGCCGATGCGGTGGTAGTTGTAGGTGAGGCGCGCCCCGCACAGCGCCTCGATGAGGTCGTTCACCGTCTCGCGCTCGCGGATGGCGTGCAGGAGCGGCGTCACCGCGCCGATGTCGGTGGCCATGGTGCCCACCGAGACCAGGTGGCTGGCGATGCGGCACAGCTCGCAGGAGATGGCCCGGAGGTACTGGGCCCGCGGCGGCGCCTCGATCTTGAGCAGCCGCTCCACCGCCAGGGCGTACCCCTCGTTGGCGAACATGGCGGCCACGTAGTCGATGCGATCGGTGTAGGGCATGAAGCCCGGGTAGCCGACCATCTCCCCGATCTTCTCCAGGGAGCGATGCAGGTAGCCGATGTCCGGGATGGCCCGCTTCATCACTTCCCCGTCGGTCTCGACGAGGAAGTTGAGCACGCCGTGGGTGGAGGGGTGCTGTGGCCCGAAGTTGAGCAGCATCTCCTCGTTGTTGCGGTCGACGCGGCGGAGGATGAGCTTCTCCATGGCGATCTCCTACGCCTTGGGGGCCGCTGGCTTGGCGGCGGGCGCCGCCGGGGTGGCTGGCGCGGCCGGGGTGGCCGGCGCGGCGGCGGGCGCCGGGGCCGCCGAGGGGGCGGCAGCGGCGGGCGCGGCCGGCGGGCTCTGCCTGGCCCGCTCGGCCAGCCGGATCTCGTCGAGCCGGCGCAGCTCCACCAGCGGGTTCTCGCGGAGGTTCGGCACCCCGTGGTAGCCGCCGGCCTCCTGGTAGTCCTTGCGCAGCGGATGCCCAACCCAGTCGTCCGGCAGCAGGACGCGGCGCAGGTCGGGGTGGCCCGTGAAGGTGACGCCGAAGAGGTCGTAGACCTCGCGCTCCATCCAGTTGGCCGCCTTCCACACTTCCTCGACCGAGGGGACCACCGGGCTCTGGCGGTCGGCCTCGACCTTGAGGACGATGCCGTGACGGTGGCGGTAGCCGAAGAGGTGGTAGACGACCTCGATGACGTTTCGCTTGGGCCAGTCGACGGCGGTGAGGTCCTCGCAGAAGTCGAGCTGGATGTCGGGCTCGGACTTGAGCCAGCGGCAGGCCTCGACCAGCGCCTCGGCCTTGACCACGCAGAAGCGGTCGATCTTCGGCTCGGAGAGCGGCCCCACCGCCTCGCCAAAGCGGGCCCGGAGCCTCTGGTGGATCTCGTCGGTGGTCATTTCTCTCGGTCCTCAGACGGACGGCGAGGCGAGCAGCCCGCCTTGACGCGCGCCAGCCCGCCCCGTCCCGGCTGTCGTACGTCGTGCTTCACGCCTGCCTAGGACAGCGCCCCCATGGCCTGGGCGGCGCGGGGCGGCCGCCGCTTGTCCTTCCACCGCTCCCGCATCACCAATTCTTGAAGCCGAAGCAGCCCCTCGGTGAGCGCCTCGGGGCGGGGCGGGCAGCCGGGGACGTACACGTCCACCGGAACCACCTTGTCGACCCCCTTGCACACCGAGTAGGCGAGCTGGAAGAGCCCGCCGCAGTTGGCGCAGGAGCCCATGGAGATGACGTACTTGGGCTCCGCCATCTGGTCGTAGAGCAGCTTGCAGCGCTCGGCCATCTTGTAGGTGAGCGTGCCGGCCACGATCATGAAATCGGCCTGGCGCGGGGTGGCGCGCGGGACGGCGCCGAAGCGGTCCACGTCGGCGCGCGGCCCGCCGAACTGCATGAGCTCGATCCCGCAGCAGGCGAGGCCGAAGAGCAGGTAGTGGAGGGAGTTGGCCCGGGCGAGGTTGATGAGCTTGTCGAGCTGGCTGGTGTGGAACGTCATCACGTCCCCGCCGAAGCCGGCATCCATCGAGTCGCGAACCGCCATGCGTCTACCTCCTGTGGGGGTCGCCAGGGTGTGTTAACCGGGGAGGCCCCCCCGTGCCGTCATGCCGCCTTGCCGGCCCCCGCCGCGGAACGCTCTCCGGGCTCGTCCGCCACCGCCACCTTCTTCACCCACTCGAGATCTCCGTGCGCCCACACCCAGGCCAGGCCGACCACCAGGATGGCCGTGAACAGGAAGAGCTCCACGAAGGCGATCCAGCCCAGGCGCGGACTCCGGGCCACCCAGTCCCGGTAGACCACCACCACCGGGAAGGTCAGGGCGATGTCCACCTCGAAGATCACGAAGACCAGGGCCACCAGGTAGAAGCGCGGGTTGAAGTTGAACCACGCCTGGCCGATGGGCTTCTCGCCGCACTCGTAGGTCATCGACTTGTCCGGCTCGGGGAAGGCGGGACGGATGACCTTGAAGATGGTCAACGTCGCCAGTACGAACCCGATGGCCACGGCGGCGAAGGCCAGGACGGCGCCGAACTGGAAGCCCATTGCGTGGATCCCGGAAGGGTGTGGACTGCGAAGGTGGCGCAGTCTACTTTCCTCGCCAACCATGTCAAGCCAGGATTTCGCTTGACGAAACAGGCGACGCCGGGCACTAAGGACCACCCCGGTGGCCGTCCAGGACGGGAGGCACATGCCGCTCACCACGCTGCAGCAGTACGTCCCGATGGCCATGGTCCTGGCCGCGGCCGCCCTCCTCGGCCTCACCCTCCTGGGGTTGGCCAACCTCCTCGGGCCGCGGCGCCCCAGCGCCGTGAAGTCGACGGCCTTCGAGTGCGGCTCGCTGCCGCTGGGCGACGCCCGCCAGCGGTTCGACGTGAAGTTCTACGTGGTGGCCCTGCTCTTCATCGTCTTCGACATCGAGGCGGTCTTCATCTACCCCTGGGCGGTGGTGATGACCGACCTCGGCTGGCCCGGGTACGTCACCATGGCGGTCTTCGCCTTCACGCTGGTGGTGGGGCTGGTCTACGTCTGGAAGAAGGGCGCCCTCGACTGGAGCCGGGAGTGAGCATGTCGTCCGAGATCGACGCCGTCCCCGCCATCGCCACCCGCCGGGAGGAGGCGCTCTCCGGCCTCGGCAAGATGGTGGCCAAGGGGCTGGGGTGGGCCCGCAAGTACAGCCTCTTCCAGTACCCCTTCGTCACCGCCTGCTGCGGCATGGAGTTCATGGCGGTGGCGGCGGCGCGCTACGACCTGGACCGCTTCGGGGCCGCCCTGCCGCGCTTCTCGCCCCGCCAGGCCGACCTGCTCATGGTGGTGGGGACGGTGAACTGCAAGCAGGCGCCCATCCTCAGGCGCGTCTACGAGCAGATGGCCGATCCGAAGTGGGTGGTGGCCTTCGGCGTCTGCGCCAGCTCGGGCGGGTTCTACGACAACTACGCCACCGTGCAGGGCATCGACCGCATCATCCCGGTGGACGTCTACATCCCCGGCTGCCCGCCGCGCCCGGAGCAGGTGCTCGACGGCATCCTCCTGCTCCAGGCGAAGATCCAGGGGCAGCCCCACAAGCTCATCGACCGCCAGGGGTAGCCCGTCATGTCCAAGGCCGCCATCCAGACGCTGGCCCAGCGCTTCCCCGGCGCGGTGCAGGACGTCTACGAGGGCGTGGGCGGCGACGACTGCGCCTTCGTCGCCAGGGACCGCATCGCCGAAGTGTGCCGCTTCGCCAAGGAGGAGCCGTCGCTGGCCTTCGACATGGCGCCCTACGTCACCGCGGTGGACTACCTGGGCGTCGAGCCCCGCTTCGAGGTCGTCTACCAGCTGTACTCGACCCGCCACAACCATCGTATCCGGCTCAGGGTGAAGGTGCCGGAGTCGGACGCCGCCGTTCCCACCGTCACCTCGGTGTGGCGCGGGGCCGACTGGTTCGAGCGCTACTGCTGGGACATGTACGGCATCCGGTTCCCCGGGCACCCCGACCCGCGCCGCCTCTACATGTACGAGGAGTTCGTGGGGCACCCGCTGCGCAAGGACTACCCCTTGCGCGGGCGGCAACCGCTCACCCCGGAGCGCGACGTCCCCGACCTGTACCGCGGCCCCGGCCCGTCGGGCCGAGACTAAAGCCCCTCACCGGCCCGACCGGCGTCCCCGCGAGGTCCCATGTCGATCGAGAAGAAGGCAACGCCTCCCCCGGCCGCGGCGCCCGATCCGTTGGAGGCGCCCTATCCGGTGCGGAAGATGGCGGTCAACCTGGGGCCGAGCCACCCGGCCATGCACGGGACGGTGCGGGCGGTGGTGGAGCTGGACGGCGAGACCATCACCGACCTGAAGCTCGACATCGGCTTCCTGCACCGGGGCTTCGAGAAGAGCTGCGAGAACGTCACCTGGACCCAGGTCTTCCCCTACACCGACCGGCTCAACTACGTCTCCTCGATCATGAACAACGTGGGCTTCGCCCTGGCGGTGGAGAAGCTGTGCAAGATCGACACCCCCGAGCGCGCCAAGTATCTCCGGACAATGACCAGCGAGCTGCACCGCATGTGCGACCACCTGACCCTGGTGGGCGCCATGGGGCTGGAGCTCGGCGCCATGACGGTCCTCATCTACGCCATGGAGGGGCGCGACCACCTCTGGGATCGGCTCACCGAGATCTGCGGCGCCCGCCTCACCTCCAACTACGTGCGCATCGGGGGCGTCTCCCGCGACGCCCCCGAGGGCTGGCGGGAGAAGGTCCTCGAGACCCTGGACCGGGTGGCGGAGCTGCGCGGCGAGATCGACAAGCTCATCACCCGCAACCGCATCTTCCTGGACCGCACCCGGGGGACCGGGCGGGTCACCCGGGAGGACGCCATCGACCTGGGATTCACCGGGCCGTGCCTGCGGGCCTGCGGCGAGCCCTACGACGTGCGCAAGGCCGCGCCCTACCTCACCTACGACCGGGTGGAGTTCGACGTCCCGGTGGGCTCGAACGGCGACAACTTCGACCGCTACGCGGTGCGGATGGAGGAGCTCTTTCAGTCCGAGCGCATCGTGCGCCAGTGCCTCGACCAGATGAGTCCGGGCGACATCGCCCTCGACGACGTGCGCTACGTGCTGCCCCCCAAGCCCCTGGTCTACGGGACCATCGAGGGCGTGATGGCGCACTTCAAGCTGGTCATGGAGGGCATCAAGGTGCCGGCCGGCGAGGCCTACAGCTACACCGAGGCCGCCAACGGCGAGCTGGGCTTCTACCTGGTCTCGGACGGCGGCGGCCGGCCCTACAAGATCGGGGTGCGCGCGCCCGGCTGGCCCATGACCGCCGCCCTGGGACACATGGTGAAGGGCTCGCTCCTGGCCGACCTGGTCCCAACCTTCGACACCATCAACATGATCGGCGGCGAGGTCGAGCAGTAGCCGCCCCGACGCCGGAGACCCGCGCCGATGGCCGACGAGACCAAGCCCCCCGCCCCCGCGGCGGCCCCGCCCAAGCCGGCCGGCCCGCCGGCGCCGCCGCCGCCCAAGAACCCCGGGATGGTCACCTGCACCGTGGACGGGCGGGAGGTGGTGGTGAAGCCGGGGACCAGCGTCATCGAGGCCGCCAAGCACGTGGGCGTGGAGATCCCCTACTACTGCTACCACAAGCGACTCTCCATCGCCGCCAACTGCCGCATGTGCCTGGTGGAGATGTCCAACGCCCCCGGCGGCAAGCTCATGCCCGCCTGCCAGATGCCGGTGGCCGAGGGCGTGGCCGTCAAGACCGACACCCCCAAGGTCAAGGACCAGCAGCGGGCCACCCTGGAGTTCCTGCTCCTCAACCACCCGGTCGACTGCCCCATCTGCGACCAGGCCGGCGAGTGCAAGCTGCAGGACTACTACATGAAGTTCGATCGGGCCCCCTCGCGCCTGGACATGGACAAGAACGAGAAGGGCAAGCGGGTGGCGCTGGGGCCCCTGGTGGTGCTGGACCAGGAGCGCTGCATCCTCTGCACCCGCTGCGTGCGCTTCATGCGCGAGGTGGCCAAGGCCCCGCAGCTGGGGGTGGCGCTCCGCGGCAGCCGCAGCGTCATCACCACCTTCCCCGGCCAGCCCCTGGACAGCCCCTACTCCGGCAACGTGGTGGACATCTGCCCGGTGGGGGCGCTCACCTCCACCGACTTCCGCTTCCGGGGCCGGGTCTGGTTCATGAGCTCGGCCCGATCGGTGTGCGCCGGCTGCTCCCGCGGCTGCAACACCTTCCTCGACTACCTGAACGACACCACCTACCGCTACCGCCCGCGGGAGAACGAGGCCGTGAACCAGGAGTGGATGTGCGACGACGGCCGCATCTCCTACAAGGCCTTGAACCAGGAGCGGGTCATCCGGGCCCGGGTGGGGCGCGGCGGGGCGCTCACCCCCCGCGCCGCCGCCGTGGAGATCGCGGCCCGGGTCCTTCGGGACCGGGCCCGGGACCTGGCCGCCCTCTTCTCGCCTCTGGCCTCGCTGGAGGATCTCCTGGCGGCGGCGCGGCTGGCCTCGGAGCTGGGCCTCTCGGACGTCTACCTGGGCGGCCACCCCGACGGCTGGCAGGACGACTTCCTCAAGAAGGCCGACGAGAACCCCAACCGCCGCGGGCTGGAGCTCGCGGCCAATGCCTTCGGCCTCTCGCTCCGCCCCTTCGCCGAGCTGGCCAAGGCCATCGAGTCCGGCGCCGTCAAGGCGGCCTGGGCGGTGGGGGCCGAGATCCCCGACCCCCACGCGGCGGCGACCTTCGGAAAGCTCGAGGCCTTCGTCTGCCAGGCCTACAACGACGGCCCGGTGGCCAGGGGGGCCACGGTCTTGCTGCCGGCCTCGCCCCACTCCGAGATGGACGGCACCTTCGTGAACTTCGAGGGGCGGGCGCAGCGCTTCGAGCTCGCCTACTGGCCCCGGGGCGACTCGCGCCCGCACTGGGCGCTGGTAGCCGAGATGGGGCGGCTCTTGGGCCTGCCCTTCCGCTGGCAGGACGCCCGGCAGGTGTTCGCCGAGCTGTCGCCGAGCCTCCAGGGGGCGCTCGGCGACTTTGCGTTCGACAGCCTCCCCTCCATCCCCCGGCGCAAGGGGCTCCTCCCCATCGCCGCCGGGACGGTGGACGGGCGCCTCCCCGGCTACCGGGAGCGGGTGCCGTTCGACGTCGATCGCGACGCCGCCCGGGCGCTCACCCGGACATCGTGAAAGCTCGCATGGAACTGACGAGACACGGTCGGGGAGGGGGCCCCACAGGGTGGGGAGGGGCGGCACGCCCGTCCCTGGAAGGGAGACGGCCGTGAAGCGCTTCGTCGGGATGTCGGTGGTCATCGCGGGGGTCCTGCTGGCGCTGGTGGGCCTGGGGGCGGGCTTCTACCTGGCCGCCGCCGGCCTGGCCTCGGCCGCGGTCTGGGCCGGGCTGCCGCCGAGCTACGGCGCCGGCCTGGCCAACATCGTCACCCTGATGCTGGTGCTGGTGATGGTGCTGGCCTCGCTGCTCACCGTGGCCGAGCGCAAGTGGTCGGCGGCCATGCAGGACCGCATCGGCGCCAACCGCATCAAGGTCTTCGGCTCGGCGGTGGGGGGCATCCCCTTCCTCCTCGCCGACGCGCTCAAGATGCTCACCAAGGAGAACGCCGTCCCGGCCGGCCGCTCGCCCGTGCTCTTCGAGCTGGCCCCGGTGCTGGCCTTCGTCCCGGTGTTCGCCCTGTTCGCGGTGGTGCCGGTGGGGCCGGAGATCGCGGTCCTGGGGCAGAAGGTGGCCCTGGCGGTCTTCTCTCCCGACGCCGGCATCCTCTACGTCTTCGCCCTGGCCTCGCTCTCGGTCTACGGCACCGCCCTGGCCGGCTGGGCCTCGAACAACAAGCTGGGCCTCTTGGGCGGGGTGCGCGCCTCCTCCCAGATGATCAGCTACGAGGTGTCGCTGGGCCTGTCGCTGGTGGGCCTGCTCATGGCCTACCGCTCGCTGCGACTGGACGAGATGGTACTGGCCCAGGGCGAGGCGGCGCTCGGGCCCGTGACCGCCGTGGGCCTCCTCCTGCAGCCGATCGGCTTCCTGGTGTTCTTCGCCAGCTCCCTGGCCGAGACCAAGCGCGCCCCCTTCGACCTCCCGGAAGGGGAGAGCGAGATCGTCGGGTACTTCGTGGAGTACTCGGGCATGAAGTTCGGGATGATGTTCCTGGCCGAGTTCGTGGAGATCGTCATCCTGGCCGGGCTGGTGACGGCGCTCTTCTTGGGCGGCTGGCACCCGGTGGTGATCCCCGCCGACGTCTTCCGCTCCTGGTTCGCCTCGCCGCTCCTCTACGGGGCGGTGAGCGCCGGCATCTTCATGGCCAAGATGGTGCTCCTGTGCTGGCTGCAGCTCACCATCCGCTGGCTCCTGCCGCGCTTCCGCTTCGATCAGATCCAGACGCTGTGCTGGAAGATGCTGCTCCCGGTCAGCCTGGCCAACGCCTTCATCACCGGCGCGGCGGTGCTGCTCGACCCCTCGCTGCAGCTGCTCACCTGGATCGGGGTGGTGGAGATCGTCCTGCTCTCGGCGCTCACGGTGGTCGCCGGCCGGGCCCCCGCCCCGGCGGCCGAGGCCCACCGCGCCCACGCCGCCGGACACTGACCCGAGGGACGAACCCGCCATGCCCTACTCGCTGCCCCAGGACAAGCCGGTCACCTTCCGGGAACGCATCTACGTCCCGGAGGTCCTCCGCGGCCTCGCGGTGGTGACGCGCCACTTCCTGCGCAACCTCCTCTTCTCGCGCGACCCGAACCCGGACGTGCTGGCGCGCGACCGCTCCCTGAACCTGGTCACCACCGTGCAGTACCCCGAGGAACGGGTGGCCTATCCCCCCGGCTACCGGGGGCTGCACCGGCTGGTGCCGCGAGAGGACGGCAAGCCCCGCTGCGTGGCCTGCTACATGTGCGCCACCGCCTGCCCGGCCCAGTGCATCTACATCGAGGCCGCCGAGGTGGATGGGGACCCCATCGAGAAGGCCCCGGCCCGCTTCGTCATCGACGAGCTGCGCTGCGTGGTGTGCGGCTTCTGCGTGGAGGCCTGCCCCAAGGACGCCATCCGCATGGACACCGGCGAGCACGCCCCGGCCACCTACACCCGGGCCGAGCAGGTGTGGGACGAGAAACGCCTCCTGCGCGGCCCCCCGGTCTCCTATCCCTCCGACCCCTGGCTCCGGCGGGACGCCCCGGGCGTCACGGCGGCCGATCTCCAGAAGATGAGCGCCGCCGCCCATCCCTATCCGCCCGCCGCCGACGAGTACACCCAGACGCCGGGCTTCTCGCCGCGGGCGCTGGCGGAGGAGGCCAAGGCGCGGGGCGGGGCCTCGTAGCGTCGCCTCGGGCCTCCCCCTCCGGCACGTCCTCGGGTCGCGCCCGGGCCTCGCTCCGGCGGCGCGTGTCCTCGCCGCTCCGGGGCACGCGCGGCGGCGCCGCGCCCCGCGATCCCCGAGGCGCGACGGCGAAAGGCGGGACTCGTCCCGTGCTTTCCTGGTCGCGTTCCCGGCGCGTGTTCGCCGTCGCGACGTCGAGTCCGTCGGCGCGACGCCGCGACCGCGGCACCTTCGGGCGGCTGCGGGGAAGCGCCGGCGGAGCGAGGCCCGGGCGCTCAAGAT
>DASTPH010000188.1:0-7404 GCA_035762305.1 Anaeromyxobacteraceae bacterium
CAGACACGCGGTCGCGCTCGCCCTGATCGTCGCCCTGGCCGGCTGCGGCTATGGCTTCGCGGCCGGCGCGGGGCGGATGCCGGCCGGGGCCGAGTCGGTGCTGGTGCGGCCGCTGGCGAACCGGACCGCGGACGCCGAGGCCGGGATGCTGGTGGCCGCCGCGCTCCGGGCCGAGCTGGCGAGGCGCGGCGCCGCTGGCGGCGACGGCGCCCCGGCGCGCCTCGAGGGGACCGTGCTCGAGAGCTCCGCCGCCCTGAGCTCGCCCGACGGGAGCACCTGGCTCCTCACCCTGGAGGTGGAGGCGCGCTTGCTGGCCGGCGACCGGCTCCTGGGCGAGGTGCGCGTCAGGCGATGGGAGAGCTACATGGGCGAGGTGGACGCGCTGGCCACCGAAGGGCGGCGCCGGGTGGCGCTGCGGCGTGCCTCCGAGGAGGCGGCCCGCGAGCTCCTGGAACGGCTGGAGCAGCCCTGAGAGGCGCGATGGGCGGGGACGAGCCCCGCCCTCGCCCTACGGCGCCGAGGGCTTCGAGGCCCCCAGCTGCGAGACGGCTCGGGAGAGGCGGGCGATCTTGCGCGAGGCGGCGTTGCGGTGCAGGACCCCCTTCGAGGCCGCGCGGTCGATGAGCCGGGTGGCCTGGTGGAGGGCCTCCCGGGCCTGGGCGGCATCGCCCTTGACCACGGCGTCGCGCACCTTCTTGACCACGCCCTTCACGCCGGTGCGAACGTGCAGGTTGCGGATGCGGCGGCGCTGGGCCTGCCGGTTGCGCTTCTCGGCCGATCGCGTGTTCGCCAACGTGATCTCCCTGTCGGATTCGGGGCGGGGCTATCTACCGCCCGGGCGGGCCCGAGTCAAGGGCCCGCCGGCCGGCGCCCTCGGGACGGACGCGCCCGCGCGGCGAGCCTGGACGGCGGGCGCTAGGGCCACGTGGCCTCGCGCGCCGCGCGGCGCGCGGGCCCTTGAGCGACAACCAGCCGCGATCCACCTGCTCCGCAGGCCCTGGAGTGGCGCGACCCGGCAAGTCGCACTCCTGGGCCGAGTTATCCACTGCCCGGTTTGACGTCGCGCCATCGATGGCGCCACCGACCCTGCGCAGTGGACGGGGATCTGGGAAACGCCATACAAGCTGCCGCAATGAGTGAGCATTCGTACTGCGGCGACATGCAGCAGAGCGCATCTTTCGCGTAACAGACGCGTGGCGGAACCGAGTAGCCACAGACTTTTCCACGTTCTTTCCACGATTGCCGTGGATGGCGTCCCTCGAGGGTCCCCGCGGGAGGGTTAAGGGCTTTTTGGACCTTGCCCCAGAACTACCTTCGCCTCCGCCCAGAGACGGTCCATCTCCTCGAGCGTCGCCTCGCCGTGGTCGACGCCGCGGCGGGCGAGCTCCTCCTCGACATACCGGAAGCGGGCGACGAAGCGGCCCACCGCCCGGCGCAGGGCCTCCTCGGGCGGGAGGCCGAGCTTGCGGGCCAGGTTCGAGACCGCGAAGAGGACGTCGCCGAGCTCGTCCTCGACGCCGGCGCGGTCCCCGGCGGCCATGGCCCGGTCCAGCTCGGCGAGCTCCTCGTCCACCTTGGCCCGGGCGCCGCTCGAATCGGGCCAGTCGAAGCCGACCCGGCTCGCCTTCTCGGTGAGCCGCTCGGCCCGGGCTAGCGCCGGCATCTCGCGCGGCACGCCCTCGAGCACGCTCTGCCCGCCGCCGCGTGCCTCCTTCTCCTTCTTCTTCAGCGCCACCCACTGCCGGAGCACGCCCTCGGCGTCCTTCACGGTGGCGTCGCCGAAGACGTGGGGGTGGCGAGAGACGAGCTTCGAGGCGATGGCCTCGGCCACGTCGGCGAAGTCGAACTGGCTCGCCTCCGACGCCAGCTGGGCCTGGAACACGATCTGCAGCAGGAGGTCTCCGAGCTCCTCGCAGTGCTCGCGGGGGTCGCCGGCGTCGATGGCCTCGAGGACCTCGTAGGTCTCCTCGAGGACGTAGGGGCGAAGCGTCTTCAGGGTTTGCTCGCGGTCCCAGGGACAGCCGTCCGGCCCGCGCAGGCGGGCCATGATGGCGAGGAGCTTCTCGATGGCCAGGGCGGCGCGTGTCATGGGATCGTGGGTTTTAGCCCGGGGCACCCCGTGCTAGCATCCAGAATCCGCGTGAGGCTTCGCATCTCGACAGGGCTGTGGCTCGCCGCGGTGATCGCCTCCGCGCCCGCTCGCGCACAGGTGGCCGCGCCCACCATGGTGGAGGAGGACCTCCCACCGGAGGAGCCCCCGCGGCCGCGCAAGGCGGCGCCCCGGGCGCCGGTGGAGCGCCCCGGCGAGCCCGTCCCCGAGCCGACGCACGCGCCCGCCGAGCCGATGCCGCCGGCCCGGCCCCCGGCGCCGCCGCCCGCGCCCCCGCCGGCGGCCAAGCCGGGGCCATCTCCCGGAGACCAGGCGCGGCTGCAGCGCCCCATCGAGCCGGTGCGGACCAGCTTCGCCGCCCTGGTGGAGCAGTGGCGCATCCGCCGGCGGGCCCTGCGCGAGCACGACCTCGCACGCGCCGAGGAGGCCGGCAGGCGGCTCCTGGCAGTGAAGCGGGAGCTCGCCATCGAGAACCTCTTCCCCTTCGCCAGCGCCGAGGTGCGCGAGACCGAGCGCTCGCTGGCCAGCCGCTCGTCCGACGACGCCCTGCGTCACGCGGTGTTCGCGGTGGACCTGGCCCCGGATCTGGCCGAGGCCCACCTGGCGCTGGCCCGGGCCCGCTTCACTCGCGACCCCGGAGCGCCGCTGGCGGCGCTGGGGGCGCTGGGCGCGGGCCTGGCCGCGGCGCTGCGCGAGCCCCACACCGGCCGGGCCATCCGCGGGGACGTGCTCTCCGCGCTCCTCGGCGCGCTGTTCCTGGCCTCGGCGGCCTCGGTGGCGCTGCTCCTCCTCGCCCGCCTGCGCCTCGTCCTCCACGACTTCGCCCACCTGCCGCTCCTGCGGGCCGGCTCGCGGGCCCAGGCGGCGCTCCTGGCGCTGGCGGTGCTGGCGCTGCCCCTGGCGCTGAACCTCGGTCCCTTCGTGGCCACGCTGATCCCAGCCGCGGCCGCCTGGCTCTACCTTGGACGGCGGGAGCGGGTGGTGGTCACGGCGGCGTTGGTGGCGGTGGCGGTGCTTCCCTGGCTGGCCTGGGGTGGCGCCCGGGCCACCTCCTGGACCGGGACGCTGGCCGAGCGGGTCTACGACCTGGAGCGGGGAGGAGATCCCGGCGCCCTGGCCGCGGGCCTCGAGGCGCGCGCCGCCGATTTGCCCGCGCCGGCGCTCCTGGCCCTGGGGCGCCACCACAAGCGGCGCGGCGATCTGCAGAAGGCCCAGCGCTGGTACGAGGCGGCGGCCGCCGCGGACGGCCACTCGGCGGAGGTGCAGGTGAACCTGGGGAACGTGCTCTTCCTCCGCGGGGACCTGGAGGGGGCCAAGGCGGCCTACCTGGCTGCCGTGGACCGCGGCCAGGTCGGCAGCACCCTGGCCGCCGCGCACTACGACCTCTCCAAGCTCTACCTGCGCCAGCTGGCGGTGGAGCAGTCCACCGAGGCTCGCAAGAAGGCGCACCAGCAGGACGCCGCGTTCCTGGCGCGGTACGGCTCCGACGACGACTTCTCTGCCAACCGCTGGCTGGTGGACGCCCCGGTGCCGCCGGAGCAGATCGCGGCGCTGACCGCGAGCGACCCCGGCCCGGCGGCGGTGGCCGCGGCGGTCGGGGCGCGCCTCTTCGGCTTCATCCCGCGGCCCACCTGGCCCTGGCTGCCTCTGGGTCTCGTCGCGGCGCTGTGGCCGCTGGCGTTGCTGGCGCGGCGGTGGGAGCCCTCCCACGCCTGCCCCAAGTGCGGCCGGCCCGCCTGCCGCCGCTGCGACGGCGTCTCGGAGGCGCTGTGCGGCCAGTGCGTCAACGTCTTCCAGCGCAGCGGGGTGGTGGACTCGCGGGACCGGGTGCTCAAGGAGGCGCAGGTCCGACGCCACGCGCGCTGGCGCGAGGCGTCGGTCCGGCTGCTGGCGCTGCTCTCGGGCGGTGCGGGACACCTCGTCGGCGGCAGGCCGGTGCGCGGGTTCCTGGTGGTGCTCGGGCTCGCCTTCCTGGGCCTCATGCTCTGGCTCCGCGACGGGGTGGTCCCGGCGCCGCAGCCCTCGCCCTACGCCCCCGCCGCCAAGCTGTTCCTGGCCGCGCCGCTCGCGGTGGCCCTGTGGGCGCTGGCGGTGCGCGGCGCCTTCCGCATGGGGCGGGGAGAGTAGGCCGTGGCGCTCACCGGCACCCTCAAGGACTTCGGGATCGCCGAGATCCTCCAGCTCATCGGGCAGCAGGCCAAGAGCGGGGTCCTGCACCTCAAGAACAAGAGCGAGGAGATCCACATCCTGTGGGCTGACGGCAACGTGGTCCGGGCCGAGCAGGCCGGCCGCAAGGCCAAGGAGCGCCTGGGGGGGCTCCTGGTCCGGGCCGGGATCTTGAGCGAGGAGCAACTCGAGCGGGCCCTGGAAGCCCAGCAGCGGACGCTCAGGCGCCTCGGCGACGTCCTGGTCGAGCTGGGAATGGTCACCAAGGACGACCTGCGCGAGATCACCGCCCTGCAGACCACCGAGACCGTCTACAAGCTCTTCCACTGGAAGAGCGGCATCTACGAGTTCGAGCCGGGAGCGGTGGAGTGGGATCGGGAGACGGTGACGCCGCTCCGCGCCGAGTCGGTGCTGATGGAGGGGTTCCGGCAGGTCGACGAGTGGCCCATGATCCGGCGGAAGATCAGCTCCGCCGCCATGACCTTCTTGCGGCGCAAGGCCCTGCCGCCGGAGGAGGAGCGCCCGCGGGGCGGCGTCACCCACACCCTGGGCGGCGCGCAGCGGCTCGACGCCGGCCTGGGCGACGACGTCGACGCGGCTTTCGGCGCGCTGGAGCCGGGGCACAAGCCGACGGAGGACGACGCCGGCGCCCTGGGCGACGCGGAGCGGAAGGTGTTCGAGCTGGCCGAGCCCGGCCGGACGGTGGAGCGCATCATCGACCTCTCCCGGCTGGGCGAGTTCGAGTCCTGCAAGGCGCTCTTCAACCTCGTGAACCTCGAGTACCTGGGCCCGGTGGCCCCGTCGCGAGCGCGGCGCGGGGACCAGGGCGGGTACTCCCGCACCGTCGGCCAGCGGCTCCGCCAGGGGGTGGCGAGCGTCGTCGCCACGCTGGCCGTCGCCGCGGCGCTGGCCGGGCTCGGCTACTGGCTGAGCGAGCAGGGCTTCGGTCCAGGCGAGTCCACGGCCGGCCGGGCCTACCGCGACAACGGCGTGCAGCGATTCCTGTCGCGCTACCAGTCGGCGCGCCTGTCGAGCGCCCTGGAGATCTACCGGCTCGAGCGGGGCGAGTACCCGAAGGAGCTCGGCGCCCTGGTCGAGGCCGGGATCGTCGCCGCGCGCGACCTGCGCTTCCCCTGGTCGCAGCCCTACCACTACCGGCGCACCGCCGAGGGATTCGTGCTCCTACCCCCGGTCGAGTGAGGAGGGTGCCGGCGGGGCGCGGACGCGTTATCGTGGAGGAGCGGGGGCGAGCCGGCCAGGACCCCCGGGGAGGTCGATTGGCCCAGAGCCCGGCGGAACCGCTCAGGACGTCTCGACTCGAGTTTCCCGACAACGACGTCGTGCGGGCGCTGTGCGGTGCCCACAACGAGCACCTGAAGCTCGTGGAGCGGCGGCTGGGCGTCCAGGTGGGTTCGCGGGGCGGCCAGATCGTGGTGTCGAGCCCGGACGAGGAGCGGCTGCGCTTCGCCGAGTCGCTCCTGCGGGAGCTCTACGACCTGGTGGCCTCGGGCTACCCGCTCTACCTCGAGGACGTGGACCAGGCGACCAAGCTCGCCGGCCAGGGGGTTGCGCTGAAGGAGGTCTTCGGCGACACAGTCTACGTCTCGGCGCGCCACCGCATCATCACGCCCAAGGGGCTGGCGCAGAAGCGGTACGTCCAGGCCATCCGCGACAGCGACATCGTCTTCGGCATCGGCCCGGCCGGGACCGGCAAGACCTACCTGGCCATGGCCATGGCGGTGGCCTGGCTGGTGGAGCGCAAGGTGAAGCGCATCGTGCTGTGCCGCCCCGCGGTGGAGGCGGGGGAGCGGCTCGGATTCCTCCCCGGCGACATCGCCGAGAAGGTGAACCCCTACCTGCGCCCCCTCCACGACGCGCTCTTCGACATGATGGACTCGGAGAAGGCCTCGGCCCTCATCGAGCGCGGCACGGTGGAGGTGGCGCCGCTGGCCTTCATGCGCGGCCGGACCCTGAACGACTCCTTCGTCATCCTGGACGAGGCCCAGAACACCACCGAGGAGCAGATGAAGATGTTCCTCACCCGGCTCGGGTACGGCTCCAAGGCGGTGGTCACCGGCGACGTCACCCAGGTGGACCTGCCGAGCGGCCGGGCCAGCGGGCTCACCGAGGTGCAGAAGGTCCTGCGCGGCGTGGAGGGCATCGCCTTCTGCTTCTTCAGCGAGGTGGACGTGGTGCGCCACCCGCTGGTGCAGGAGGTGGTGCGGGCCTACGACGCCTACGAGGCCGAGCGGAAGGCGCGGGCGGAGCAGGGGAAGGCGGAGCAGGGGAAGGCGAAGGAGGGGTAGGGGGTCGCTCTCGGCCGCGGTTGGAGGACGCCATCTCCCTCTGGGAGAGGGCGCTCGGAGTCCTCGGAAAACGATGGAGGGTGAGGACTCCACCCCGACCGCGACCCCGACCACGACCCCGACCGCGACCTCGATCGCGACCCCGACCGAGACCGAAGACCTCGACCCCGACCGAGACCTCGACCCCGACCGCGACTCTCGGACAGCCGCCGCGCCGGCCTTCGGCCGTCACGTCGGCTGCATCGCTCGGTTCTCCATCGACCTCGATGTCGCGGTCCAACCATCTCCCCCACGGAAACCTCCCTCCCCTTCCAGCGCCTCGACGTCTACCGTGCCGCCAGGGAGCTCGCCCGCCTGGTCCACCTCGCGGGCATCCGGGACACCGAGCTTCGCGACCAGGCCACTCGGCCTCCAAGTCTGCCTTTCTCTGCCTCGCCGAGGGCTCCCCAACGACGGGCCCGCCATGCGCCGGTAGGGCGGGGGCTCGTCCCCCGCCGGGAGCACATGGCGGCGGGGCACAAGGCCCCGCCCTACGCCTCGGCCTCCACGAGACCTTGGCCGCGGTCGACCTCGCCGTTGCCGTGGGCGCCCTCGGCAAGAACGAGCCGCGGCGATGCAGGCCCTGGGCTTGCGGTTCAAGCGCATGCTCCGCGCGCTCGGCCGCTAGCGGCGCGCGTCACAAATCCCGAACCTGTCTGGGCGCGCGCCGCGCGCGCGGGGGTCCGGGGGAGGCGGCGCTAGCGCACCAGGCCCGTAAGTAGCGCCACCAGGCGGTCCGCGAGGCGGACTACCTCGCGGGCCGCACCCGGCCGGGCATCGCCG
>DASTPH010000189.1:0-7194 GCA_035762305.1 Anaeromyxobacteraceae bacterium
GACCCGGCAGCGGCTGCGCGAGGCGCCGGCCGAGGTGGCGGCCTCGCGCGTCAACGTGGCCGAGGCCACCTCGGCCAGCCTGGAGGCCTACGAGCACTATTTCCGCGGAGGCCAGCTGGAGGAGCGCACCCGCTACGACGAGGCGCTCGCCGAGTTCAGGGCGGCTCTGGAGGTGGACCCGGCCTTCGCCCTGGCCCACTACCGCATCGCCTACCTGGGCGAGTTCACCGGGCTCGAGGCGCGCGAGCGGCAGAAGCACATCGAGGCCGCGGTCGCCAACAGCGGCAAGGTGGGGGAAAAGGAGCGGATCCTCATCCGCGCCTGGCAGGCCCACATGGAGAAGCACAACGAGGAGGCCCACCAGATCTACGCCCAGGCGGTGGAGGCGTGGCCGCAGGAGAAGGAGGTCCTCTACATGGCGGCGGACCTCTACTTCCACGAGGGGCAGACCGAGAAGGCCCGGCCGCTCTTCGACCGGGCGCTGCAGCTCGACCCGACCTGGGAGCCGGCGCTGGTCCACCTGGTGGACTGCCTGGGGATGGCCGTCGGCGGCAAGGAGGAGCTCCTGGTCCGGAGCGCCCGCTGGGTGGAGCAGTCGCCCGGCCCGTCGTCCTACCGCTCCCTGGCGCTGGCGCTGGCGCAGAACGGGAGGCTGGACGAGGCGCTGCAGAACGCCCGCCGGGCCTACGGGATGGAGGCGAACCGCTGGACCCGCGGCACCCTGGCCGAGATCCTGTGCCACCGCGGCGCCTTCTCGGAGGTGGAGGCGTTGCTCGAGCCGGTGGTGGCGAACCGCAACCGCAGCACCTCGGGGACTGCCACGTCGCGGACCCTCCAGGGATACGAGCGCGCGAACGCGGTCGGCTACTACGCGGCCGCGCTGGCGTTCCAGGGGCGCCGCCGCGAGGCGCTCCGGGCCCTGGAGACCCTGCGGGAATTGCCACAGGCCGCCGCCCCCTATCACGAGATGCGGTTGCAGCATTTCCTCGGCGAGAGCGGGCTGAACGAGGCTCGCGCCGAGTTCGCAGCGCTCCTCCGGGCGGCGCAGTCGGATCCCAAGAGCGACGACAAGAAGAAGAAGGAGATGCTGGCGGCCCTGGCCGCCGCCGTGGGAGACCTCGAGGGCGCCGCCGTGCTGGTGCGATCGCTCGAGGCGGGATCGACCGCGGAGATGATGTACCGCGGCGTGGCCGCATGGCGCTCCCGGCGGTTCGACGAGGCTGCCGCCGCGCTGAGGCCGCTCTCCGAGCGCGGCGGCGAGCCCCGGGCCTTCGCCTCGTACCTCCTCGGCGAGGTGGAGGCCGCCCGCGGCCGCCCGGCCGAGGCGCTGGAGGCCATGGAAAGGTTCCGGGGCACCTTCGGCGGCGCCTTCTGGAAGACCTGGGCCTGGCCGCGGAGCCTCATCGTCGAGGCCCGATCGCTCGACGCCCTCGGCCGCCGGGCCGAGGCCCGCGACAAGCTGAATCAGCTCCTCGAGTCGTGGAAGCGGGGCGATCGCGACGCGCCCATCCTCGTGGAGGCCAGGGCCCTGGCCGAGAAGCTTCGCGACAAGACGGCCTCGAGCCGTCCCTGACGGCGTCCCGCCGCCCGGGCGAGCCTGGGCGCCGGTCTCGGGCGCCGGATCTGGCGAGCTTGGTTTCCTCGCGGCTTCGGGGAACGACAGGTCGAGAGGAGGAACGACCATGAAGGTTCACCGGCTCCTCGCCGTCCTCTCCGTCGCCAACCTGGTCCTCCTCGTGGTCCTGCTCGCTGGCGTCGTGCCCGCCCAGGCCCGTGGCGACGCGGTGGTCCTGCGCGGCCGCGGCCTCGAGATCGTGGACGAGCAGGGAAGGGTACGCGCCAGCATCAAGGTGCACCCAGCGGGTCGAACGCCCGGCGGCGAGCCGTACCCCGAGACTTCCATCCTCCGGTTGATCGACGCCCATGGCCGGCCGGAGGTGAAGCTCGCGGCGGCGGAACGTGGCGCCGGGCTCGGCCTCGCCGGGGCTTCCGACGAGACCTATGCCAGCCTCATGGCGGAGGGAACGGAGACTTCCCTGAAGCTCACGAGCAAGGACGGGCGCCAGCAGCTCATTCGTCCGTAGAGGTCGCCCCCGCCTTGCGCGGGAGCGGTCCCGGGCGTTGCGGGTCGGCTGTTCGGTTCATCCGGGTTTAGCGCCAGCCCACCCAGCAGAACTGGGAGTCCCGTTTGGGTCGTGCGCTCGGAGCCGGTCACGAACCGCCGGAGGCCTCCTCCACCACGTTGAAGGGAGAGAGCAGAACCCCATCTCCCGGCCCCTGGAGGACGCCATGTTCGAGACCCTGCCCCGCAACCGCTCCCGCAAGGACCTGGCCCTGGTGGCCCTGCTCGTCGCCGCCCTCTCTGCCTTCACGGCGCGGCTCGTGTCCGGCCCGTCGTCGCCCACCTCGCCGCAGGAGCGGCGCGCCTCGGTGGAGCTCGCGGCCCCGGCTCGCGGCTGAGCCGTCCCGCGATTCGGGGTCGCGGCCTGCGCCTCGAGTCGCCCGCCGTACGGCGTCGGACGTCCTCGGCGGCCCGGTCTCGCCGGAGGGCGCCTCCGCAGCGAGCAGCGGCCCTCCGGATACGCGCGACCCGGGCCAGCGGTCGCGGCGAGCAACCGTCGTGGAGCGCCAACGCGCCGAGAAGGTCCTCAGGCTGCGCGACCGACGTTTGCGAGCCGCCGTGCGTTCCTCGTCACCGCGCGGCCGTCGCCCCGGGTCGCGAGCGAGGACAAGCGCCCGGAGGCGAGAACCGGGCCGCCGGGGAACCCGGAGACCGGCGGGCGCTGTCACGCCGCGCAGCGGTAGTCGCGAAGCTCCTCGAAGCCACGCCGCGCGAGCTCGGCCCGGATGAGATCGCGGGCCCTGGGCGCCCCCACCGCCACCAGGAGCGGCAACCCGCGGACCCGTTCCACCTGGTCGAAGGAGATCACCTCGGCCCCGAGCACCCGGCGGCCCATCTTCTTCGGGTCCACCTCGACGAAGAGGGCCACCGCCACCCCCTCCCGGCCGAGGGCGCGCGCCAGGGCGCGCCCCGTCTCGCCCGCACCCCAGAGCGCCACCTCCCTGTGGCCGGCGAGCGGCCCGGCCGCGAGGTGGCGGGCCTTCAGGGAGAGGAACTTCTCGACGCCGTAGCGGGGATCCACCCGGGTGAGGCGCGCCGACGACTCGCGCCAGTCGAGGAGCACCTCCGGCGCGTTGGAGAGCCGGCCGCCCCCGGCGGCGATGCGGAGCCAGAGGTCGTAGTCCTCGGGGAAGTCGCCGTCGCGCCACCCTCCCGCCCCTTCCAGCGCCTCCCGGCGGATGGCTGCTGCCGGGTGGGCGATGGGCGACTCCACGTAGAGGTCGCGCTCCACCAGGGCCGGGCTGACGAGGCCGTTCAGCCACTCGGCGTAGCGGCGCATCCCCGGCGCCACGGCCCGGCGTGGGAAGAGGCGCACCCGCGAGCCCACGGCCTGGAGCGACGCGTCGGAGTCCAGCAGGTCGAGCTGCCGCTCCAGCCGCCGCGGGAAGGCCACGTCGTCGGCGTCCATGCGGGCCACCACCTCGGCGTCGCAGCGGGAGAGCCCGCGCTGGAGCGCCCCGGCGATGCCCTGGCCCGGCCCCGGCACCACCACCACCCGCCGGTCCCGCGCTGCCAGCGCCCGGAGCACGTCCGGGGTGGCGTCGCGCGAGCCGTCCTCCACCGCCACCAGCGCCAGGTCGCGGACCGTCTGGCGCAGGATGGAGACCGCGGCCGCCCGGACCGTCCGGCCGGCGTCGCGCGCCGGCATGAGGACGGCCACCCGCGGCACCGCCGGCTACCCCTCGTACTCGCCGCCGGGCTCGGCGGGCGGCAGCGCCTCGGCCGGCACCAGCTCGGCCTCCGGCTCGGCCCCTCCCGCCGCCAGCTGCCCCTGCAGCTCGGCCATGAGCCACAGCGCCGCGTAGTAGTAGCCGAGCGGGCCGAGCCCCACGATCTGGCCGCGGGTGGCCGGGGCGATGAGGTCCGTCCGGCGCCACGCCTCGCGCTGGTGGACGTTGGAGAGGTGCACCTCCACCGCCGGGCAGGCGACCGCCTTGAGGCAGTCGTGCAGGGCGTAGCTCGAGTGGGTGAGGGCCCCGGGGTTCACGATGATGCCCCGGGCCTCGAGCCGGTGCTCGTGGATGAAGTCGATGAGGGCCCCCTCGTAGCTCGACTGGATGGCCCGCACCGCGACGCCGTAGCCGGCGCAGGCCTCCTCCACCATGCGTTCGATCTCGGGAAGGGTGGTCGAGCCGTAGATCTGCGGCTCGCGCTCCCCGAGTAGGTTCAGGTTCGGTCCGTTGACGAGCAGGATCACGGCGTTCCCCCGATCTCGCGCACCGCGGCCTCGACCGCCGCCGGCTCGGCCAGGACGTCCCACTCCACCGTCCAGGACGAGCCGGCGCGGCGCGGCAGGACCCAGGAGAGGCCCTGCGCGGTGCGCTTCTTGTCGTGGCCCATGAGCACCGCGGCCCGGCGGGCCACCGCCGCCGGGACGCGCACCGGGAGGCCGGCCCCGGCCAGGGCCGCCTCCGTCACCTCCACCGACTCCGGCCCGATCCGGCCCAGGTGGGCCGCCAGCCGGAAGGCGAAGGCCATCCCCACTGCTACCGCCTCGCCGTGCGCGAAGCGGCGGAAGCCGCCGGCCGCCTCGACGCCGTGGCCGAAGGTGTGGCCCAGGTTCAGGAGCTTGCGCTCGCCCTGCTCGCGGGGGTCGCGCGCCACGATCTCCAGCTTCACCGAGGCGCCCTCGGCGACGAGGCCCTCGCCGGCCCGGCCCCGCCGCGCCTGGGCCGCCATGCCCGGGAGCAGCGCCGGGCGGAGCAGCCCGTACTTCAGGGCCTCGCCGAAGCCGGAGCGCAGCTCCCGCGGCGGGAGCGTGCGCAGGGTCCGGGGATCGGAGAGCACTGCCCGCGGCGGGTGGAAGGCCCCGAGCGCGTTCTTGGCCACCGGCAGGTTCACGGCGGTCTTTCCCCCCAGGGCCGCGTCCACCATGGCGAGCAGCGTCGTCGGCAGCGCCACCCAGTCCAGGCCGCGCATGAAGACCGCCGCCAGGAATCCGGCCGCGTCGGTGACCGCGCCGCCGCCGAGCGCCATGACGAGGCTCTGGCGGGTGAGCCCGGCGGCGAGGAGCCGGCCGGCGGCGCGCTCGACCGCGGCCAGGGTCTTGCCGCGCTCGCCGTCGGGGAGGGCGATCACCGCCGCGAGCGGCACCCCGCGCCGGAGCGCGCCCGCGACCTTTCTCCCTAGGGGGGTGGCGAGCACGCGGGCGCAGGAGACCAGCGCCACCCGGTCCCGGCCGGCGGCCAGCGCCAGGGCCCGGGCCGGAAGGACCTCGCCCACCTCCACCGGGTAGGCTCGCCCCTCCTGGCGCGCCTCGAGGAGCCGGCTCACCCCAGCCCTCCCTGGAGGTCGGCGCCGGGGCGGGTGACGAGGTCGTGGACCAGGCGCGCCACCGCCTCGGCGGAGCGCCCGTCGGTCCCGACGCGCAGCGAGGCGCGGCGGTAGAGCGGCAGCCGCTTCCGGCGAAGCTCGGCCCAGCGGGGCACGAGCGGGCGGGTGGCCATCTCCGCCCCCTCCGGCCGGGCCGATCCGAGGCGCCGGGCGGCCTCGGCCTCGGAGACGTCGAGGAACACCACCCGCGCCACCGAGAGGAGCCGGGCCGCGTTCGAAGGGTCGCAGAAGGCGCCCCCGCCCAGGTCCACCACCAGAGGCCCCCGGAGCGTTCCCACCACACGCCGCTCCAGCGCCCGGAAGGCGGGCTCGCCGTCCTCGGCGAAGACGCGGGCCACCGCCTTGCCGGCCAGCGTTTCGACGCGGGCGTCGGTGGAGACCACCGGCCGCCCCAGCAGCCGACCCAGGTGGCGAGCCACGGTCGACTTCCCCGAGCCCATCATCCCCGCCAGCGCCAGCGCCTCAGCGGATCCGAGCGGCATAGGCCTCCACCGCCTTCTCGATATCCCGGATCGCATCCCCCGGGAACTTTTCGACGAAGGCGGCGGCCAGCTCCCAGCACACCACGGCCTCGCCCACCACCGCGGCCGCCGGGACGGCGCAGACGTCGCTCCGCTCGTAGCGGGCCTGCGTCGCCTCGTGGGTGTCGAGGTCCACGGTGGGGAGCGGGGTGGTCATGGTGGGGATGGGCTTCATGAAGGCCCGCACCACGATGGGCTCGCCGTTGCTGACGCCGGCCTCGAGGCCGCCGGCGCGGTTGGTTTTCCGATGGTAGCCGCGATCCGGCGACCAGTAGATGGCGTCGTGGAAGCGGTCGCCGGGGAGGTCCACCCGCGTGCCGGCGCCGATCTCCGCCGCCCGGATGGCCGGAATGGCGCAGAGCGCGCCGGCCAGCCGCCCGTCGAGGCGGCGGTCCGGGTGGGCGTAGCTGCCCAGGCCGGGCATGAGCCCGGTGGCGTAGACCTCGAAGGCGCCGCCGATGGAACCGCCGCGGGCCCGCTCCCGGTCCACGATGGCCCGCCACTCGGCGGCCAGGGCCTCGTCGTCCACGTGCATGTCGGAGGCCTCGATGGCGGCCAGCTGCTCCGGGGAGGGCGGGCCCGGGGGGTGCGAGTCCCGCTCTCCGATGGCGGTGACCCGGGAGGCGACGGCCATGCCGAAGCGCCAGAGCAGCTGCCGGGCCAGCGAGCCCAGGGCCACGGTGGCCGCGGTGGAGCGGGCGCTGGCGCGCTCCAGCGCGTCGCGGGCGTCGTCGAAGCCGTACTTCAGGACCCCGGCCAGGTCGGCGTGGCCCGGGCGGGGGCGCGTGAAGCGCGGCCCGCCCCGGGCGGTGGGGGACACCAGCTCCTTCCAGTTCTCATGGTCCTTGTTCCAGACCACGAGCGCGATGGGCGACCCCAGGGTCACCCCGCCGCGCAGGCCGGAGAGGAACTGGGCCTCGTCCTGCTCGATCTTCTGCCGCCCGCCGCGGCCGTATCCCATCTGGCGCCGGCGCAGGTCGAGGTTCACCCGCTCGAAATCCACCGCCAGGCCGGCGGGAAACCCCTCGGCAATGGCGCAGAGCGCCGGGCCGTGCGACTCGCCGGCGGTGAGGTAGCGCAGCGTCATCAGTGCTCCTCCGCAGAAGTCCCGAGCCGGTGCCCCCCGGGTCCCCAGGACTTCTGCTCCGTCGCACTTTGCGGGGAAGGCCCCGGGCCTTGCAAGACAGGGCAAGGCCCGGGCCCTCCCCGCAGAGCCCT
>DASTPH010000190.1:0-9896 GCA_035762305.1 Anaeromyxobacteraceae bacterium
GGGGAGGCCGCCGCCGCGGCTCGCCCCGGGCCATCCTGCCTCCTCGCCGGGACGGCCATCACCGAGGACCTGCACCTCCCCATGGCGGAGCCGGCCTGGCGGCACCTCTTCGAGGGTCCAGGCGTGCAGGCGGCGGTGGCCAGGGCCATCCTGGCCGCCCAGCTGCCCGAGATCCTCTGCGCCGAGCTCGACGCCATCAAGGTCGCCGAGCCGGGGCTCTACCGCCACTGCCTCGCCACGGCGGCGGTGGCCGCCCGGGTCCTCGAGGCGGCGGTGGGCGAGGCGCGCTCCCTGCCGGACCTGTGCGTGGCGGCGCTCCTGCACGACCTGGGGATGCGCCACCTGTCGCCGCGGCTCTGGCGCTCCACCGAATGGCTACGGCCCGAGCAGGTGAACGAGGTGGCGTCTCACCCGCTCCTGGGGGCCTTCCACCTCGCCTGCGTCCTCGGGCCACACCTGGCGGTGGAGGCGGCGCTCTCGCACCACTGGCGTTCGGGCCAGGGCTATCCGCGCCTCTCGCGGGCGCCGTCCCGGTCGCTGGAGGTGGTGGCGACGGCGAGCGCCTTCGTGGCCCTGACCCAGCCGCGTCCCTTCCGCTCGGAGCCCTTCGACGCGCGGGGGGCGGTGGACGTCCTGGTGGCCGAGGCCGCGGCCGGCCAGGCCGACCCCACCAGCGTGAAGCTCCTGATCCACGCGCTGCGGGGCGGCGAGGGCGAGGCGCGGCTGGTGCGCTTCGGCCACGCCCGCCACGGCCATGCGCCGATGGTGAACCGGCACTCCTCCATCGCGGCCATGGCGCACAGCCGCGTGTGAAGGCGCGGCGGTACGCCTTCCGAGGATGGTATCATTCCAGCCCGCACACCTGGCGCAGCGTCTGCCAGGTGTAGATGCCTGTGGAGTGGCCGTCCGACCACTGGATCTGTATGGCGTAGTTGCCCACCGCCTCGATGGAGAGCGGCCGGACGTCGGCGGGGATGGTGGCCCGGTCGAGGATCTTGCGGCCGGTACCCTCCTCGACGCACTCGGCGCAGGGGCAGGCGTCGCGCAGCTGCATGGGGGGCACGACGACCTGGGGGCCGCCCGGCCAGGCGATCACCAGCTCGTGCCGCTCGTTCAGGTCGATGGAGTCGGGGGGCCCGGAGGGCGGCGGCTTCGCGGAGATCCGGTCGAGGAGGCCCATGGCCAGGAGAAGATGGCGGCGACCCCGGCCGCCGTCAAGCCGATCGGGCGAGCTCGGCGAGGAGCGCCGAACGGTCCTGGAACGGCGCCTCGCACGGGCGCCTGTCGGCGGCGTAGATCTCGGAGTGCCGGAGCGAGTCGGCCAGCCGGACCACCGCCGCCGAGCGCGTGCCGTAGTGCGGATCGAGGTGGATGCAGGTGGAGGCCCAGGGTGCATCCGAGTGGGTCGCGAGCAGCTCGCGCAGGCGCGGCACCGCCCCGTCCACCGGCCAGCGGGCGCGCACCGCCTCCCCGCGCGGACAGCGCCCGTGGGGTGAGTTCTCGGTGACGAGGTGCAGCCCCGGCCCGAGGTCCTCGAAGGCGAAGGCCTCGCCGTCGTGCCACCACAGGAAGGCGGCCCGGCGGTCGGCCACCACCAGGTGGAAGGGGTTGTAGCGGTGGGTCTCGACCGAGGCCAGGGCCGACCGCGCCTCGGCGGCCGAGACCTGCTCCAGCGCCCGCGTCACCAGTTCGCCGCGCGAGCGCTTCCCGGGATCGGGGTCATGGTCGGATGGGATCCGGTGGTTGGTGATGGCGGCGAACACCCCGCCGGCGCCGACGCCGATCCAGGTCCCCCCCTCCTTGACGTCTCGCGGCCCCGCCCAGCGCGCCCCGTCCCTGCCCTGTCGCACCGCCCAGCCCTCGGCGGGCCGGCCGAGCCGCTCGTCGCGGGTGGTCGCCGCCAGGAGCGGCCAGCGCGGATCGGTGCGCCAGGCGAGGGCGATGGTGCACACCCCTCCATTGTAAGGATGCGGTGCGGGAGCGGCCACGGCCGGGAGCTACTTCTTGCCCCGCTCCACGGCGCGTGCGTTCCGAACCGCGGCGAGCAGCCCCTGGCGCTGCAGCTCGAGCTGCGGCGGCAGCGTGCGCCCGAGCTTGTCGAACCACTCCTTCTGCGACTCGAGCTCGAACTCCCACTCCGAGAGGTCGATGCGGGTGGCCTGTTCCACCGCCTCGCGGGGCCCGTCCAGCCCGCGCAGGTCGAGGTCGCCGGCCTGCGGCACCCAGCCCAGCAAGGTCTCCTGGGCCCCGACCCGGCCATGGCAGCGGTCGAGGATCCACTTCAGGACCCGCATGTTCTCGCCGAACCCGGGCCAGAGGAACTTGCCGTCGCCGTCCTTGCGGAACCAGTTCACGAGGAAGATGCGCGGCGGCCGCGGGATGCGCTGCTGCATGTCGAGCCAGTGCTGCAGGTAGCTGCCGGCGTCGTAGCCCAGGAACGGCAGCATGGCCATGGGGTCGCGCCGCACCACGCCCACCTGGCCGGTGGCGGCGGCGGTGGTCTCCGAGCCCAGGGTGGCTGCCAGGTAGGTGCCGTGGATCCAATTGAAGGACTCGAGCACCAGCGGCACGGTGTTGGAGCGGCGCCCGCCGAAGATGAGCGCCGAGATGGGCACGCCCTTGGGGTCGTGGCTGAAGCGGGACAGGGCCGGGTTGTTCTCCATGGGGGCGGTGAAGCGGCTGTTGGGGTGGGCCGCCTTCTCGGTGGAGCCCCGCTTCCAGACGTCGCCCTTCCAGTCGATGAGCTCCGCCGGCGCCTCCGCGTCCTTCCCTTCCCACCAGACGTCGCCGTCCCGGGTGCGGGCCACGTTGGTGAAGATGGTGTCGCGGGTGATGCTCTTCATGGCGTTGGGGTTGCTCCTGGAGTTGGTGCCGGGCACCACCCCGAAGTACCCGTACTCCGGGTTCACGGCCCACAGCCGGCCATCGCCGCCGACCCGCATCCAGGCGATGTCGTCCCCCACCGTCCGGACCTTCCAGCCGTCGAAGGCCTTGGGCGGGACCAGCATGGCGAAGTTGGTCTTGCCGCAGAGCGAGGGGAAGGCCGCCGCCGCGTAGCTCACCTCGCCCTGCGGGCTCTCCGCCTCGAGGATCAGCATGTGCTCGGCGAACCAGTGCTCCTTACGGGCCAGGTAGCTGCCAATGCGCAAGGCCAGGCACTTCTTGCCAAGGAGCGCGTTGCCGCCGTAGCCCGAGCCTACCGACCAGACGGCGTTGTCCTGAGGGAAATGGCAGATGAAGCGCCGGTCCGGGTGGCAGTCGCGTACCGAGTGCAGCCCCCGGTTGAAGTCGTTCCTGGCGCCGAGCCGATCCAGGGCCACCTTCCCGATGCGGGCCATGATCCCCATGTTGAGGGCCACGTAGATGGAGTCGGTGAGCTCGATGCCGACCTTGGCGGAGGGGGAGTCGGCCGGGCCCATGACGTAGGGCACCACGTACATGGTGCGCCCCTTCATCGAGCCCTCGAAGAGCCCGCCCAGCTTCTGGTAGGCCTCCTTGGGATCAATCCAGTTGTTGGTGGGGCCGGCCTCGTCCCTGGTGGGAGTGCAGATGAAGGTGAGGTGCTCGACGCGGGCCACGTCGTTCACGTTGGAGTGGTGGTAGTAGCAGCCGGGCCACTTCTTCTGGTCGAGCGGGATGAGCACCTTCTGCGCCACCGCCTCCTCGGTGAGCCGCTTCTTCTCCTCCGGTGAGCCGTCGCACCAGACGACCCTGTCGGGCTTGCACAGCTTGGCCATCTCCTCGACCCAAGCGAGGAGGTGGGGATTCGTGGTCGGGGCGCTCGCGGACATGGGGCCTCCCGGGGGGACCGAAAAGGGTGCTCTCCTGCCGCACCACCCGGGCATATGCCTATCCGCTCGGGCGCCGTCAACCCCAGCGGGGGGGGCCCGGGGTCCTAGCCCAGCCTAGCCCTTGAGCTTGTCGCGGAGGAGGTCGCCGAGCGTCCCGAAGCCCTTGCCGGCGCGGCGGGGCTCGCGCTCCATGTACTCGCGCGCCTCGCGCCGCTCCTCGGCGGCCTCGGCCTCGGTCTTGGAGAGGCGGATGCGGCCGCGCTCGTCGATGGCGGTGACGACGGCGCGCAGGGCGTCGCCGGGCTTGAAGGCCCGGCGCAGGTCCGAGCCGCGCGGCGTGCCGGTCTCGCTGGCGGGCACGAGCCCCCGGCCGCCGGCGAAGCGGACGAACACCCCGAAGGGCTCGACCTTGTCCACCGCCGCCTCCACCACGTCGCCCACCTTGGGCGGCGCCGGGGGCTGGGGCCGGGGAGCCGCCGGCGCCTCGGGCTCGGGCGGGGGCGAGAGCGCCTTCACCGATAGAGCGATGCGCTCTCCCTTCTTGGGGTCCTCCTCGACGCGAAGCACTTGCACCTGGACGGCGTCGCCGGCCTTGAGCAGGTCGGAGGGCTTCGAGGCCCGGTCCCAGGACAGCTCGGAGACGTGCACCAGCCCCTCCACGCCGCCGATGTCGACGAAGGCGCCGTAGTCGTGCACCCCCATCACCGTCCCCTCGAAGACCGCGCCCGGGGCGAGCCGCTCGCGGGTGGCGCGGGCCCGCTCGGCCCGCTCTTCCGTGAGGAGCGCCCGCCGCGACAGCACGGCGTCCCGATCGTCGGCTCGCTGCACCTTGAAGCGCAGCTTCTGCCCCACGAACGCGGCCGGGTCGCCCACGAAGCGCAGGTCGATCTGGGACATGGGGCAGAAGGCCCGTTGCCCCATGACCTCCACCTCCAGGCCGCCCTTGTTGGCGGCCTTGACCACGCCCTCCACCGGCAGGCCGGTCCGCGCCGCCTCGACCAGCGCCTGGCGCTCGTGGCCGTGGCGGCCGCGGCCGCGCGAGATCACCACCCCGCGCTCCCCGCCCTTCACCACCACCCCGTCGACGATGTCGCCGGGCCGGGCCGCCACCGTCCCGTCCTCGCCGGCGAGCTCGGCCACGTCGATCATGCCCTCGGCCACCCCGCCGCCCAATTCCAAGAAAGCGACGTCCTGGCCGACCTGCAGGATCTTGCCGGCCACCTTCTCGCCCACCCGGAAGACCCGCCGCGGTCCGGCACCGGCCCCGGACAGCATCTCGGCGAACGACCCCTCGTCGGGCGCGGGCGCCTCGGGCGCCGGCGGCGGCTCGCCCGGCGGCGGCGCCGGGGACCGCGCCGAACCGGCCGCGGGAGGCGTCCCCTCGGCCTCGCGGCGCGGCGGCCGCTCGCGGCGCGGCCCCTGGCGCGGCCCGCCCTGCCTCTGGGATCGCGGCGCCGCGCCCCGGGGCGGCGAGGATGCGGGAGACGAGCGAGAGCCGGGGGAGCGCGGGGCCTGGCCGGCCTTCTCCTCGGCGAGGCGCTGCCAGAGCGGGCGCGGTTCGGCCTGGCGCGGCCTGGCCGGCGCGCCGGGGTCGATGGTCTCCACCACCGGGACCTCGATGCGGGAGCCGGACGGCGGGGGCTTCACGTGCCCCTTGCGGACCACCACCGGTCCGGACTCGGGCTTCTTCTCGCCCATGGAACGCGTGGGTCATAGCACAGCCGCGCCAGGACGGCAGCATCGACGGATGCACCGGCGCGACCCCGCGATGCGACGGCACCCCTCGATGGACGCACCGGGCCGCGCTATACCTCACGCGTGGCCGACCGACGCATCGCCGTCTTCCTCTCCCACGCCGACGAGACCGCCCTGCGCCTCGCCGGCTCGTGCGCGCTGGCGGCGGCGGCCGCGGGGGACCGGGTGGACGTGTTCCTCTTTGGGCCGGCGGTGCCGGCGGTGGTGGCCGGCGAGGGGGAGGGGGCGGCGGGGCTGCTCCACCAGGCGCGGGCGGCCGGGCGCTGCCGGCTCCTCGCCTGCTCGCAGAGCCTGGTGGCCGAGAAGGTCGACCCGGCGGCGGCCCAGGGGGCCCTCGACGCGGTGGTGGGCTGGCCGACGGTGCTGGAGTGGACCCGCGGCGTGATGGAGCGGTTCTTCTTCTAGTCTCGAGCGCGTCATCGACGTGAGCCGCTCGTGGCTCCTCGAGCAGGGGGCCATCGATCCTCCGCCCGCGGCGGCCACCAGGCCCGCGCGTCCCGATGACCCGCTGCGCGGAAACGGCGGGAGCCGCCCCTCGCGGAGCGGCTCCCGGTGAAGCGGTGCGGCGCGGGCCGGACTGTGCCGCGCCCCATGCGTATCGATCGGCTTTCAGGCCGCGAAGAGGCCCCGGCCGGGAGTCCGGCCGCAGCAGGGGGGAGGCTCCGGCGGCTCTGCCGACGGAGGGGGGCGGCACGCCCCCTTACAATGAGGCTAGTGCCGCCCGGAGCAATGCTCCGGTCGCGGCACTAGTCGTCCTTGGCCTCCTTGCGGCCGCCCTCCTTGGCCCACTTCTCGAGCATGTCGGTGGTGACCGACTTGGGGCGCTCGATGGCGTAGCCCAGGGCCCGGTCCCACACCAGATTCGCGAGCACGCCCAGGGCGCGGCCGACGCCGAAGAGGACGGTGTAGAAGTCCCACTCGCGGACACCGTAGTGCCACTGGATGACGCCCGAGTGGGCGTCGACGTTGGGCCAGGGGTTCTTGGTCTTGCCGTGCTCGGTGAGCACGCCCGGCGCCACCTTGAAGATCATCTTCACGATCTGGAAGTACGGGTCGTTCGGCATGTGCTTGTCGGCGTACTCCATCTGGGCCGTGAAGCGCGGGTCGGTCTTGCGGAGCACCGCGTGGCCGTAGCCCGGGATCACCTGGCCGCCGTTCAGGGTGTCCCAGAGGAACTTCTTCATCTCCTCCTCGGTGGGCACCTTGCCGCCGATCTTCTTGAAGGTCTGCTGGATCCAGCCCAGCACCTCCTGGTTGGCGAGGCCGTGCAGCGGGCCGGCCAGGCCGCCCATGGCGGCCGAATAGGCGTAGTAGCAGTCGGACAGGGCCGAGGCCACCAGGTGGCCGGTGTGGGCCGAGACGTTGCCCGACTCGTGGTCGGAGTGGAGGATGAAGTACAGCCGGGCCACGTCGTCGTAGGGCTTGGCCACGCCCATCATGCGGGCGAAGTTGCCGCCCAGGTCGAGGTTCGGGTCGGCCGGGATGAGGGTGTCGCCCTTGTACTTGATCCGGTAGATGTAGGCGGCGACGGCGGGGAGCTTCGCCATGAGGTTCATGGCGTCCTCGTACATGGGGTCCCACATCTCGGCCTTCTTGAGGTTCCCCTCGCCGTAGCGCTTGGCGAAGACCGACTCGCGCTGCATGGCGAGGATGCCCGCCGCGAACATGGTCATGGGGTGGGTGTCGCGCGGCATGGCGCGCAGCACGTCGGAAACGTATTCCGGGACCTGCGACCGGGCCTTGAACTCGTCGACCACCTCCTTCACCTCCGAAGCGGTCGGCACGTCGCCGGTGAGCAGGAAGTAGAAGTGCCCCTCGACGAAGGGCTGCTCCGAGCCCGGGACCTTGGGCAGCGCCGCCAGCGTCTCTGGGATGGTCTTGCCGCGGAAGCGGATGCCCTCGAAGGGATCGAGGTACGAGATGTCGGTGACCAGGCAGCGGACGTCGCGCGCGCCGCCGATACACTGGCCGATGTTCACCTTGTCGATGACGACGTTCCCGAACTCCTTGTTGAGCTTGATGGTCCGGGGACGAAACGCCTCGATCTTCGCGAGGAGCTTCGCCTTGAGGTTGCTGGTTTGCGCCATGAGTCGACTCCTGACTTCGGGAAAGTGAGGTGGAACCGCGGAGCCGTGGAAATCGGCGCATCGTGGCACGGGAGGCTGGAAGGCGCCACGAAAATCGGAACGCAACCATCCGCCGAGACGTGAAATTTTGATGACCGTCAACCTCGAGAGCCGCAAAATCTTCGGCTCGAGCTTACGAGCCTTACCGGGCGAAGGCGGGCCTGACCGGGCGCAAGGATGAGGCTAGTCGCGCCGCCGGACCTGGCCCAGGGCAAGCGCGCCGCCCACCGCCAGCACCAGCATCGCGCAGGCGCCGCTGAAGAGGAGGTTGGCCGAGGCCTCGCGGGTGCCGACGGAGAGGATGGCCACGCGCGTGGCGAGGTCGCCCTCCGGCGTACCCTGGACCGCCCGGTCGACCAGGCGCTGCCCGCTGCCGACGCCGAGCTGGCCCGAGGCGAGGACGGCGGCGGCGAAGGCGGCCGCAACCGAGCCGGCGCGGCCGGACCGGCGACCCACCGTGAAGGTGGCGGCCAGGCCTGCCAGGAAGAGGATCAGGGACAGCCAGGCGCCGTAGCCGGACTCGTGCATGAGCTGGAACATGGGACCTCCTCGGAGGTTCAGGCGGCGGGCGGGGACTTTGGCCGTGGCCGCACGCGTGGATTCGGCGGCTGCGCCGCCGGCGGGGGACGAGCCCCCGCCCTACGGGATCGGGGCAGGCGGGCACCGCCTTTCGGGAAGCCGCAGCGCCCGCCGCCCCGCGGCGACGGCGCCGTGGAGCAGCACCGACAGGGTGGAGAGGGCGAGGCCGGTGACGGCGCAGGAGAGCGACTCGCGGAGGCCGACCGGGAGCGCCTCGGGGGGGATGAGCCCCTCGCCGGCCCGGGCCAGCACCACGTAGGCGTTCAGGGCCGTGCCGCCCAGGCCGGCCAGGGCCGTGGCCGCTGCGAGGTAGAGCGGCGTGGGCGTGTGGCCAGCGAGGGAGGCGGGCGAGTGGTCCCGGAGCACGAACCAGCGAAAGGCCTTCTCCAGATTCAGGAGGAGGGCGAGCCCGCCCAGGAGGAGGACCAGCACCGTGGCGGCGCCGCCCTCGCGCAGGAAGAGGACCAAGGGGACCTCCGAGGCGAGGAGGAAGACGACGAGGGCGAAGGGCAGGAAGAGCGCCGCCGGCTCGGCCAGGGCTCGGGCCGCCCGGGGCAGGCGCTCCATGGCCCGGCGGGCGGCGGGGCGGTGCACCTCGGCGAGGGCCCGCAGCGCCGGCGCGTCGGGGGCGACCTCGCGGAGGGCCGCCGCCCGGGCCTCGGCCTCGGCGAGGCCGCGCGCCCGCGAGGCAGCGTAGGCGGCCTCCAGGTCGGAGGCGATTTCGTCGAGGAGCTCGGCGCGCTCCGGGTACGGGACGTCCAGCTCGCGCTCGAAGCGGGCCAGCGCCTCCCGGAACGGCCCGCCCGGCGCCTGGGCGCCCCCCGCGATCCCCTGGGTCGCAGAGGCCACGGTCAGGCCTCCCGGAGGAGCTTCGAGAGCGCGCCGGCGAAGGCGAGGTAGCGGGCCTTCTCGGCGCCGAGGGCGGCCTCTCCCTTGCGCGTCAGGGCGTAGACCTTCTTCTTCTTGGCCGGGCCGACCTCCTGCCAGCTCCCCGAGACCAGCCCGTCCTTCTCCAGGCGATGGAGGATGGGGTAGAGCGCGCCGAAGGAGAGGCCGAAGACGCCTCCGCTGCGCTCCTTGAGATGGGCCGCGATCTCGTAGCCGTGCTTTGGCCCGTCGCGCAGGGCGAGCAGGACGAGAAAGGCGCCGCGAGGAGACTGTGCCTCCTGCATCGATATATCGGTATCAGATATATAGACTTTCTGTCAAACACCACAGCCCCGATCGGCTCGAGAGGTCGGGACCTTCCGGCCACGAGAGGACGCCGAACGACCCGAAAGGGGAGCTCCAGTTCTATTGGCTAAACCGTGTGACCTCGCCAGCTTAGCCGCGCCGGCGATAGTGCAACGCCACGATGCCCGATTTGAGCCGTGTCGCGGCCACGAACTTCAGGCGCAATGATGGCTGCAGGCCCGAAAACAAGTACGGACCGTGCCCGGCCACCACGGGGTGGACCACGAAGCGATATTCGTCCACGAGGTCCAGGCGCTGAAGCGCGGCTGAAAGTTTGGGGCTACCCACCAGCAGTCCGCGCGGCGTGGCCTTCTTCAACGCCTTCACCGCCCGGGTCAGGTCCCCTTCGACGTGATGCGTGTTGCTCCACGGGAAGTCGCGGCGCGTCGTCGAGACCACGTACTTGGGCTTG
>DASTPH010000191.1:0-10189 GCA_035762305.1 Anaeromyxobacteraceae bacterium
ACCTCGGCCGAGGCGCTCTTCCCGCCCGCGGAGGCGGTGATCTTCGCCTTGCCCTTCTTCACGGCGGTGACGGTCCCGTCTGGAGCCACCCGGACCACCGCCGCCGCCGAGGACTTCCAGGCCACCGGCACGCCCGCCACCGGCTTCCCCTTCTTGTCCAGGGCGCTGGCCGCGAGCTTGCCGCTCTGCCCGGCCTTGGCCAGCGAGAGCTTCCCGGGCTTCACGGCGAGCTTCGCGAACTCGGGCAGCTTCACGGTGACCGGAGCCTCGGCCTTGAGGGCGCCCACCGAGGCCGAGATCACCGCCTTGCCGCCGCCCACGGCGAGCACCCGGCCGCCGACCACCGTCGCCACCGCCGGGTCGCTCGAGGCCCACACCGCGTTCCCGGGCGCGGCCAGGGGCCTGCCGGAGTCGTCGGCCACCCTCACCTCCAGCGCGCCGCTCTCGCCGGGCTTGAGCTGGAGCGAGCCCGGCGCCACCGTCACGCTGGCGGGGATGGACACGAACACCTTGGCGGCCCCCTTGACCTCGCCCACGGCGGCGGTGATGGTGGCCTCACCCGAGGTGAGGGCGGTCACCTTGCCGGCCTCGTCCACCGAGGCCACCAGCGGCGCCGAGCTGGTCCAGGCCACCTTGACGCCCTCGGTCACCGGTCGGTCCTTGTCGTCGCGGGCGATGGCCTTGAAGAGGGCCGTGGCGCCCTTCTGATCCAGGTTGGCGCTGGGCGGATCCACCGCCACCTTCTTCACCGAGGGCCCGCAGGCGACGACTGCGACGGCGGCGAACAGGGCGAGTTGCCTCATTGGCTTCCTCCTCAGGGGGACGGAGGCTTCTTACACCAGGCCGTCCCGGGCGTAAACCGCCGCCGGCCGTGCTATCACAGGGGCGTGGAGCCGCTCATTTTGGTGGTGGACGACGAGCGCTCGAACCTCGAGTCGCTGGAGCGGATCTTCGCCCGCGAGGGGTTCCGCGTGGCCACCGCCGGGAGCGGCACCGAGGCGCTGGAGCAGCTGCGCCGAGAGCGGGTGAGCGTGCTGGTCACCGACCTCATGATGCCGGGGATGAGCGGCGAGGAGCTCCTGCGCGCCGCCCGCACCGTCTCGCCCGAGACCGAGGTGATCCTGGTCACCGCCTACGGCACCGTGGAGACGGCGGTGGCCGCCATGAAGGAGGGGGCCTACGACTTCATCACCAAGCCGGTGAAGCGCCACGCGGTCGTGAAGTCGGTGCGGCAGGCGCTGGAGAAGGCCCGGCTGCTGGCGGAGAACCGGGAGCTGAGGGCCCGCCTGGCCAGCCTCTCCGGCCGCGAGGCCGCGGGGGGCCTCGTCGGCGCCGCCGCCGCCTTCCGCGGTGCGCTGGAGACGCTGCAGCGGGCCGCGCCCACCCAGGCCACGGTGCTGGTCACCGGCGAGAGCGGGACGGGCAAGGAGCTGGCGGCGCGGCTGGTGCACGACCTCTCGCCGCGGGCGCGCGGCCCCTTCGTCCCCCTCTCCTGCGCCGCCATCCCCGAGACCATCCTGGAGTCGGAGCTCTTCGGCTACGAGCGCGGCGCCTTCACCGGGGCCACCGGGCGCAAGGAGGGGCGCTTCGAGCGCGCGCACGGCGGCACGCTCTTCCTCGACGAGGTGGGCGAGATGTCGCCGGCGGTGCAGGTGAAGCTCCTGCGCGTGCTGCAGGACGGGGTGGTGGAGCGCCTGGGAGGCACGCAGCCAGTCCAGGTGGACGTGCGCCTGGTGGCGGCCACCAACAAGGACCTGTCGGCGGAGGTCAAGGCCGGCCGCTTCCGCGAGGACCTCTTCTACCGGCTCAACGTGGTTCAGGTCCGGCTGCCGCCGCTCCGGGAGCGGCGCGAGGACGTGCCGCTCCTGGCCGCCGCCTTCCTCCACCGCTTCGCCGAGCAGAACCGCAAGAAGCTGCGGGGCTTCACCACCGCGGCGCTGGCGGCGCTCGAGTCCTACGACTGGCCCGGGAACGTGCGCGAGCTCATGCACGCGGTGGAGCGAGGGGTGGTCCTCACCCGCCGGGAGCTGGTGGACGTCGAGGACCTCCCCGAGGCGGTGCGAGCCGCCCGACGCGGCCTGCCCGCGGCGGCACCGGTGCTGTCGGTGGCGGTGGGGACGCCGCTCCAGGAGATCGAGCGCACCGTGATCCGGGAGACCCTGCGCCACACTCGCGGCGACAAGAACCTGGCCGCCAGGCTCCTCGGCGTGGCCGCCCGCACCATCTACCGCAAGCTGGATCGGGACGAGGACGGGCGGCTCCTCGAGCCTCCGGCCTCCGGGACCGACGACCGGCACGAGGGCTAGAGCGCATCCCGTAGCCCCCTGCCTACTGCGGCGAAGCATTCCTGCCTGCGGGCGGCGGCCTCGCCGACGGACTGCTTCGCCTCGCTACGGCCGGGGGTTACGGGATGCACTCTGGGCCCCCGCGGGCCTGCCAAATTGGCGCGCCGGCGGCCGGTGGGGGCGCCCCTCCTGCCAAAATGGCAGGGCCGCCGCGGGCGGCACGCCATCCCCGCCGGAATCCCCCCTGAGTCCGGGCTGTTGAGTGGGCGCGATGGGTGCCGCCGCTGGCACATGGGTTGCTGATTTCGAGGGCTGGAATCGTTTGCCCGATGCTCGACCTGTACCTGCGAAAGTACGGATGGACCGCCAAGCTGGCGCTGCTCTTCGCGGCGGCCTGGCTGGCCGCCAAGATCGTCAACACGGCGGTGGGGGCGGTCATCCGCCCCACGCCCCGCCTGGACCTCGCGGGCCTCCCTGCCAGCGCGCCGCGGGCGCAGATGTGGAGCCAGCTGGACGTGAACCGCCTCTACCCGCTCATCGGGCAGAAGCCCCCACCCCCGCCCTCCGAGGAGCCTGGCAGCGCGGCCCCGCCCCCGCCGCCGCGCACCTGCGGCGACCGGATGGCGCCGCCGACCAAGAGCGGGCTCCGGGCCCTGCTGGTGGCCGGCGTCGTCGCCGAGGACCCGCGCTGGTCCATCGCCTCCATCACCGACCTCACCAGCCGTGACACCCGCATCTACGGGATCGGCGACCCGGTGCTGGGAGCGCCGCTCCTCTCGGTGGAGCGCATCCGCGACGAGCGCGACGGCACCGGCCGGGGGTTCAAGGTGGTGGCCATCGTCTGCAACGACGGCCAGAAGGAGTTCCTGGACTTCGAGCCCGAGGGAGGCCCCGTCCTGGCGGCGAGCGGCCCCAACCTGGGCGTCTACCCGACCGTGCCCGCTCCGCCTCCCGGCGCGCCGATGGAGGGGGTGAAGCCCCTCGGCGACAACCGCTACGAGGTGAAGCACAGCGTCATCGAGGGCACCCTCTCCAACATGAACGCCATCGCCACCCAGGCTCGCATCGTCCCCAGCTTCAAGAACGGGATCGCCAACGGCTTCAAGCTCTTCTCCATCCAGCCGGGCTCGCTCTACGCCGCCATCGGCGTCGAGAACGGCGACGTCGTCCAGAAGATCAACGGCTACGAGATCAACTCGCCCGACAAGGCGCTCGAGATCTACCAGAAGCTGCGCGAATCGCGGCACATCACCCTGGAGATCGAGCGCAACGGTCAGGCGATCCGCAAGGAGTACAACGTGACCGGCCCGTGAGGGCCGGGAGGGGAGGCGATCATGCGTAGGCTGCTTGCCATGGCGCTCTTGCTCCCCGCCCTGGGGCTGGCCCAGGACGAGGCGGAGCAGCCGCAGCCCGAACCGCCGCGCCCGGCCCAGCCGCCGCAACGCCCGGCCCAGCCGTCGCAGCGCCCGCCCCTGCGCGCCGGGATGCCGGTGGGCACTCCCGGCGCCACGCGCCAGGCGCCTCCCCCACCTGGCGCCGCGGCCCGCCAGCCGGGCCAGGCCGCGCCGGCCGCGGCCCCCGGCCGGGCGGCGACGACGGCGCCCCCGACGCGACGCGGGGCGACTCCCGGACAGCCGTCAGCCGCGCCCCCCGGCCGGGCGGCGACGACGCCACCCGCGGCGCGACCCGGGGCCGCCCCCGGTCGGGCCGGCGCCCAGCCTGCCGGGCGGGCGGCCACGGTCCCGGCGGGCGCCGCCGGCGGGACCGCCCGCGCCGAGGGCTCCTGCGTCCCCATGCAGGGGCGCTTCCTCCTGGCCTTCAACAAGGCCGAGATCGTCGACGTGCTGGAGCAGGCCAGCCGCTGGACCTGCCGCAACTTCATCTTCACCGACGAGGCGGCGCGCGGGAAGATCACGCTCCTCTCCAAGTCGCCGGTGACCGCCGACGAGGCCTACGCCGCGTTCCTGGCGGCCCTGAGCTCCAACGGCATCGGCCTGTACCAGAGCGGGAAGTACTGGAAGCTGGTGCGCATCGCCGACGCCAAGAAGACCCCCATCCCCACCCTGCTGGACGACGGGGGCGAGGTGCCGCAGCAGGAGCAGCCGGTGACCAAGCTCCTGCGCCTCAAGCACATCGAGCCCGATCAGCTGCGCGCGGTCCTCGGGAATTTCCTCTCGCCGCAGGGCGCCGACCTCCAGGTCATCCAGCCGGACCTGCTCATCATCACCGACATCGGGCTCAACGTGCGGCGCGTGGAGCGGATCATCGAGACCATCGACCGCCCCGGGTCCACCGACCTCATCCGCGTCATCCAGGTCCAGTACGCCTCGGCCCGCGACATCGCCGACAAGATCAACCAGGTCTTCGCCACCGGCCCGGGCCAGCCCGGTCGGCCGGCGGCGCGGCGCCCGGTCATCGGCGGGCTCCAGGCCGGCACGGCGCCGGGAGCCGCGCCCATCTCCGAGGCCGCCGAAGTGTCGCTCACCAAGGTCCTGGCCGACGAGCGCACCAACAAGCTGGTGGTCATCGCCGACGAGAAGAGCTTCCAGCGCATCCTGGAGCTGGTGAAGCAGCTCGACACGCCCACCGCCGGCGAGGGGGCCATCCACGTCGTCTTCCTGAAGAACGCCAACGCCGAGGACCTGGCCCAGACGCTGCAGGCGTTGGCGCAGGGGCAGGCCGCCGCGCGCCGCTCCGGCGCCACGCCCGGGCCGGTGGTGCCGCCTCCGCCCGGCCAGCCGGCCCAGGCGCGCGCACCCTCCCAGGTCACCGCCGAGCTCTTCAGCGGGGAGGTCAAGATCACCGCCGACAAGCCGTCCAACTCGCTGGTGGTGCTGGCCAGCGGCTCCGACTACGCGGTGCTCGTGCGCCTCATCGAGAAGCTGGACCGGCCGCGGCGCCAGGTGTTCGTGGAGGCGGTGCTCATGGAGGTGAACGTCTCCAACGACTCCCAGATCGGGGTGGCCGCGCACGCCGCCATCCCCATCAACACCGCCCAGGGCAAGGGCTTCATCCCCATCGGCCTCGAGCCCCAGCGCATCAACTCGCTCAACCCCCTCGGGGCGCTCCAGGCGGGCGGCTTCCTCACCGGGATGGTGGGTCCGGTCTCGGCCGACATCAAGGACATCTTCCCCTTCCCCTCGATGGCCATCCTCATTCAGGCGCTGCAGACCTCGAGCGACGTGAACGTGCTCTCCACCCCGCACCTCCTGGCCCAGGACAACGAGGAGTCGGAGATCGTGGTCGGGCAGAACGTGCCCTTCCAGGCCGGCTACAACCCGGGCTTCAACACCTCGGGCCTCACCGGCGCCACCACCGGGACCACCACCGCCACCAACCTGGCCCTGGCCAGCTTCGTGGCCCCCATCCAGCGCCAGAACGTCGACCTGAAGCTCAAGATCAAGCCGCAGATCCACGAGGGAGACATGGTGCGGCTGGAGCTGGAGGAGCAGGCCGAGGAGATCGTGGCCCGCGACCCGCAACTGGGCCCCACCACCGCCAAGCGGAGCGTCAAGACCAAGATCGTGGCCAAGGACCAGAGCACGGTGGTCATCGGCGGCCTGATCCAGAACCGCAACGTGACCTCGGTGCAGAAGGTGCCGCTCCTGGGCGACATCCCCATCATCGGCTGGCTCTTCCGGGACACGGTCACCACCAAGACCAAGAGCAACCTGCTGCTGTTCCTCACCCCCTACATCATCAAGGACCAGGCGGACTACCGGCGCATCCTGGAACGCAAGCAGAAGGAGCAGCGCGAGTTCATGGAGCAGTTCTACGGCCGCCAGCCTGGCTACGAGGTCGCCGCCGACTGGGGGCGCAAGCCCGGGCCCTTCTCCAAGATGCGCCAGGAGGTGCGGATCGAGACCCAGCGCCTGGAGAACGGCGGTCCCGGCGCACCCGGCGAGCGCGTGATCGGCCCGCGCGAGCCGCCGTCGGAGCGGCCGGTGCGGCAGCCGACGCCCGAGCCGACGCCCGCGCCTCCCCCGGCGGCCGCGCCCGCGCCTCCGCCCGAGCCCGCGCCGCCCGTGGCGCCGCCACCCGCGACGCCACCGCCCGAGGGCGCGCCGCCGGAGGCCGCGCCGCCGCAGACGCCGAGCGAGACGCAACAGTGAGGGGGTCGAGGGAAACCGACATGACCGACCGCAGCACCGCCCCCGTCCGGCTGGACCGCGAGCGCCTCCAGCCGCCGCCGCCCGGCCCGCTGGCCGGGCGGCCACTGGGCGAGATCCTGGTGGAGACCGCCGGAGTCCAGGCCCAGCGCATCGAGGACGCGCTCAAGGCCCAGCAGGGGGAGATGGCCGGCCTGCGCCTCGGCGAGGTCCTGGTGCGCCAGAAGGCCGCCACCGAGGAGCAGGTGCTGCGGGCGCTGGCCCTGCAGCTCGAGCTGCCCTTCGCGGCTTCGCTCGACGTCACCTCGGTGCCGGCGGACCTGCTGCGGCTCGTCCCCATCAACTTCGCCAAGCAGGCCCGGGTGCTGCCGCTCGGCCGCGGCCCCGACGCGGTGCGGGTGGCGGTGGCCGACCCGCTCGACACCGGGGCCCAGGAGAGCCTGGCCCAGCTCCTGGGCCAGGCGGTGGCCCCCGAGGTGGCGGCTCCCCAGGCCATCCTCGACGCCATCAACGCTGCCTACGACCGCGTCGCCGACAGCCACGACCGGCTCATGGAGGACCTCGGTACCGAGGACCTCGAGTCGGTGGCCCACGAGCTGGAGGAGCCGGCCGACCTGCTCGACGCCGACGACGAAGCACCCATCATCCGCCTCGTGAACTCGCTCATGTTCCGCGCCGTGAAGGAGCGCGCCTCGGACATCCACATCAACCCCGAGGAGCGCGACATCATGGTGCGCTACCGCATCGACGGCGTGCTGCGCGAGGTGATCCGGGCTCCCAAGCGCGTCCAGGCCTCCATCGCCAGCCGCATCAAGATCATGGGAGGCCTGAACATCGCCGAGAAGCGGCTGCCGCAGGACGGGCGCATCCGCATCAAGATCGCCGGCCGGGACGTGGACATCCGCCTCTCCACCATCCCCACCGCCCACGGCGAGCGCATCGTCATGCGCCTGCTCGACAAGTCGGCGGTGCTCCTCGACCTCACCGAGCTGGGCTTCGAGGACTGGCAACTCCAGATCATGGACTCGCTCATCACCCGGTCGCACGGCATCGTGCTGGTGACCGGGCCCACCGGCTCGGGCAAGACCACCACCCTCTACGGAGCCCTCTCCAAGATCAACTCCCCGGACCTGAACATCCTCACCATCGAGGACCCGGTGGAGATCCAGCTCCGGGGCGTGGGGCAGGTGCAGGTGAACCCCAAGATCGAGCTCACCTTCGCCAACGGGCTGCGCTCCTTCCTGCGCCAGGACCCGGACATCATCATGGTGGGGGAGATCCGGGATCTGGAGACCGCCGAGATCGCCATCCAGGCCTCGCTGACCGGCCACCTGGTGCTCTCCACCGTCCACACCAACGACGCCGCCGGCGCGGTGACCCGGCTCCTCGACATGGGCGTGCAGCCCTTCCTCATCGCCAGCTCGCTGGTCGGGGTGCTGGCGCAGCGGCTGGTGCGGGTGCTGTGCCCGGAGTGCAAGCAGGCCTACGCCCCCACTCCGGAGGAGCTGGAGCAGGCGGGCATCACCCGCGAGGTCCTGGCGAGGGCCGGCAACGCCTCGGGCCGCGTCTACCGGCCGCTGGGCTGCCCGGCCTGCCAGAAGACCGGCTACCAGGGCCGGACCGGCATCTACGAGCTGATGCTGGTGGACGACGACCTGCGCCAGCTGATTCTCAAGAACGTGGACTCCAACACCATCAAGCGCAAGGCAGTGGAGAAGGGGATGCTCACCCTCCTCGAGCACGGCGCCTTCAAGGTGGCCCGCGGCGTCACCACCGCCGCCGAGGTGCTGTCGGTCACGGCCGAGGACCTCCAGTAGCCCATGCCGGTCTTCGAATACAGGGCGCTCACCACCGGCGGCAAGACCGTCGAGGGCCTCAAGGAGGCCGAGTCCCCGAAGACGCTGCGCTCGGTGCTCCGGCGCGACGGGCTCTACCTGACCGCGGTGCTGGGAGAGCAGGCGGCGGCCCAGGCGGCGGCGCGCGAGGTGAGCGTCAGGCGCTGGGTCGGCGGCCGCATCCGGGCCGACGACGTGGCGGTGGTGACCCGCCAGCTGGCGGTGCTCACCGGGGCGGGAGTGCCCCTGGCCGAGGCGCTGGCGGCGCTGGTGGACCAGGTGGACCACGAGCGGCTCAAGAAGGTGATCTCCAACGTCAGGCAGCGGGTGAACGAGGGGAGCTCGCTCGCCGACGCCATGAAGGCCCACCCCCGCGTCTTCAGCGACCTGTACGTGAACATGATCCGGGCCGGCGAGTCCTCGGGGGCCCTGGAGGTGGTGCTGAAGCGGCTCGCCGACTTCACCGAGTCGCAGGCCCGGCTGCGGGCCAAGGTGGTGGCCACCCTCACCTACCCGGTGGTGATGGTGGCCTTCTCCTCGGTCATCCTGGGCATTCTCTTCACCTACGTCATCCCCAAGATCACCAAGGTGCTGGAGGACGCCAAGGTGGCGCTCCCCTGGACCACCCGCGCCCTCATCGCCTTCTCCACCTTCGTCCACGACTGGTGGTGGGCGCTGGGCCTGGGCTTCGCCCTGTTCCTGGTGGGGCTGGCCCGCTGGCGGCGCACCCCCGACGGCCGCGTCCGCTGGGACGTGTGGGTGCTCGGGCTCCCGGTCTTCGGGGGGCTCATCCGCCAGATCGCCATCGCCCGCTTCTCGCGCACGCTGGCCACGCTGCTCAAGAGCGGGGTGCCGCTCCTCTCCTCGCTGGACATCGTCAAGAACATCGTCGGGAACACCCGGCTGGCCAGGGTGATCGAGGAATCGCGCGACGCCATCCGCGAGGGGGAGAGCATCGCCGCGCCCCTCAGGCGCTCGGGCGAGTTCCCGCCGCTGGTCTACCACATGGTGGCCATCGGCGAGCGCTCCGGCCAGCTGGAGGAGATGCTGGGCAACGTGGCCGACGCCTACGACTCCCAGGTCGAGACCAAGGTGGCCGCCCTCACCTCGCTGCTCGAGCCGGCCATGATCGTCTTCATGGGCCTGGCGGTGGCCTTCATCGTCTTCTCCGTGCTCATGCCCATTCTGCAGATCAACACCATCGCGGGAGGGTGACCGTGGAACGAATCCATCGATGCATCGCCGCGTGGCGGGCCCCCGTCACCAGGCGCGCCGCGCAGCGGGGCAGGACGCTCCCGGGGTTTGGGGCCGGACCGGCCCCAATACAAAGATTACGGTCGGTACCGCCTCCCCGGGGAATGACGCTGATCGAGATTCTCGTGGTCGTGACCATTCTCGGCCTCATCGCCGCCGCGGTGGCCGTGAACGTGGTGGGGGCGCTCGGGGACGCCAAGATCAAGCAGGCCAAGACCGACCTGCACACCCTGGAGAACTGCCTCGACCTCTACAAGATCGACAAGGGGCGCTACCCCACCACCGAGGAGGGGCTCAAGGCGGTGGTGGCGGCCGGCAAGTGCAAGCCGCAGCTCAAGGACCCCTGGGGCACGGAGTACGTCTACCTCTTCCCCGGCCAGGCCCACCCCGACTCCTTCGACGTGAAGAGCTACGGCGCCGACCAAAAGCCCGGCGGCGACGGCGAGAACGCGGACATCGTGAACCCGTGACCGGCAACGCATGATTCGGAACCATCGACACGGCGCGAACGTTTGCTGTAGGGCGGGGGCTCGTCCCCCGCCGGCCGGCAGGCGGCGCGCGCCGGGCGGCTTCACGCTCGTCGAGCTGCTCATCGTCGTCGCGGTGGTGGCGCTCGCGGCCGCGGCGGTGGCGCCAGCGGTGGGCTCGCTGACCGGGGCCAACGCCCGCAAGGCGGCCGGCGAGATGGCCGGCGCCATGCGCTGGC
>DASTPH010000192.1:0-6364 GCA_035762305.1 Anaeromyxobacteraceae bacterium
TTCATGGGCGGCTTCATCACCTCGTAGAGCACGCCGTCGATGCGGAAGCGGACCCGGAAGTCCTTCTCGTAGGGCTCGACGTGGACGTCGGAGGCGCCCTTCTTGATGGCGTCGAGGAGGATCAGGTTCACCAGCTTCACCACCGGCGCCTCGCCGGCGGACTTCTCGAGGTCGACGACGTTGATGTCGTCGACCTCGCCCTCGATGATGGACACCTCCGAGTCGTCGAACCCCTGCATCACCTCGTCGAGATCCGGCCCCTTCTCGGCGTAGTAATGCTCGATGGACTCGCGGATGGACTGCTCCGAGGCCACCACCACCTCGACGTTGTATCCGGTGAGGAACTTGATGTCGTCGATGGCGAAGATGTTGGAGGGGTCGCTCATGGCGATGATGAGCGAGCTGCCGGCCCGGTTCACCGGGATGACCTGGTGCTTCTCGGCGGTGGCCCGGGGGATGAGCCGGATGACCTCCTCGTCGATCTCGAAGTCCTTGAGCCCGATGGCCGGGACTCCGTACTGCTTGGAGAGGAAGTTGGTGAGATCGGCCTCGGCGATGGAGCCCTGCTTCACCAGGAGCGAACCGATCCGGCCGCCGTTCTTGCGCTGCTCATCCTGGGCCTTCTGCAGCTGCTGCAGGGAGATGAGGTTCTCCCGCACCAGGAGTTCACCAAGCCGTCCGGACATAGCGCGTGGCCTCGTCGAGTCGTTCTAGCGGTGGAAGGTGCTGCGACTGTAACAGGCGCCTCGTCTGGGGGTCAAGGAAGCCTGCGCCTATCCTGCCGAAATCACGAAGGGAACCGGAGAGCCGGACCTACATCGGCCCCCGCCGCAGGATCTCCCTGGCCCGGTCGACGTCGCGTCCGATCTGGGCCCGGAGCTCGTCGACGGACGCGAAGCGCCGTTCCTCGCGCAGCCGGACTGCGAAGGCGATGCGCACCAGGGTTCCGTGGAGATCGCGCTCGTCGAAGTCGAGCAGGTGCGCCTCGGCGGTGACCGGCGCGCCTTCCTCGACGGTCGGCCTCACGCCCACGTTACACACCCCGTCCCATGGGGTCGCGTCCCAGGTCCCCGTGACACCGCCCTCCCCGACCGGCGTCCCGAGGAGGACCCGCACCGCGTAGACGCCGTTGGCCGGCAGCATCGCCTCCGGCCGCAGGTTGGCGGTGGGGAAGCCGAAGGCGCGTCCCCGCCCCGCCCCGCGCGCGGCCACCCCCTCCACGTCGTGCGGCCGGCCGAGGAGCAGCGCCGCCGCGTCGACTCGCCCCTCCAGCAGGAACTCGCGGATCTTGGTGGAGCTCACGGTGAGCCCCTCGGCGGTGACCGGCTGCACCACCTCCAGCCCGATCCCGCAGGCGCGCATCATCTCCCCGAGCGCGTCGGCGCGGGCCCGCTCGTGGCCGGCCGTGAAGTCGTACCCCACCACCACCTCGGCCGCCCCCAGGTGGCCGCACAGGTCGCGCTCCACGAAGGTGCGCGCCGAGGTCTGGGCCCAGGCCGCGTCGAAGGGCTGGACCACCACCGCGTCCAGGCCGCACCCGGCCATGAGCTCCAGCTTGCGCCCGAGCGGCGTGAGGAGCGGCGGCGCCAGCTCGGGGCGCAGCACCCGCGCCGGGTGCGGCTCGAAGGTCAGCGCCACCGCCCGCTGTCCGCGGCGGCGGGCCCGGGCCGCCTCGAAGAGGCGCCGGTGGCCGAGGTGGACCCCGTCGAAGTTGCCGATGGCGACGGCGCAACCTCGCAACGGCCCCGCCTGGGCGAGCGAGCGGAAGACCTCCATGCCGGTGCCTAGGTCCACTCGCAGTGGTACTCGCAGTGCGGGTGGCCGCGGGTGCGGCACCGGGTCTCCTCCACCCGCACCGCCTTGCCCCCGCACATCTCGATGGCCCGCTGATGCCAGCCCACCACCGTGAGGCAGTCGGTGCGGGTGACGTTCTCGGCGTCGAAGGTGCGCAGCACCGCCGAGGTCTCGCCGGTCCTCTCGTAGGTGCGCCGCCCCACCCCGTAGTAGGCGGCGTAGATCTGCGCCGCAGCGCGCAGGAGGAAGTGCGGGTCGCCCTCGCGGAGGTAGGGCCGCTGCGGGCCGCCCAGGTTGGAGTCGGCCGAGGCGCGCCCCATCTCGACGAAGAGGCGGTCGCGGTCCCCCGGAGAGAGCACCACCGCGATAGCCTCGTCGAGGCGGAGGTTCAGGTCGAGAGGATACCAGGTGGTGGGGAGGATCCACCCGCGCAGCGCCTCCTGGTCGGCCGGCGGCAGCCGGGCCAGGACCGCCCCGAGCCCGGCCTCGCCGGTGCGGGCCCGGACGAACTCCAGCCTCGACTTCAGCACCCCGCCCTTGATGCGGTTCCTCGACGGCCCAGACACGGGCGGGATTCTCTCACCGGCGCCGCCGCCCGGGCAAACGGAGGAGGTGCTGGCGGGAGAAGCCGAGCGGCAGGAGCGCGCCCAGCGTGGTCTCGACCACTTCCCCGCGGGCGCCGGCCAGGGTCACCGGCAGCGCCGCCCCGGCGAACTCGGCCAGCGTCTGCAGGCACATGCCGCAGGGCGGGGTGGGCGGGACGGTCCCGCTCGCCACCGCCACCGCCTGGAGGCGCCGGCTGCCTCTGGCCACCGCCGCCGCCACCGCAGCCCGCTCGGCGCACAGGGTGAGCCCGTAGCTGGCGTTCTCCACGTTGCCGGCGGCGGCGATCCGACCGCCGGCCCGCACCGCCGCGCCCACGCGGAATCCGGAGTACGGCGCGTAGGCCCGCCTCCGGGCCCGGCGCGCCGCCGCCACCAGGGGATCGCTCATGCCCGGTGGAGGAAGCGCGCGATGGCCAGCTCCGCCTCGAGCGGCATGTCCGCGAAGCGCACGTGGGCGCCGAAGGTCCCTCCCTCGCGGCTCACCCGCAGGACCTCTCCGTCGGCCTGGACCTCCTGCCGCGTGCCCGGGAGCAGGAAGCGCAGCTCCACCCGGTTTCCCACCGGGGGGTGGCCCTCGGTGTAGTAGACGCCGCCCAGGCCCAGGTTTCCCGGGCGCTCCTCGAAGGAGCCGCCCAGGGTGGCGTCCCGGACCAGGAGCCGGATGGGGATCCGATCGCTGTCGCGGCGATCCTCGCCAGCCGAGGGAATCGGGGCGGCGGTGTCGGGAGCCTCGGTGCGATCGGTCATGGGTCGCTCCTTCCCGGCGAGCCTCCAGAAGACAGCCTATCACGGCCGGCCGCGGCTCAGCGTGCCAGGTCGGGGATGACGGCGGAGAGGAGCCGGCCCAGGGGCTCGCGCACCCGTTCCCCGGCGGCGGTCACCTCGTCGTGGGAGAGCGGGCCCGCGCCGATTCCGGCGGCCAGGTTCGAGACCGCGGCCACCGCGCACACGCGCACCCCCATGTGGCGGGCGGCGATGACCTCGGGAACGGTGGACATGCCCACCAGGTCGGCGCCCAGGGCGCGCAGCATCCGGATCTCGGCCGGGGTCTCGTAGCTCGGCCCGGCCACGCAGGCGTAGACGCCGCGCTTGAGCGCCACCCCGACCCGGCCCGCCGCGGCTTCCAGCACCTCTCCCAGCCCGGGGTGGTAGGCGTCCTGCATGTCCACGAAGCGCGGCCCGAGTCGCGGGTCGTTCGGCCCGGTGAGCGGGTTCGAGCCGGAGAGGTTCAGGTGGTCGGTGAGGCGCACCAGGTCGCCGGGGGCGAGCGCCGGGTTCACCGCCCCGGAGGCGTTGGTCAGGAGGAGCGCCCGCACCCCCAGGCGGCACAGGAGCCGGGTGCCGAAGGCAGCGTCCTCGGCGTTCCAGCCCTCGTAGACGTGCACTCGCCCCTGCATCACCGCCACCGGCACCGCGCCGCCAGGCGAGGGCAGCTCTCCCACCACCAGGTGCCCCGGGTGCCCCTCCACCGCCGCCACGGGGAACTCGGGGATCTCCTGATAGGGGATGGCCGTCGCCGAGGCGAGTCGCTCGGCGAAGGCCGACAGGCCGGACCCGAGCACCACGCCCACCCGCGGCGCGAGGTCGGTCTTCCCCCGGACCCAGGCGAGCGCGTAGGAGAGGCGCGTGTGGAGATCGGCCTTCTTGCTCATCTCGGCTCCCCGGGTGGAGCGGTGCCGTGCTGCTGGTGAAGGTAGCAAGTCCTCCCGGTGGCGGGAAGGCGCTCCGGGCGCAGGGCGCACCGGCGGGGGCCGTTCCCACCGGGACGCGGGGCGCCAGCTCGCCCCCGCAGGGTCTCATAGCGTCGCCCAGTTGGCACAAGCCCCGAGCCCGAGTCCAAGCCCCCAGCCCGAGCCCGGTCTCTTTGGGCGCGGGCGCGGGCACGGGCTCGTTCACGGGGAGCGCGCCAACCGAGAGGCGCTGTCAGTCGATCCGCTCGAGGACGAGCGGTCCGGCCCCGGCCGGCCCCGGCCCGACGCGGAAGGCGGCCAGCACCCGCTCCGCCACCCGCTCCGGCGGCTCGGCCCCGGCCCGGCCGTGATGGACGGCGCACAGGGGCTCGCCGCGCTCCACCGCCTCTCCCAGCTTGCGGCGCAGGGTGAGCCCCACCGCCGGGTCGACGCGGTCCTCCACCCGGGCCCGGCCGGCCCCGAGCGCCATGGCGCAGAGCCCCAGGGCCTCGGCGTCGATGGCCTCCACCACCCCCGCCGCCGGCGAGCGCACCTCCAGCGTCCCGGTGGGGCGCGGGAGCCGGTCTGGGTCGTCGAGGGCGCGGGGATCGCCGCCCTGCGCCTCCACGATGCGGCGCAGGGTGAGGAGCCCACTCCCGTCGGCGATGGCGCCTTCCACCCTCCGCCGCGCTTCCTCCGGCCCGGGCGCGACGCCGCCGAGCCGCAGCATCTCCGCGGTGAGCTCCACCGTCACCCGGCGCAGGTCCTCTGGGCCGCCGCCCCGGAGCAGGGACACCGCCTCGCGGACCTCGGCGGCGTTGCCCACCTCCAGCCCCAGTGGCTGGTCCATGGCGGTGAGAAGGGCCGACACCCGCTTCCCCATGCCGCGGGCCAGCCCGGCGATGGTCCGCCCGAGCAGCCGGGCGTCCTCGCGCCGCTTCATGAAGGCGCCCGACCCGACCTTCACGTCCAGCACCAGGGCGTCGATACCCTCGGCCAGCTTCTTGGAGAGGATCGAGGCGGCGATGAGGGGGATGGACTCGACGGTGGCGGTGACGTCCCGGAGGGCGTAGAGCTTCCGGTCGGCCGGCGCCAGCCGGTCGGTCTGGCCGATGAGGCACGCCCCGACCGAGGCCACGATCTCCCGGAAGCGGGCCACCGGCAGGTCCACCCGGAAGCCGGGGATGGACTCGAGCTTGTCCAGGGTGCCGCCGGTGTGGCCCAGGCCCCGCCCCGAGATCATGGGGACCTTGACGCCGCAGGCGGCCGCCAGCGGCGCCAGCGCCAGCGACACCTTGTCCCCGACGCCGCCGGTGGAGTGCTTGTCCACCTTGGGCCCGGGGAGGTTCGACAGGTCCAGCACCTCGCCCGACTCGAGCATGGCCCGGGTCAGCGCTTCGAGCCCGCCGGCGGTCAGGCCGCGGAAGAAGACCGCCATGCAGAAGGCGGCCATCTGGGAGTCGGGGACGGCGCCGGCCGTATATCCCTCCACCAGGCCGGCGATGGCCTCCGGCGGCACGGGCTGGCCGTCGCGGACGCGGTGGATGACCTCGTAGGCGCGCATGGCTCCACACTACACACTACCCGATCGCGCCGCCGCCTCCGCGCGGCCCGGGCCTCGCTCCGCCGGCGCGTGTCCTCGAGTCGCCCCGGGCCCTCCCCCTCCGGCACGCCCTCGCGGCGCTCCGGGGCCTCGCCTGCCGGCGCGGTCCTCGCGCCGGGCCAAGTCATCAGCGGCCGCGACGCGCGACCTCGAGGCTCACGGCGCGACGGCGAGAGGCGGGTACCGTCCCGAGCTTCTGGCGGCGCCCCAGGCGCGTGCTCGCCGTCGCGAACCGTGGCATACCTGGCGCCTCGCGGCGCCCGCGACGCCCGGGTGCGGCGCTGCGGATTGCGCCTGCAGGCGAGGCCCCTCCGCTGGATTGGACGGGGGGCGCTGCGGATTGTGCCGTCGGGGGAGGCCCGGGGCTCCAGGTGGGCCGGTCAGAGGCATCGGCGCGGGATCGGTTCCCATGGAGCGCTCCGGGTCTCGCTTCCGCCGGCGCTTCTTCGCAGCCGCCCGAGGGCACGCCGGTCGCGGCCCCGCGCCAACGCGCGCGGCTTCGCGACGGCGAACACGCGTCGAAACCGTCGCCAGTGAAGCACGGGGCGCTACCCGCCTGATATGGAGTGACCTGTCAACTGTCAGCTACGTCGCCTGACGGCGGCCTCCTTTCGGGCGGTGCGTCAACGGGGTGAGGTGGACCAGGTGGCGGCCGAAGCGGCAGTGTCGACGGTTGATCACTCTGATATTCG
>DASTPH010000193.1:0-10642 GCA_035762305.1 Anaeromyxobacteraceae bacterium
TCGGCCCCCGCGGGATGGAGACCCCCTCCAGGACGTCGAGCGGCGCGAGCTTCCCCTGGGCCTCGGCCGCCTCCCAGTCCACTCCGTTCCCCCGTCCCGTGCGGGGCAGGCCCGCCGCGAAGGCCTCGAAGTCGCGGCGCACGCCGGCCGGGTCGGCGGGCCGGTGGCACCTGGCGCAGTCGGGGCCCAGGGCCTTGCCGGGCGAGTCCCTGCAGGAGGCGAAGATGGGCCTTCCCGCGTACCGCCTCTTGCCGTCGTGGCAGGCGCCGCAGTGGAACCCGTCCCTGTTGGTGGCGCGGGAGACCTTGCTCGCCCCGGCTTCCATGGCGAAGCCGACGTCCACGTGGCAGACGCGACAGGTGAACCTGGCGCGATGCCGCCAGTGGTCGAAGGCTACCGGCGCGACGCCGGCCTTGCCGGCGAAGTTGTTGAGCACCACCCGGCCGCGCAGCTCGGGCGGCGGCACATCCCGGCCGAGCGCCGCGGGCGCCATCGGGAGGGCGAGCAGGAAGGCCAGCGGCAGGCGCGCGCCGGGACGCATGCCTAGCCGGCCTCCCGGGAATCGAGGACGAACTGATACACCGCCCGGCAGTCGCGCAGCCGCTTGGAGAAGACCTTGCGCTGCGACTCGTCGAGCTGCTCGACGACCGGCTTCAGCTTGTCGCAGCGGGCGACCAGGGAGCGCAGCTCGTCGGACGGGAGCGCCATCGCGTCCTGCGTCCGGGCGCAGACCTCCTCGAACTCCTTCCTCCACTCCTCCTTGGCGGCGGCCTGGGCCTCCGCGCGGGCCGGGGTGGGCCAGGCCGGCGCCGCAGTCGCTCCGGCGATGGCCGCCGCCAGCAGGAGGGTCCTCCACCCGGCCACCCGGGCCCCCCCGGTCGCGCTCATTGCACCGCCTTCACGTGACAGCGCTGGCAGTCCTGCATGGGGAAGGCCACCGAAAGATGGCAGACGCCGCAGTACTTGCCGGCGAAGATCTCGGTCATGGTGTACCTGACGGTGCCCCGCTTCACGGCGGGGAAGACGTCGGGGTGGCACAGCTCGCAGCCGTTCCAGGCGGTGTGCTTCACGTGGGAGAAGATGATCTCGGGCATCCCCTGGACCTTGGGGGAGAGGGCGAAGTCCTTCTGGATGGCCAGCGACTGCCGCGGGATGGAGACGCCCGGCAGCTGGTCCACCAGCTTCACCATCCCCATCTCCTCGGCCTTCTCCCAGTCCACTCCATTGCCGAAGCGCCCCCGGGGCAGCCCCTTGGTGATGGTGGCGAACTCGACCTGGGGCTTTGCGTCCCGGCCGGACGAGTGACAGCGCAGGCAGGTAGCGGAGAGCGGGCGGGCCGCGCCAGCCCGGCAGGACTCGAAGACGGCGCGGCCCCCCATGGAGCGCCGCCCGTCATGGCACGCGCCGCAGTACTGGCCGGCGGCGTTGTCGGCCGCCTTCACCTTGGTGCCGTTGGCGCTCATGGCGAACGCCAGGTCGACGTGGCAGAGGCGGCAAGTGAACTTGGCGCGGTGGAGCCAGTGCTCGAACACCACCGGCGGTACCCCGGCCCTGGTGGACTCGTTGTCGAGCACGACCCGGCCGAACTCCTGCGGCAGCGGACGCCCCTTTCTGGCCGCCGGCGCCTGGGACTGGACCAGCCCCGGCGCGGCGACCAGCACCGCAGCCACGGCCGCGAAAGTCGTTCGTTTCATGGGCCCCCCCGACGGCAACCTAGCCGCGGAGCCACGGTCCCGCCTTGACCGGGATCCGGCCCGGCGGCGACTTCACCACTAGCGTATCGGGGAGACGGGGCCGGCAAAGGCCGAGGACGGAGATCCCGAGGAACGCCCAGCCTCTGCCCCATTGGGGGCGCAGGGTGCGTTTGTCCGTGCGATATCGGTAATCCTTAGGTAGGGTCCATTTCGTTAGGCTGCTGGAGGGGTGGTACCCCTTTTGGGTACCAAGGCAGCCGCACAGGAGGATTCCATGCGCGCACCGAGGCTCGGAAGGCTGGGGATCGCGTGTCTCGCCTTCGTTCTGTCCTGCGGGGGCCAGGGCGGCGGGATGGGCACCATCAACGTCCGGCTGGTCGACGGCCCGATCACCGGCTACCAGCAGATCAACGTGAACATCCAGCGGGTCGAGATCGGCGGCGAGAACGGCTGGACGACGCTCGGCGAGCCGATGCAGACCTACGACTTGCTGAGCCTCACCGGCGGCGTCTCGGCCACGCTGGTCGAGGGGAAGACCATCCCCGCGGGCCACTACAGCCAGATCCGCCTGGTCCTGGGCAGCGGCAACACCATCGTGCTCGAGGACGGCAGCGTGGAGGACCTGAAGGTCCCCTCCGGAATGCAGTCGGGCCTCAAGCTGCTCGTGAACTTCGACGTCCAGGCCGGCACCACCAGGGACGTGGTCATCGACTTCGTGGCGCCCCACTCCATCCAGGTGGTCCAGACCGGCAACTCGAACAAGTACATCCTCCGGCCCACCATCCACGTCGTGACCGACTTCCTGGCGACGGGCTCGATCTCGGGCAAGCTCACCGACGCGTCCGGGGCGCCCCTGGTGGGAGCGGAGGTGACGGCGCAGACCCTGGACGGCGGCGCACCGGCGGTGGTGAACCACGCCTTCACCGGGGCCGACGGCAGCTACTTGCTCGGGCTCTTGCCGGCGGGCGGCACCTACTACGTGGTGTCGCAGCCCGTGGTGGGCACCCAGGCCTATGAGGCCAAGGCGAGCGGGGGATTCACCATCAGCGACACCTCTCCCACCTTCGTGTACAACGCCAGCTTCGCCGCGGTCCCCGCCACCGGCACCGTGAGCGGGAGCATCACGCCGGCGCTGGAGGGGGACAAGGTGGACCTGCTCCAGACCCTGGCCCCCGGCGGCTCGGGCTCGGCCACCTTCGTGCTGCGCACCGGCGTGCCCCAGCTGACCACCTCCGGGACGACCACCACCGAAACCTACGGCTTCCTCCTCGTGCCTCCGGGGAGCTACTCCGTCCGCGCCACTCGCGACGCGGTGGTGAAGGTGAGCCCCGTGGGCGCGCTGGCCGCCGGCGGGACCCTGGCCGTCAACTTCACCTTCCCCTGACCGGATGGGGCGGGAGCGGGCGGGGCCGGCGGGGACCGAGGTCTCCGCCCGGCCGCGCTCGCCTGCGCCTGGCTGCTCGCGGCCTGCCGGGCCACCGGCGCGCCGGTTCCCTCGATCACCAGGGACGGCATCACCTGGACCTTCGGCCAGCCGGTCCAGGCCGGCCAGTTCGTGAACGGCGACTGGTGGGTGGAGGGGCCGGTGACGGTCACTTCGGTGACCCCGATGCGGTCGTGGATCCGAGCCCTGGGATGCGGGCTGGCGCTCGCCGACGGGCCAGCGCGCACGGCCCGCCGCGGCGCGGGCGAGGGGCACTCGCTATAGGCCTCGCATGGCGCCTCCCGCCGCAGGGCGAGCCACGCTCGGGATCCGCCCCCATACGGGCTGGGCAGCGGTGGTGGCCCTCTCGGGAACGGAGGCCGCGCCGCGCGTGGTGGCCAAGCATCGCGTGGAGATGGCCGCCACCTTCGAGGTGGGAGCGGTGTACCACGTCGCCCAGGACCTCCCCCTCGCCAGGGCCGAGGCGCTCATTCGTTGGTCCGAGCAGGCGTTCATCGCCGCCGCCCGGGCGAGCCTGGCGGCCCTCGCCGCCGGGCTGCGCGACCTCGGCCTCGAGCCAGTCTCGAGCGCCATCCTCGCCGGCGGCGGGAGACCCCTCCCGCCGCTCGAGGCCATCCTGAGGTCCCACCCCCTGGTCCACGCCGCGGAGGGCGAGCTCTACCGGAGAGCGCTGGCGCGCGCGTGCGACGAGTGCGCCATCCCGGCGAGGTTCGTCCCAGCCAGCGACCTGGCGGCCCAGGTGGCGCGGGCCGCCGGCGTGCCCGAGAAGCGGGTGGTCTCGGTGCTGGGGGAGATCGGGAAGGCCTCGGGGAAACCGTGGACGCGGGATCAGAAGGAGGCGGCCCTCGCCGCGTGGCTTGCGCTCGCCGGCCGGGGGTGAGGCGGCGGTTCGGCACGCGCCTCAGCGGGCGGCGGCTGGGGCCGTCTCCGGTAGCGCGGGCGCGTCGAGCCGCTGCGCGATCCACCCGTCGATCGAGAGAGACCAACACCTTCGTCATGTGGTCTCCATCCCTGCGCGCTCGGCCGGCGCTACCACGGCCGGCAGTACCTCGGGCGCTACCATGAGCAGGCCGCCCGCGACCGCCCTCGCCTCGTCCGTGCTGCCGATGGCTCGTATGGTCCTGGCCGGAGCCGGCTCGGATTGAGGTAACGTTCGACCCGCCAGGGCGCGGGCATCGTCGGCCGTCCAGGCGACCGCACCGGGCGGCACCGGACGTGGGGCCTCCTCTGCCGGCAGGTTCTTGCCGGCGAGCGCTCGAGCCTCGTCCGTTGACTGGCTGCGCGCGACGGCGGGCGCTGCCAGGAAGACCGAGAGAGCGACCAGCATCGGGAATCGGGTTGACATGCGTGCTTCTCCTCGTGCCAGAGACACATCCCGGAGAGCAACTCGTGTGCCACGCGTGCCAGGCGGCGGGTTCCGACGTGGAAGCCGTCGCCGCTCCGCGCTCCGGCGACGCGGTGGGCGCGGTTGGAGGGCTGATTCCGGTTCCCCGCGCGGGTGCTCAGACCTTGATCGCGACGGTCAGGCGTCGACCAATCCCGTCGCTTCCCTGACGCCATCGCTGGCCGGCCGAAAACGACGCAGGCCAGGGGGGTCAGGGCCTTCGAGAACCTGCCCCGGCTGGCCTTCTGGCGATGAGCGTGGTGAATCGCTTCACGGTGCCGTTGGCCGCCGGGAACTCGTCCCTGCGCGCCAGGAGGGTCGTCCAATCGCCGAAGGCCGCCTCGACCTCCTCGGCGGAGAAGAGGCAGTAGCGGTCGCCGTCGAACATGTCCATGAAGGTCGTGCCCTGGACGAGCACGTTCACGATGGCGCAGCCGCCCGGGCGCACGGCGCGCTGTACCTTCTCGAGAAGCTCGAGCGCGATCGGGCGGGGGAAGAACATGAGCAGCCCGATGGCGACCACGACGTCGAAGGTCTCGCTCACCTCGAGCTGCTGGACGTCGCGCTGCACGGCCGTGAGAGGCAGCGCCTCGGCCAGCGCGACCCGGGTCAGGTGCTCGATGGCCGTGGGGCTCGCCTCGACGGCGACGACCTCGCAGCCGCGCCTCGCCGCCGCGACGCTGAGGTTGCCGAGCCCGCATCCCAGATCGAGCACGCGGCCCTGGAGGTAGGGCAGGGCCGCCTCCTCGAACGGGTTCAGGGTGAACTCCCGTGCGGTCACCTGGCGCCGGAACTGCGTCTCGAAGAACTCGACGCTGCGGTTGGCGGCCATGGCAGACGATATCGCAGCGTTGGGCGCGCGGCGATCGAGATCGCCTGAAGCCGGGGCGGGCGCGGTGAACCCGGGCGGTCCCCGCCCGGGTGGTGCTCAAGCGCTGATCGACGACGGTCGCAAGTTGATCAACCCGCCGCTTTCGCGTCCAGGCACGCCTCGAGTCGCCTTCCAGGGACGTCGAGGCACATCGCGTCGTCGCTACCGGGCGGAGTGGTACACGGAGTGGTCTATGCGTTGCACGATGGGCGGATGGTTGAGCCTGAGCTTCTCCGGCGAGCTCAGGCAGGGAATTGCCTCGACGCCCGCCAGCCTAGCCGGTGAGCGTCGATGCGTCAGGGCCCCGGGGGCGCGCGCGACAGCGCCTCCGGGTTCACCACGTTCGTCGGCGCCCCGGACGCGTAGGCGTTCACCTGGTCGAACACATCGGCGAACTGGATCTCCCACTCCTCGCGCGTGCCGTAGCCGATGTGGGGCGTGCAGACGACCCTGTCCAGGCGCAGCAGTGGGTGGTCCACGTCGCGCAGCGGCTCTTCCTCGTAGACGTCGACGGCGGCCATTCCCGGCCGCCCGGCTCGCAGCGCCGCGGCGAGCGCACCCGGCTCGACGAGACCGGCGCGGCTGGTGTTGACCAGGATGGCCTCAGGCTTCATGCGCGCCAGATCCGCGCGCGTGACGATGCTCCGAGTCGCCGGCACGAGGCGCATGTGCAGGCTCAGGACGTCGCATGCCTCGAAGAACGCCTCCTTCGACCCCGCCGAGGCGTATCCGTCGGTGCGGGCGCGGGCCAGGGAGGCCTCGCGGCCCCACACCAGCACCTCCATGGCGAATGCACGGCCGTAGCCAGCTACCACCTTGCCGATCCGGCCGTAGCCGTATATCCCGAGCGTCCTCCCGCGCAGCGTGGTCCCGAGACCGGCCTGCCACCGGCCGGCGCGGAGCGATGCCATCTGCTGCGGGATCTGGCGCGCAGCCGCGAGGATGAGCCCGAACGTCAGCTCCGCGGTCGCATAGGAGGGCGTACCGGCGTGCAGGTTCGAGGAGAGGACGACACCGAGCCGGGTGCAAGCGTCGACGTCGACGTGCGGGTAGACGCTGCGCTGGCTGATGAGGCGCAGCGCCGGGAGCCGCTCCAGCAGCGGCGCCCGCACCTGCGTCCGTTCGCGGATGAGGACGAGCGCCTCGGCGTCGCGCAACCGCTCGGCCAACGCGGCGACGTCCTCCAGGTGGTCGTTCCAGATGGTGACCTCGTGCGCGGCGAGCTTCTTGAAGCAGCGGAGCGTGCGGAGCGTGTCAAACCAATCGTCGAGGATGGTGACCTTCACCTGGCGTCTCCGCGGGCGGTCGCGTCGCCGAAGGAGGATATAGCGGCCGCGAGCCCGATAGCCACCACGCCCGAGCAGGACCGCCGAGCACTTGGGCGAGCCTCCGCTGAACGACGGGCCGGGACGGGCGACGCCGTCGTCTCTTCCGACCGACTACGGCGTGGGCGCCCGGTCCGTCGAGGGCCGCGCCGCCCGTCCCCGGCCTGTAACCGGCGCAGCCCATCTCCGTACAACGACTAGCGCCCAAGGCGCGAAAGGAGAATCACGTGAAGAGTCACAGTGGATTGGAGAATCGGAATGCCCCCGGCCACATCGCGGCGTGGGGTGCTGCTCTCGTCGCGGCGTTCGTGGTCTGGCTGCCGCAGCCGGCTCGCGCCGACGAGGTCACGCCGCCGCCCGTGCCGCCCAACATCGAGGTGCCAGCGGGGAACAAGGCGTTCCTGGTGGGTCACGCCTACGGCACCCAGAACTACATCTGCCTGCCCTCGGCCAGCTCGCCCAGCGGCTTCGCCTACTCGCTGTTTACGCCGGAGGCCACCCTGTTCGACGACGATTTCGGGCAGGTCATCACCCACTTCTTCAGCCCGAACCCGTCCGAGAACGGCGTGGTTCGCGCCACCTGGGAGGACTCCAGGGACACCAGCATGTTCTGGGGCTTCGTGGAGCCGCCGACCCCCTCCAACCCCCTGGGGCACGCCTCCACCGACCCCGGTTTCGTCGCGCCGGGAGCCGTCGCCTGGCTCCTGCTGACGAGGGGCGGAGTGCTCGACGGACCCAACGGTGGCGACCGGCTTTCCCAGGCCACCTACGTCCAGCGCCTGAACACCGCCGGCGGGCTCGCGCCGCCAACCGGCTGCGCCTCGCCGTCGGACATCGGCAACAAGCAGTTCGTGCCGTACACGGCCGATTACTTCTTCTTCAAGGCGTCCGGCCGCTAGGCGCCCTGCGCGTCACCTCATGACGAGACGGAACGGGGGCGCGCTCGCCGGCGGCGGGCGCGCCCCTCTTCGCATGGGCTACACCTCGGCGGTCGGCCCGCACGCAGGGGTCGTCGCCGCGTCCAGGGTCCCGCTGGCGGCGCGGTGGCTGAGCCGGGGGAGTAGCCGCGGCCGGGCGGCCAACGGCCGCGGGCCTCCGCACCGCCTCAGTTCCCATCAGCCGCTGCGGTCCGGCGCTCGTCGCCGGGCTCGCCCAGCGGCGGGGTCTCGGTGCCGCGGAGCTCCGAGTAGACGATGAACTTGAAGGGGTTGAGCTGCTGGCTGCGGGCCCGCAGGGCGTCGAGCGCCCGCTGGCGCAGGTCGCGCAGCCGGGCACTCTCCGGGAAGCTCGCCAGACCGGCCTGGACCATCTCCAGGGCCAAGGCGTCGTCGCCGCTCTCGAGCAGCGACTCGGAGGCGCGGGCGAAGGATCGCTCCTCGCCGCCGGCCAGGAGCCGCAGGGCCCGGGCGCGGCCGGCTGCCGAGACCACCTCCAGGCCCTGGCCGTCGGGCTGCCAGTAGCCGGTCCGCTGCCGCTGCAGGCGGGTGACGAACTGGTCCCGCATGAGGAGGTATGGCATCACCGCCTCGGGGTGGTCTCGGAGGACCGCGGGGAGCAGGTCGTCGTCGAGGATGGCCGCCAGGGGTCGCGCCTGCCGCACGGACTCTCCGGTCGAGCGCTCCAGCTCGCGGAGAGCTGCGCCCAGGGGAGCGAGCACGTTCGCGGTGTAGAAGTCGGTGAGCGGAGGATGGCCGTGGACCAGCCGCCGCGGCCGGAGCGCCGAGAGCGTGTCGATGGTCTCGAGCAGCCCTTGCGGCGATCCCTCGGCTACGAAGGGGGCGCCCAGGTAGGGCATGAAGGCGTCTCCCACGAAGACCACGTCGCTGGCTGAGAGGCGGACGAGGAGCGCGTCGTCGGTCTCGCCGCCGCGGACCGGGATGAGCTCGAACTCGGTGTTGCCGTAGCGGAGGGTGGTTCGCCCCGAGACGGTCCGGGTGGGCGTGAAGCCCAGCGCCTGATCCACCCTGAAGCGCTCGCCGAAGAACCAGCGCGGGCCCGCGCCAATCTGGCGCTCCCGCGCCACCTCCTCGGCGTAGCGCTCACTCGCCACCACCTCCGTCCCGGGCCCGGCGATGGCCGCCAGCCCGCCGACGTGGTCCCAGTGCGCGTGGGTGACGAGCACGGCGCGGATGGGGGCGGCGCTCACCTGCCGGCGGAAGGCCGCCAGCGCGGCGCCGGCGCTCTCGGGCGTGGTGCCGGCGTCGATGGCCACCACGCCCGCCGAGGTGACCACGAAGGCGATGTCGGCAAAGTCGTAGCCGGTGACCACGTGGACGTCGCCGTCAGAGAGGATGCCGGGCGGGCCGAAGCGGAAGCCGTCGCGCGCCGAGAGCGAGTAGGGGATGGCCAGGGGCGCCGCCTCCTCGCCCAGGCCGGCCACGCCCGAGCGGCGCAGCGCCTCCCGCGACGCCTCGGCGCGCCCCGCGGTGGCGTGGGCGTAGGCCAGCGCCTGCCAGGCGGCCCGGCGCAGCCCGGCGGCGATGTTGGCGGGCGCCGCACCGCTCAGGAGCGGGGACCCCGGCGCCTCGAGCGCCCAGCGCAGATCGGCGGCGGCGTCGTCGGCTCGCCGGAAGCGGGCCGGCAGCCTGGCCAGCGTCAGCCCACGCACCACCCGGGAGAGGCCGCCGTCGCGGGACACCGCCTGGTCCAGACGGGCGGCCGCCTCCTCCACCCAGGCGACGCGCCGGAGCAGGAACACCTGGCCGGCCATCCGCGCCTGGAACATCCCCTGCAGCGCGAGGAAAAGCGGCCGGTCGGGCGCGGCCGCGGCCCGCTCGCCGAAATACCGGTATCCCGTCTCGTCCTGGCGGGTGGCGACCAAGAGGGAGGCGAGCGACATGACCGCCGCATCGGCGGGATGGGGCCAGCGCACGGCCTCCATGAGCCCGGCCAACTGCCGGTCGGAGGGCGGGCGTGGCGAGCTTGCCGCGGCGGCGGCGCAGCCGGCGGCCAGCGCCGCCAGCAGGGCCACCGGGAGGATCTGCCACGTAAGTGCATATACACGTGATTGGGTGCGCGGAGGGGACGTCATGGGTTTCTCCTTACTTCCCATCAGGAAGTGAGCGCTTGAACCACCCGGCCGAGGCGCGCGTGCGTCTCGGGCCAGCCGGCTCCGGCGCGGGCGTGGAAGGAGGCCTGCGCCTCCTCCCACAGGTCGAGGGCGCGGGCCAGCCGGCGCGATCCGGCCGGCGTGATCCGCACCAGCCTCACTCGCGAGTCGGCGGGGCTGCGTTCGGTGCGCACCCAGCCGGCCCTCTCCAGCGGGGCCAGGGCACGCGTGAGGGCGGTGCGGTCGAGCACCAGGATCCTCGCCAGCGCGGACATCGGGACGCCCGCCGGCCCGGCCAGCGTGCTGGCCACCAGCACCGTGAACTGTGTCCGGACCAGGCCGGAGCGGCGCATGACCGCGTCGTAGTGCTGGGACACCACCCGGGCCGCCTGCCGAATGCGGGTGGCGGCGCAGGTGGCGGCGACGAGGCGGCATCTCTCGGCGAGGTCAGGCACGGTCGCGTGTATATGCACGTACACCCGGCCGCGCCACGTCCCCGATGGGTGGTCCGCATCACCCGCCCGGAAATCCATGGCGGCGACGTGAGCGGCGCGCCGGGGTGGCTCGGGCCCGGGCCTCGGCTCCCCCCTGCCGACACGGCCGGACGCAGCGCCCGCGGGAGCGTTCGCCCGCGGGCGCCGCGTACGCTCACTCGCTCGGCGGGGTGAAGAAAGGACACTCGTCGCGCGGCCGGGGTGCCGTAATGTCGCTTCCAGATTCCGGTTCAGATGGGGCCCTCCGGGTCCAAGATTCGCGACGACAGCCGGGCCAAGTCACTTGACGAAACGCCGGGCCCAGCGAGTGAATGCCGTTGCAGGGCTCGGGTCGCGCGCGTAAGAACCCGACTATGGGTGGGAACTCGGTTCCGACGTTCT
>DASTPH010000194.1:0-14455 GCA_035762305.1 Anaeromyxobacteraceae bacterium
TTGGGGGGCCGGCCGGCCCCCCAAGCCCCTGGACCTTCGGTGGGGCCCCTCCCCGATGGCTGTTTCCGAATCACGATCGTCCGTTCAGGAGAGGACCCCTGCCGCCAGGTCCGCCCCCGGCACGTGCCCGAGCAGCCACACCAGCGTCACCAGGCCGGCAGCCAGCGCCGCGTAGGCGAGCCCCCAGGCCGCGATCTCGCCCGGGCGCATGGGCGTCGCGCCGGCCGCCCGGCGCTGCCGCTCCAGCCCGCGGAGGAAGAGCGGCTGCGAGGGCGAGCCGGGCGGCGGTCCCAGCACGCCGCGCAGGTAGACGGCCTGGGCCGGGCCGAGGCGCGCCGGCTCGGGGAGGAGGCGCAGCGCCCGCACGCCGGCGCGGGCCTGCGCCTCGCCGAAGAGCTCCACCGCCCCGAGCGCCGCCACCAGCCACACCAGCGACAGGCCCAGCGACGCCCCCAGCGCCACCGCGCCCAGGAGCCCGGCCAGCGACGCCGCCAGCCCCAGGCTGGAGGAGAACGACCAGGCGAAGGCGTGCATGACCCGCCCGCCGTCGAGCGGAGCGATGGGGAGCAGGTTGAAGAGGTTGAGCAGCGCCCACCAAGCGGCCACGGCCGCCCAGGCCGGCTCGCTCGTCCAGAGCCAGAGCCCGGCCGGCAGGAGCGCCAGCGCCGAGCCCCAGATCGGCCCGGAGAGCGCCACGTAGGCCTGCTGTCGCCGGGAGGTGAAGGCGTCCTCGGAGACCGCCAGCGCCCCCAGGAAGGGGATGAAGTAGAGGCCCCGCACCCGCATCCCGGATCGGCGCATGGCGTGGACGTGGCCGTACTCGTGCACCAGGAGCTGGACCATGATGGCCAGGGCGAACTGCCAGGAGAAGAGGATCGACCAGGCCGCGGCCGAGGCGGCGGCCCAGCCCAGGTTCACGCCCTTGGCCGCCTTGAGCGCCCCGGCACCGGCCTTCCCCAGGCCGCCGAGGAGCTTGGCGCCGAGCTTGGCGACCAGCCCGGCGAGCCCCACGCCGGGGCGGGCCGGCCGGCCGGTGGAGGCGCGCGCCGGGGCCTGCGGCCCCGGGGACGCCGGCGGTGGCTGGGCCGCGCGAAGCGGTTCCGGCAGCACCTCCCAGGCGCCCTTGCGCTGCACCACCAGGGCCAGGAGCAGCGCCGCCTCGCGCAGGCTCGTCACCGGCACCGGCCGGCCGTTGGCGCCGCGCACCGGCCGGCAGCGGGTCCCTCTCTCGACCTCGGCGAAGGCGAAGCTCCGCCCGCGGGCGTCGGCCAGCACCGCATAGCGCTGCACCTCGCCATCGTCGCGCTCCGCCATCCCGAAGCCCAGGCGCACCTCGCTCCAGGCGGCCTCGAGCCCCGAGCCCGCGCCCAGGAGACGGATCCCCCGCTCGTCGGCCAGCAGGCGGACGCCAGCCGCCTGCCTCGCCGAGAGGGCGATGCCCGCCGCGGCGGCCCCGAACATGGCCGCGAGCAGCACCGGAACGCCCACGACCCCGCCCAGGAGCGCTCCGCCGGCGGCGCCCGTCAGCACCAGCGCGCCCAGTCGCTCGATGGGCGGACGGAAGGTCGCGGTCTCCACGGTGCTCATGACTTACCGGAGCCGCGCGCGCGGCGCAGCGGTTCTCGCTCGACCCCTGGCGCTTCACCGCCCGAGCTCTTCCACCTGGCCGCCGCTCCGCGCCGGGCCGGTCCGTGCTAGCGTGAGCCCATGCCCGTGAGCAAGAAGAGGAAGAAGGGCGGGAAGCCGGTTCACCGCGCCGCGCCCCCGCCGCCCGCGGAGGCGCAGCCCGGTGGCGAGAAGGCCGAGGCGCCGCCGCAGCGCGTGGGGAAGCCCTCGAACCCGTTCGTGGCCCAGCAGTCGCAGCACCGGGGCGCGTTCCGGGGCCGGTAGCGCGGTGGCTCGGCGCGGCTGGCGCGTCTACTTGCTGAGCTGCGGCGACGGCACCCTCTACGCCGGGGTCACCAACGATCTCGAGCGGCGCCTCGCGCGCCACGCAGCCGGGACCGGGGCCCGCTACACCCGCTCGCGCCTGCCGGTGACGCTGGTGCTGGAGATCCCGTGCCGCGACCGGAGCGCGGCGCTCCGGCGCGAGGCGGCCCTGAAGGCCATGACCCGCGCCGATAAGCTGGCGCTGGTGGGGAGCCCGGGGCGCCGGGCCCGGCCGCGCTCCGCCCGGGCGTGAAGCCCGGCCCGGCATCGGCGCGGCCCGGGTCCTACCCGACGACGAACCACAGCACCGCCAGGAAATGGCAGGCGCTGCCCCCGAGCACGAACAGGTGCCACACCGCGTGCATGTACCTCACCCGCTTCACCACGTAGAAGGCCGTCCCCGCCGTGTAGGCCAGGCCGCCCGCCGCGACCAGCCACAGGCCCTCCGGGGCCAGGTTGGCCAGCATCGGCTTCGCCGACGCCACCACCATCCACCCCATGCCGAGGTAGACCGCCGCCGAGAGCCAGCGGGGGCGATAGGCCCAGGCCGCCTCCAGGGCGATGCCCAGCAGGGCGACGCCCCAGACCACGCCGAAGAGCGCCCAGCCGCCGTGGCCCCGCAGCGTCACCAGCGTGAACGGGGTGTAGGTGCCGGCGATGAGCAGGTAGATGGCGCAGTGGTCCAGGATCTTGAACAGGTGCTTGGCCCGGGCCTGCGGGAGGGCGTGGTAGAGCGTCGAGGTGGCGTACCCCAACACCAGCGCGACCCCGAAGACGATGGCGGCGGCGAGCCGGTACCCGTCGCCGCCCGGCAGGACGGCGGACCACACCAGGACGGCCAGGCCGGCGACCGACAGCACCGCGCCGATCCCGTGGCTGACCCCGTTGGCGATCTCCTCGCCCATCGTGTAGTCGCCGCTCCGGCGGGCGACGGACGCGGCCCGATCCCGCATCAGGCCTTCCCCGCCCCCGGTGCCAGCCCGTGGGGGAACTTGACCTCGGCCTCGCTCGGCCGGACGTAGTGCGGCTCCAGCGCCGAGAGCGCCTTCTGGTCGAAGGCCGCCCCCAGCAGCCGGGGCGCCGCCAGCGCCCCGACCCAAAAGCCCGGCGGGGTGGGCGGGCCTCCGGGGAGCGGCGGCAGCGCCGGCGCCAGCTCCACCCGGAAGGCCTGGTAACCCTCGCCGAAGCCCGCCGCGGCCCCGAGCCCGGCGAGGAGGTCCTTGAGCGCGGTGGGCGAGAGCGCCGCCTCGGGCCGGGCGGCCTCCACCCTGCCCCCGGCCGCCCGGTAGAAGCCGGCGTAGACCTCGCCCTTCCTGGCGTCGAGCAGCGGGACGAGCAGCGTTCCGGCGGGCGCCTGCTCCGCCGCATGGGCCGCCATGGCGGCGAGGCTGGAGGCGCCGGCGATGGGGCGCCGGTTGGCGTAGGCCAGCCCCTTCCAGGTGGCGAGGCCGATGCGCAGCCCGGTGAAGGAGCCGGGGCCGAGCCCGACGGCGTAGCCCTCGATCTCGGGGAGCTTGAGGTCGGCGGCCACCAGAAGATCGTGGAGCGCGCCGGGAAGCTTCACGCCGTGACCGCCGGCCGGACCGCCGGGCGGCGGCCTCGCCGGCGCGTGCTCGGTCCGCTCGGCCACGAGGCTCGCGCCCGAGGAAGAGAGCTCGACCAGGGCGCAGGAGAGGGTGAGGGTAGAGGTGTCGACGGCTGCGACCAGCATCGAGTCGGGGCCTCTCCCCCGGCGTCTCCGGGAGGCGTCGAAGGCTACCCCATGAGCCTCACGATGTCGTTCTTGAAGACCGCGATCATGAGGAGGACCAGGAGGAGGATGCCCACCAGGTTGGCGATCTCCCGGGTCCGGAGCGACAGCGGGCGGCGCGTCACCCCCTCCACCAGGCAGGCGGCCAGGTGTCCGCCGTCGAGCACCGGGATGGGGAGCAGGTTCATGATTCCGAGGTTCACCGAGATGAGCGCCATCTTGAAGAGGAAGCTCTGCAGCCCTTCCTCGGCCGCCTGGGCCGCGATCCGGAAGAGCATGATGGGGCCACCCACCGTCTTGAAGCTGATGGTCCCGTCGGCGATGCGGGCGATGCCCAGGGCCGTCAACCGGATCACGTCGCCGAGGTTGCCCACCGCGTTGCCGGCCACCTCGAGGAAGCCCATCCGCACCGTCACCTGCTCGGCCAGGAGCGACGACTGGAGCACCACCCCGCGCTGATCGGGCTCGAAGCCCAGGAAGGGTCGGGATTTCTTCTCCCCGGTCATCTCGTCCAGCTGCGTCTGCGCCTCCGGCACCAGCGAGAGGGTGCGGCCGTCGGCGAGCGAGAGCGAAACCGGCTCGCCCACCTTCACCGAGGCGCCCAGCACGGCGTTGACCTCGCGGAAGGAGCGGACCGGCTTCCCGTTGGCGGCGGCGATGGCGTCGCCGCGCGCCAGGCCCGCCTTCTGGGCCGGGCCGCCCGGGACCACCGCTCCCACGAAGGTGGAGACGAGCGGGTCGGCCACCGCCAGCGTGGGCTTGCCGTCCCGGCAGGTCGGAACCGAGGGAAGAGTGATCGGTGCGTGGGTGGAGAGGGGCGCTCCCGGAAGGTCCACCGGGCGCTCGCGGATCACCTCCAGCGCCACCGGGGCGCAGCGGGCCGCCTCGAGGGCCCGGCCGAGATCGCCGGAGTGGAGCACCCGGGTCTCTCCGACGCGGACCACCAGGTCGAAGGGCTCGACCGGGCCGGCCGCGCCGCGGCGCACCGGCGCCACCACCGCCGGCGTGTAGTCGGCGGTGATGCCGATGACGCCGCGCACGGTGGTCTCGATGGGGTTCGACTCGCGCTCCGCCCCGGGCACCACCGACAGCTCGAGCCGCTCGCCGCCCCGCTCCACCGTGAAGGCCAGCGGCTCGCCGGGATGGGGCGACACGGCCCGGCGCAGGTCGGCGAACCAGCGCACTCGCCGCTCCCGACCGTCGGGGGTGCGCACCGAGGCGATGCGGTCGCCGGGGCGCAGGCCGGCCCCCTCGGCGGGCGACCCCGGGAAGACCGTGCCCACGGTGGGCCCGGCGGTGGGCGAGCCGTTCTGGGCCAGCCCCAGCGCCAGGTAGATGAGCACCGGGAAGAGGAGGTTGGCCGCCGGACCGGCGGCGGCGATGGCGAAGCGGCGCGAGGGGGTCTGCTCCAAGAAGCCGCGGCCGCGGTCGGCGGGGTCGGGCGGCTGCGACGGGTCGTCGCCGGCCATCTTGACGTAGCCGCCGAGCGGCAGGAGGGAGAGGAGGTACTCGGTCTCGCCGCGCCGGACCCCCACCACCTTGGGCCCGAAGCCGATGGAGAACTTGAGCACCTTCACCCCGAGCAGCTTGGCGGTGAGGAAGTGCCCGAGCTCGTGGACGAAGATGAGGCCGCCCAGCAAGAGCACCACCGAGCCGACCCACAGCAGGGCGTTGTCGGGCATGTTCAACTCTCCATAGCGCGCCGGGCCGCCTCGCGCTTGCCCCACTCGCTGGCGGCCACCGCCTGCTCGATGGATCGGAGCGGCTCGGCGCGGTGGGCCTCCAGCACCTCGGCGCACAACCCGGCGATGCGGTCGAAGCGGCAGCGCCCGGCCAGGAAGGCCTCCACCGCCGCCTCGTCGGCGCCGGAGAGGGCCGCCGGGGCGGTGCCGCCGCGCTCCAGCGCCCGCCAGGCCAGGGTGTAGGCCGGGAAGCGCTGGGGATCGGGCGCCTCGAAGGTGAGCCGGCCCACCCGGGTCAGGTCGAGCGGGTCCAGCCCCAGCGAAACCCGGCCGGGGTGGGCCAGGGCGTAGCTGATGGGCCCGCGCATGTCGGAGATGCCGAGCTGGGCCACCACCTGCCCGTCGATGTACTCCACCATCGAGTGCACGATCGACTCGGGATGGACCACGATCTCGATGCGCGAGGGGTGGATGTCGAAGAGCCAGCGGGCCTCGATCACCTCCAGCCCCTTGTTCATGAGGGTGGCCGAGTCGATGGTGATCTTGTCCCCCATGGTCCAGGTGGGGTGCTTCAAGGCCTGGGCCGGGGTGACGTCGCGGAGCCGATCCGCCGGCACGGTGCGCAGCGGGCCGCCGGAGGCGGTGAGGATGAGGCGCCGCACCTCCTCGCGCTTGTGCCCCACGAGCGACTGGAAGATGGCCGAGTGCTCGCTGTCCACCGGCAGGATGGGGACGCCCCGCTCGGCGGCGCGGGCCATGATCAGCTCGCCGGCCAGCACCAGCGACTCCTTGTTGGCGAGTCCCACCGCCTTGCCGGCCTCGACGGCGGCGGCGGTGGAGCGCACCCCGGCCCCGCCGGAGATGGCGGCCAGCACGAAGTCGGCCTCCGGAAGCGAGGCCACCGCCATCGCCCCCTCGTCCCCGGTGAGGACCTCGGGCGCCGCCCCGCCCAGGCGGTGGCGCAGCTCGCGGGCGGCCTCCGCGTCGGCCACCGCCACCACCCGGGGGCGGAAGCGGCGCACCTGCTCGGCGAGCCGGGCGGCGTTTCGCCTGGCCGAGAGCCCCACCACCTGGAAGCGCCCCGGGGCGCGCTCGACCACGTCCAGCGCCTGGACGCCGACGGAGCCGGTGGAGCCGAGGATGGAGAGGCGCTTCATGTCACGGCGCGGCGGCCGGGTGGCCGAGTCGCTCCAGCAGGACGGCGATGGCGTAGACCCAAGGGGCCACGAAGAGCAAGGCGTCGATGCGGTCGAGCAGCCCTCCGTGCCCGGGGATGAGGCGCCCCGAGTCCTTGACCCCGGCCGCGCGCTTGAGCAGGGACTCACCGAGGTCGCCGGCCGGGCCGAGCACCGCCGCGCCGCCGCCGGCGGCCAGCGCCGCCCACGCCGGCAACGCCGGGAGCAGGAGCGCCCGCACCGCCATCGCCCCCAGGAGGCTCCCGGCGGCGCCGCCGGCGAAGCCCTCCCAGGTCTTGTTGGGCGAGACCCGCTCCAGGAGCTTGTGGCGCCCGAAGAAGCGGCCGGCGAAGTAGGCGAAGGTGTCGTTGGCCCAGCTCACCACGAAGACCAGGATCACCCAGGCGAAGCCGAAGCGGAGCCGGAGGCCCACCACCGTCGAGGCCAAGAGGCCGCAGTAGAGCCAGGCCAGCATCACCACCCCCGCCGCCCGGGCCGCGTCCTCGAGCGATCCGGGGCGGAAGACCATGAGCGCCAGCAAGCCCAGGGTGGCGAAGGCCAGGAGCAGGCCGGTCCACTCCGGCGCGTGCCGCTCGCCCAGGGTCCAGATGAGCCAGGCGCCGAGCGGGAAGGCGGCGGCCACCGCCACCCCCACCCCCTCGAAGAGGCCGAGCCGCTTCTCGAACATCAAGAGGAGCTCGGCCGCGCCCACCGCCGCGGCGGCGGCGCAGGTGGCGGCGAAGGCCAGGTCGCCCTTCCAGGTGAGCCACACCGCCAGCGGGAACAGGGTGAGGCCGGTGGCCACCCGCACCGCCAGGTTTCGCTGCCAGTCGCTCATTCGCGGCGCACCTGCGCCCCGGTCAGCCCGAACCGGCGCTCGCGCCCCTGGTAGTCGTCGATGGCTTGCAAGAGCTCCAGCTCGCGGAAGTCGGGCCAGAGCGCCTCGGAGAAGTGGAGCTCGGCGTAGGCCGCCTGCCACAGGAGGAAGTTGGAGATGCGCCGCTCGCCGCTGGTCCGGACCAGGAGATCCAGCTCCGGCAGCCCCTCGGTCCACAGCGCCGCCTCCAGCGCAGCGGCGTCGATGCCGTCGGGGCCGCGCTCGCGGGCGGCGCGGCGCGCGGCCTGGACGATCTCCTCCCGCCCCCCGTACGAGAGCGCCAGGGTGAGGACCATGCCCTGCTCTCGGCGCGACTCGGCCATGATGGCGTCGAGCCGCTCCCGCACGAAGCCCGGCAGGCGCCCGAGCTCCCCCACCGCGTGCAGGCGGATCTGGTTGTCCTGGAGCTCCCGGCGCTCCGAGTCCAGGTACTCGGCCAGGAGCCGCATCAGCGCCTCCACCTCCGGCGCCGGGCGGGCCCAGTTCTGCGCGCTGAAGGCGAAGAGGGTGAGGGCCTCGAGGCCGACGCGCCGGGCCTCGCGGGTGACCGCCCGCACCGACTCCGATCCCTCGCGGTGCCCGGCCACCCGCGGTAGGCCGCGCGCCTCGGCCCAGCGGCCGTTCCCGTCCATGATCAGGGCCACGTGCCGTGGCAGGGGGCGCTGCCGCACCCGTTCCCGGAGCGCCTCGATGAGCGTCTGCTCCGCCACGCGCGGGTGTATAGCACGCCCCGGCCCGGTCCTGCGGGAGGCCCGGCTGCGGGAGCCACGGGGAGCGTTTGACCCCCGGCGGCCGCGCTCCGTATGCTGGAGCACGCGTGCCCCCGCGTACCATCGGCGCCTGGGAGCTCACCGCCGTCATCGGCCGCGGGGGGATCGGGACGGTCTACCGGGCGCAGCACCGGGCCACCGGACAGCCGGCGGCGGTGAAGTTGCTCGGCCCGCCCCCGGCGGTGGACCCGAACGCGGCGCGGCGCCTGGCCCGGGAGTACGAGGCGCTGCGCGACCTGGATCACCCCAACGTGGTGCGGGTCTTCGAGGCCGGGGTGTGCGAGGGCTACGGCTACCTGGCCATGGAGCTGGTGGAGGGGCTCGACCTGCGCAGCTACCTCTCGCTCGACCTGGACCTGCCGGGAGGAGACGCGGTGCCCTGGTCGGAAGGCACTCCCTCCGACGGCGGCGCCGGCGCCTTCGGCCTGGAGGCCTGGTCGGGCGAGCCGGCCACCGACGAGCATGCTTCCGGCGGCGGGCGGGCGACGTTGCTCTCGGGGCCGGACGCCATCCGGGCCTTCGCCGAGGTGCTGGAGGAGCCGGAGACCGACGAATCCTCCGGGGAGTTCTGCTCCCGCGCCCGCGAGGCCGACCCCTGGGAGAGCGGCCCGGACGACGTGCCGCCCGTGCCGCCCCGGCTGGTGGAGCGCCTCAACCGCCCGGCCCGGATGAACCGCCTCGCCGAGAGCCTGCGGCAGGTCTGCGACGCCTTGGTCTACGTCCACGCCCGCGGCCTGGTCCACCGCGACCTCAAGCCCTCCAACATCATGGTGGACGACGAGCGGCGCGTGCGGCTCATGGACTTCGGGCTGGTGCGCTCGAAGGACGAGGGGGCCGGCTCTGGCGTCTCCCGGCGCGTGGTGGGGACCTACCGCTACATGGCGCCGGAGCAGGCCCGCGGCCTGCCGGTGGACGCCCGCGCCGACCTCTACAGCCTGGGGGTGATCCTCTACGAGCTGCTGTGCGGCCGGCCGCCCTTCCTGACCCAGCCTCCGGGCGAACTGGCGCGCGAGATCCTGACCAGGCGGCCGCCGCCGGTGGCGAGCCTGAACCCCGGCGCCGACCCGCGCCTGGCGGCGATGGCCGAGCGGCTCCTGCGCAAGGACCCGGCCGAGCGGTTCCAGTCGGCGGCCGAGGTGCTCCAGGCCGTCCGCGCCGCCGAGCGGGCCGCCCAGGCGCCCGGAGCCGGCCCGGACCGCTGACGGACCCCGGCGCTAGTCTCGTCCCCATGCGTAGTGATTGGCTAGGCCGCGTAGCGGCCCCGGCCGGGAGTCCGGCCGTAGCAGGGGGGAGGCTCCGGCGGCTTTGCCGACGGAGGGGGGCGGCACGCCCCCTTACAAATGAGGCTAGTGCCGCCCGGAGCAGAATGCTCCGGTCGCGGCACTAGCATCGCCGCGATGTCCCACATCCCGGCGGAGCACCTCTCCTACCAGGCGGCGGTGGCCGAGTACTGGCTCCACCTCCGCGGCGCCGGCCTCATGATCTCGCCGCTCGACGCGGAGCAGATCCACGACTGGGAGCGGCGCGGCCTGCCCCTGGCGGTGGTGTGCCGCGGCCTCAAGCGCGGCGTGGAGGAATGGGCCGTGGGGCGGCCAGGGGCCTCGCCGCCCCGCTCGCTCAGGGCGGTGCGCTTCGCGGTGGAGGGGGAGTGGCGTGCCTACCGCCAGGGGCGGGTGGGCTCGTCGCCGGCGCCCCAGGGCGAGGCCGAGGCGGCCCGGGCCCGCCTGGTGGCGGGGCACGCCCTCCTGGCCGAGGCGGCGCGGGCCTCGAGCGGGACCCTGCGCCAGGCCTACCGGGCGGCCCTGGCCGGCCTGCCCGCCGAGGTGCCCGGCGTGGCCGCTGCCGAGGCGGCGCTGCGCGCCGCCGACGACCGGCTCCTCGCCGCCTGGCTCCGCTCGCTGCCGCGGCCGGAGCGATCGGCGCTGGGCCCGCGGGTGCGGCTCCTGGCTGGGGACCGCCCGCGCCGGGCCCGCCCGGCGGCCTGGCGCCAGACGCTGCGCTCTCACCTCTTCGACGCCGCTCGCCGGGCAGGGCTCACCTGCCTGCGCGGATCGGTGTAGACTCGCCGCCCTCATGCCGGACACGCGGGAGACCCCGGCCCCCTGCGCCGAGTGTGCGGGGGTCGGCTACGTCGTGGAGCAGAAGGTGGGGGCCGCCGCCCGGGCCCGCCGCTGCGGCTGCCAGGAGACCTGCCCGCGCTGCGGCGAGAGCGGCTACACCCTGGTCCAGGCCGGCGAGGCCCGGGTGGCCCAGATCTGCGCCTGCCGGCACCTGGACCAGCGCCTCCTCACCTTCAACGAGATCGGCATCCCGGCGGCCCTGGCGCGGGCCTCCTTCGAGACCTTCCGCGCCTGGTCCTCCGAGCAGTCGCGGGCCAAGGCCGCCTGCGAGGAGTTCGCGCGGAAGTTCCGTCCCGACCAGCCGAACCGCGGCGTCCTGCTCCACGGCAAGCCCGGCTGCGGCAAGACCCACCTGCTCGCCGCCAGCCTGCGCTGGCTGGCCCTGGAGAAGGGGGTCGGGAGCCGCTACGTCGAGTTCATGCTCCTCCTCTCCGACATCCGCTCCGGCTTCACCTCCAACCGCGGGCACATGGAGATCCTGGGGCCGCTGTCGCGGGTGCCGGTGCTGTCCATCGACGAGCTCGGCAAGGAGCGCGGCACCGAGTGGGAGCGCTCCATGCTCGACGAGCTCATCAGCCGCCGCTACAACGCCGGGCTCACCACCCTCTTCGCCACCAACTACCCGGTGGAGCCGCAGCCGGTGCCGGTCCAGCCCGGGCGCATGGTCCAGACCCGGAGCCCCGAGTTCCAGCGCGAGGCCGAGCAGATGAGCCTCGAGGAGCGCGTCGGCCAGCGCGTCTACTCGCGGCTCAACGAGATGTGCGACTTCGTGCGGGTGGACGGCGCCGACTTCCGCAAGGACGCCAGCCCCGGGCGCGGATCCTGGTGGCGGTAGGCGGCGCCCCGGGCCTCCCCCTCCGGCACGTCCTCGCGCCGAGCCCGGTATCCACGGCCGCGACGCGCGTCCTCGATCATCGCGGCGCGGCGGCCGCCGGCGAAACCGGGCCGGCGATCCTCAGCCCGCCCCCTCCACCAGCCTGGCGTGCAGCCGCCGCACCGCCTCGGGCGCCGCCGCGGCCTCGAGGTAGGCGGTCACCCGCAGCGGCGAGGCGGTGACCGTCCGCGGCCGCGCCCCCTGCTCCGCCAGCGCCGCCTCCACCTCGCGCCGGACCCGGTCCCCGGCGCCGCAGGCCGCCCCCACCACCGAGACCGAGCCCATCCCCTCGTCGGCCACGGCCAGGTCGCCCCCGAGCTCGCGGGCCAGCGAGGCCTTCGCCTCCTGCCAGCCGTGGAGGTTGTCGAGCGGCAGCGCCAGGTGGGCGCGCCCGCCCTCGAGCCACGACTCCTGCGGCTCCGCGCCCAGGCGCTCCAGCGCGGTGAGCGTGGCGGCCAGGGCCGCCGCCGCCACCTCCAGGAGCGCCAGCGAGCGCCGCGAGGTCACCCCCACCACCCGCGCCGGCCCCGCCGCGGCGGCTCCCTGCACCACCGTCTCCGCGCCGCTGCCGCTGGTGGCCCTGGCCCGGATGGCGATGCCGCTCCTCCTGGCGAACTCCACCGCCTGGGCGTTCAGCACCTTGGCCCCGGCCTGGGCCAGCTCCTGCATCTCCTCGTAGGCGATGCGGTCGAGGCGGCGCGGCCCCGCCACCACCCGCGGGTCGGCGGTGTAGACCCCGTCGACGTCGGAGTAGATCTCGCAGTCGGCGCCGAGCGCGGCCGCCATGGCCACCGCGGTGGTGTCCGAGCCGCCCCGCCCCAGGGTGGTGACCTCCTTGCCCGGCGAGACGCCCTGGAAGCCGGCCACGATCACCACCTGGCCGCGGCCGAGCGCCTCCCGCACCCGCACCGGGCGGACCTCCAGGATGCGGGCCGAGCCGTGGCTGTCGGTGGTGATGATGCCGGACTGGCTGCCGGTGAAGCTCACCGCCGGGACCCCCATGTCGTTCAGGGCCATGGAGAGGAGCGCCATGGCGATGCGCTCCCCGGCCGAGAGCAGCATGTCCATCTCCCGCCGCGCCGGCGCCGGCGACACGCGCTTGGCGAGCGCGATGAGCTCGTCGGTGGTCTTGCCCATGGCCGAGACCACCACGCACACGTCCAGGCCGGCGCGCCGGGCCGCGGCCACCTTCTCCGCCACCTGCCGGATCTTCTCGACGTCGGCGACCGAGGAGCCGCCGTACTTCTGGACCACCACCGGCACGCCGCGACCTCCTGCAGGCCGCGATCGTGCCGCGCGCGGCCGGCCGGGCGCAAGGCCGGGGCGCCGCGCGGTGGGCGGCCCCGGCCCGGGCGCACCCCATGCGCTTTTTCCGCGGGCTTGCACCCGTCCCCGCCTTGACAAGCGCTCCGCCCCGACTATCTTGGCGCGCGCCCTGGACGCCGGGTCAACCTCCCACGGCGCCAGGGGAATTCGCGGCGCCCCGGGGCGGTTCCGGCCGGGCAGGAGGGCCCATGATCGAAGTGAGCCGCCTCACCAAGCGCTACCGCGACCTCGTGGCGGTGGACGACCTCTCCTTCACGGTGGGCAAGGGAGAGGTGGTCGGGTTCCTGGGGCCGAACGGCGCCGGCAAGTCCACCACCATGCGCATCCTCGCCGGCTTCCTGCCCGCCACCTCGGGCTCGGTCCGGGTGGCCGGCTTCGACGTCTTCGAGGAGCCGCTGGAGGTGAAGCGCCGCATCGGCTACCTCCCCGAGCAGCCGCCGGTCTACGACGCCCTCACCCCCCGTTCCTACCTGCGCTTCTGCGCCTCGCTGAAGGGGCTCCCCCGGGCGCGGGTGAAGGACGAGATCGACCGCGTCGCCGAGCGCACCGGCGTCGCCGAGGTCATGGGCCGAGTCATCGGCAACCTCTCCAAGGGCTTCCGGCAGCGGGTGGGCCTGGCCCAGGCACTCTTGGGCGACCCGGAGGTGCTGGTGCTCGACGAGCCCACGGTGGGGCTCGACCCCCTCCAGATCCGCGAGGTGCGCGAACTGGTGAAGTCGCTGGCCGGCCGGCACACCGTCATCCTCTCCACCCACATCCTCCCGGAGGTGGCCATGACCTGCCAGAAGGTGCTGGTCATCCACCAGGGGCGGCTGGTGGACTTCGACACCGTGGAGGGGCTCATCGCCCGCCACCTGCCGGGCCGCCGCGTCACCCTGGAGGACATCGCCTTCCTCGAGGAGATCTACGGCAAGCTCGTCACCGCCCCGCCCTCCGTCGCGGGCGCGGCCTAGGAGACCACGTGCGATCCGCGCTCGCCATCGCCCGCAAGGAGCTGGAGGTCTACTTCACCACCCCCATCGCCTACGTGATGCTCATGGTGGTGGCCTTCTTCGCCGCCCAGTTCTTCAACGGCTCGCTCGACGCCTACCGGTTCCTCACGCTGCGCGCCTTCCAGTTCCAGGACCCCTCCATGATGGAACGCATGAACCTCACCGACCTGGTGGTGGGGCGGCTCTTCGGCTCGGTGGCCATCTTCATCGTCATCGCCGCCCCGTTCCTCTCCATGCGCCTCATCGCCGAGGAGAAGCGCTCGCGCACCTTCGAGCTCCTCATGACCGCTCCGGTGCGGCCGGTCCACATCGTGCTCGGCAAGTACCTGGCCTCGCTGGTGGTGATGGCGGCCTCGGTGGCCATCGTGGCCGTCTTCCCGCTGGTGCTGACGGTCGCCTCCCGGGGCGCAGCCGGAGGCGCCGGCGTGGAGTGGCAGACGGTCGGCACCGGGCTCCTCGGCCTGTTCCTGCTCGGGGCGGCGGCCATGAGCGTCGGCCTCCTGTGCTCGTCGCTCACCGAGTCGGTGATCGTGGCGGCGCTGGTGTCCCTCATCGTGCTCCTCACCCTGTGGGTGGCCACCATCTTCACGGTGGGCGCCGAGGGGCCGGTGAAGGACGTGGTGGCGGCCCTGTCGGCCTCGGAGCACCTCAACGCGTTCCTGGCCGGGCGCGTCGAGCTGCGCGACCTCGTCTACTACCTGTCCCTCGCCGCCCTTGGCCTGTTTCTCGCCGAGCGGGCGGTCGAGGGGCACCGCTGGGCGTAAGTGCTGCTCCGCAGAGGTCATGAGGCACCTTGCCCACTGCTCCGCAGCACTTCGCGGCCCTACCGGGGGAGGCGGGGCGCCGCCTCCCCCGGACCCCCACCCGCGTGGCGCGCGCCCGGACAGGCTCGGACCCAGTCACGCGCGCCACTACTCCTTCCCCACCTGCATGCGCCCCACCTTGCGCAGGACCGCCTCG
>DASTPH010000195.1:0-16166 GCA_035762305.1 Anaeromyxobacteraceae bacterium
CGAGGCGGTCCTGCGCAAGGTGGGGCGCATGCAGGTGGGGAAGGAGTAGTGGCGCGCGTGACTGGGTCCGAGCCTGTCCGGGCGCGCGCCACGCGGGTGGGGGTCCGGGGGAGGCGGCGCCCCGCCTCCCCCGGTAGGGCCCGCGGGGAGGGCCCGTGCCTTGCTGCCTCTCCTTGCAAGGCACGGGGCCTTCCCCGCGAAGTGCTGCGGAGCAAGGTGAACACGGATGGGCTCATGACTCCTGCGGAGCAGCACTGATGGATCCCCGCGACCGCCTCTGCGCCGCCCTGGACTTCCCCTCCTGGCGCGAGGCCGAGCCCTTCGCCCGGGCCGTGGCCCCGGCGGTGGGGATGCTCAAGGTGGGCCTGGAGATCTTCGCCGCCGAGGGACCGGCGGCGGTGCGCGCCGCGGCGGCGCTCGGGCGCCCGGTGTTCCTGGACCTGAAGCTCCACGACATCCCGAGCACCGTGGAGGGCGCTGCGCGCAACGCAGCCCGGAGCGGCGCCGCCCTTCTCACCGTCCACGCCAGCGGCGGGCCCGCCGTAGTGGAGGCGGCGGTGCGCGGGGCCGGGCCGGCGGTGCGCGTGCTGGCGGTGACGGTGCTCACCAGCCTGGACCAGGCGGCGCTCTCGCGCGTCGGCCTCGCCGGGCCGCCCGAGGCGGCGGTGGTGCGGCTGGCCCGGCTGGCGGTGGAAGCCGGGGCCGCGGGCCTGGTGTGCTCGCCGCTGGAGGTCGCGGCGGTGCGCGCCGCGGTCGGCGCGGCTCCGCTCCTGGTGGTCCCGGCGGTGCGGCCGCCCGGGGCGGCACAAGGCGACCAGGCCCGGGTGGCCACCCCGGCCGAGGCGGTCCGGGCCGGCGCCGACGTGCTGGTCCTGGGCCGGCCGCTGCGCGAGGCGGCCGATCCAGCCGCCGCGGCGCGCGCCATCGCGGCGACGCTACCGTAGGGAGGACGAGCCCCCCGGAGCGCTCTCCGGTACAATCAGACGATGAAGGCCGGCCCCTCACGGGAGCACGCGCGCGCCGTCCTGGCGGCGCGGCGCGGCATGCTCGAGGCGTTCGAGGCGGAACTGTCGCGCCGCAGCCCTCCCGACCACGCCGCCAACCTCCGCATCGCCGAGGCGCTGTGGCGCGAGGCGGTGGCGCTGGGAGCGCTGCCGCCCTCCGACCCGCTGGAGGGGGTGGAGGTGGACGTGGCGCTGGCGAGGGCACTCCGTGTTCGCGGAGCTCCTTGAGCGCGTCGCCAAGGCGCTCGACGCCGCCGGCATCGCCTACATGGTGGTCGGGGGGCAGGCCGTGCTGCTCCACGGAGAGGCTCGCCTCACCAAGGACGTGGACGTGACGCTGGCGGCGGGCCTGGAGCGGCTCGCGGACGTCCTGGCCGTCGCCAAGGCTGCAGGGCTCGGTCCACTGGTCGATCCCGAATCATTCACGCGCCGGACCCTGGTCCTGCCGTGCCAGGACGAGCGGACGAAGCTGCGGGTGGACTTCATCCTCTCGTTCTCGCCGTACGAGCGCCAGGCCATCGATCGGGCCCGCCTGGTCACCATGGGGTCGGCCGCGGTGCGCTTCGCCACTGCGGAGGATCTGGTGATCCACAAGATGATCGCGGGTCGGCCTCGCGACGTCGAGGACGTGAAGGGGGTCCTGCGGAAGAACCCTGGGCTGGACCGCGCCTACGTCTCGGAGTGGCTGAAGCGCTTCGAGGACGTGGTGGAGCGCCCCCTGGCGTCGGAGTTCGCGGCCATCGCCGGGGCGGGCTGATGCGGGTCGTTGTACTGTAGCTCCTGATTTCCTGGCGTCGCCGCCTCGCCGGGGATGCCCTCCTCGTCGTGCTCGATCGCACGGGCTACGCCCGCCTCGTGAGACCTTAACGGAGCGGAACTGCCTCGCCGGGGGATGCCCTCCTCGTCGTGCTCGGGCCCGGACTTTACGGCTCCGAATCTGGTGGCGTCGCCGAACGCGCGACCCCGAGCAATGAATGGGGCCGCGCCTCCTCGTCCACGGTCTACGTGAGTGCGGGCTCGTCGGCGCGTACATTGTACCGGCTGACGTACTGTGAAGCGGCCCCCCACCGCACGCCGGCCCCTGCGCGCGGCGAGGAGGGCATCCCCCGGCGACGGACGGGGCCGCGCAACGAATGTGGCATTTCACCGGCCGAGCCCGCTGCTCGTCAGTCGACATCCGGCCGCCTCGGAGCCGCGCCGCTCACCGCCCCGCGCGCCGCAGCAGCACGTAGAGCGCCCCGGCTCCGCCGTCCTGCGGCCGGGCGGTGGCGAAGGCCAGCACGTGGCGCCCGAAGCGGGCGGTGGCGAGCCAGCCCCGCAGCGCCTCCTTCAGCACCGGCACCTGCTTCTCCGAGTGCAGGCCGCGCCCGTGCACCAACAGCACGCAGCGCCGGCCGCGCCGGCGCGACTCCTTGAGGAAGCGATCCACCTCGCGCCGGGCCTCCTCGCGGGTGAGCCCGTGAAGATCCACGTGCCCCTGGACCGAGTACTCCCCGCGGCGGAGCTTGTGCACCAGCGCCGGGTCGAGTCCGGAGACGTGCCCCTCCACGTACTCGTCGGTGTCGGCGATGTCGAAGGGCGCGTCGCCCGAGACCAGGGCCTCGAGCTGGCGCAGCGCTTCCAGATCGGGGTGGTGGAACTCCTCCGGCCCGCCGCGCGGGGGCCGGGGTCCCACCCGCCGGTCCCGCGCCTGGAGCGGGCGCGCTCCCTCGACGGCGCGGGCCCACAGCTCCTCGTCGCTCGCCGGGGGCTGGGCCGCCTGCGGAGGCGGCGGCGCCGCGGCCCGGACCGGCGCATCGAGCTTCACCTTCCCGAACGGGTTGTTGAAGGGCTTTCGGGCCACCGCTGGACTATAGCCAGGAGGCGGCATGGACATCGAGCTCACGTGCCCCTACTGCGGCGAGGCGGTGACCATCTTCGTCGACCCCGGCGGGGGCGAGGTCCAGGATTACGTCGAGGACTGCCCGGCCTGCTGTCGGCCCTGGGCGGTGCACGCGGTGGAGGAGGAGCGAGGCGGTTTCGCGGTGGCGGTGGCCCGGCAGGACGCCTGAGGCGGTGATCGCCCCGTGTCGGCGCCGGCGGGGGACGAGCCCCCGCCCTACACACGAGTTCACCGAATTCCGCCTTGACTCCATACCGACGCGGGCGTAATTCGCGCCCGAAACGCGGAGCCGCAGCGCGCGCCCCGAGGGAACCATGGCCATCGTCACCGTCGAGGACGTCTCCAAGATCTACACCCTGGGAAAGACCGAGGTCCCGGCGCTCCGCGACGTCTCGCTCGCCATCCAGCCCGGAGAGTTCCTGGCCGTCGCTGGGCCCTCCGGCAGCGGCAAGACCACGCTCCTCAACATGGTCGGCTGCGTCGACACTCCCACCCGCGGCCGGGTGGTGGTGGACGGCCAGGACACCAGCGTGCTCTCGGAGCGAGCCCTCACCGACCTGCGCCTGCACCGCATCGGCTTCATCTTCCAGACCTTCAACCTGGTGCCGGTGCTCACCGTCTTCCAGAACGTGGAGTTCCCGCTGCTCCTGCAGGGGAAGCTCGGGCGGGCGGAGCGCCAGCGGCGAGTGCTGGGCTTGCTCGAGGCAGTCGGGCTCGACGCCCACGCCCGGCACCGCCCCAGCGAGCTCTCCGGCGGCCAGCGGCAGCGGGTGGCGGTGGCCCGGGCCCTGGTGGGCCGGCCCAGGCTGGTGCTGGCCGACGAGCCCACCGCCAACCTCGACTCCCAGACCGGCGCCACCATCGTCGATCTGATGCGGGACATGAACAAGCGGGACGGCACCACCTTCGTCTTCTCCACCCACGACCCCAAGGTGATGAGCCACGCCCACGCGGTGGTGCGCATCGCCGACGGGCAGATCGTCGGCCGAGAGGCGGCCGCTGCCTAGGGGCACCATGCGCGCCAGCGGCGAGCTCAAGGTCCTCGTCCGGATCGCCGGCCGGAACCTCCTGGCCGGGCGGGCCCGCACCTTCATCATCGGCGGGATCGTCCTGGTGGGCGCCATGCTGGTGGTGGCCGGGTCCTCCTTCGTGGACAGCGTGGACGGCGGCATGCGCTCCTCGATCCAGGGGAGCCTGGGCGGCCACCTGCAGGCCTACAGCAACCGCTCCAAGGACGACCTGGCCCTCTACGGCGGCATGATGGGGGAGTCCCGCCTCGAGCCCATCGAGGACTTCTCCCGGGTGAAGGAGGCCCTGCTGCGGGTCCCCGGCGTCCGCACGGTGGTGCCCATGGGCATCGACCAGGCGCTGGTGGCCATGGGCAACCAGTTCGACGTGCAGCTGGAGCGGCTACGCGCCGACGTCCGCCGCCTCGAGGCCGGGGATCGACATCCGGAGCTCCGGCGCAGCTACGAGGCCAAGAAGTCCCACGTGCGCCGGATGGTGCAGTTGCTGCGCGACGAGCTCCGGGCGGCCCGGTCGCTGGCCGACGACCAGCTCTTGCGGGACCGGGCCGAGGACACAAAGGCGCTCATCCGCGCCGTCTCCGACGAGTTCTGGAACGGCTTCGACGGGGATCGCCTCGGGAGCCTGGAGTTCCTGGAGAACAAGATTGCCCCCCAGCAGATGGACTCGTCGTTCACCTTCGTCCGCTACGTGGGCACCGACATCGACGCCTTCCTCCAGGCCTTCGACCGGACCGTGATCGTGGAGGGGACCCGGGTGCCCTCCCGCCAGCGCGGCATCCTGCTCGGCAAGTGGTACGCCGAGGAATATCTGAAATTGAAGAGCGCGCGGCGCCTCGACAAGATCAAGGACGCGCGCGAGTCGCAGGGGCGCCGCATCGCCAAGGACGAGGAGCTGCAGCGCTGGGTCAAGGAGAACCACTCCGCCCTGCGCGAGGTCCAGCTCCAGCTCGACCCCATCCGCGCCGAGGAGGCGGCTCGCAAGCTCAAGGCCGCGCTGGGATCGGAGAAGTCGGCGCTTCCGGACCTGCTCCACCAGCTCCTGGACGTCACCGACCAGAACTTCGACCAGCGCTACCGCGTCTTCTACGAGGTTCTGGCGCCCATGCTGCAGCTGTATTCCATTCGCGTGGGGGACACCATCACCATCAAGGCCCCCTCCAAGAGCGGCTACTTCAACTCGGTGAACGTCAAGGTCTACGGCTTCGTGGAGTTCAAGGGGCTCGAGAAGTCGGCGCTGGCCGGGGTGATGAGCCTCCTGGACATCATGACCTGGCGCGACCTCTACGGCTACATGACCCGCGAGAAGGCCGAGGAGATCAAGCAGATCAAGGCCGCCGCCGGGGTGCGCTCTCTGGACCGCCAGACCGCGGAGGCGGAGCTCTTCGGCGGCGCGGCGCCGCTGGAGGGGGCCTCGCGGGCCGGGTCCATCGACCAGGCGTCGGTGCTGCGCGACCTGGCCGCCCCGGCGGGGGTGGACCTCTCCACGCGCCTCTACGGCCAGGAGGAGATCGATCGCGGCGTGGCGCTCAACGCCGCCGTCCTGCTGGAGAACCCGCGCCGGCTCCGGGCCGGCCTCCGGGCGGTGCGCGAGGCCTCCGAGAAGGCGAGCCTGGGCCTCAAGGTGGTGGACTGGCAGACCGCCTCGGGGCTCGTGGGGCAGACGGTGACGCTGTTCCGGGCGGTCCTCTACACGGCGGTGACCATCATCTTCGCGGTGGCCCTGGTGATCATCAACAACGCCATGGTGATGGCCACCCTGCAGCGGGTGAAGGAGATCGGCACCATGCGGGCCATCGGGGCCCAGCGCCGCTTCGTGCTCGCCATGCTGCTCGGGGAGACGGCCACGGTGGCGCTGCTCTTCGGCCTCCTCGGGGCCGGCCTGGGCGGGGTGGTGGTGTGGGTGGTGAGGGCCCTGGGCGGGATCCCGGCCACCAACGACACCCTCTACTTCCTCTACGCCGGCCCGGCGCTCATGCCGGCGCTGGGCGCCGCCAGCGTGGCGGTCTCGCTCGGTATCGTCCTGGCGGTATCCATCCTCTCCGGCTTCTACCCGGCGCTCATCGCCATGCGGGTGACGCCGGTGGAGGCCATGGGAACCGACGACTAGATGATCGCCACCGACCTCTTCATCGCCGCCCGCAACCTGACCCGCCACACGCGGCGCAACGCCTTCCTGGGCGGAGCGCTGGCGGTCGTCACCGCGCTGCTGGTGCTGCTGGGCGGGCTCTCGGCCGGAGTGGAGTCCTCGATGATGGAGTCGGCCACGGTGCTCATGACCGGCCACGTCAACGTGGGGGGCTTCTACAAGGTCACCTCCGGCACCGCGGCGCCGCTGGTCACCGACTACGAGAAGGTGCTGGCCGAGGCCAGGAAGCACGTCCCGGAGCTGGACTACGCCACCGTGCGCGTCCGCGGCTGGGCCAAGGGGGTCTCCGAGCGCTCCTCCATGGACCTGGTCCTGTCGGGGGTGGAGGTGGGGAAGGAGCCCGGATTCCCCAAGGTGGTGCGCGTCCTCTCGGGCCGGCTCGAGGACCTGGCCCGGCCCGGATCGCTGCTCCTCTTCGAGGACCAGGCCAAGCGGCTGGAGGTGCAGGTGGGGGACGTGATCACGCTCTCGGCCCCCACCTACCGCGGCCAGAACAACACCGCCGACGTGCGGGTGGTGGCCATCGCCCAGAACGCCGGGCTCATCTCCGCCTTCACCGCCTTCATGGAGGCGGGCACGGTGCGAGGCCTCTACAACCTGCGCGAGGGCAACACCGGCGCCATCCACCTCTACCTCAAGGACCCCAAGGCCTCGGCGCGGGTGGCGGCGCGCTTGCGCGACGCCCTCGCCGCCGCCGGCTGGCTGGTCATGGACGCGAACCCTCAACCCTACTGGATCAAGCTCATGCAGATCGTCCCCAACGAGGACTGGACCGGGCAGAAGCTCGACACGACCACCTGGGAGGACGAGATGAGCTTCATGAGCTGGATCCTGTCGGCGATGCGGACCCTCTCCACGCTCCTGGTCTTCATCCTCATGGTGATCGTGGTCATCGGCATCCTCAACACCCTGGCCATCGCCATCCGCGAGCGCACCCGGGAGATCGGGACGCTCAGGGCCATCGGCATGCAGCGGCGCAAGGTGCTGTGGCTGTTCCTCCTCGAGGCCTTCCTGCTCGGGGTCGGCGGCACCGCCCTGGGGGCGCTCCTGGGCGCGGGGCTGGGGGCGCTCGTGAACTCCGCCCGGCTCGGGGTGCCGGAGAGCGTGCAGATGTTCCTCCTGCAGCAGCAGCTCAGCCTGCGCATCGAGCCCGGGATGGTGGCGACGGCGGTGGCGGCGCTCACCCTGCTCACTACCCTGGCGGCCTTCCTCCCGGCCCGCCGCGCGGCGCGCCTCCGGCCGGTCACGGCCATGCACCACATCGGCTGACCCCCATGTCCATCTCGCCCCGCATCGCGCTGGCCTGCTGCGCCGCGCTCGCCGCCGGAGAGGCCCGGGCCCTCACGCAGGCCGAGACCGACGCCCTCATCCGCACCGTGGACGACCACCAGCAGAACAACGGCGACTGGGCGGCGCTCTGCTACATGGAGAGCAAGGAGAAGGACAAGACCGACGTGGTCTACGAGATGGTCTACTACCGGCGCAGCGAGGGGCAGCGCCTGCTCATCCTCTTCACCAAGCCCAAGAGCGAGGCGGGGAAAGGGTATCTCAGGCTGGAGAAGAACCTGTGGCTCTACGACCCGGCCACCGGCAAGTGGGAGCGGCGGACCGAGCGCGAGCGCATCGGCGGCACCGATACCCGGCGGGAGGACCTCGACGAATCGCGCCTGGCCGAGGAGTATCGGGCCACCTTCGAGGCCACCGAGAAGCTCGGGGCCTACACGGCCCACAAGGTGCGGCTCGAGGCCAAGGAAGGGGTGGACGTGGCCTACCCCACCAAGCGGATCTGGATCGACGCCGCCACGAGCAACGTCCTCAAGGAGCAGGATCTGGCCCTGTCGGGCCGGCTGATGCGAACCTCCCTCTACCCTCGCTGGAAGAAGGTGTACTCGGAGTCGAAGAAGGGCGACGTCTGGTACCCGGAGCAGATCCACATCTACGACGAGATCGAGAAGGCCAACTCCACCATGGTGGTCGTCAAGCAGGTGGACCTCCGCCCGCTCCAGCCCAACATGTTCACCAAGGCCTGGCTGGAGTCGAAGAGCCGCTGACGGCCATGCCGACCGTCCGCCCAGCCGCCCTGGCCCTGTCGCTCTTCCTGCCCCTCTCCGCCTCGGCCCAGGAGCGGCCGCGCGAGGAGGATCTCTTCGGCGCCCCGCCCGCGGAGGCGCCCGCGGCGGAGAAGCCGGCGCCGTCCGGGAGCCAGGCGTCGCCGTCCTCGACCTCTGGCCGCCCCGGCGAAGCCGAGGTGCTGGGCGGCCAGGGGGCCGACGCCGCCGAGGCCAAGCTCACCAGCAGGCTCAAGGAGAGCGACAACCCGCTCCAGATCGGCGGCCAGCTCTACCTGCGCCTCAACACCTTCGCCCGCGAGGATCAGCCGCCGTCGAAATGGGGCCTGAACTCGCCCAACGTGGTGGACCTGTTCCTGGACGCGCGCCCCAGCGACCGGCTGCGGGGCTACACACTGCTGCGCGCCTTCTACGATCCGACCCAGACCCAGGGGGCCAGCCCGCTCCTCATCCCGGTCGGCGTGGCTTCCCTCCCCGCCGGCAAGACCACCCAGGCGGTCCTCGATCAGCTGTGGATCAGCTTCGACATCGGCCAACGTGCCTTCGTCACCGCCGGCAAGCAGCACGTGAAGTGGGGAACCGGTCGGGTCTGGAACCCCACCGATTACCTCCACACCCAGCGCCGCGATCCGCTCCAGGTCTTCGACACGCGGGGCGGCACGTACATGGCGCGGGTCCAGGTGCCGCTGGGCGAGCAGCGCGGTGGCATCACCGCCGCGGCGGTGTTCGAGCCGCTGGCGCCCCAGGTCCAGCCGCTGGTCTACCAGCCGGACTCCGGGCCGCCGCAGTCCTCGTCGGAGCTGGGAGGGGTGGGGGGCGCGGCGCGGGCCGAGGTGGTCCTCGGCAACTGGGAATTCGGCGCCGACGCGGTGGCGCAGCGGGGCATGAAGCCGCGCGCCGGCCTCGACGTCTCCGGCGGCCTGTGGGAGCTGGACCTGCGCGGCGAGGTGGCCTTCCGCACCGGGAGCGACGTGGTGGCGCTCCGTCCCGGACCGGAGACCGTGACCGTGCCCGGGTACGGGACCCAGACGACCCCCTGGCAACGCTACCAGCCCGGCTTCTGGGTCCAGGCGGTCGGCTCCGTGGAGTGGTCGACCAAGTACTCGGACGAGGACACCCTCACCATCGGCGCCGAGTACTTCTACAACCAGACCGGGTACGACGACCCCGCCGCCTACCCGTACCTCATCGGCTGGAACGCCTACGTCCCCCTCTACCTGGGACGGCACTACCTGGCGCTCTCGTTGCTCCTCCCCAGGCCGGGTTCGTGGAACGACACCACCATCACCCTCACCGGCGTCGCCAACCTCTCGGACCACTCCGGCGTGGTGCGCCTCGACTGGAGCACCACCTTCCTCACCTGGCTCCGCTTCGAGTTCTACGCACAAGGCCACCTGGGGCACCTGGGAGGCGAGCTCCGCTTCGGCGGCCCGGTGAGCTTCTTCGACAGCATGGTCCCCGTCTCCGTTCCGGCGCCGGCGGCGGACGCCGGCGTGGCCCTGCGGGTGGCGCTGTAGCGCCCCGCCCGAGCCGTGCCGCGCTGGCCCTCTCCGGCTAGCGTGGAACCGGCGAAACCTTTCCGGGGCCGGGCGGCTCTCACCCGGTGGGGATCGCCCCGCCACCCCACGAGAGGTACGACATGGCCGCCTTCGGAATCCGCAAGGAAACCCGCCTGAGCTACGACCAGGCGCTCTCGAAGCTCCCCGACCTCCTCAAGGCCGAGGGGTTCGGGATACTCACCCAGATCGACGTGAAGGAGACGCTGAAGCAGAAGCTCGGCGTCGACTTCCGGCGCTACAAGATCCTGGGCGCCTGCAACCCGCCGCTGGCCCACCGGGCGCTCTCGGCGGAGATCGAGATCGGCGTCATGCTCCCCTGCAACGTCATCGTCTACGAGGACGACCGGGCCAAGGCGGTGGTGGTGGCCATCGACCCCATGCAGACCCTCGCCGCCCAGATGCCTGCGCTCGCCCCCATCGCCGGCGAGGTGCGGCAGCGCCTCTCCCGGGTCCTCGAGAACGTGGGCTAGCGCTGGGCTAGCGCTCGATGAACGACGCGCTCTCCCTGGCCCTGTTCCTGGTCGCCTGGGTGGTGCTCCAGGCGTTCGTGCTGCCGCGCCTCGGCGTTGGCACCTGAATGGCGCCCGGAAGGCCCCGGTCCGGGGCTGAGGGCGAGGACGGGCCGCCGCGGCGCTGAGCGCGCCGGCTCGTTCGAAGGCGGCCCGGCCTCGCCGGAGGCGGCCTACGCAGCGAGCCGAGCCGCCACGTTGCTGAGATTGCCGGGGGGGAGCCCCCGGCCTACCGTCCAGGCACGCACCCCTCACCCTCCGAGGCGTGCGTGGAATCCGGATGGCCCTCTCCCCGAGGGGGAGAGGGCGGCTTGGCTCGACGTGATCCGAGTGCGGTGAGGGGGCGCGCCGAGCCCTCGAAGACGAGCCCGAGATTTCCAAAAAGCCTCGCCGCCCGTTCCGGGCGGCTCGAGTCGGCCTAGAACGTGAACTGCTCGCCCTGGGCCCGGAGCGCGGTGATGGCGGCCAGGTTCACGATGGAGTTCACGCCCGACCCCATTGCCAGGACGTTCACCGGCTTCTCCATGCCCAGGAGCACCGGCCCGATCACCTCGGCGCCGCCGATGGTCTCCACCATCTGGTAGGTGATGTTGGCCGCGTCCAGGTTGGGGAAGACGAAGACGTTGGCGTCCTCCTTGAGGGTCGAGAACGGAAACTCCGGCACCCGCACCTGGGCGTCGGTGGCGATGTGCACCTGGATCTCGCCGTCCACCTCCAGGTCGGGGCGCAGCCGCCGCACCAGCTCGGTGGCCTCGCGGACCTTCTTGGGGCTCGCCCCCTGGGCGGCGCCGAAGGTGGAGTAGGAGAGCATGGCCACCCGGGGCTTCACCTCGAAGAAGCGGGCCAGGTCGGCGGTGGTGACCGCGATCTCGGCCAGCTCCTGGGCGGTGGGGTCGATGTTGACGGTGCAGTCGGCGAAGAAGCGGAAGTCGTGCTTGGTGACCACGATGTAGACGCCGGCGGCGCGCCGCCCGGAGCGGGTCCGGATGAGCTCCAGCGGGGCGCGGATGGCGTCGGGGTAGCCGGTGGTGAGGCCGGTCACCATGCCGTCGGCGGCCCCCTCCACCACCATCATGGCCCCGTAGTAGTTGCGGGTCCGCATGCGGCGGCGCGCCTCCTCGAAGGACATGCCGCGCCGGTTGCGCATCTCCCACAGCCGGGACACGTAGCGGTCGAAGTGCGGGCTCTCCTCCGGGTCGACGAGGGCGATCCCCTCCAGGCCGTCGAGGCGCTTCTCCTCGATGGAGGCCCGGATGCGGTCCACCGGCCCGAGCAGGATGGGCTCGCAGATCCCCTCCTCGCGCAGCACCTGGGCGGCGTGCTGGATCTTCTCGTGGTGCCCCTCGGGGAAGACGATGCGGGCCAGCTTCTTGCGGGCCTTGGCGTAAACCGTGCTCATCACCTGGTGCAGCCGGCTCTGCCGCTTGCGCAGCCGCTCCCGGTACTCCTCCAGGTCGATCTTCTGGCGGGCCACGCCGCCGTCCATGGCCGCCTTGGCCACCGCCGGGGCCACCCACAGGAGCGCCCGGGGATCGAGCGGCTTGGGGATGATGTACTCGGTGCCGAAGGCGAAGCGCTCGCCGCCGTAGGCGCGGGAGACCGACTCCGGCACCTCCTCCTTGGCCAGCTGGGCCAGGGCCTTGGCGGCCGCCATCTTCATCTCCTCGGTGATGGCCTTGGCGCGCACGTCGAGCGCGCCCCGGAAGATGTAGGGGAAGCCGAGGACGTTGTTCACCATGTTGGGGTAGTCGGCGCGGCCGGTGGCCATGATGACGTCGGCGCGGGCCGCCTTGGCCTCCTGCCAGCCGATCTCCGGGTCGGGATTGGCCAGCGCGAAGACGATGGGGTTCTTGGCCATGGACTGGACCATCTTGGGCGTCACCAGCCCCGCCTTGGAGAGGCCCAGGAAGACGTCCGAGCCCTCCATGGCCTGCTCCAGCGTGCGCAGCCGGGTGTCGGCCGCGAACTCGGCCTTCCACTCGTTCATGCCCTCGGTGCGCCCCTTGTAGACCACGCCCTTGGTGTCCACCAAGAGCACGTTCTCCCGGCGCACGCCGAGCTTGAGGTAGAACCTGGTGCAGGCGATGGCCGAGGCGCCGGCGCCCGAGACCACCAGCTTCACCTTCTCGATCTTCTTGCCGGTGATCTCCAGGGCGTTGAGCAGCGCCGCTCCCGTGATGATGGCGGTGCCGTGCTGGTCGTCGTGGAAGACCGGGATCTGCATCTCCTTCTTGAGCCGCTCCTCGATGACGAAGCACTCCGGCGCCTTGATGTCCTCGAGGTTGACGCCGCCGAAGGTGGGCTCCAGGGCCTTCACCACCGCGCAGACCCTGTCGATCTCCTTGGCGTCGATGTTGACGTCGAAGACGTCGATGTCCGCGAAGCGCTTGAAGAGGACGCCCTTGCCCTCCATCACCGGCTTGCTGGCGTAGGGGCCGATGTCGCCCAGGCCAAGCACCGCCGTCCCGTTGGAGACCACCGCCACCAGGTTGCCGCGGTTCGTGTACGTGTAGGAGAGGTCGGCGTCCTTCGCGATCTCCAGGCACGGCTCGGCCACCCCCGGGCTGTAGGCCAGCGACAGGTCGCGCGCGGTGACCGTCGGCTTGGTGGGGACGACCTCGATCTTCCCGGGGCGGGGGCTGGAGTGGTAGGCGAGCGCGTCCTCGCGGCGGATCTTCTTCTTCGGGGTTTCGAGGTTGGTGGGGGGCGAGAATTCGTTGGCGTTGGCCATGGGGCGGGGTTTCTCCCTTTTCGAGTCGGTGAGGGACCGAACAGAAATCCGATGCGGAGCCGCTTGTCAAGCGGAGACGCCGCCGCCGCAACCGGGCGTCGCCTGACACGCCCGGGTGAGTCGCGGGCGCCGCAGATCGCGGCGGGCCCGACGCACCTTCATGGCTCGCGCCGCGAGGTGCGCCGGGCCTCGAAGCGCTCCATCTCCTCTACCGTGCGCGGCCAGTCCTCCTTGAGGAGGCGCGACAGCGCTCGGTCGGAGAGGATGCGCCCGCCGGTCTGGCAGCGCGGGCAGTAGTCGGTCTCGTTCTCGGCGTGGCGGATGCGCTGCACCAGCGTGCCGCAGTCGGGGCAGGGTAGGCGGTAGCGGCCGTGGACCGCCATGCCCTCGCGGAAGGCGGTCACCTTGCCGGGGAACCCGTCGCCCGCCTGCTGGCGGATCCGTTCCGTCCACTCCGAGAGAATGGCCCGGGCGGCCTCGAAGAGGCGGGCCCACTCCTCGTCCGAGAGGCGGCCGGTGAGCGCCACCGGGGAGAGCCGCGCCCGGTGGAGGATCTCGTCGGAGTAGGCGTTGCCGATCCCGGAGCAGAGGCGCGGGTCGGTGAGGGCCCGCTTCAGGGTGTGGTTCTCCCTCCCCAGCGATTCCCGGAAGTCGTCGAGGGCGCAGGCCAGCACCTCGACCCCGCCCCGGTCCAGCGCCGCCAGCGCCGCCTCGCCGCGCAGGAGGTGGATGGCGGCGCGGCGCTTCGAGCCGGCCTCGGTGAGCAGCAGGGTGCCGCGCGGGAACTCCAGGGTTGCGAGCGCCTTCCCGGTCCGCCCCGGCCCGGTGCCGCCGGGCTCGCGCCAGTGGAGGCGCCCGGCGATCATGAGGTGGATGGCGAGGTGGAGGTCGGCCTCCAGGGAGAGCACCAGCCGTTTGCCGAGGCGCCGCACCGCCGCCACCCGCCGCCCCAGGGCGGCGGCGAGGGGCGGGTCGGCGGTGCGCAGTAGGAAGGGCGTCCCGAGCCGGACCGACTGGAGCGGCTGGCCCAGGAGGCGGGCCCGCAGCGCGCCGGCGTAGACCTCGATGTCGGGTAGCTCGGGCATCGCCGCATTCAGGAGATCCATGCATTGTAGGGCGGTGTCGCCGCCCCGGGTGGGGTCGGTCCCGTCCGCGCCTGGCGCAGAGCGGCTGGCGCCTCTACAGGACGCGTCGGCCTGCACCTCGTCGGCCAGGCATCGAGGAACCCATCATGGACACGCCGCACGTCGCCCGAGCCTCCGCCAGCATCCGCGCCCCAGCCGCCCGGGTGTGGGAGGCGCTGGTGACGCCCGAGATCGTCAAGCGCTACATGTTCGGGGCCACCGTGGTCTCGAGCTTCGAGGAGGGCGGCTCCATCACCTGGAAAGGCGAATGGCAGGGCAAGGCCTACGAGGACAAGGGCACGATCCTGCGCGTCGAGCCGCAGACCCTGCTCCGCTACACCCACTATAGCCCGCTCTCCGGCCTGCCCGACGCGCCCGAGAGCTACCACACCGTGACCGTCGCGCTGTCGCAGCGGGCCGGGCAGACGCACGTCACCCTGACCCAGGACAACAACCCCACCGAGCAAGCGCGGGAGCACTCCGAACGCAACTGGAAAGCCATGCTCGACGGTCTCAAGAAGGTTCTGGAGGCGTAGCTCCCGCGTTTCGACCGGCGGGTGAGGGCCGCACGGCGACTGCTCCTGCGCGATCCCGGGTGGGTTGCGGCGCATCTGCGCCCGCCCCGCGCGACTTCGCACAGTCGCGGCGGCCCACATCGGGAGGCATGATCCGGCGTCGCAGCGGCTGGAGCTCACGTTCGGCGGCGAGAGGAGACACGATGGCCAAGCGCATGGGAACGACCCCGGGCGGCCCCCGCGCGGCGCTGCATCTCGACGGGGGCGAGGCCGCGCCGCCCCCGCACGCCGGATATCCCGACGACGTGGGCGTCGAGGTGGCGCACGAGCTCAGGAACCTGCTCGCCGGCGTGAAGGCCCTGGTGCAGCTCGGGCGCCGAAACCCGGCCGAGCGCGCCTCGCATGCGCGGATGGCGGTCGTCGAGGAGGAGATCGCAAGGGCGGAGGAGCTCCTGGATGGATGTCTCTCGTCCGGGCGCCGCCTCCGTCGCTCCTCCGTCGAGCTCGGGCCGCTGGTGGGCGACGCGCTGCAGCTCCTGTCGGGCCAGGCCTCCCGTGCCGGCGTGCGGCTCCTGGCCCGGGGTGGCGCCACGGTGGAGGCCGACCCGCGCCGCCTGCGGGAGGCCCTCCTCAACCTGGTCGCCAACGCCATCCAGGCCACGCCACCCGGCGGGGAGGTGGTGGTGGAGGTGCGCCCGTCCGCCGCCGAGGCCGAGATCGTGGTCCGCGACACCGGCCGCGGCATGAGCCAGGAGACCCTGGGGCGCCTGGGCACGCCCTTCTTCACCACGCGTCAGGACGGCACCGGCCTCGGGGTGGCGCTGGCGCGTTCGGCCATCGCCCTCCACGGCGGCTCCCTCCGCTACGAGAGCGAGCCGGGGAAGGGGACCACCGCCCGGGCCACGCTCCCGCGCCGCGCGCGGGCGGCTTGAGGGAAACCTTCGTGCCATGATGCGAGGAGCGCATGAGCCCCTCGCCGGTTCCCCGCTGGCTGGTCCCGCCCCTGGCGGCGCTGTCCTACCTGTTCATGGCGGCAGTGGTCGTCCTCGCCCTGCCGGCGCTGGCGCTGGTCCATCTCGCCACCCGGCCCTTCGACCCCACCCTCCGCGTCGCCGGCCGCTTCCTGCGCGTCTGCGGGTCGGCGCTCAGCTGGGCCTTCCCGCTCTGGCGGGTCCGCATCGACGGAGCCGTCCCGCCGGCCCGCTTCCCCTTCGTGGCGGTGGCCAACCACCAGTCGTTCCTGGACGTGTTCATGCTGGCGCGTCTTCCCTGGGAGATGAAGTGGGTGGCCAAGGAGGAGCTCTTCCGGATCCCCTGGCTGGGCTGGATGTTCCGGCTCTCGGGCGACATCCCGGTTCGGCGCGGCGACCACGAGAGCGGACAGGCGGTGCTGGCGGCGGCGCGCCACTACCTCGACCGCGGCATGAGCGTCATGTTCTTCCCGGAGGGCACCCGCAGCCGCGACGGCCACCTCCAGGCCTTCAAGATCGGCGCCTTCCGCCTGGCCGTCGAGGCCGGCGTGCCGGTGCTGCCCGTCGCGGTCGTCGGCACCGCCGAGGGCATGCCCAAGGGCAGCCCCTGGGTGCGCCCGGCCCGGCC
>DASTPH010000196.1:0-11118 GCA_035762305.1 Anaeromyxobacteraceae bacterium
CTCGAGCGGCAACCAGTCCAAGGCGGCGCGCCTACTCGGCATCAGCCGGGACACCCTGCGTTACCGGCTGAAGAAGCACGGAATGGGATAGCTCAGGCCGCTCGCTCGTCCGGCTCGAGCGGCGCGCCCGCCGGTTTCTGAGGTCCCCGGCGGCCGGCTCTCGCCTCCAGGCGCTGTCCTCGCTCGCGACCCCGGAGCGGCGGCCGCGCGGCGACGAGGAACGCGCGGCGGCTCGCAAACGTCGGTCGCGCAGCCTGAGGACCTCCTCGGCGCGTTGGCGCTCCACGACGGTTGCTCGCCGCGACCGCGGGCCTAGGTCGCGCGCATCGCAGCGGGCCGCGGCTCGCTGCGGAGGCGCCCTCCGGCGAGACCGGGCCGCCGCGGACGTCGCCGAGGCTCGCGGGAAGCGGCGAGCGCGATCAGGCCGCTCGCTCGTCCGGCTCGAGCGGCGCGCCCGCCGGCCACTCGATCCTCGCCGCCAGCGCCTGCAGCGCGTGGCGCAGCTTGTCCTTGGCGCGGATCTCCAGCTGCCGCGCCCGCTCGCGGGAGAAGCCGAAGTGGTCGCCCAGCTCCTTGAGCGTCAGCGGGTGGTCGTTCATGACTCGCTGCTCGATGATGAAGCGCTCGCGGGCGTCGAGCTGGTCGAGCGCCACCCCGACCTCCGAGGCCATGAGGTGCCGCTCTTGGGCGGCGCAGAGGGCGTCGTCCTGGCCGGGCTGGGAGCCGGCCACGAAGTCGAGGTGGGTCGAGGCGCCGTCGCCGACCGGCGCATCCAGGGACAGGTCGCGCCCCTCGAGCCTCCGCTCCATCTCCTCCACCTCGCCGGGCAGCACGTGCAGCCGGCGGGCGATGCGCGAGGTCTCGAGTGGACGCCCCTCCTCGGCGCGGCCGCCGACCCGTTCCAGCTCGCGCTTGGTGCGCGCCAGCGAGAAGAAGAGCTTGCGCTGCGCCTGGGTGGTGCCGACCTTCACCAGCGACCACGACCTCAAGATGTAGTTCTGGATGTAGGCCCGGATCCACCACACCGCGTAGGAGATGAGCCGGATGCCGAGGTCTGGGTCGAACTTCTGCACCGCCTTCATGAGCCCGATGTTCCCCTCCTGGACCAGGTCGGGCAGGCGAAGGCCGTAGGACCGGTAGCCGTAGGCCACTTTCACCACGAAGCGCAGGTTGGCGGCGACCAGCTCGTGGGCGGCCCGGGTGTCGGCGTGGTCGTGGTACTCGCGGGCGAGCCGCCTCTCCTCCTCCGGCGTCAGGAGGGGGTACCGGCTGATCTCGGAAAGGTAGGTTTCGAGGAAGGGCATTTCCATGTCGCACCTAGGCATCCGCCGTGCCACGAGGTGTGCGAGAGAAAGATACGGCCCAATCGAGTGTTACATCCCCCAGGCAACCCCCACTGGGTAGTTGATTACTGTATTTTTTCCTGTCAACCCACTTTACGCTGTCCCTATTAGGGTTTTCCGTGGTAATAATTACAGCCATTTCAGCACTGTAATGGGTATCAGCCCCATATGAGGAGTTCTCTTGCGATGCGGCGCGACCCGTCGGATGCTTGCTCCCGTGGATCGCGAACGGGACGAAAGCCTGCCTTCTCCGAAAGGTGCGGATGAGGGGGCCGCGGAGCGAGAGCGGCGGTCCAGCTACCTGAGCTTCGTGGCCCACGAGGCGCGAAACCCGCTCGCCACCGCCCTGTGGAGCGCAGAGCTGCTCGCCCGCATCAGCACGGAGGAGCGCGCCAGCCCCAGGGGCGAGAAGCTCGCGGCCACCTGCCGGCGGTCGCTGGATCGGCTGCGGCGCCTGGTCGAGGACCACCTTTTCTCGGAGCGCCTCGACGCCGGAGGCCTGCCCATGCACCCCGAGGCCGTGTCGCTCGAGGAGCTGGTGGCGGCGGCCGCGAGAAGGGCCGGCCTCGAGGACTGGAAGGGCGACCTGGGATCCGACCTGCAGCTGGTGGCGGACCGCGCCGTGGCCGAGCGGTGCGTCGAGGGCGTGCTGGCCGCGGCCGGGCGCGGCGGGGCGGCGGTGGAGGTCCATGCGCGCCTGAAGCAGAGCCGGGTGGTGCTGACCATCCGCGGAGCCGAGCCGGGGCCTGAGGCGATGCAGGACCCGCGGCGGGGCTCGGCGCCGGCCGATCGGGCGCGCCCGCTGGCGCTCTCCATGGCCCGGCGGGCGGCGCGGGCCGCCGGCGGGCGGCTCGCCGTGCAGGGCGGGGCGTATTGCCTCGAGCTTCCGGCCGCTTGACAGCCTCCCCGGGCCTCCGTTACACACTCGCCCCTTCCCTTTGGCACGTCCTCCCCGGCCGGTCGCGACGTGGGGCGGACCAATGCGAGGTGGCACATGGCGACGGGCCTGCTGGCGCGCAAGGTCGGGATGACCCAGATCTTCGACGCCGAGGGCGACTGCATCCCGGTCACGGTCCTCTCGTGCGGACCTTGCACGGTGGTGCGGCGCAAGACCGCGGAGAAGGACGGATACGACGCGGTGGTGCTGGGCTTCGAGGAGGTCCCCGAGAAGCACGCCTACCGGCTCTCCAGGGCCGAGGTGGGCGTCTTCAAGAAGGCGGGCACCCCGGTGTTCCGGCACCTGCGCGAGGTGCGGGTCAACGACGCGAAGCTCCTCGGCGAGCTCAAGCCCGGGGACGTGCTCACCGTGGACCAGGTCTTCCAGCCGGCGCAGCGGGTGGACGTGACCGGCCTCAGCAAGGGCCGCGGCTTCACCGGGGTGGTGAAGCGTTGGCGCATGAAGGGCGCGGCCCGCGACAGCGCCTCATCACACGAGCACCACCGCCACATCGGCGCCGTCGGGCAGCGCAAGACGCCGGGCAAGGTGTGGAAGGGCAAGCACCTCCCGGGACAGTACGGGAACGAGACGGTGACGGTGCAGAACCTCACCGTGGCCGGCGTCGAGGCCGCCGACAACCTGCTCCTGGTGACCGGCGCCGTCCCCGGGCACCCGGACTCGCTGCTCTTCGTGGGCACCGCCGCCAAGGGGCAGCCGCGCGCCAAGCAGAAGCAGGACGGGCGCGAGCGGTCGAGGCCGAAGGTGTAGCGCCGGGGGCCGCGCCCGGGGGGCTCATCGCCGGGCCGGCGGCGCCCGGCCCGGCGACTTCGTGCTCGGCTGGGCCGAGGCGCGAGCCAGCGTGCCCGCTCCCAGGGCGGACGACAGGTCCTGGGACGCCCGGAGCGAGCTTCGCGCGCCTGGAGCGCGGGCCCTTTCCACGGCGCGTCGCAGGAGCGCCACCCCGCCCGTCACGGCGGGGCTCGCGACGAGCGTGGCCAGGACGACCGCCAGCGCCACCTCGAGCGCCGCGCCGAGGGGAAGCTGCGGCCCGATGCGCTGCTGGAGGCCCTGGTGCGTCGACCAGCCGTAGACCAGGGGGAGGTGGATTGCGTAGGCCGCAAGCGAGGCGCGCGCGATGGGCCTGGCCAGCCTCGCCATCGCCGACGGGACCATCCACAGCGAGGCGAGGAGGACGAGGCTGGCGCCGGTCCGGAACGCGAACAGGCGCGGATCCCCGCCCGGCATCCCCTCCACGCCGTTCCAGCCCCCGGCGGCGACCAGCAGCGCTCCGCCGAGCCCGAGCGCCAGGGCGAACCGGCGATCGCCCTGGGCGCCGAGAAGGCCGATGGCCGCCCCGGCGAAGAAATACCCGCTCCAGGGGAACAGGGGGAAGGGCGACGTCCCGCCCACCGCCTGGGCGACGGCCAGCGCCGGGATGCTGCGGGGGAGAGCCGTGGCTGGGAATGGCGGAGACGCTCCCAGCGCCACCGCGAGCAGGGCCAGGGCCGCGAGCGCCCCCGCCTTCCAGCCGACACCTGCGGGGAGCCCGAGGAGCAGCGAGGTGGCGAGGAGCGACGCAGCGATGGCGTGGAGCGCGTCGAAAGCCAGCAGGTGAGCCCAGGCCGACGGATCGCCCTGCCCGAGCAGCGCGATTCCCCAGCCCGGCCACCGCAGGGCGTAGCCGAGCGCCAGGAGCAGGAGGACGCGGGGGAGCCGTCCGCGCAACACGCCGAAACCCCGCACCGCGCGCCCCTGGGTGGCCGCGGCCAGCGCCCAGCCCGACACGATGAGGAAGAGCGGAGCCGTCACACCGCGGGCGGACCAGTAGAGCGCGACCGGGGGATCGGTGCGCGCGGCCGGCGACAGCACTGCGTCGAGGGTGTGCCCCACGACCATGAGGACCACCGCGAGCGCACGCGCGAGGTCGAGGGCCGCGATCCGCGGGTGGTCGCGGGGCGGAGGCTCCATCGGATGGCTGCGCGCGGACATGCCCGGGGCCGGGATCGCGACGGAGGTGCGGGGCGAGATCGCGATCGCTCCGGTTTTAGTGGCCCTGCGGCGGCTCGCAATGGGTTCAGCACGCTGCGCCAGAAGGCCCGGCTGCCCATCCGACCCGGTCGGGTGCTACAGTACCCTTGCCGCCCATGGCCTCGATCGCTCCGCGCAGCGCCCTACGAGCCGCCCTCGCGGTCCTGGCCCTGGTCGCCGCCCTGTGGCAGCTCGGCCTGCGGATTGGCGCCGACGAGCGCTCGCGGCCTGGCGCTCCGCTCCGCGCGCTCTTCTTCGGCTCCAGCACCACGGCTGGCTCGGGCTCGTCCTCGCCGTCCCTTCGCTGGAGCGCCACCCTGGCTCGGCGGCTGGGCTGGGTCGAGGTGAACCGGGGGCTCTCGGGATCGACCCTCGCCAGGACCGGCGGGGCGATCCCCTCCGGCGAGGAACGCTGGCGCGCGGCCCTCGCGGGCGAGCCGGCCGACGCCGTGTTCGTCATGTACGGCGCCAACGACGTCCTGGCGGGGATTCCCCTCGGCGATGCCGGCGCGCGAGGCACGTTCCGCCACGCGGCGGCAGAGGTGCTGCGCGGGATCCGCGAGACCCTGCCCCGCGCCTCGCTGGTGGTGTGCGCACCGCAGCCGAGCCTCGCCACCGCGGCGGCCCGCGGACCGTACGACCGGGCGCTCGCCGAGGCGGCGGCCGAGACCGGCGCCATCTTCGTTCCGACCGGCGAGGCCTTTCCGGCCGAGCGGCTCGGCGAGCTCAGCGCGGACCGCCTCCACCTGAACGACGCCGGCCACGCGGCCGTCGCAGACTTCGTCCTGGCTCGGGTCCCTGCGAGGGAACGGCGCGGCCGCCCGAGGCGGTGAGGGGGTCGGGGCGCCGTCCCGCTGGCGGCGATCGGAACTCGTTTCGGTAACCGATCGTGGACGTCCCCGGCGGCCCGGTCTCGCTGGAGGGCGCCTTCGCAGCGAGCAGCGGCCGTCCCGATACGCGCGACCCCGGCTCGCGGCCGGCGGCGAGCAACCGTCGTGGAGCGCCAACGCGCCGAGGAGGCCGTCGGGCTGCGCGACCGACGTTTGCGAGCCGCCGCGACTTCCTCGTCGCCGCGCGGCCGGCGCTCCGGGGTCGCGAGCGAGACCAGCGCCCGGAGGCGAGACCGGGCCGCCGGGTCTCCCGGCGACCGCCGGACGCTGTCAGGGCGCCGCGGCCACTCCGCGCTTCCGGTCGCGCTCCAGCTTGTAGCGGACGTTGGGGTCGAGGTGGCGCTTGCGCAGCCGCACCGAGCGGGGCGTCACCTCCACCAGCTCGTCCTCGGCGATCCACTCCAGCGACCGCTCCAGCGTCATCTCCCGCGGCGGCGTCAGGATGACGTTCTCGTCCCGACCGGCGGCGCGGATGTTGGTGAGCTTCTTCTCCTTGCAGATGTTGAACTCGAGGTCGTTGTCGTGGGAGTGCTCGCCCACGATCATCCCGGCGTAGACCCGCTCGCCCGGCCGCACGAAGAGCACCCCCCGCTCCTGGGCGTAGAAGCAGGCGTAGGCCACCGCCGCCCCCTCGCGGTCGGCCACGATGGCGCCGGTCTGGCGCTTGTCGATGCGCCCCTGCCACGCTTCCCAGCCGTCGAACTGGGAGGACATGATCCCCTCGCCGCGGGTGAGGGTCAGGTACTCGGATCGGAAGCCGATGAGGCCCCGCGCCGGCACCCGGTACTGCAGCCGCGATCGCCCCGAGCCCAGGGGCTGCATGTCGGCCATGCGCCCCTTGCGCGGTCCGAGAGCGGCGGTGACCGCACCCACCGCGTCGCCGGGGAGGTCGCACACCAGGAGCTCCATGGGCTCCCGCACCTCGCCGTCCACGGTCTTGAGGACCGGCTCTGGGTTCGACACCGTGAGCTCGAACCCCTCGCGGCGCATGGTCTCCACCAGCACCGCCAGTTGCAGCTCGCCGCGCCCCACCACCGTGAAGGCCTCCGGCGACTCGCCGTCCTCCACCCGGATGGCGACGTTCTTGAACGCCTCCCGGTAGAGGCGCTCGCGCAGGGTGCGGCTGGTGACGTAGCGCCCCTCCTCGCCGGCGAAGGGCCCGTCGTTGACCCGGAAGATCATCGACATGGTGGGCTCTTCCACGCTGATGCGGGGGAGCGCCATCGGCGCCGCCGGGTCGGCCACGGTGTCGCCGATGCCCACCTCGTCGGCGCCAGCGATGCAGACGATCTCGCCCGGGCCGGCGTCCTCGACCTCGACGCGCCGGAGCCCCTCGAAGGCGTAGAGGCGGACCACCTTGGCCGGGACCACCCGGCCGCCCTCGCGCACCACCGCGATGGAGTCCCCCTCGCGCGCCACCCCGCTGGCGATGCGCCCCACCGCCAGGCGCCCCACGTAGTCGTCGTAGTCCAGGTTGTCCACCAGCATCTGCAGGGTGGCCACCTCGCCGGCGGGCGGCGGCGGGACGTGCTCCAGGATGGCCTCGAAGAGGGGCGTGAGGCCCGGGGCGCTGAAGGTCTCCTGGAGCGAGCGGGCGGCCCGGCCCTCGCGGGCGATGGCGTAGAGCACCGGGAAGTCGATCTGCCGGTCGCCGGCCCCGAGGTCGATGTAGAGCGAGTAGACGAGGTCCAGCACCTCCTCGGGCCTGGCGTCGTGCCGGTCCACTTTGTTCACCACCAGCACCGAGGGCAGGCCCATGGAGAGGGCCTTGCCCAGCACGAAGCGGGTCTGCGGCAGAGGACCCTCGGCGGCGTCGACCAGGAGCAGCACCCCATCCACCAGGCGCAGGGCCCGCTCCACCTCGCCGCCGAAGTCGGCGTGGCCGGGCGTGTCCACGATGTTCACCTTCACGCCGCGCCAGGTGACGGCGGTGTTCTTGGCGAGGATGGTGATGCCCTTCTCGCGCTCCAGGTCGTTCGAGTCCAGGACCCGGTCCACCAGCAGCTCGTTCTCCCGGAACACCCCGGCCTGGCGGAGCATGTGGTCCACCAGGGTGGTCTTGCCGTGGTCGACGTGGGCCACGATGGCCACGTTCCGGATCTGCTCGCGGGGGATCATCGAGGAAAGGTCCGGTTGTATAGCCGCTTCCGCCTGGCGAGGCTAGTGGCGCGCGCCACAAGTCCCGAGCCCATCCCGGCGCGCGCCACGCGGGTGGGGGTCCGGGGGAGGCGGCGCCCCGCCTCCCGCGGTAGGGCCCGCGGGGAGGGCCCGTGCCTTGCTGCCTCTCCCTGCAAGGCACGGGGCCTTCCCCGCGAAGTGCTGCGGAGCAAGGTGAACCGGGGATGGGCTCATGACTTCTGCGGAGCAGCACTTAGGGGAGGGCAAACCCCGGCGCCCGGCCAGGTGGAAGATGGCGCCCGGGGCCTCCGGTGCTAGCATGTGTGCCGGAACCCCCTCGAGATGGCGAGGCGCATCCTCTTCGTCGACGACGAGCCAGGCGTGCTCGAGCTCTTGCAGGCCACCTTCCCGGCCTCGGCGGGGTGGGAGACCTTCTCGGCCTCGAGCGGCGAGGAGGCGCTGGCGATCCTGGCCAGCGCCGAGGTGGACCTCCTGGTGACCGACCAGCGCATGCCGGGGATGACCGGCGTGGAGCTCATCTCCCGGGCGCGGCAGGCCCACCCCGACCTGTGCGCCATCGTCCTCAGCGCCTACACCGAGCCGCAGGACGTGGTGGCGGCCATCAACACCGGGCAGGTCTACCGCTACGTGGTGAAGCCCTGGGAGATCCGGGAGCTGCGCCGCACCGTGGAGCAGGCGCTGGAGCGGGTCTATCTGCAGCGGGAGCGGGAGAAGCTCGTCGACGAGCTGGAGCGGCGCTTCGCCGCCCTGCAGGTGGCGAGCGAGATCGCCCGCGAGGTGGAGCCGGCCGGCGACCACGAGGCGCTGGTGTCTCGGCTCCTGGGGAAGCTGCCGGGGGTGGTGCCCTGCGACCGCGCCGCCGCCCTGGTGGCGCCGCCGGGGCGGGCCGCGGTGATGGTGCTGGAGCGGCGCGGCCACGCCGGCGAGGACTCGCTGCTCTCTCTCAAGGAGGACGTGCTCGAGGCCTGGCTGGAGGGGGGCGGCCACCCCATCGCCGAGGAGGACCTGCGCCTGCGGGTGGTGGGGGCCTTCGCGCCCGACCGGGCCCGCGGGCCCATGCTCTCCCGCCTTTCGGTGCCGCTCGACCTCGACGGGATCCCGGCTGGCCTGGTGCTGCTGGAGTCGGCGGAGGAGGACGCCTTCGGCGAGGGGGACGCCCGGGTGCTGGACCTGCTGGCCAACGAGCTGGCCGGGGCCCTCCGGGTCACCGCCGCCCGGCTGGGCCACGAGCGGCGACGCCTGGAGCGGGTCATCGAGTGCATGGCCGACGGCCTCCTCTACGCGGACGCGGTCTCGGGGGACGTGGTGGCCAACCCGGCCGCCCGGCGCATGCTGGGCGCCCCGCCGGCCGAGCCGCTCACGGTGCGCTGGCTGGCCGACACCATCGGCTTCTACCCCTTCGACCTGGTGCGCGGCCTCGACCCGGCTCACGGGCCGGAGCTCCTGGCGGAGGAGCTGCACCTGGGGGAGCGCACCCTCTCCTCGGTGATCTCTCCGGTCACCGACGGCGAAGGGCGGCTCAGCGGGGTGGCGGTGGCCCTGCGCGACGTCACCGAGCAGAAGCGGCTGGAGCGGCGCAAGGAGGAGTTCGTGCAGGTGGTGAGCCACGAGCTGCGCACCCCGCTCACCTCCATCACCGGCGCCCTGGACTACGTGCTCAAGGAGGGGGAGCGGCGCCTCGAGCCGCACTGGCACAAGATGCTGTCCCTGGCGCTGGAGTCCACCCGGCGCCTCAACGTGCTGGTCTCCGACTTCCTGGACCTGGCCCGGGCCGCCGAGGGGCGGCTGGCCATGCAGGTGGAGCTCACCGACCTCGACGAGCTGACTCGCACCGCCGTCGAGCGCTACCTCCCGGCGGCCCAGGGCAAGGGCATCGACCTCGAGGCGGCCACGCCCCGCGAGCCGGTGCGCATCGCCGCCGACCCCGGCCGCCTGCAGCAGGTGCTGGCCAACCTGCTCACCAACGCCGTGAAGTTCACCGGCGAGGGCGGCACCGTCCGCCTGGCCCTCTTCCAGCCGGCGGCGGTGCCGGGCTGGGTGGGCATCTCCTCCTGGAACAACGGCGAGGAGATCCCGGAGGCGGACCTGGAGCGCATCTTCGAGAAGTTCGAGCAGTCCCGATCCGATCGCAGCCGGCGGGTCCAGGGCACCGGCCTCGGGCTCGCCATCTGCCGCACCATCGTCGAGTCCCACGGCGGCCGCATCTGGGCCGAGAGCGCGCCCGGCCAGGGGGTGCGCTTCGTCCTGGCGCTGCCGCCGGAGCCCTCGCCGGACTCGCCGACGGTCGAGAAGCACGCCGCGCCGGGACGCCCCCCGGGCGCGCCGGTGCTGGTGGTCGACGAGTTCGAGGTCTCGGCGGTGGCGAAGGCGGTGCTGCTGCGCAAGGGGCTCCCCTGCACTGCGGCCCGCACCCGCGAGGAGGCGCTGCGGCTCATGGCCTCGCTCCGGCCGCGGCTGGTGGTCCTCGACCTCTCGGCGCGCGGGGTGGAGGGGCCGGCCCTGGCAGAGGCGCTGCGGGCCTCTCCGGAGACGCACGAGACGCCGCTCCTGGTGTTCGGGCGGCCCGAGGACCGCGAGCGGGCCTTCGCGCTGGGCGCCAGCGCCTTCCTCGGGAAGCCCGCCACCGCCGAGCAGCTGGCCGGGGCGGTGGAGGTGCTGCTCTCCGGCACCCGGCGGGCCGGCCAGAAGATCCTGGTGGTGGACGACGACCCGGCCATCCGGGCGGTGTGCGCCGAGATCCTCTCCAACCACGGATACGAGGTCCACGAGGCCAGCTCCTGCGCCGAGGCGGTGCAGGCGGTGCGGGAGCGGCGGCCGGACCTTCTCCTGGTGGACGTGCAGCTTCCCGACGGGGACGGCTTCGGTCTGCTCGAGTCGCTGGCCGAGGAGCGGGCCCTGGACCGCTTCGCGGCGGTGTTCCTCTCGGCCATGGGTCAGCCGGCCGACAAGGTGCGCGGGCTCCGGCTCGGGGCGGCCGACTACCTGGTGAAGCCCTTCGACGCCATGGAGCTGGTGGCCCGGGTGGACGCGGTGCTGCGCCGGAAGGAGACGGCGCTGGCCGCCTCGCCGCTCACCCGCCTTCCCAGCGGCAAGGCCATCGAGGCGGAGGTGGAGCGACGCCTGTCCGCCCGCTCCACCTTCGTCCTGTGCTACCTGGACCTCGACGACTTCAAGGCCTACAACGATCACTACGGGTACGCCAAGGCAGATGGGGTGCTGGTGCAGATCGGCGACCTGCTCCGGCAGGTGGTGGGCGCGTCGGGCGGCTCCTCCTCGTTCGTGGGACACGTGGGCGGCGACGACTTCGTCTTCGTCACCGACGAGGACCGGGCCGACGAGGTGTGCCGCCAGGTGATCGCCGGCTTCGACCGGCTCATCCCGCTCTACTACGACCGCGAGGACCGGGAGCGGGGGTTCATCGAGTCGGAGGACCGCTTCGGCATCCGGCGGCGCTTCCCGGTCATGAGCGTCTCGGTGGTCTCGGTGTGGGCCCCGCCCGGTCGCTTCGAGCACCACGCCGACCTGGCCCGGGCCGCCGCCGAGATGAAGAAGCGCGCCAAGGCCATCCCCGGATCCATCTACCTCCGCGACGCGCCCGGCGAGGGCACGGTCGTGCGGAGCGCCTGAGGCCGGCGCTCCGGGATGAAGCTCTACCGGAAGCTGCTCCTCTTCACTCTGGCGGCGGCGGTGCTCCCGCTGGGCGCGGTGGGGTTCCACCTGCTCTCGCGCGCCGAGGGGGCGCTCCGGCAGCGCATCGAGGAGCAGCAGCGGCAGGCCGCCC
>DASTPH010000197.1:0-25043 GCA_035762305.1 Anaeromyxobacteraceae bacterium
GCGCTGGGGGCGGCGCTGGCCGGGCTGGGCAAGTGCGCCGAGGCCCTGCCCGAGCTGGAGATCGCACTCCGGGCCGACCCCGCCGACGCGGCGGCGCTGGAGGGGAAGAAGACCTGCGGGAAGTAGCGGCCGGTCGGCGGCTGCGAGTCCGTCCTTGGCTGGACCGGTGAGGGCGAGCTGGTCCCCGCCGATGGCAGCGCGGGGGCGGGCGGGGGCTCGTCCCCCGCCGATGTGAGTCGGAGCGCGGGCGAGCGGCAGCGAACGAACGTGGCGCCGGCCTGGCCGCCGCGGGCGTCTCGCCCCGAGAGAGGGCTGCCGCCTCCGCCGCGGCCGGGTAGGAAACCCGGATGCGCAAGCGAAGGCTGGGCAGGCAGGGGCTCGAGGTATCGGGGCTCGGCCTGGGCTGCATGGGGATGAGCCAGTCCTACGGGCCCGGCGACGAGCGGGAGTCGATGGCCACCATCCACCGCGCCCTCGATCTCGGCTTGACCTTCTTCGACACCGCCGAGTCCTACGGGCCGTTCACGAACGAGGAGCTCCTCGGCCGGGCCCTGAAGGGCCGGCGGGGGGAGGCGGTGATCGCCACCAAGTTCGGGTTCCGGTTCGAGGACGGCGAGATCGTCGGGGTGGACAGCCGGCCGGGGCACGTCCGCGAGGTGGTGGAGGCCTCGCTGCGGCGGCTCGGGACCGACCACCTGGACCTCCTGTACCAGCACCGCGTCGACCCGGCGGTCCCCATCGAGGAGGTGGTGGGCGAGGTGGCCCGGCTGGTCGGTCAGGGGAAGGTGCGCTTCCTCGGCCTCTCCGAGGCAGGCGAGCAGACCATCCGCCGCGCCCACGCGGTTCATCCCATCTCGGCGCTCCAGAGCGAGTACTCGCTCTGGGAGCGGAACCTGGAAGATCGCATCGTCCCGCTCCTTCGCGAGCTGGGCATCGGCCTCGTGCCCTTCAGCCCGCTCGGCCGGGGCTTCCTCACCGGGACCGCGAAGCGCGCCGAGGAGTACCCGGAGGGCGACTACCGCCGGGGCGACCCGCGCTACCAGGGGGCGAACTACGACGCCAACTTGCGCGCGGCTGCGGCCGTGCGCGACCTGGCGCGGCGCAAGGGCGCGACGGCGGGGCAGGTGGCGCTGGCGTGGCTGCTCCACAAGGGGGACGACATCGTGCCCATTCCCGGCACCAAGCGGCGGAGCTTCCTGGAAGAGAACCTGGCTGCACTCGACCTGGTGCTCACGGCCGGGGACATGGCCGCGCTCGACGACGCGCTTCCCGGGGGCAAGGCCGCCGGGGAGCGGTACGCGCCGCACATGGCCAGGTTCGTCGACCGCTGATTGGGCTCACTGCTCACGCCTTCAGCGCCGCCCCCTCCAGGAGCCGCTCGCACAGGTCGGCGAAGCTCATGCCGTTCCCGGCGGCGATCTTGGGCACCAGCGACGTCGGCGTCATGCCGGGGAGGGTGTTCACCTCGAGGCAATAGGGCTCGCCCGAGGGCGTGACGATGAAGTCCTGGCGGGTGACCCCGGAGCAGCGCAGCGCCTTGTGGGCCACCTCGGCGGCCCGGCAGACGCGGGTCGCGTGCTCGGCCGGGATCCGCGCCGGGTAGAAGTACTGGGTGGTGCCGGCGGTGTACTTGGCGGCGTAGTCGTAGAACTCGCGGGCGGGGACGATCTCGATGGCCCCGAGCGCCTCGTCGTCCAGGACCGCCACCTGGACCTCCTTCCCCGGGACGAAGCGCTCCACGATGACGTCCCCCTTCCAGCGCGCCGCCTCGACGCAGGCGGGCTCGAGGGCGTCGGCCTCCCTCACGATCTGGATGCCCACGCTTGAGCCCTCGTGGGAGGGCTTCACCACCGCCGGCAGGCCGAAGGGGAGGTCGGCCACCGAGATGGTCGAGGCCTGCTCCCTGGGGAAGACCCGGTACTCGGGCTGCGACAGGCCGGCGTCGTGGAAGAGGAGCTTGGAGGTCACCTTGTCCATGCCCAGCGCCGAGGCCAGCACGCCCGACCCGGTGTAGGGGATGCCCATCGACTCGAGCAGCCCCTGGATGCAGCCGTCCTCGCCGTAGCGGCCGTGCAGCGCGATGAAGGCCACCTCCGCCTTCACCTCCCGCAGGCGCTCGGCGACGTCCAGGTCCACGTCCACCAGGGTGACGTCGTAGCCCCGGGAGCGCAGGGCCTCGCCGCAGCCGGCGCCGCTCTTCAGGGACACCTCGCGCTCGCTGGAGCGCCCTCCGTAGAGCAGCGCCACCTTCTTCCCGGTCCACCGGCCCATGTCCATTCCCTTCCCGGCGGGGACGACCCCCGTCCGGCGTTTCGCCCCCGGATTTGTCCCGGCGGGGGACGAGCCCCCGCCCTACTCACTGCCGAGCCACCCAAAGGGGTGGCGAGGCTGCTTCTGCAGCCGGTGTGCACTCCGCGTCCAACTCGGCTGGAGAACCCGACGAGCCCGAGGTTTCCCGAAAAGCCTCGCCGCCCGTTCCGGGCGGCTCGAATCGGCGGGGGACGAGCCCCCGCCCTACCGTCCATTCGCGCCTGGCCGCCGCGCGCACCATGTCACGGCACCTGGTCCGGTCCGAACTCCCCGACCAGGCGGACCTCCAGCTCCAGCTCCACCCCGAACCTCTCCCGCACCGTCCGGCGCGCCAGGCGAATCAGCGCCAGGCAGTCGGCGGCGGTGGCGCCCCCCAGGTTCACCACGAAGTTGGCGTGCACGTCCGACCAGGCGGCCCCGCCGATGCGGTGGCCCTTGAGGCCCGCCGCCTCGATGAGCCGGCCGGCGTGGTCGCCGGGTGGGTTCTTGAAGGTCGAGCCCCAGCAGGGCTGGGTGAGCGGCTGGGTGCGGCGCCGGTAGTCCTTGTCGGTTTCCATGGCGGCGCGGCTCTTCTCCACGTCGCCCGGCCGGAGCGTGAACTCCACCCGCGTCACCACCGCCCCCGGCGGGAGCCGGCAGGTGCGGTAGGCGAAGCCCAGGTCTCGGGCCTCGATCCAGCGCTCCCCCTCCGGTGTCGCCACCTCCACCCGGCTCACCACGTCCTTCATCTCGCCGATCTTGGTCCCGGCGTTCATGGCCACCGCGCCGCCGAGCGTGCCGGGGATGCCGGCGATGAACTCGCAGCCCACCAGGCCCCGCTCCTGGGCGCGCTGCACGAGGCGGCTCGTGGGCGCGCCCGCCGAGAGCACGACCCGCCCGCCCTCGCCCTCCTCCTCGCCGAAGTCGGGCGGAAGCCGCACCACTGCCCCGCGCACTCCGCGGTCGGAGACGAGCAGATTGGCCCCTCCGCCGAGCGCCGTCACCGGCACCGAGAGGCGGCGGCAGGCGGCGAGCAAGGCCGAGAGGTCGGCGGCGTCGGCGGGGCGCACCAGGAGATCCGCCGGGCCGCCCACCCGGATGGCGGTGCGAGGGGCGAGCGGCGCGTCGCGCAGGCACTCGCCGCGGAGGAGCGGCGCCACCTCGTCGCGCCAGTCGCCCGGACCCGGGGCGGGCGTCACGGCTTCTCCAGAAGAGAGAGCAGCTCCGGCCCGGCTCCGGTGATGTCGCCCGCGCCCAGGGTGAGCACCAGGTCGCCCGCCCTGAGGCGCGCCCGGGCCGCCTCGGCGAGGCGGGCGCGCTCCGGCACGAAGGTGACGTCGCGGTGACCGCGGGCCCGCACCGCCTCGGCCAGGGCCGCCCCGGTGACGCCGGGGATGGGGTCCTCGGAGGCGGCGTAGATCTCGGTGAGGAGGAGGACGTCGGCGTCGTGGAAGGCGGTGGCGAACTCCTCCATCAGGTCGCGGGTGCGGGTGTAGCGATGGGGCTGGAAGAGGCACACCACCCGGCGGCCGAAGGCCTCGCGGGCGCCGCGCAAGGTGGCCCGGACCTCGGCCGGGTGGTGGCCGTAGTCGTCCACCACCGTGACCCCGCCCGCCTCGCCGCGGACCGTGAACCGGCGCTGCACGCCCTTGAAGGCCGCCAGGGCCTCGCGGGTGACGTCCAGAGGGATGCCCAGCTCGTCGCCCAGCGCCACCGTGGCCAGCGCGTTCAGGGCGTTGTGCCGCCCCACCATGTGCACCTGGAAACGACCCAGCGGGGCGCCCCGCCGGAGCGCCTCGAACGACACCGCCGGACCCGAGACCTCGATGCCGGCGGCTCGGTAGTCGGCCTGCGGCGACTCGCCGTAGGTGACCACCCGCCGCTCCAGGTCGGGGAGCAGCGACTGCACGGTGGGGTGGTCGATGCACAGGACGCACAGCCCGTAGAAGGGGACCCGGGAGAGGAAGTCCAGGAAGCCGCGGCGCAGCGCCTCCTCGGTCTTCCAGTAATCGAGGTGCTCCGGGTCGATGTTGGTGACCACCGCCAGGGTGGGGGTGAGGCGCAGGAAGGAGCCGTCCGACTCGTCGGCCTCCACCACCATGTAGGCGCCCTTGCCCAGCTTGGCGTTGGAGCCGAAGGTGTTCACCTTCCCGCCCACCACCGCGGTGGGATCCAGGCCGGCGTGGGCCAAGAGGTGCGCCGCCATGGAGGTGGTGGTGGTCTTGCCGTGCGAGCCGGCGATGGCCACCCCGTGCTTCAACCGCATGAGCTCGGCCAGCATCTCGGCGCGGGGGATGACCGGGATCTGGCGGGCGCGGGCCGCCGCCACCTCCGGGTTGTCCCGGCGCACCGCCGAGGAGATCACCACCACGTCGGCGTCCCCCAGGTTCTCGGCGGCATGGCCGCGGCGGATGCGACCGCCCAGGGCCGCCAGGCGCCGGGTGATGTCCGACTCCTTGAGGTCGGACCCGGAGACGGCGTAGCCCAGGTTGAGCAGCACCTCGGCGATGCCGCTCATGCCGATGCCGCCGATGCCCACGAAGTGGATCTTCGGCGAGCGGGAGCGGAACAGGGTCACGGGCGGCTCCTCGGGGCGGGCGGCGCCAAGGACAGCGGCCGCGCCGGTTGGAACCCGGGGCCCCGGTCCTGCCCCAGCGGCGAGCCCCAGCGGCGCTCCGCCAGCTCGGTGCACACGTCGGCGATCTCGCTCGCGGCCTGCGGGTTGCCGAGCCGGCCGGCGGCCATCTCCATCCGCTCGCGCCGCTCCGGGTTGAGCAGGATGGATCGGATCTCCCCGGCCAGGAGCTCCCCGGTCAGCTCCCGCTCCTCGATCATCACCGCCGCCCCGGCGTCCACCAGGCTCCTGGCGTTCAGCACCTGGTGGTTGTCGGCGGCGGCCGGGAAGGGGATCAGGATCGAGGCCTTCTTGCACACGCCCAGCTCGGCCAGGGTGGTGGCCCCGGCCCGGCACACCACCAGGTCGGCCTCGGCGTAGGCCTGGCTCATCTCGGTGATGAAGTCGCGCACGTCGGGCTGGAAGCCGACGGCGCGGTAGCCCTTCTCCACCGCCTCGCGGTCGCGGGCCCCGGTTTGGTGGACCAGCCGCAGGCGGTCGCGCAGGTCGTGGAGGTGCGGCAGCGCCTCGACCACCCGCATGTTGAGGGCGTGGGCCCCCTGCGAGCCGCCGAAGACCAGGACCGTGAGCCGGTCGTGGCGGACGCGCGGGCGCATGTAGTTCTCGAGCAGCGCCTTGCGGATGGGGTTCCCCAGCTGGAACACCTTGCGCCGGGCGAAGTGGCGGGCCGCCTCCGGGAAGGCGGTGAAGGCCGCCTTCACGAAGAGCCCCAGCACGCGGTTGGTGAAGCCGGCGATGGCGTTCTGCTCCTGGATGGCGGTGGGGATGCGCAAGAGCCAGGCCGCCAGCACCACCGGGCCGGAGGCGTAGCCGCCCACGCCCACCACCACGTCCGGGCGCCAGGCGCGCAGGATGGCGAGGGAGCGCCACAGCGCCCGCGGCAGCATCAGGAGCCCCCGCACCAGCGCGCCGGGCCCCTTGCCCTTGAGGCCCTGGACCTCGATGCGCTCGAAGGGGAAGCCGGCCTGCGGCACCACCGCCGCCTCCAGGCCGCGGGACGTCCCCACGAAGACCACGTCGTTCTGGGGGTGGCGGGTCACCACCTCCTCGGCCATGGCGATGCCGGGGAAGACGTGGCCTCCGGTGCCGCCGCCGGCGACGAGCAGCCTCACGGCCGGCTCCCTCCGGCGCGAGCCGGGGCCGTGCGCCGCGGCGGCGGGTGAACGTGCTCTGGGCCATGCTCCGCGACCGCCGACCGTTCGATCCCGCACCCCGCGCCGCCTGTGCTCGACAGCCGCATTAGGCTGCCTCCCCCTGGGCCGCGCCCCTGCCCGGCACCCGCACCGCCTGCGAGCCCCGCCGCAGGAACCCGCCGCGGCCCGAGCTCACCGAGGCCAGGACCCCGGCGGCGAAGAGCATGGTCATGAGCGAGCTCCCCCCGTATGAGACGAAGGGCAGGGTGAGCCCCTTGGTGGGGATGAGCCCGAAGACCACCGCCAGGTGAACCAGGGCCTGGGAGCCGATGAGGGTGGTCACCCCCAGCGCGGCGAAGCAGCCGAAGCCGTCGGCGGCGTCGAGGGCGGCCCGCAGGCCGCGCCACACCACCACCGCATAGAGGCCGAGGACCAGCGTCACCCCGGCGAGCCCGGTCTCCTCGGCGATGACCGCGGCGATGAAGTCGGTGTGCGCCGCCGGGAGGTAGAAGAGCTTGCCCTTGCCCTCGCCGAGCCCCTGTCCCAACCAGCCGCCGTTGCCGATGCCGATGAGCGACTCCACGATCTGGAAGCCGACCCCCTCGCGGTGCTGCCAGGGGTCGAGGAAGGCGGCGATGCGCTGCATGCGGTAGGGCGTGCCGGCCACCAGGGTCCAGGCCAGCGGCGCCGCCAGGAGGAGCGCCCCCAGGAGGAATCCGAGGCGGGTCCCGGCGGTGAAGAGCATGGCGAAGAGCAGGAGCACCAGCAGCAGCGCCGTGCCCAGATCGCGCTCGAGGATGACCAGGAGCACCATGGCCCCGGTGACCAGGGCGTGGGGGAGGAATCCGACCGAGAAGAGGCGCACCTTGTCGCGCTGCCGCGAGAGCGACCGCGCCAGCCACAGCACCAGCGCCACCTTGGCCGCCTCCGCCGGCTGGAAGGAGACGAGTCCCAGGTCGAGCCAGCGGCGGGCGCCGCCGGCGCTGCGCCCCACCCCGGGGACGAGCACCAGCACCAGCGCCGCCAGCGTCGCGAGGAGCAACGGGCCGGCCAGGGACTCGAGGCGGCGGTAGCCGACCTTCACCACCGCCACCATGAGGCCGAGGCCGACGGCGGCGGCGAGGAGCTGGCGCTTCAGGTACCAGAACTGGTCGTGGACCCTGGCCTCGGCGGTGACGGCACTGGCCGAGTACACCATCACCGCGCCCAGGGCGGTGAGGAGCAGCACCGCGGCCACGATCCACGGATCGACGCCGGGAACCGGTGTGGGGCGGGCTGGGCGGGAGGGGGTCACGGCCGGTCGAGCTCCACCACCAGGCGGCGGAAGGCCTCGCCCCGCTCCTCGTAGTTCTTGAACTGGTCGTAGCTGGCGCAGGCGGGCGAGAGCAGCACCACGTCGCCGGGCGCCGCCAGGCGGGCCGCCCGCCGGACGGCGCCGGCGAGGTCGCCGCATCCCTCCAGGGGGCAGAGGTCGCCGAGCTCCCGCTCGATGGCCGGGGCGTCCTCGCCCAGGGTGAGGAGCGCCTTCACCCGCCCCGGGAAGAGGCTCCGCAGCGGCGCGTAGGGGGCGCGCTTGCCGCGCCCGCCCATGAGGAGCACCAGCGAGGCGCGCCCGGCCGGGAAGGCGGCCAGGGCCACCTGCGTCGAGTCGACGTTGGTGGCCTTGGAGTCGTTGACCCACTCGACGCCTCCCCGCTCGGCCACCAGCTCCAGGCGGTGCGGGAGGCCGGGGAACTCGTCGAGGCCGGCCTGCACCGCCGGCGGCGGCACGCCCAGGAGGCGGGCGCAGGCCACCGCCGCCATGGCGTTCTCGCGGTTGTGCCGCCCGCGCAGCGCCCTGGCCCGCACCTGGTAGGCCTCGGTGGGCCCGCCCGGCGGGGTCCAGGTGAGCGGGACCTCGGCGGCGGGTCCGGTCCCGTCCCAGGCGTCCCGCGCCGACCCGGGGGCGGGGGGGCCGGAGCCGAAGGTGAGCGCCTCCCCGCGCGAGGCCGCGGCGATGGTCAGGGCGCGCGGGTCGCGGGCGTTCGCCACCGCGAAGTCGCGCGGCTGCTGGTTCATGACGATGCGGGCCTTGGCCAGCGCGTAGCCCTCGAGGTCGCGGTAGCGGTCGAGGTGGTCGGGGGTGACGTTGAGCACCGCCGCCACCGCCGGGCGGAGCCGCTCGGTCCCCTCCAGCTGGAAGGAGGACAGCTCCAGCACCACCGCGTCGGCGGGGCGGCCCAGGAGGACGTGCTCGCTGAGCGGCGTGCCCAGGTTGCCGCCCACGAAGGCGCGCCGGTCCTGCTGCACCAGGGCCCCGCACAGGGCGGTGGTGGTGGACTTGCCGTTGGTGCCGGTGATGGCCACCAGAGGCGCCGGCTCCATGAAGCGCCAGGCCAGCTCCACCTCGCCCATGACCGGGACCCCCTGGCGGCGCGCCTCGCCGATCTCCGGCAGCGAGAGCGGCACGCCCGGGGAGACCACCACCAGGTCGGCGGAGGTGAAGTCCCGCTCGTCGTGGCCGCCCAGGGCGAAGGCGACCCCGGCGGCGGAGAGCTCCGCCACCGCCGCGGCCAGCTCGGTGGCGGCGCGCCGATCGGTCACGGTGACGCGGGCGCCGCGGCTTCGGGACAGCCGGGCCGCGGCGGCCCCGCTCCGGGCCAGGCCCACCACCAGCACCTTCTTTCCCTGGAGGTCGAGGGGCACGGGGTCACCGGAGCTTCAGGGACATGAGCCCCACCAGGGCCAGCACGATGGAGATGATCCAGAAGCGGACGATGATCTTGGGCTCGGCCCACCCCTTGAGCTCGAAGTGGTGGTGGATGGGGGCCATCATGAAGAGCCGCCTGCCGGTGGTCTTGAAGCTCGTCACCTGCAGGATGACGCTCACCGTCTCGGCCAGGAAGACCCCGTGCAGGATGGCCGAAACCACCTCGTTCTTGGTGAGCACGGCCAGCGTCCCCAGGCCGCCGCCGATGGCCAGCGCCCCCACGTCGCCCATGAACACCGAGGCCGGGTAGGTGTTGTACCAGAGGAAGGCCACCCCGGCCCCGGCCATGGCGGCGCAGTAGACGGCCAGCTCCTCCGCCCCGGGGATCTGCGGGATGCGCAGGTAGGCGGCCAGGCTGAAGCCGGCGATGGTGGTGCCCGCCACGTAGGAGAGCACCAGGAAGGTCATGGAGGAGACGATGCTGGGGCCGATGGCCAGCCCGTCCAGCCCGTCGGTGAGGTTCACGGCGTTGGAGGTGCCGACGATCACCAGCAGCATGAAGGGCACGAAGGCCCAGCCCAGCGAGGGCTCGAAGTAGCGGGTGGGGACGAAGGGGAGGGTGAGGTGCAGGTCGACGTAGCTCCCCACCGAGAGGAAGGGGAACCTCCCCTCGAGGCGGAAGTTCCAGTCGGTGAGCAGGCCGTAGTAGACCGCCAGCACCACCAGGAGCTGGAAGAGGAGCTTGCGCCGGCCGGGCAGCCCCTTGGAGTCCTTGCGGGAGATCTTGAGGTAGTCGTCGGCGAAGCCGATGGCGCCGAAGCCCAGGGTCACCCCCAGCACCGACCAGACCAGGCGGTTCTCGAGGTTGGCGAAGAGCAGGGTGGCCACCGCCAGCGCGAAGAGGATGAGGGCCCCGCCCATGGAGGGCGTCCCCGACTTCTCCTGGTGGCTCTCGGGAGTGTCCTCGCGCACGTTGGAGGCGCCGTACTGGAGCCGGCGCATGCGCTCGATGAAGGTCGGCCCGAGCAGGAGCCCGAGCAGGAGCGCGGTGAGGCCCGCCGCCACGATGCGGAACGACGGGTAGCGCAGCACGTTCAGCACCCCGAACTTGCCGGCCAGCGGAAAGAGGAGATGGTAGAGCATCTAGTGTAGGGCCTCGACGAGTCGCTCCAGCTTCATGCCGCGGCTCCCCTTGACCAGGAGCACGTCCCCGGGGCGCAGCCGCTCCTTCACGAAGGCGGTGAGGGCCGCCAGGTCCTCGGTGTGGAAGGCGGCGTCGCCCGCGAGCCCGCCCGTCCGGGCGGCCTCGGCGGTGGCGCGCGAGCGCGGCCCGAAGGCGGCCAGCCACCCCAGGCCGGCCCGGGCCGCGGCGGCGCCCAGCTCGCCGTGGGACGCGGCCTCGGCCGCCCCCAGCTCCAGCATGTCGCCCAGCACCGCCACCGGCCGGCCCCCGCGCGCGGCGGCCAGCGCCCGGAGCGTGTCCAGGGCAGCGCCCATGGAGAGGGGATTGGCGTTGTAGCAGTCGTCCACCAGGAAGACGCCGGAGGCGAGCCGCTCCAGGCGCAGCCGCCGGCCGACCGGCCGGACCGAGGCCAGGCCGGTGACGATCTCCTTGTCGCTGCAGCCGAGCGCCACCGCGGCGGCGGCGGCGGCGGCGGCGTTCTGGGCGTTGTGCTCGCCCACCAGCGAGAGGCGCACCGTGAGCTCGCGGTTGCCGATGCCGAGCAGGAAGCAGAGCCCGTCCTCGCCGTGGGAGACGGTCTCCAGCACCACCACGTCGCCGCGGCGGCCGCGCCCGCGGGCGAAGGTGATGAGGTGGCGCCCGCTCGCCTGGGCGCGCCGGAGCATGCGCGCATCGTCGGCGCTGGCGACGGCGATGCCCCCGGGCGAGAGCCCCAGGTAGAGCTCGCCCTTGGCATCGGCGACGGCGTCGATCGAGCCCATCCCCTCGAGGTGCGCCGGCCCGGCGTTGGTCACCACCCCTACCTGCGGCTCGGCGATGGCGGCCAGGCGCGCGATCTCGCCGGGGTGGCTCATGCCCATCTCCACCACCGCCGCCTGGTGCTCGGGAGCGAGGCCGAACAGGGTGAGCGGCACCCCCACCTCGTTGTTCAGGTTGCCCTCCGACTTCAGCACCGGCCCGCGGGCGGCCAGGATGCCGGCCACCATCTCGCGGGTGGTGGTCTTGCCGTTGGAGCCGGTCACCGCCACGAGCGGGATGCGGAAGCGGTTGCGGTGCCACCGGGCCAGGGCCCCCAGGGCGGCCAGGGTGTCGGGCACGGCGAGGAGCGGCAGCCCGGTTCCCGGGAGGGCCTCGGCCCGGGACTCGGCCACCACGGCGCAGGCGGCGGCGGCCCGGGCGGCCTCGGCGAGGAAGTCGTGGCCGTCGAAGCGCTCGCCCCGCAGGGCCACGAAGCAGGCCCCCGCCATGGGCTTGCGGGTGTCGGTGGAGACGCCCTCCACCGACGAGGGAGGGCGGGGCGCGGGCCCGCTCGGCCTGGCCCCGGCGAGCCACCGCCCTCGGGTGGCCTCCCGCAGCTCCTCGGCCGTGAAGCGGGGCGCGCTCATGTGAGGCCCAGGGCCCTCCGGGCCTCCTCCCGGTCGTCGAAGTGGCGCCGCTCGGCGCCGACGATCTGGTAGTCCTCGTGACCCTTGCCGGCGATGAGGACCGCGTCGCCGGGCCGCGCCGTCGCCAGCGCCAGGGCGATGGCCTCGCGCCGGTCGGGCACCGCCAGGTAGCCGCGCTGTCCGGCGCGGGCCTCGGCCGGCGAGAGGCGGGAGAGGCCCGCCTCCTTCACGCCCGGGAGGATGGCCTGGATGATGGAGAGCGGGTCCTCGCCGCGCGGGTTGTCGCTCGTCACCACCACCAGGTCGGCGGCGGCGCCGGCGGCCCGCCCCATGAGCGGGCGCTTCCCGCGGTCGCGGTCGCCGCCGCAGCCGAAGACCACCACCAGCCGACGCGGGCCGAGCGCCCGCAGGGCGGCGCAGGCGGCCGCCAGGGCGGCGTCGGTATGGGCGTAGTCGACGAAGGCGGCGACGCCCCCCTTCTCGATGCGCTCCAGGCGCCCCGGGGCGCCCGTGGAGGCGGAGAGGCCGCGCGCCACCGCGCCGGGTTCGAGGCCCAGGCCGAGCGCCAGCCCGGCGGCGGCGAGCAGGTTCTCGAGGTTGTAGCTGCCGGTGAGCGGGGAGCGCACCGTGAGGTCGCCGCGCGGCGTCTCGAGCACCGCCTCGATCCCGGCGAGCCCCACCCGCGCCTCGCGCGCCGCGAGCTCGGCCCCGGCGGCGCCGAAGCGCCAGACGCGCCGGCCCGCGGCCTGGAGCTCGGCGGCGAGGCGCGCCCCGTGGCCGTCGCCGGCGTTCACCACCGCCTGGCCGTCCGGGACCAGGTGCTCGGCGAGCAGCCGGCGCTTCGCCTGGTAGTAATCGTCGAAATCGCGGTGGTAGTCGAGGTGATCGCGCGACAGGTTCAGGAAGGCGGTGGCCCGGAAGGCGAGGCCGGCCACGCGCTCCTGGGCCAGCGCGTGCGAGGAGACCTCCAGCACCGCCAGGCGCGCCCCGGCCCTCGCCATCTCGGCCAGGGCCGACTGGAGCTCGGTGGATTCCGGGGTGGTGTGGGACGCGGGGCGGCTCGCCCCGGGCCAGCGCCAGGTGACGGTCCCGATCACGCCGCAGGGCACGCCCGCCGCCTCGGCGGCCGACTCGACGAGGTAGCTCACCGTGGTCTTGCCCTTGGTGCCGGTGATCCCGGCGAGGAGCATCCGCTCGCCGGGGTGGCCGAAGAAGTTCGCGGCCGCGAGCGCCATGGCCCGGCGGGCGTTCGGGGCGATGAGCACCGGCGTGGCGCCGGCGTCGACGGGCCGCTCGGCCACCACCGCCACCGCCCCGGCCCGCGCCGCCGCGGCGGCGAAGTCGTGGCCGTCGGCGCGGGTGCCCCTGAGCGCGAAAAAGAGCGTGCCCGGCGCCACCGAGCGAGAGTGGGGAGAGAGGGCCGCGACCTCGGGGTCTCGCCCCAGGTCGCCCGTCGCTCCCGTCCCAGCCATGACCTCCGAAAGCCTCATGCCCTCGCCGCTGCCCCGCCCACTACCATGCAACCGCCGTCCCAGCCAAATTCCTCCGGTCGTCCGCGCGGTTAAAGCGGGGAGTGTCCGGAGGGACACGGGCCAGGGCCATCCTAGCCCGACCCCGATATCGGAATCAGCTTTTTGGACTACCCGCGCGGCGGCGCGAGCGTGAGCTGCACCCGCGCCCCGCGCTCGACGACCTCGCCCGGGCGCGGCGACTGGCGCGTCACCCGGCCGCTGCCCTCGAGATCGGCGCCGAGGTCGACCGCCTCGAGGGCCCTGAGCGCGGTGCGGGCCGAGAGCCCCTCCAGCGAGGGGACGGCCACGCCGCTCCCCCGGACCGGCCGGCGCGGAGCGGCCTCGAGGGGCGGCGGGCCGGGGCGCTCCTGCGCCAGCTCGGAGCGCGGGGGAGCGGGAGAGCGGGCCACTGCCTCGCTCGCGGGCACGGCCAGCGCCTTCAGGGCGTACTCGGCGATGGTCTTGAAGACCGGGGCCGCCACCTCGCCGCCGTAGATCTCACCCTTGGGCTCGTCCACGAACACCCCCACCACCACCCGCGGCGCGCCCGCCGGAGCGAAGCCCACGAACGAGCTGAAGTGCTTGTCGGCGGAGTAGCCGCCCGAGACCGGGTCGGCCTTCTGGGCGGTGCCGGTCTTGCCGGCGGCGCGCCAGCCCTCGAGCCGCGCCCGCCGTCCGGTGCCGTCGGGGTCGGCGATCACCCCTTCCAGCCAGCGGCTCACCATGGCCGCCACCTCCGGCGAGACCGCGCGCCGCACCGGGGTGGGCGCGGCCTCGGAGAGGACCCGCCCCGAGGCCGGGTCGACCACCCGCTTCACCAGCCAGGGCCGCATGAGCGTCCCGCCGCCGGCCACCGCCGCCATGGCCATGGTCATCTGGAGCCCGGTGGCGGTGAAGCCCTGGCCGAAGGCCATGGTGGCGAGCGAGACCTCGGCGCGGGGGAAGGGGACCTGGCCGCGCGGCTCGCCCGAGAGGCCCAGCTGGGTCCGCTCGCCGAAGCCGAAGGCCAGGAGGGTGCGCTGCAGCCGCTCGCGGCCGAGCCGCTGGGCGATCTTGGCGGCCCCGATGTTGGAGCTGACCGAGAGGATGCGCGAGGGGCCGGTCCAGCCCATGGCCTTGTGGTCGTGGACGACGTGGTCGCCCACCGCCCAGGCCCCGTTCTCGCAGAAGATGGGCTCCAGCGGCCGGATGGCGCCCGCGTCCAGGGCCCCGGCCACTGCGAAGACCTTGGCGGTGGAGCCGGGCTCGAAGGTGTCGAGCACGGCGCGGTTGCGCATCTGGTCGCCGCGACCCGGCGAGTTGGGGTTCCACACCGGCACGTTGGCCAGGGCCAGGATCTCGCCGCTCCGGGGGTCGACCGCCACCGCCATGCCCGAGGCGGCGCGGGCCTGGGCCACCGCCTCGGAGAGCGCCCGCTCGGCCGCGTGCTGCAGCCCCTGGTCGATGGTGAGCTCGACGCGGGCGCCGGCCAGGACGCGCTCCGGGGCCGGCGCCTCGCCCAGGAGGTGCAGGCCGCGAGCGTCGCGCAGGGTGGGGACGCGCATGGGCTCTCCCTGCAGCGCGTCGTCGAGGGCGTACTCCACGCCCTCCAGGCCTGCGCCGTCGTCGCCCACCAGGCCCAGCACCTGCCCGGCCAGCTCCCGGCGCGGGTAGTAGCGGCGCGCCTCCTTGACCAGCCCCACCCCGGCAAGCTGGAGGCCCCGCACCGCCTCGCTCTCGGCGGGCGAGATCCGGCGCTTCACCCAGGCGAAGCGGCCGCCGCGCTCGAGGCGGCGCTCCAGCGCCTTCGGGTCGACGGAGAGGACCCGGGCCAGGCGGCCCAGCGCCGCCGCCGGACGAGGCCCGGCGCGGAAGTCGCGCGGATCCAGGAACACCGAGTCGGCCTCGGCGCTGGCCGCGAGCGGCACGCCGTTGCGGTCGGCGATGACGCCCCGCTGCGGCTTCAGCTCCAGCTGTCGCAGGTACTGATCGCGGGCCAGGCCCCCGAGCCGGTCGCCCTGCAGGACTTGCAGCTGCACGGCTCGCAAGAGCACCACCGCCAGAGCCGCCGCCAGCAGGAGTCCCAGGAAGCCCATGCGGAGGGCGATCCAGCGCGCCCGCCGCGGGTCCATCCCGTATGCCATCTCAGGGGGCCCCCGGAGCGCCGGGGCGCTGCGCCGGCCTGAGCGCCAGGCGCACGGCCGCCCCGGGCCGCCGCGCGCCCGCCGAGGAAACAGGCTCCGCCGGCCCGGAGCGCTGGCCTGCCCCGCCGCCAACCACCCCGCCCGCCAGCACCTTCCCGCCCGACACCGACGCCACCACCGCACCCGGCGCCGGCGGAGCCATCCCCAGACGCTCGCGCGCGAAGCGCTCCAGCCGCCCCGGCGCGCGCAGCGTCGCCACCTCGATCACCAGCCTGGCCCGCTCGTCCGCGAGGCGGTCGTGCTCCCGCTGCAGCCGGGCCAGCTCGTACCCGGCCGCCACCACCCTGGTCCGGGTCCAGACGTGGAACACTCCGGCGGCGCCGACGGGGGCGACGAGGAGCGCCGCCGCCAGCACCCGGCCCGCGCCACTCCGATGACCGGGGCGCCTCATGGCGCGCCCCACTCGGCGCAGGCAGGGATCGTGGGCCGCAGCAGCTCGAGCCGGGTGGGTCGCGCCATCATGCTCGCACCTTTTCCACCACGCGCAGCCTGGCGCTGCGGGCGCGCGGGTTTCGGGCCGCCTCGGCGGCGGAGGGCATGACCGCCTTGCGCGTCACGGCCAGGAAGGTGGCGCGGGCGCCGCAGGCGCAGGCCGGCAGGTCCGGCGGGCAGGTGCAAGCGCGCACCAGGCGCTGGAAGGCCCGCTTCACCAGGCGGTCCTCCAGCGAGTGGAAGGCGATGGCGGCGGCGCGGCCCCCAGGGTTGAGGATGGCCGGCAGGGACACGAGCCAGGCCGAGAGGGCCTCGAGCTCGTCGTTCACGGCGATGCGCAACGCCTGGAAGGTGCGGGTGGCGGGGTGGATGCGGCGCGGCCAGGCCTTGCGCGGGATGGCGCCGGCGACGATCTCCGCGAGCCGCGCGGTGTCGAGGCGGTCGGCCCCTTCCCGCTCCACGGCGCGCTTCACGGCGCGGGCGATGGAGCGGGCGAAGCGTTCCTCGCCGTACTGCCGGAGGATGCGGCCGAGCTGGCGCTCGTCGAGGCGCGTGAGGAGCTGGGCCAGGGTCTCGCCCTCGCCCGACATGCGCATGTCGAGCGGGCCGGCCCGCTGGAAGGAGAAGCCGCGGCCGGGGTCGTCGAGCTGGGGCGAGGAGACCCCGAGGTCCACGAGCGCGCCGTCCACGCCGGCGATCCCCAGCGAGCCAAGCGCCGCCCGGGCGTCGCGGAAGTCGGCGCGCAGGGCGCGGAAGGCGTCGCCGAAGCGGTCGAGCCGCGCCGAGGCGGCGTCGAGCGCCCGAGGGTCGCGGTCGAGCCCGATCACCCGCGCCCCCGCGACGAGGAAGCGCTCCGAGTGGCCGCCGCCGCCCACGGTGCCGTCGAGCAGGAGCCGCCCCGGCGCGGGGCGGAGCAGGGCGGACACTTCGTCGGCGAGGACCGTCTCATGCTCGAACCCGTTCACGAGGCCCGCACGGCCTCGGCGACGTCGCGGTGGAACTCGAGGCGGCCGTAGCCGCCCCCGGCGTACACCAGCTGACGTAGATAACCGCTGGCGCCGGCGGCCCGGATCCCCGGGACCTCGGAGAGGAGGCGCGCCCCGGCGTAATGGAGGTGGGTGACCCGGCCGAGGTCCAGGACCACCGCCCGGCCGGCGGCCCGGGCGCGGGCGGCGGCGGCGGCGATGCGGGCCACCTCGGCGAGCCCGAGCTCGCGGTAGCCCCGGATGACGGTGAGTGCGCTGCTCTCCTCGATGACGTGCATGGCGCGCTCCTACTTGAAGAAGTCGACCACCTCGTCCTCGGCGAGCTGGCGGGACATCTGCTCGTCGTAGACCGCCTTGTCGAAGAGGTGGATGGCCCGCCCCATGCCCACCCACACCACGTCTTTCTGGAGGCCGGCGTACTCGCGCAGGGCGGGGGGCACCAGCACCCGGCCGTGGACGTCGAGGTCCACCTCCTGGGCGGTGGAGTAGAAGCGAAGCACGTTGCGCTGGGCGCGGGCGTCGAGCGGGCTCGCCTCCAGCACCTTGCGCTCCAGCTCCTTCCACACCGACATGGGCAGCGCCTGCACCGAGCGCCAGTGCGGGTACTGGGTGAGCACCAGCTTGGCCTCGCCTGCCTGCGCCAGCGTTTCGCGGAAGCGGGCCGGGAGGCTGGTCCGCCCTTTCTGGTCGATGGCGTGCTGGAACGTCCCGAAGAACACCCGAGAACCCCTCGATGCCGCCTAGATCCGCTACATGACACTTTTTCCCACTTCGTCCGGGATCTAAGGTCGATCGAGGCATGAAGTCAAGAAGGCCCAGTGCTGACGAGGGCTTAGCCCTGCTCAGAAGATCAGTGATCGGGGCCGATTCCTGGGGGCGATAGCGCGTCCCACACGCTACGGGTCGTGGTTGCTGGGCGAATCGGGTCCACCGCGGGGTTGGGAGCCCCGAGACGGTCGGATGCGACTTCCCCTCCCCGAGCTCCCTGGTCCCCGCGCGCTACTCCGGGCCCGCCCGAGCGCTTGCGCCGGCGCCGCCGGCCGTGGATGCTCGGCGCCGCCACGGGAGGAACGGCATGGCCACGCTCCAGGGGAAGACGCTCTTCATCACCGGGTCGAGCCGCGGCATCGGGCTCGCCATCGGCCTGCGGGCCGCCCGCGACGGCGCCAACGTCGTGGTCACCGGCAAGTCGAAGGTGCCGAACCCCAAGCTCCCCGGGACCATCCACAGCGCCGCCGAGGAGATCGAGCGCGCCGGCGGCAAGGCGCTGGCGCTCCACCTCGACATCCGCGACGAGGCCCAGATCCAGACCGCGGTGCAGGCGGCGGCGGAGCGCTTCGGCGGCATCGACGTCCTGGTGAACAACGCCAGCGCCATCTTCCTCGCCGGGACGCTCGAGACCCCGGCCAAGCGCTGGGACCTCATGCACCAGGTGAACGCCCGCGGCACCTTCCTCTGCTCGCAGGCCTGCATCCCGCACCTCGCCAGGTCGGCGAACCCCCACATCCTGAACCTCTCGCCGCCGCTCAACCTCGATCCCAGGTGGTTCGCCCCGCACCTCGCCTACACCATGGCCAAGTACGGCATGAGCCTGTGCGTGCTGGGCATGGCCGAGGAGCTGCGCCAGCAGGGCATCGCCGTGAACGCGCTCTGGCCCCGCACCGTCGTCGACACCGCGGCGCTGAACCTCCTCGGCGGCGACTCGCTCCGGCGCCTGGCCCGCAGCCCCGAGATCGTCGCCGACGCCGCCTGCGCCATCCTCACCCGGCCGTCCCGGCGCTGCAGCGGCAACTTCTTCATCGACGAGGACGTGCTGCGCGAGGAGGGGGTGACCGACCTCTCGCGCTACGCCGTCACGCCCGGCGGCGAGCTGGCGACGGACCTGTTCGTGGGGTGAGGACCCCGAGGCTCACCGCAACCCCATGGCCCGGGAGTCCCACTCCCGGGCGTAGACCTTGAGGCGGCCGCCGCTGGCGAGGTCCACCGTGAAGGCGGTGAGCCCGTCGCCGGGGGCCGAGAGCGACGCCCAGGGGCGGCGCGGCCGGCCGGCGGCGCTGGCCCAGGCGCCGCGGATGGGCTCGGGAGCCATGGCCGTGCCGAGCCCCATCCGGCCCTGGAAGGCCCAGCAGTCGCGGAAGGCCACCAGGCCGTGCTGTCCGCCGGGCCACACCACCGAGAGCGTCACCTCGTCGAAGTGCGGGGCGCCGCGCCGGTCCACCCGCACGTCCTGGAGCACCGCCCCCTTCCACGGGAGGGTGGCGAAGACGCGCCGGCCGGCGGAGTGGGTGGCGACCACGCCGGCAGTCCATTCCTTGGAGGGCGCGCGCCCGCTACAGGGCGACCTTGGGTAGGTGCTTCAGCGACTCCTGCACCTTCGCCGCCGGGTACTCGAAGTCCTCCAGCTGACCGCTGAAGAAGGCGTCGTAGGCGGCCATGTCCACGTGGCCGTGGCCGGAGAGGTTGAAGAGGATCACCCGCGGCTTCCCCTCCTTCTTGGCCTCCAGCGCCTCGTCAACGGCGGCGCGGATGGCGTGCGACGACTCGGGGGCGGGGATGATGGCCTCGGTGCGGGCGAACTGCACCGCCGCCTCGAAGCAGGCCAGCTGGCCCACCGCCCGGGCCTCGATGATCCGGTGGTTCACCAGGAGCGACACCAGCGGCGCCGCGCCGTGGTAGCGCAGCCCCCCGGCGTGGATGCCGGGCGGCATGAAGTCGTGACCCAGCGTGTACATCTTGGCGATGGGGGCCATCTGGGCGGTGTCGCCGTAGTCGAAGGCGTAGACCCCCTTGGTGAGGGTGGGGCAGGAGGTGGGCTCCACCGCCACCACCCGCACCTTCTTCCCGGCCGCCTTGTCGGCCACGAAGGGGAAGGCGATGCCGGAGAAGTTGGAGCCGCCGCCGTGGCAGCCGATGACCACGTCCGGGTAGTCGCCGGCCAGCTTGAGCTGCTCCTTGGCCTCGAGGCCGATCACGGTCTGGTGGAGGCAGACGTGGTTCAGCACGCTGCCGAGGGCGTAGCGGGTGTCGTCGTGGGTGGCGGCGTCCTCGACCGCCTCGGAGATGGCGATCCCCAGCGAGCCCTGGTTCTGCGGGTCCTGGGCCAGGATGGCGCGGCCGGCGTTGGTGCGGTCGGACGGGGAGGCCAGCACCTCGGCACCCCACAGCTGCATCATCGACTTCCGGTACGGCTTCTGGCCGTACGACACCCTCACCATGTAGACGGTGCACTGCAGGCCGAACATCTGGCAGGCCATGGCCATGGCCGAGCCCCACTGGCCGGCCCCGGTCTCGGTGGCGATGCGCTTCGTGCCCGCCAGCTTGTTGTAGTAGGCCTGCGGCACGGCGGTGTTGGGCTTGTGGGACCCGGCCGGCGAGACCCCCTCGTACTTGTAGTAGATGCGGGCCGGGGTGGCGAGCGCCTGCTCCAGCCGCCGCGCCCGGTAGAGCGGGGAAGGGCGCCACAGGGAGTAGATCTGGCGGAGCTCGTCGGGGATCTTGATCCAGCGCTCCGACGACATCTCCTGCTCCAGGAGCCCCGGCGGGAACAAGGGCAGCATGTCGGCCGGCGTCACCGGCTGCTTGGTCCCGGGGTGCAGCACCGGCGCCGGCGGCGCGGGCAGGTCGGCGATGACGTTGTACCAGTGCGTCGGGATCTGGTTCTCGTCGAGCAGGTACTTGGTCGATTCCATGGCCCTCGTCCGCGGAAGTGGAGCCCGGATCGGAGCCGAAGCCGCCGGTGGAGTCAAGGCCGGGTCGGCCGAAACTTCATGGGGCGCGTCTCATACCAGCCGCGATAGGCCCAACCGGGCCACCCGTTCGTGCGCCTTTCGGTGTGAGCCATCCGCCGGCCACGGCCTGGGCCGTGGCCAGGTACGCCGCATCGTACCCGCCGATGCGGAAGCGGAACGCCATTCTTCCTGTCAAGACATGACCTCGCCGCCGTCCACGTTGAAGGCCTGACCGTTGACGGCCGGGTTCGAGGCCAGCCACACCGCCACCTCGGCCACCTCCTCGGGCGACGCCGGCTGGCCGCGCGGATTGTCGGCCAGCACCGCGGCACGGGCCTCCTCGGCGGTGCGCCCGGTGGCGTCGACGATGGCCTGGACCGCCTCGGCCATCATCCGGGTGTCGGTCCAGGAGGGACAGATGGCGTTGGCGGTGACGCCTTTGCGCGCTCCCTCCAGCGCCGTGGTGCGGGTGAGGCCGAGCAGTCCGTGCTTGGAGGCTGCGTAGGCGGCGAGGTACTTCACGCCCAGCCGGCCCGCCACCGAGGCCACGTTCACGATCCGCCCCCAGCGCCGGTCGAGCATCCCCGGGAGGCAGGCGCGGGTGAGCAGGAAGGGGGCGGTCAGGTTCACCGCCAGCACTCCGTCCCACTGCTCGTCGCTGGTGCGCGCCAGCGGGCTCGACGGGCGGATGGCGGCGTTGTTCACCAGGATGTCCACCGGCCCGAGCGCCCGGGCCACCTCGGCGGGCGCGGCGGCCAGGGCGCGCCGGTCGGCTGCGTCGAGCGGGAAGAAGTGGGCGCGCCGCCCCAGCGCCTGCACGTCGGCGGCCACCGCCTCGATCTCCGGCACGGTGCGGGCCGCCACCGCCACGTCGACCCCGGCCCGGGCCAGGGCCAGCGCCACCGCCCGGCCGATGCCTCGCCCGCCCCCCGTGACCAGCGCCACCCGTCCGGCAATGGTCTCCACCGTCGCCTCCTCTCGCCGGCCCGCCCGGCCCTAGCCGGCTCCCTGCGCCACGTGATCGGCCGCCCAGCGCGCCAGCGCGAAGATGGTCTCCTGGGGGTTCACCCCCAGGCTGGTGGGGAAGACCGAGCCGTCCACCACCCACACGTTCTCGTAGTGGTGCATCTTGAGCCGCGAGTCCACCACGCTGCGCTTGGGGTCGCCCCCCATGGCGCACCCGCCCATGGCGTGGGCGCTGAAGAGCCCGACCCGCGCCGGCAGCCAGGGCGCTCGATCGAGCAGGGCCACCTCGGCCGCGCTGCGCATCACCACCGGGTCCTCGTGGAGGCTGTAGACCGCCTCGGCGCCGGCGGCGAGCTGGATGCGCGCCAGGACCTTCGCCCCCTCCCGCAGCGCCTCCCAGACCTGGGGCCGGATGGGGTAGTCGATGCGCACGCGCCCGTCGGAGCGCAGCGAGACCGTCCCGCCCGCCTCCTCCGGCAGGAAGCCGTCGATGGCCAGGGCGATGAGCGCGTTGGCGTTGGGGAGGCGCGACATGAGCTCCTGGTGCTCGCCGGCGATGCCGGGCGCAGCGGCGGCGGAGAGCATGGGGTGGAGCGGGGCGGCCTCCAGGAAGAAGCCCACCTTGCCCGGGCCGGGCTCGGCGAAGGCGTGGGAGCCCACCGACTGCGGGGCCCCGCGCCAGCCCTCGATGCGCTCGCGGAAGAGCGCCAGGCTGGCGGTCACCGGGTGCAGGAAGGTGCGCAGGCCCACCCGGCCGTTGGGGTTCATCTCGTTCCGCAGCAGCAGCTCCGGAGTGCCCACCGCTCCCGCCGAGAGCACCAGCACCCGGGGCCGCACCGTGATCTTGCGTCCGGTGGGTCGGTCGCTGGCGGGGTCCAGCACCGTGGCCACCACCGCCGCGGCGCGCTTGCCCGACCGCTCGATGCGGGCGGCCCGGGCGTTGGCGTAGATCCGGGCCCCGGCGCGCACCGCGTCGGGGAGGTAGGTGAGGTCCATGGACGCCTTGGCGTCGATGGGGCACCCCAGGCCGCAGTAGCCCAGGTTGGCACATCCCCGCACGTTGCGGCGGATGAGGGCCCGCTCGAGGCCCAGCTTCTGCGCGCCGTCCCAGAGGACGCGATTGTTGGGGTTCACCTCGGCGAGAGGCTGCTCGTGGACGTGGAGGCGCTCTTCCACCGCCGCGAAGTGCGGCGCCAGCGCCGCCGGGGGAAGCCCCTCCACCCCGTGCGCCGCGGCCCAGTGAGCGAGCACGCGGTCGGGGAGCCGGTAGCTGGTGGTCCAGTTGACGACCGTGCTGCCGCCCACCGCCCTTCCCTGGAGCACGGTGATGGCCTGGTCGGCGGTGGCCCGTGTCCCCTTCTCCATGTAGAGGCGCGGGTAGGCGGTGGCCTCGTCCATTCGGAAGTCGGCGCGGCCGAAGCGGCCGCCCTCCTCCAGCACCACCACCTTGAGCCCCTTCTGCGCCAGGTGAGCCGCCACTACCGCCCCGCCGGCGCCCGACCCCACCACGCAGACGTCGGGACGCTCCTCGACGTCGCGTCGCAGCTCGGGGCCGGCGACGATCCGGCCCGGCGCCTGGGGCTTGTCGGTCACGGCTTCGCTTCCTCCGCGGGCGCGGGAACCCCACTGCGCTGGGCGGGGTAGGGTTCGACCGGTCTCGGGGCCGGCGGAGCCTCGAGCGCCCCGGCGGCCGGCGGGGCCTCGGCCTGCCGCGAGGGCTCGGGGACCCGCGGCCCGGGCCGGGCCGGCGGCGAGGCGGCCTCGGCCGGCTCGGCGCCGCGGGCGCCGGGCGGCGTCGGCCGCGGGCGGACCTCGGCGGGCCTGGGCCCGGGCTCGGCCGCCTTGGCCTGCTGCGCCGCGCGGACCGGCTTGGGCGGCGCCTCCTCGCTCGCCTCCGCCGGCGGCCGCTCCGGCGCCACCGGCGCCGGGGCGATGGGCGGTCCCGGGTACCCGATGGCGGGCCAGGTCTGCGGCGAGCCGTAGTACGCCGCGTAGACCAGCTTCTTCAGGGCCCGGAAGCCGGAGCGGCGCAGCGTCACCCGGCTCTGGGCCCAGCCGCGCAGCCGATCCTCCTGCTCCCAGGGAGAGCAGGCCGTGAATTGGCGCGCCTGCCCCTCGAACAGGAAGCCGGCCACCGCGCCCTCGAAGAGGTTCACCAGGCGCCGGAACTCCTTCTGCGCTCCGGGATGCAGGCCGGCCAGGAGCGCGTCCACCTTGCCCGGCACGCCCACGTCCAGCGGGCGCGGGAAGCCGACGCGCTCGGGCACCAGCCGGTTCGCCACCGCCAGCACCACCGTGGCCTCCTCGGGAGAGAGGATCTGCAGTGGCCCCAGTCCCGAAGCCGCCCGGGTGCGACGCGTGGCCAGGAAGACGCCGCCGCCGGCGGCCAGGAGCAGGCCGCCCACGAGCCCCTTCCTGAGGAAGTCGCGCCGCCCTTCCTTCTCGCCCGGGAGGAGGACGCGCTGGTAACGCTGGCGCCTCGCCATGGGTCCCGAAGACTACCCCAAGAGGCCGGGGGTGTCGCCCTCGGGCCCGGGCCGTGCCGGCGGGTCCGGGCGCGGGCCGGGCGGCTTTGCCCGGGAGCTCGAGGCCGCGACATCCCGGGATCAAGGGACACGCCCCGGGGCCCGCAGGCGGGGCCGGGATCCTGACCCAGGGTCAGGAAGCGGGCTCGTCCGAGGTCCGGGCGGGATCCGGTTCGGCCCGGCGCGTCACCCCGAAGCGCGCGATATGTGGCCCCTCCGCGCCGCCACCGGTGTCCCTCCCTTCGAGGGAGGAGGTCCCCCGGCCATGGCTCGCGAGTTGCGTATCTTCCCTGGTGGAGGACAATCATCTTGACCGGCGGGCGAGGGCCATGAACGAACGCGACAGGCGATCCCACCCGCGCTTTCCCCTGGTCCTGGCAGTCGAGTACCCGGACACGGCGGCGGGCATCCGCGACCAGACGGAGAACCTCTCGGCCGGGGGCATCTTCATCCGCACCGAGCGGCACTTCGCCGTGGGTGACCGGGTGAACCTGCTCGTCTCGGTCCCCCACGTGCCCGATCCGGTGGAGCTGGTGGTCGAGGTGAAGCGGGTCCGGCCCGCCGACGGATCGCAGCCCGGCGGGGTGGCGGTGTGGATTCCGCCCGACCGCGAGGAGGATCGGCGCACGCTGGAGCGGCTCACCCGCGCCGCCGCCGTGGCCGCCGAATCCAGGCAGGGGGGCTACCGGGTCCTGCTGGTGGAGGACAACGCCCTGGTGGCGGCCATGTACACCTCGGCGCTGCGGCGCCTCTCCACCGCCGAAAGATTCCCGGGCATCTCGGTGGAAGTGGCCCGGGACGGCCACGAGGCCTTCGCCAGGCTCCTGGCCACGCCGCCCGTCGACCTGGTGGTGACCGACATCTACATGCCGGTGATGAGCGGCTTCGCGCTGGTGGAGAAGATCCGCGCCGAGGAGCGGCTGCGCGCGCTTCCCATCGTGGTGATCAGCTCCGGGGCCTCCGAGGAGCGCGATCGGCTCGCCAGGCTGGGCGTGAACCTCCTCCTGCAGAAGCCGGTGAAGTACCAGGACATCGTGGCCGCGGTGCAGGGGCTCCTCGGCACCGGGCCGCAGCCGGGGCCCCCGGCGCTGCTCCCCTCCGAGCCCCCCCAGCCGGAGGCGGCGGGGGACCAGGAGGGGCCCCCCGGCGGGAGGCCGCTTGACACCTCGGGTGGGAAGGCGCACCGTTCTGAGTAGCGCAGACCGGTCTCCAGCCGGTCCCGGGAAGGCAACGGGTTCCCGGAAGCGAATGGGGTCCGCCCACGGGCGGACCCTTTCGCTAGGTGCTGCTCCGCAGAAGTCCTGAGCCCCCCCTTGCGCCTCCTGCTTCGCAGCACCTCGCGGGGAAGGCCCCGTGCCTTGCAAGAGAAGCCGCAAGGCAGGGGCCCTCCCCGCGGGC
>DASTPH010000198.1:0-51807 GCA_035762305.1 Anaeromyxobacteraceae bacterium
GTGGGAGCTGCCGTCGTTCAGCACCACGAGGTTGGAGATCTTCTGCCCGTTGGCGTCCTCCTGGCCGGGCCCGAGCACCAGGCGGAACTGGGTGTACTTGCCCGGCTCGAGCGCGACCCCGCTGGCGAGCGTCCCCACCACGCCACCCGTGAGCTTCATGAGGTCGTAGGTGGCGTCCGGCTCCGAGAGCGTGACCCAGCCCCTCGAGTTGCTGTGGGCTTCGAGGCTGGAGATGTGGAGGTTGACCGTCTGGAAGGAGTTGGCCCCGGCTTTCGCCAAGTGGACGCTCATCGCGCCCTGGGGGTTCGTGACCGTGGCCGGCTCGCAGCTCGCGGCGGCGAAGAGGAGGGCGGGAAGACCGAGGAAGCGGACGCAGGGGTTCCGGGGGGTCATGAGCCTTCTCCCTCACCAGCGAAGGTCATGGTGCGAAAACGGGCGTTGTCCATCGCGGGTCGAACGACTGACCCGCGATGGACAAGTGCTTCAGGACGACTGTTTCCGGCTGCTCTAGGGACCCGTGCGGACGGGGAACGGCAGGGCGTTCACCCAGGCGGACGAACCGCCGAAGCCGTTGTCGGCGCGGATCCGGTAGTAGTACGTCGTGTTGCGGCTCACGTTCTGCGCCAGGGTCCTGGCGGTGCCCGCGACCGTGAAGGTACTCAGGTTGGTCGTGAACGTGGCGTTCTGGGCCCGCTGGATTGTGAAGCTTGCCGGGTCGGGTGTGGCTGCCGCCCAGCTCAGCGTCGCCGTGTAGTTGGCTCCGCCCGCGGGCGCGACCGCGACGGCGAAGGCCGTCGGCGCGGGCGGGAGCGCGGGCACGACCACCAGCACGGTATTCGTGTAGGCCGACAACCCGGCCCCGTTCACCGCGGCCACCCGATACTGGTAGGTCTGGCCATAGGCCACGGTGGCATCCACGTAGGTCACGCTACCCCTGTTGTTTCTCGGGCCCGGCCCGGCGATCTGGGCGAAGTTGGTGCATCCAGCTCCCGTGCAGCGCTCCACCGCGAAGCCGGACTCGTTGGTGGCGTTGTCCGTCCACGTCAAGCTCACCCGCAGTCCGGCCTGCAGCGTCGCCGCGAGAGCGGTCGGAGCCGCTGGAACAGTCGGTCCGGTCGTCCCGGTTTGGACGCTGACCGTGTTGGAAACGGAGTCGGCGGACATGGTGGGGAAGCCGGCCGTGAAGCCGTCGCCCACCGGAGCGCCGATGGCGAACACCCGGTACCAGTAGATGTTGTTCGGCGTCACGGTCCTGTCCGTGAAGTTCACCTGGCCGACGGTGGTGGGTACGGGGTTGGCGTAATTGAAGGACGTGAGCCCCACCGTGAAATTGGGGTCCGAGGCCCTCTGGAGGGTGAACTGGACCTCCTTGACAGAGTTGTCCTGCCAGTTCAGGACCACCGTCGGGGCGTTGGCGGTGCCGGACGCCACGGCAACGAGCGCCGTCGGCGCCTTGGGCGGAACCGCGAACACCAGCGAATGCATCATGTCCATCTCTTCATGGGCCAGGATGTGGCAGTGCCACACGTACTCCCACCCGAAGTTGACGAGGTGGTTCAGGATCTCCGGGATCCCGATTCCGGCCGGGTCGAACCACCCCGCGGGCGGCGGCGGGATGAGCGTGGCCGCCTCGGGCAGCGTCGGGTCGATGAGGCGGACGCTGTCGGGCACCTCGAAGGGGAGCTGCGCCGGGGTGGGAACGGTCGGCCTCAGGGCGAAGAAGGTGATCTCCAGCGGGTTCACCCTGAAGGTGTCCTTCCAGCCCAGCTCGATGGGGTCCACCCCCAGCTGGATCCCGTCCTGGGCGATGCGGTTGACGAGCTGGGCGTGGAAGAGATGGGTGTGGATGGTGTGGGTGTCCACTCCGTTGTGGAAGATCCTCCACAGCTGCGTCCCGTCGGGCATCACGCCGACCGGGCTCAGCTCGAGCGAGCCCCTGACCACGTCGGTCGGCGGGCTGGCATAGCCGTAGGGGATGAGGATGTGGACCGGCGAGAGCGGGTTCGAGAGCCCGAGCATGCCGCTCATCCGGCCGAACAGGGTGTCGTAGACGCCGCCCATCTCGTCGTGCATGGCCTTCATCTCGAGCGGGATCGTGACGGGAAGGGGCTGGGGCACGCCGTTCACGTCGATGGGATTGAAGGTCTTGGCGGTGTCGGCGATCTGGACGTACTGGGCCGCGGCCGACGTCGGGAAGCTGTTGTTGTAGGCGGAGTTGTAGGCCGCCTGCGGGATGATGATCGGATCCTGGGAGACCTCGAAGACGCCCCGCTTGGTGCCGGTCTTGGCGAAGACCGCGTTCAGCGCCGCCAGGTCATAGGTTGGGGCAATCGGGCTGGCGGCGACCTGGATCTGCATGATGGTGCGGGTGTTGGGGCCGTAGCCGGGCAGCGTGCTGGGCGCGCCGCCGGCGTCGAGCTGGCTGGCGACCCCGGTGAAGTAGTCGTAGACCGGGACGCCGGCCGGGAAGGCCGCAGGAGCGTCGTTATAGAGGATGAGCGTCTTCCCCGCGTACGCGGAGAAGTCCACCACGACGTCGGCCCGCTCGGCCGATCCGAGGAGCAGCGAGTGCTGGTTGACGACGCCGAAGTTGAAGGTGGTCGGGTTCAAGTTCCAGCCGACGGGCTGCTGGGGAATGACGAGAGGCGCTGGCGTGAACCCGCCCTCGGTGCCGATCAGGATCCAGTCCGGCCCCTTCGTCAGCGGATCGGGAATGCCGCTCGGCCAGTCGGCGAGCTGGTTCGGAGCGCCGGCGACCGAGACCATCTTGACCTCGGTGCAGTCGGTGAGCGGCCCGGCGTACGCCGCATCGCACGGGACGGTCGGGCTGCCGGGGTTGGCCGAGCCGGTGCCCGGGACCCAAGACTTCTTGTCGTGGGCCACGTAGAGCTGCAGGTTGAACATGCGGTCGTTGGCGGCGCTCAGGACGCGGAACCGGTAAGCCTTGGGCTCCACCGTCAGAACCGGATATGCCGTTCCGTTGACGATTGGGGTGTCCATGAAGGCCTCACCCGGAATCGAGGGGTTCGGCACCCCCGGCCTCATCGGCGGCTCCCAGGGCGTCGTGCAGATGGGATTCATGGGGTCAGGCAGGCCGTCGCAGACGGGCTGGTAGTACTCGTTCGGAACCGGCCCGCGCTCGATGCATCCCACCGGGCCCAGGTTCACGCACTCGGGAACGGGCGGGTTGAACCAGGGGCCGTAGTGCCAGCGGCCGAAGGGGTTCACGCCGGCGAGGTCCCACGGATTCTGGGCGGACATGTAGACGTGGGGGAACCAGAGGTCCCCGGTGACGGCGGTGAGGAGCCTCCCGTTGGCGTCCCTCGTCCCGGTGCCCCAGTTCCAGGTCGGGTCCTGGACGAAGATCGTGTTCGCGTCCACCCAGGTCTTGTCCTGGATGACCAGAGGAATGCCGAGGCCGGGGAGGACCGGGAGCAGGCCGGGGTTGACGCCGGACACGTTGGAGCCGCCGATCATGTCCGCCTCGACGACGTTGGTGTTCACGAATCCGGCCGCCTCGCCGACGTAGACGTTGAGGCGCGTGATGCCCATGGCGTGGTCGTGGTAGAACTGCAGCCGGGCGCTCTGGGCGTTGGTGTAGAAGAAGGTCTGGCACCCGCTGTTGGGAGCGTCGCACTCGGCTGGGACGGCGTTGGGGACGGGCATGTCCGGCACGTTCCTCGCGCTGACGCCCTTGCGGAACGGGGTGGCCTCGGCGGCCGGCGTGATCCACTGGTGGGTGTTGCCGTCGCTGATCCAGACCGTGTTGTTGCCGTGGAGGTGGATGGTGGCCCGGTTCTGCGGGTACAGGTCGCCCGCGACGCCCGGCCCCGCCGGTCCGAGCCCGGCGCCCGGGACGGTCTCGTCCACCGGGACGAAGAGGTCCCCTTTAGCTCCAGTGGGGAGCAGGTTGTAGAACTTGATGCGGACCGGTACCGGCTGGCCCGCGACGCCGGCGCCGTGGGCGCTCCCCTGGGCCACGATGACGGGCCCGAGGTAGTGGGGGTTGTCCAGGGCCAAGGCCTGGGTGCCGTCGGGCTTGTTGATGGGAGTGCCGTCGGGGTTGAAGAGCGGGATCCCGGCGGGCGGGACCGCTGTCGACAGCTGGACGTAGCCGCGGAGCCTCGTCATCGGCAGGTCCGAATGCATCCTCTCCTGGTACTCGACGAGGGCGATCTCGTAGTAGTCGGAGCCGGGATAGGTCGTGGTGTCCTTGGCGGCGATCGGGATGTACTGCCCGAGGTTGTTTGCGCCGGCGGGCGTCAGCCCCGGCAGCGTGTCGATGAACTTGCGCATGCCGCCGGTGACCGGGCCGAGCTGCGCGTCGGCAGCCGCGCCGACGCCCGTGGTATCGGCGATGGTGACGACGGGAGCCGTGTAGTCGACGCCTCCGCTGTTCACAATGAAGCCCGTGATGACGCCGCCCACGACCGTGGCGGTGACGTTGGCCGGCGTCGTGGCCGTGCCGTACGCATCGCTCACGGTGACCACGGGAGTAGCGCTGTACCCGCTGCCTCCGGCCGCGACCGTGACCGCGGCGATGGGGCCCTTCGGCAGCGGGCTGTAGGCCCAGTTGCCGTAGGGGCCGAAGTAGTGCGGGACGCCGCCCGGACCCTCGGTGCCGGGGAGGGGGGTGGCCGCGGCCTGTCCGATGATCCCGGCGGCGCCTGGCTTCATGCCGAGAGCGGCGGCGCGCTGGGCGGCGGCCTTCTTGTCGGCGGCCGTGATCTGCTGCAGCTTCTTGGCCTTCGGCGCCGACGTCGCCGCGAAGGTGTAGTTGAAACACATGCCCATGGCGGCCAGCGCCAGCAGGGCAAACACTCCCGTTCGAATGACGCCTGAAGGCTTCATGACGTGATCCCCGCTCCTGTGTGTGGGTGCCCTCTCCCGCCCGGGGATTCGGTGCCCCCGGGAACTCGACTGGCGCACAGTGTGGGTACGAGGTCGCAGAACGTCTGTCCCCGGAAAGGGGGACAACACAGATAGGTGCCCAAGTAGACGGAACAGGAATTGACCCGTGTCAATCCTGAATAAAATTACTGTTCGCGTTTACTGTGTGTTACGCGCGCATATGGTGCGGATGGGTCAGACCAGACCCTACCCACTATTCCAAATGGGGGAGGGCCGTGGACCGCTTCCTCGAGGGGCGGGCCATCGGCGGCCGGCCAGCGGCAGCGGGCCAGCGCGGTCGACTTCGGTGAACGTTCTCGCGTGGTGAACGGCGACCGGAGTTGGCCGCCCTTCGAGCTCTTCGGGTGCGTCACCCCGATCGTCGCGAACGACGCCGGTTCCTCGACGACGCGCAACCTTCCGCAGGCTCTCCGGTCGGGCCGGTCGCGGCTTCCTGCCCGGGCGAGCGCGCGTCGCCTCCCGAGCAGCGGGACCGCTCCGGCCACGTTTTCCCTCTCGCCAGGGGCAGGTGAGCTATCATCCGGCGCCGAGTTCGACATGAAGCTCGCCCGTTACATCGCGCTGGGGCTGGTCCTCGCGGCCGCCTCCTTCGTGGCCGGCACCCGGTGGGCGCATAGGGACACCGCACCGGCCTCGCATCAGCAGGGCACTCGCGCCTACGCCTGCCCCATGCATCCACAGTACCGCTCGGACCGGCCGGGCGATTGTCCCTCCTGCGGCATGCGCCTCGAGCCCGTGCAAGAGGAGGGCGGGCCGGCGGCGGCCGGCGACGGGTCCGCGCTCCCCGCCGGCGCGGTGCGGGTGAGCCCGGAGCGCCAGCAGACGATCGGGGTGAGGCTCGGCGTCGTGGAGCGGGTCTCCGGAACGCGAACCCTCCGCACCACCGGCCGCGTGGCGCCCAACGAGAACGCCGTGTACCCGCTGGTCGCCGGCGCGGACGGCATGGTGCGCGGGGTGCGCGGCGCGACCACCGGATCGCTGGTGAGAAAGAACGAGGCGCTGCTCTCGTTCTACGCCTCCGAGTTCGTGAACGCCCAGCTGTCGTACTTCTCCGGGCTCGACACCCTGGGGCGCGTCTCCAACATCGACGGGGTCGACCGCTTCGCCAACACCTTGCGCAACCTGGGCGTCTCCGAGCAGCAGCTCGAGGAGCTGCGCGCCAAGCGCCGCGTGCAGCAATACATCGAGGTGGTCTCGCCGGTGGACGGCTTCGTGCTGGAGCGAAAGGCGGCCCTGGGCCTGCGCTGCGAGCGGGGCTTCGAGTTCTACCGCATCGCCGATCTGCGCCGGGTGTGGGTCCTCGCCGACGTGTACGAGAACCAGGCGCCCTTCATCCGCCCCGGGTCGAAGGCCCGCATCACCTCCCAGGACCGGAGCCTCCAGCTCGAGGCCACCGTCAGCCGCGCCGAGCCCACCTTCGACGAGGCCACCCGCACCCTGAAGGTGAGGCTGGAGACCGAGAATCCCGGATACGCGCTCAAGCCGGGGATGTTCGTGGACGTGCGCTTCGACATCGAGCTGCCGCCGTCCCTGGCGGTTCCGGCGGAGGCCATCGTGGACTCGGGCCTGCGCAAGACCGTCTTCGTCGACCGCGGCGAAGGGTACTTCGAGCCCCGAGCGGTCGAGACCGGCTGGCGGCTCGGCGACCAGGTGGAGGTCGGCAAGGGCCTGATGGAGGGCGAGCGCATCGTCATCTCGGGCACCTTCCTCATCGACTCCGAGAGCCGGATGAAGGCCGCCAGCCAAGGCCTCTTCGGGCCGGTGGCCAAGGATCCGGTCTGCGGCATGGAGGTGGACGAGAAGCGCGCCGCCGCGGCGGGCCGGAAGTCGGAGCACCAGGGCGCGAGCTACTATTTCTGCGCCGAGGACTGCAAGAAGCGGTTCGACGCGGAGCCGGCCAAGTACCTCCAGGCCAAGTGACCCTCGATGGCCGGGTGACCGCCGGCCGGAGCGAGCGCCCCGGGTGCCCAGGTGATCAAGCGAGTCATCGACTACTCGGTCCGGAACAAGTTCCTGGTGCTCCTCCTCATCGCCGCCGCGGCCGCGGCCGGCGCCTGGTCGATGAAGCGGGTCCCGCTCGACGCCATTCCCGACCTCAGCGACACGCAGGTCATCGTCTACACGCGCTGGGACCGGAGCCCCGACGTCGTCGAGGCGCAGATCACCTATCCCATCGTCACCGCCATGCTGGGCGCGCCGCAGGTCCGGGCCGTTCGCGGGTTCTCCGACTTCGGCTACTCGTTCGTCTACGTCATCTTCGAGGACGGCACCGACATCTACTGGGCGCGCACCCGGACCCTGGAGTACCTCTCGGGCGTCCTGGGCCGCCTGCCGACGGACGCCAAGGCCGAGCTCGGCCCCGACGCCACCGGGCTGGGCTGGGTCTTCCAGTACGCGCTGGTGGACCAGACCGGCCAGCGCAGCCTGGCCGACCTGCGCTCCTACCAGGACTGGACCCTGCGCTACTACCTCAAGGCGGTGCCGGGAGTGGCCGAGGTGGCGTCGGTGGGCGGGTTCGGGCGCCAGTACCAGGTCAACGTCGATCCCAACAAGCTCCGCAACTACGGCCTCTCCATCCAGAGGGTGGTGGAGGCGGTGCGCGGCGGGAACATCGAGGCCGGCGGCCGGCTCATCGAGTTCGGCGGCACCGAGTACATGGTCCGCGGCCGCGGCTACGCCAAGTCCATCGCCGACTTCGAGAGCATCGTGGTCTCGGCCAGCCAGAGCGGGACGCCCATCCGCGTGCGCGACATCGGCCAGGTGGTGCTGGGCCCGGACCTGCGGCGCGGCGTGTCGGACCTGGACGGCAAGGGCGAGGCGGTCTCGGGCATCATCGTCATGCGCCAGGGCCAGAACGCCCTCGACGTCATCGACCGCGTCAAGACGCGCATCCGGGAGATCGAGCCCGGCCTGCCGCAGGGGATGTCCATCGTCCCCATCTACGACCGCTCCGACCTCATCCAGCGCGCCATCGGCAACGTCACCGAGACCCTGATGGAGGTCATCCTGACGGTGGTCTTCGTGGTCCTCCTCTTCCTGTGGCACGTCCCGAGCGCGCTCATCCCGGTCATCACCATCCCGGTGGCGGTGCTGGTCTCGTTCATCCCCTTCAAGATGCTGGGGATCACAGCCAACATCATGTCGCTGGGCGGCATCGCCATCGCCATGGGCGAGCTGGTGGACGCGGCCATCGTGGTGGTGGAGCAGACCCACAAGAAGCTGGAGGAGCGCAGCCGCACCGGGGAGGCCGTCGATCACAAGGCGGTGATCGTCGAGGCCGTGAAGGAGGTGGCGCCGGCCAGCTTCTTCGCGCTGCTAGTCATCGCCGTCTCCTTCCTGCCGGTCCTGACCCTGGAGGCGCAAGAGGGGCGGCTCTTCAAGCCGCTGGCCTACACCAAGACGCTGGCCATGGTGGTGGCGGCGTGCCTGGCCATCACGCTCGACCCGGCGCTGCGGCTCCTCTTCACCCGGCTGCGCCGCTTCGAGTTCCGGCCGGCCTGGCTGTGCCGCGCCAGCAACGCGGTGCTGGTGGGCCACATCCACTCCGAGGAGAAACATCCCATCAGCCGCGTCCTGAGCCGCCTCTACGAGCCGGTGGTGCGCTGGTCGCTCCGCTGGAAGTGGGCAGTCATCGGCGCCTCCACGGCCCTGGTCGCGGCGACGGTGCCGGCCTTCCTCAAGCTGGGCTCGGAGTTCATGCCCCCGCTCGACGAGGGGGCGCTCTTCTACATGCCCACTACCATGCCCGGCATCTCCATCACCGAGGCGCAGACGCTCCTTCAGGTCAGCGACCGCGTCATCCGCCAGTTCCCGGAGGTGGACCGGGTGCTGGGCAAGGCGGGGCGAGCCGACAGCAGCACCGACCCGGCCCCGCTGTCGATGCTGGAGACCGTCATCACCCTGAAGCCCCGCGACCAGTGGCGGCGGGTGCCCACCTGGTACTCGGGGTGGGCCCCGGAATGGCTCAAGCCCCTCTTCCGGCCCTTCACCTCGGATCGCTTGTCCACCGAGGAGCTGGTCAACCAGCTCAACCAGGCCCTGAAGCTGCCGGGGGTGTCCAACGCCTGGACCATGCCCATCAAGGCCCGCATCGACATGCTGACCACCGGCATCCGCACCCCCCTGGGCCTCAAGATCTCAGGCGACGACCTCCAGACCATCGAGGACGTCGGCACCCGGATCGAGGCCCTCCTGCCCTCGGTGCCCGGAACCCGGAACGTCTTCGCGGAGCGGACGGGCGGGGGCTTCTTCCTCGACGTCGAGTGGAACCGGGACGAGCTGGCCCGATACGGCCTCTCCATGGACGAGGCGCAGAGCGTGGTCCAGAACGCCATCGGCGGCGAGAACGTCACCACCACCGTCGAGGGGCGGGCGCGCTACCCCGTCAACGTCCGGTACATGCGCGACTTCCGCTCCGACTTCGAGGCGCTCGGCCGCGTGCTGGTCCCGGCCTCCGGCGGCCAGCGCCAGATCCCGCTGGGCCAGCTGGCCGCCATCAAGGTGGCCACCGGGCCGGCCATGATCCGCAACGAGGACGGCCTGCTCACCGGTTACGTCTTCGTGGACGTGGACGGCCGGGACCTGAGCGGCTACGTGCAGGAGGCGGACCGGCTCATCCGCGAGAAGGTGAAGCTGCCGCCTGGATACGCGGCGCTGTGGAGCGGCCAGTACGAGGCGATGGCGCGGGTGCGCGATCGGCTGGTCTACGTCGTCCCCCTCACCCTCTTCCTGGTGTTCCTGCTGCTGTACCTCAACACCCGGTCGCTGACCAAGACCGCCATCGTGGCCCTGGCCGTCCCCTTCTCCGCCATCGGCGCCATCTGGTACCTCTCCCTGCTCGGCTACAACATGAGCATCGCGGTGTGGGTGGGCCTGATCGCGCTCATGGGCGTGGACGCCGAGACCGGGGTCTTCATGCTCCTCTACCTCGACCTGGCCTACGAGCAGGCGAGGAAGGAGGGCCGTCTCAGGTCGCGGGCCGACCTCGAGGAAACCATCGTGCACGGCGCGGCCAAGCGGCTGCGCCCCAAGTTCATGACCGTGGCCACCACCTTCATCGGATTCCTTCCCATCATGTGGGCCACCGGCACCGGATCGGACGTGTGGAAGCGCATCGCCGCCCCGATGGTGGGCGGCATCTTCACCTCCTTCATCCTCGAGCTGGTGGTCTACCCCGCCATCTACGAGATCTGGAAGTGGCACCGCGAGGTGAAGCCGGGAGCGGCTACGGTTCCCGCGGCCGAGGCGTGACGCGACGCCGGTCCGCACGGGGCGGATCGGGGACCGAGGGGCTGCGGCCCGAAGGTCGCAGGCCTGATTCGGGTGCGCCCCCCGGGATCCCTCGTGCCGCTACTGGTTCGCGCTCCAGGTGCCAGCCGCGGCCGGCGACGCGAGGGGCTCCCCGATCGCGCGGCTGGTGGTGCCGCTCGCGACAGGGGAGGAGGCTGGAATCGGGTCGAAGGTGGCGGTCACTGTGCGGTTGGCGTTCATGGTCACCGTGCACGTCGAGTCGACGGCGCTGTCGCAACCGGTCCAGCCCCCGAACGTGGAGGTGGCGTCGGGCAAGGCGTCGAGCGTCACCGAAGTCCCAAATACGACCGACCCGGTGCATGTGAAGCCGCAGCTGATGGGACCCCCCATCACGGTTCCCGTGCCGGCGCCGCTCTTCACCACCGTGAGCGTGGACCGGACCGGGTTGAAGGTCGCCGTCACGGTGCGGTTCGCGTTCATGGTCAGGGTGCAGGTCAACCCGCTCGCGCTGTCGCAGCCGGTCCAGCCCGCGAACGTCGACCCGGCCCCGGCCGCGGCGGTGAGCGTCACCGGAGTCCCGGGGTCCAACGAGGCGCTGCAGGTCGCGCCGCAGCTGATGCCACCCCCGCTCACCGTGCCCGTGCCTGGGCCGGCCTTCGCCACCGACAGCGTGTACTGGACCGGGTCGAAGGTCGCGGTCACGATGCGGTCGCCGCTCATGGTCAGGGTGCAGGTCGGGCCGCTGACGCTGTCGCAGCCCACCCAGCTCGCGAGCGTCGAGGTGGCGTCTGGCGTGGCGGTGAGCACCACGGGAGTGCCGGCATCGAGCGAAGCGCTGCAGGTCGCGCCGCAGCTGATGGCGCCACCGCCCCCGGCCACCGTGCCGGCACCGGTGCCGCCCTTCGACACCGTCAATGTGTACTGCACCCGGGTGAACGTCGCCGTCACCGTGCGATTGGCGCCCATGGTCACGTTGCAGGTCGTGCCGCTGGTGCTGTCGCAGCCCACCCAGCTCGCGAACGTCGAGGTGGCGTCTGGCGTAGCGGTGAGCGTCACCGCGGTACCGGCATCGAGCTGGGCGCTGCAGGTCGCGCCGCAGCTGATGGCGACGCCGCCCCCGCCCCCGGCCACCGTGCCGCCACCGGTCCCGCTCTTCGACACCGTTAACGCGTACTGGACCCGGGTGAAGTTCGCCGTCACTGTGCGGTTGGCGCCCATGGTCACGTTGCAGGTCGTGCCGCTGGTGCTGTCGCAGCCCACCCAGCTCGCGAACGTCGAGGTGGCGTCTGGCGTCGCGGTGAGCGTCACCGCGGTACCGGCATCGAGCGGGGCGCTGCAGGTCGCGCCGCAGCTGATGGCCCCGCCGCCACTCGTCACCGTCCCAATACCGGTCCCGTTCTTCGCCACCGTCAGCGTGTACTGGACCGGCTGGACCGGGTTGAACGTCGCGGTCACGATGCGACCGGCGGTCATCGTCACGTTGCAGGTCGGGCCGCTGACACTGTCGCTGACACTGTCGCAGCCGGTCCAGCCGGCGAAGGTCGAGCCGGGGGCCGCGGTCGCGGTCAGCGCCACGTCGGTCCCTGAGGGATACGAGTCATCGCAGGTCGCGCCGCAGTTGATCCCACCCCCGGCCAGAATCGCATACCCGGTCGGACCCCCGGCCACCGTCCCGGACCCCGCGCCGTCCTTCTGCACCGTCAGCGCGTACAGCGGCGGGAGCGTCGTCGCCGGCCCCTCATGGCAGTGGATGACGGGCCTCAAAATGTACTTCTCCGGAACTCCGGTGGCGTCGATCTGGATGGACTGGGGCATCTGGAAGTCGATGTAGACGTCCTTGGTCTCGCCCGGCTGCACGTCAAGCTGGCAGTTGAGGCTCACTCCCGACTCGAGCGCCGAGGGGATGGTGAGATCGTGGACGCTGCCGTCGTTCAGCACCACTAGGTTGGAAATCTTCCCGTTCGCGTCGTCCTGCCCGGGTCCGAGCACGAGCCGGAACTGGGTGTACTTGCCGGACTCGAGCTCGACCCCGCTGGCGAGCGTCCCCACCACACCACCCGTGAGGTGCATGAGGTCGTAGGTGGCGTTCGGCTCCGAGAGCATGACCCAGCCCGTCGCGCTGCTGTGTGCTTCGAGCGTGAGGATGTGCAGGTTCACCTTCTGAAGGGGCACCGCTGCAGGCGGTGAGGCGCCCTGGGATTTCGTCAGGTGGACGCTCATCGCGACCGGGGTGCCAGTGACCGTGGCCGGGTCGCAGCTCGCGGCGGCGAGGAGCAAGGAGAGAAGTCCGAGATTGCGGAGGCCGCGATTCCGTGGAGTCATGAGCTCCCTCCCTGGGCCACGAAAGGTCGAAAGCACGAACGCGTCGACGTTCATCGCGGGTCCAACGGCCAATCCCAGCGGGACCCGCGCGAGGGCCCGCTCACGCAGTATGAGAATCAAATCACCAGAAAGTCTGTCCCAGAGGCGGGGGACAGCGAGAAAGCGGTCGCGGGCGAGAAGACAATCGTTGATTAGCATCAACCCAAGCACGAAATACCGTTTGGCTTTGACGAGGGGTCAATGTAGCTGGCAGGCTCCAGGTGTCGCACCGGGCCCTACCAGTCGGGGCGATCGAGCGGCGGCGAATCGTCGGGGGAGCAACGTCGTGAGCTGGAGCACGGCCGCCGGTGGATCACAAAGGACCCGCCTGCCCTACAAGCGTAGGGCGGGGCTCGTCCCCCGCCGAGGCCTCCGCTCACTTCCGGAATGGGCGAGGCCCGCGGCGCGGCGGCTTGCGCCGAGCGCTGGCGCGAGGTTCGCGCCCCGGTGGCTCGTGTCGGGCGGCGGCCTTCGGGGGTGGCCGGCTCGGGTTCGGGACGATGGTCTCCCCGCGGGCCAGCATCGCCACCAGCGTCGCGATTTTCCTGGCGCGACCTGCGGGCGTCTTCATGGCGTTGGTGCGGAACGCGAGCGCGAAGAGGTTCAGCCTGCCGAGCGTGCGGAAGGTCCTTCGCGCGCGCGGGTTCGCCTGGATGGCGGCGCGAAGGTCGCTAGGGACCGTCGACTCGGTCGTGGCGCGGATGGGAGCGTAGGCCGCGTCCCAGCGGCCGTCGGCTTTGGCCGCGTCGACCTGGCGCTGGCCGTACGGCGTCATGCGGCCGGCGGCGGCGAGGCGCGCCACGTGCTCTCGGTTGATCTGGCTCCAGGTGCTCTTCCGCCGGCGCGGCGTGTAGCGCTGCAGGAACGATCGCTCGTCGAATCCCTTCCGGATGCCGTCGATCCAGCCCCAGCACAAGGCGACGTCGAGCGCCTGCGCCGGCGTCACCGACGCGAACCCCGAGGATTTCTTGTGGATCGTGATCCAGACCTCGGGCTCGGTGTCGTGGTGGGTGGCGAGCCAGGTCTCGAACGCCGCCTCGCTCTCGAAGGCCCGGATGCGGCGCGGATCGGGGACGACCGGGGCCATGGCCGAAGCTTCCATAAGCGGCGGAGGAATTCGCCGCTGCCCCAGGAGAAGCTGGGCAGCGACCCGTTCCGTCCCGCGACGCGGGTCGATACGCAGCCTTCTCGCGGACCGCCCGCGCTTCGCCGCGCCCGCCCCCGTCGGGTTCGCGCGGGCCGTCTCTACCGCTCGCTGTCGAGGATCCTCATCTGGTGCTCGTCGTAGCGGGCCCCGGCGACCTCGGAACCCGGCATCGCCGCCTCGATGCGGGTGACATCCTCTGGCGAGAGCGTGACCTCGAGCGCGCCCAGGGTTTCTTGAAGCTGCTTCCGCGTCCGCGCGCCGACGACCGGGACGATGGTCCTCCCCTTGGCCAGGACCCAGGCGATCGCCAGCTGCGAGGCGGTAGCTCGCTTCTCCGCTGCGAGGCTCTGCAGCGCCTCGACCAGCCGCTGGTTGCGCTCGCGGTTCTCCCCGGTGAAGCGTGGCAGGTAGGCGCGGAAGTCGGCCTTGGCCGCGGGCCGCGAGCCGGAGAGCAGGCCGCGCGAGAGGACGCCGTAGGCGGTGATCCCGATCCCGAGCTCGGAGAGCGCGGGGAAGATCCTGGCCTCCGGGCCACGGCTGATGAGCGAGTACTCGATCTGCAGATCGGCGATGGGGTGCAGGGCGTGCGCGCGGCGGATGGTCTCCGCCCCGACCTCGGAGAGCCCGACGTGGCGCACGTACCCCGCCTTCACGAGCTCGGCGATGGCGCCGATGGTGTCCTCGATGGGCACGGCCGGATCGAGGCGCGACGGCCGGTAGATGTCGACGTGGTCGACGCCGAGGCGGGTGAGCGTGTAGGCGAGGAAGTTCTTCACCGCCGCCGGGCGGGCGTCGACGCCGCTCCAGCCGCCGCCGGGCGAGCGCAGCACGCCGAACTTCACCGACAGGAGCGCCTGGTCGCGCCGACCCTGGAGCGCCCGGCCGATGAGGAGCTCGTTGTGTCCGACGCCGTAGAAGTCACCGGTGTCGAGCAGGGTGACGCCTGCGTCCAGCGCGGCGTGGATGGTGGCGATGCTCTCGGCGTCGTCCGTCTGGCCGTACATCCCGGACATGCCCATGCAGCCCAGGGCCAGAGGAAAGACCGAAGGCCCTTTCGAGCCCAGCTGGCGGGGTTCAGCTTGAGTTCGGGTGGTCATGGGCCGTATATAAGCGCCATGGTGTCGAATGGGAAGAAGGCACCTTTTCGCGCCATACTCTCCTCGAGGTAACCATGAAGACCGCCCAGGCGAAGGCGAAGGAGGCCGAAGCGCAGAAGGAGGCGCTGGTCCGCGAGATGCTCGATCGCGTCGGCGACAAGTGGACGCTGCTCGTGATCGAGGAGCTGGGGAGCGGCGGAGAGATGCGATTCACCCGGCTCCGCGATCGGATCGGCAACGTGAGCCAGAAGATGCTCACCAAGACGCTGCGCCAGCTGGAGCGCGATGGGCTGGTCTCCCGCCGCGTGCACCCGGTCGTTCCGCCGCGGGTCGACTACAAGCTCACCGGGCTCGGCGAGGCGCTGGGCGAGGCCGTGTGCGGCATCTGGACCTGGGTCGAGAAGCACTTGGACGACGTCCAGAGGTCGCGCCAGGCCTACGACGGCAGGAGGGCCGGCCCACCCGAAAGGGTCGCCGCCGACGCCTAGCTCACGCGCCCCGGGCGGCTCTCGCGCCTTGCGGAGGGGGCAGGCGGGAGACAAGGACAGGGGAGATGCGGAAGACCTTCAGGACCACCATCGTGCGGGATGGCTCGATGTGCTTCATCCCGGTTCCGTTCGATCCGCGCCCGGTGTTCGGCAAGGTGCGCGCGCCCGTGAAGGTGACGCTCAACGGTCACAGCTACCGGAGCACCATCGCGTCGATGGGTGGCGGCCCCTGCATCCCGCTTCGGCGAAGCAACCGCGAGGCCGCCGGCCTCGAGGGGAACGAGACGTTGAGCGTCACGCTGGAGCTCGACGCCGAGAAGCGGGAGGTCGAGCCACCTCCGGACCTGGTGAGCGCCTTGAAGGGGACGGCACTCGCATGGGATCGCTGGAACGAGCTCAGCTACACCCACCAGCGCGAGCACGTCGAGGCGATCGAGGGGGCGAAGAAGCCGGAGACGCGGGCTCGGCGCATCGAGGGCGCGGTGCGGGCGATCGCATCCCGGCCGCCCCGGCCGGCGGGGCCCCGGAAGACCGCGCGCGCGTCGCCCGGCCCCCGCCTGAACGCGGCCTGGCACGAGAGCCATCCGATGCCGAGCCATCCGACGACCGAGCAACGGCTGGCGTGGCATCTGGCGCACGAGAAGAATTGCGGATGCCGCCCCATGCCGGCCAGGCTGCGAGCGATGATGAGATGACCTGCCGCTCGGCGATGAATCGAAGATCGGCGGACAGTCTGACTCCCTGGACGACCGACCTGCCAGGTCAGGAGCGGAGCGAAAGATGAAGAGATTCCTCGCTATCTACATCGGGACGGAAGCCGCGCTCGAAAGAGCGCAGTGGAACAGGATGGACGAGGGGAAGCGCAAGGCGCTGGAGGCTTCGGGCGTCCAGGCGTGGATGGAATGGGGGAGGGCTCACGCGGCCGCGATCGTCGATCAAGGAAGTCCTCTCGGGAGGACGAAGCGCGCGTCGCCTGAGGGAATCGCGGACGCGAAGAACGGCATGACGGGGTACGTGATCGTTCAAGCCGAGTCTCACCAAGCCGCTGCACGGCTGTTCGAGAATCACCCGCACTTCGCGATCTTCCCGGGCGACTCGGTCGAGATCATGGAGTGCTTGCCGCTGCCGGGGCTGTGACGCATGACTGGCGAAGGCGAGTGAGGTTGGCTCGCGGAGCAGCCCGGGCGGGGATCGAGGACCATGGGCAGGACCGACTACGAGTCAGTGGACGACTACATCGCCGCGCAACCGGCGCCGGCGCGGCCGGTGCTCCAGCGCGTGCGGGCGACGATTCGCAAGGCGTTGCCCGGCGCCACGGAGGGCATCTCGTACCAGATCCCCGTCTACAAGCTCGACGGCGTCATGGTGCTCTACTTCGCGGGCTTCCAGCGTCACTACTCGATCTACCCGGCCACCGCGCGCGTCGTCGGCGCGCTCGGGGACGAGCTCTCGGGCCTCCTGCACAACAAGGCGACCCTCCGCTTCTCCCTCGCCGAGGCGGTCCCGACCCGGCTCATCACCCGCATCGCGAAGCTGCGCGCTGCCGAGGTGACCGGGCTCGACACGGCGGCGAAGAGGACGGCGTCGAAGCGGGCGAAGCCAGAAGCGCGCAGGAAGCCCGCGAAGAAGCGCTGAGCGACCGTGCGCGGATGGGATGCCATCTCCCGATGGGACACGGCCCAGGACATCCCCGTTCCGCTCCGACAACCGGAGGAGGGCTGACCATGAAGGCGATCACGGTGGAGCCGATGAAGGCGGGCTCGGCGCGACTCGAGGACGTTCCCGAGCCCGACGGGCGCGACGGTTCGGTGCTGGTGGAAGCCATTGCCGTCGGGGTCTGCGGCACCGACGTCGAGATCGCGGAGGGGAAGTATGGCTGGGCCCCTGGGGGGAAATCGCGGCTGGTCCTGGGGCACGAGTCGCTCGGCCGCGTCATCGACCCGGGCCCGGCCACCGCGCTCCGGAAGGGAGACCTGGTGGTCGGCATCGTCCGGCGCCCCGACCCGGTTCCCTGCCCGAACTGCGCGGTGGGCGAGTGGGACATGTGCCGCAATGGCCGGTACACCGAGCGCGGCATCAAGCAGATCGACGGCTACATGTCCGAGCGCTGGCGGATCGAGCCCGAGTACGCGATGAAGGTCGACCCCTCCCTGGGGCTCCTGGGCGTGCTGCTCGAGCCGACGACGGTCGTCGCCAAGGCCCTGGAGCAGGTCGTGGCGGTGGGGCAGCGCGCCTTCTGGGAGCCGCGGACGGCGCTGGTGACCGGGGCGGGCCCCATCGGCCTGCTGGCCGCCCTCCTCGCGAGGCAGCGCGGGCTGGAGGTCCACGTCCTCGACCGGGTGGAGTCGGGCCCGAAGCCGGCGCTGGTGCGGGCCCTGGGAGCCACCTATCATACCGGATCGGTCTCCGGGGTCGGGTTCGAGCCGGACATCATCGTCGAGTGCACCGGCGTGGGACAGGTCATCGGCGACTCCATCCGAGCCATGGGGCCGGGCGGCATCCTGTGCCTCACCGGCGTCGGGAGCGGCGGCCACACCGTGGGTCCCGCCACCGCGGACGTGGCTGCGGCGGCGGTGCTCAAGAACAACGCAGTGGTCGGCAGCGTCAACGCCAACAAGCGGCACTGGTACAAGGCCTCCGAGGCGCTCTCCCGAGCCGACCGCGCCTGGCTGGCGGGCCTCGTCACCCGCCGGGAGAAGCCGGAGGGTTTCGAGCAGGCGCTGGAGCGGAAGCCGGAGGACATCAAGGTCGTGATTCAGTTCCGCGAGGTCTAGTGGCCGCCCGGAGCGGTGAGCTCCGGTCGCGCGGGCGGAGAGGTGTGCGATGGGAGAAGCCAGGAAAGAGTACGGCGTGGTCGGCCTGGGCCGCATGGGCGGAAACCTCGCCCTCCAGGCCATGGAGAAGGGAATCAAGGTCGTGGGCCTCGATCTGAGGGGGGCGCCCCCGGACCTCCTGCGGGCCGGGCTGGTCGAGGCCAAGAGCTACGAGGGGTTCCGGAAGACGCTCGCCTCACCCAGGGCCATCTTCATCTACATCCCGGCCGGTCCGGCCGTGGACCGGGTCCTGGACGACGTCGCCTCCGCCCTCGAGACGGGCGACGTCCTGGTGGACGCCGGGAACTCCTACTGGGGCGATTCGATCCGGCGACACGCCCGGCTCAAGGAGAAGGGCGTCCACCTCGTGGACCTCGGCACCAGCGGCGGCGTGGAAGGCGCGCGCCATGGAGCGTGCTTCATGGCGGGCGGTGAGAAGGAGGCCGTGGCCAGGGTCGAGCCCATCCTGCGTGAGCTGGCGATCGCGGGGGGGTACGTGCACGCCGGGCCGCCCGGAGCCGGGCATTTCACCAAGCTGGTCCACAACGGGATCGAGTTCGGGATGCTCCAGGCCATCGGCGAGGGAATGGACCTCCTCGAGCACCATCGAGATCGGCTGGACATCGCCGAGGTTCTTCGATGCTGGCGCAACGGGTCCGTGATCCGCTCCTGGCTCGTCGACCTCATGGAAGGCGCCTATCGGGCGGAGGGGGGAATGGAGAAGATCCCCTCCTTCGTCGACGACACCGGGGAGGTGAACTGGTTGGTCGCCGATGCGATGAGCATGGAGGTGTCCATCCCGGTGATCGCCCAGGCCGTCATGCAGCTCATCGGCTCGCGCGATGGCACGAAGTACTGGGCGCGGGCCGTGGCCATGATGCGCCATGGGTTCGGCGGTCACGCCTACGGCCCCGACGAAGCCGTCGAGCGCGAGCGTCGCGAGGGGCGCGTCGGCGGCTTTCTCCGCGACCAGGGCTGACGCGCGCCGGCCGCGAGGCAGGCCGGGGAGGGCCGGCGCCCCGCGCGTCGTCGAAGGACCTCGAGCCTCGGGAAGGAGGGCGCGATGGCATCACCCTGGATCGACGTCTCGGTGACCCTGAGAAGCGGCATGGTCAGCTGGCCGGGCGATCCGCCCGCGCGCATCAGCCATGCCATGGACATGGAGCGGGGCGACCGGTGCACGGTGTCGCTCCTCGAGATGGGCGCTCACACGGGCACCCACATGGATGCCCCGGCGCACTTCGTCCGCGGCGGCCTCGGGATCGACCACATGCCGCTGGACGCAGCCATGGGTCCGGCTCGGGTCATCCCCATCCGCGACCGGGAGTCCATCAAGCCCGGCGAGCTGGCGCGGCACTCCATCCGGCGCGGCGAGCGGATCCTGTTCAGGACCCACAACTCCGATCACTGCTGGAGCACCGACGGCTTCGTCGAGGACTTCGTGTACATCTCGCGGGAGGCGGCCCGGTACCTCGCCGAGCGGCAGGTGCGGCTGCTGGGCGTGGACTACCTCTCGGTGGGCGGCTTCCGCGCCGACGGCGTGGAGATCCACCGGCTCCTGCTCGAGGCCGGCATCTGGATCATCGAGGGGCTCGACCTGAAGCGGATCCGCCCCGGCCGGGCTCAGCTGCTGTGCCTGCCTCTGAAGATCCTCGAAGGCGACGGCGCCCCAGCCCGGGCGTTCGTGCGGCGCACCGGTCCTTCGGGCAGAGCGAGGCGGTGAGGCGGCTCGGATCCGTTTCCCCTTGCCGGCGCTACGGGACCCAGCCGGGCAGGGCGGCCGCCTGCCGGATCCACGTCGCCAGCTGCGCTTCGTCGGGCGGGTCGTTCTCGTGGATGTCGAAGTAGCGCACGTCCTGGTGCTTGGACGCGCCGGGGGGCACGGGACGCAGCGAGGTGCCGCGGAAGAACGCCAACTTCACGTACTTCGTGAAGCAATGGAACGTGAGAAACCAGCCCTGGCCTTCGACGCCATAGAAGGGCGAGTTCCACCTCACGGCCTTGCGGACGTTGGGCACGGTGCGCACGATGAGCGCGTCGAGGCGGCGCCCGGCGTCGCGTTTCCAGCCCGGCATGGCCGCGATGTAGGCCTGCACGGGGGCGTCGCCGTCGGCCTTCGCGATCTGGGGGTTGCCGCCTGCGAGCAGAACCGGCGCCGCGGCCGCCGCGCGACTCGTGCGCTTGATTGCAGTGGATCGGGCGCCCCTGCCGGCCGTCCCCCTGGGCCTGGTGGCTGCCGGTTTCCCCTTGACGACGCGGGTCGGGCGCCTGGCCGCCTTGGTCTCGGCCTTGCTCGGCATGTGCTCCCTCCTGAGCTCGTCATATTCGCGGAGGGAGGCGCCTGGCTGGCTCCCTTCCGGGGCGTCTGGTGGCAGGGTGGGTGACGACCGGGGTCCTCGTCTTCTGCATGACGGGCGGCATCTTCGAGCTACTGGGTCTCAAGACCACCAACGAAGGGATCATGAGGTCCGGCTACCCGTCGGACATCATCCCGGCCCTCGGGCTCGGAAAAGTCCTCGTCGAGCTCGCCCCCGGCCGGCGTGAGTCATTATCACTCGCGGCCCTCGCGCTCCGCAGCTCCCGCGATGGGCTCGTTGACTCCTGTCCTTCGAGCGTGCTTCGGTCCTCTCCATGGCGACGAACGACCGAGATTTGGAGGCCGCGATTCACATCGATGGCCGAGCTCGCGCCCTGCGTTGCCCTGGCGGCGACGTGCTGCTGATCCATATCTCGTTCGACCCAGTCACCCCGGCAAGGCTGCACACGATCGTTGAGGCGGCGCGCTGCACAGAGCCCGGCGAGGCACCGTCGACGTGGCCGGATGCGCCCGCGGCCGGGCCGAGGTGAACGCACCGTAGACGGGTGGTCACTGCGGCGGGGCCCGCCGGCGTGGAGCTCGCGGGTATGGAGATCCCCTCGTAACCTGCTGACAGGCCACGAGATCTGCCTCCGACCAGGGAGGGGCCCTGGCCGGGGTGGTCCGCCCCATTCTTGCCCGCGACAGGCAGCTTCCCCTCATGGTCTCCTTCCCCACGGCCATGGGGACGACCGCCGAGACTGCCGCGGCAGCCCGGAAGGAGATAGCTCCGTCCCTCCTGTCCATGACCGGCATTTCGAAGTCGTTCCTGGGCGTGCCAGTCCTTCGCGACGTCTCCTTCGACCTGCGGCCGGGCGAGACGCACGTCCTCGCCGGCGAGAACGGGGCCGGGAAGACCACCCTCATCAAGATCGCGGCCGGCGTCCACACGCAGTACGAGGGCCAGCTCGCCCTGTACGGCCGTCCGACCCGGTTCAGCTCCCCTCAGGACGCGGCCTCGCAGGGCATCTCGGTCATCCACCAGGAGATGTCGCTCATCGACTCGATGACGGTCGTCGACAACATGTTCCTCGGCCGGGAGCTGACCCGCAGGGGCTCGGCCCGGCAGTGGACCGATCGCGCCGCCCAGCTGCGCCAGGCGCGGGAGTTCTGCACCCAGCTCTACCTGGACATCGACCTGTCGCAGCCGGTCGAGAGCTTCTCGCTCTCGGTCAAGAACCGGATCGAGATCGCCAAGGCGCTGGCCTTCAACGCGCGAATCATGGTGATGGACGAGCCGACGAGCGCGTTGGCCGAGCCCGAGGTGGACCGCCTCTTCGGGCTGATCGGCCAGCTCAAGGCGCGCGGCTGCGGGATCATCTACATCACGCACCGGCTCGAGGAGATCTACCGGATCGCCGATCGAATCACCGTCCTCCGCGACGGGAGGCACATCGGGACGGCGCCGGCGACGGAGCTCCCGGAGTCCGAGCTGATCCGCTGGATGATCGGCCGTGAGCTCAGCGAGCACTTCCCGGAGCGGAAGACGGCCCTTGGCGCCGAGCGGCTGCGGGTCGAGGGCCTGGCCATCCCGGACCCTAGTGCCACCGCGACCGGGACCACGCGTTGGCTCGTCCAGGACGTCTCGCTCTCGGTCCGCGCCGGGGAGATCGTCGGCATCGCCGGCCTGCAGGGCTCGGGGAACAGCGAGCTCCTCCGGGGGATCTTCGGCGCCTACGGCAAGCTCCAGCACGGGACGGTGTCCATCGACGGGCATCCCTTCGAGGTGCACTCGCCCCGCCGGTCGGTGCGCCAGGGCCTCGCCTACCTCACCAGCGATCGCAAGGGCACGGGGCTGGTCCTGGTCCTCGACATCGCGCAGAACATCACGCTGGCGTCGCTGCGGGCGGTGTCGCCCGCGGGCTGGCTGTCGAGATCGAAGGAGCGAGCGGTCGCAGAGCGCCACGTGCGCGCGCTCTCCATCCGCTCGACCGGGACGACGCAGGAGGTGGCGACGCTCTCGGGCGGGAACCAGCAGAAGGTCGCGCTGGCGAAGTGGATCGAGACCCGCCCCCGGGTCCTCCTGCTCGACGAGCCGACGCGCGGTGTCGACGTCGGTGCCAAGCACGAGATCTACGGGCTGATGAACGAGTGGACCCGGGCCGGCTTCGCCATCGTGATGATCACCTCCGAGATGCCCGAGCTCCTGGGCCTGTGCGACCGGATCGTGGTGATGCATCGCGGACGGGTGTCGGCGCAGTTCGGCCGCGCCGAGGCCACGCAAGAGCGGATCCTCAAGGCAGCGATGGCGGACATGGCCGCATGAGCGAGACGCCCATTTCCCGGCAGGAGGGTTTCCTGGGTGGCGCCGCCGCCGCAGGCGAGGCCGCGGGTGCGCCGCCGGTCCCGGAGCGCAGCGGGCCGGCCCCGGCGCCGGGCCGCGTCGGCTCGAGCCGGTGGGCCCTCTTCCAGAAGCCCTGGGTGCGCGCCATCGCCCCCCTGGTCTTCGTGGTGATCATCGGCCTGGTCTTCAGCGCGCACGGCACGTTCATGAAGTGGGGCACGCATCGCGACATGCTCCGGCAGGTCTCGGTCACGGGGATCCTCGCCTGCGGGATGACCCTGGTCATCATCACCGGAGGGATCGACCTGGCGGTGGGGAGCGTCCTCGGGTTCTGCGCGGTCCTCTTCTCGCTCCTCAGCATCCACCACGGATGGTCGGCCTGGGCTGCGATCCCGCTGGTGGTCCTGGCGGGATCGGCGCTCGGCCTCCTCTCCGGCGGGATGATCGCCCGCTTCACGATTCAACCGTTCATCGCCACCCTGGCGATGATGGTGTTCGCCCGCGGCCTGGCCAAGTCCATCTCGGGTGGCCAGAAGGTCTCGGGCGCGGTCCTCAACCCGGACGGCAGCTACAAGTACGTCGATCTGCCGCGCATCTTCGAGGTGCTCGACCGCAAGATCCTGGCCGAGAACGTCACCGTGGTGACGGTGGTCTTCCTGGCCTGCGTCGCCCTGTGCTGGGTGCTGCTGGCCAGGCTGCGCTGGGGCCGCTACCTCTACGCCACCGGCGGCAACGAGGACGCCGCCAGGCTGTCGGGCATCCCGACCAATCGCGTCAAGCTCCTGGCCTACGGGATGTGCGGGCTCCTCAGCGCGGTGGCCGGCATCTGCCAGGCGGTGCAGGAGCAGCAGGGGGACCCCGAGGCCGGCAGTACCTACGAGCTGTCGGCGATCGCCATCGTGGTGATGGGGGGCACCAGCCTGAACGGCGGTCGGGGCGGCATGCTGTTCACCCTGGTCGGGGCGATGACCATCGGTTACTTGGAGAAGATCCTGAGCATCAATGCCGTGAGCGAGGCCAGTCGCCTCATGCTCACGGGTGGCATCATCGTAGCTGCGGTCCTTTTCCAGAAGGTCCGTAAGTGAATAACCGAAGGGGAGGAGCCATGAAGACGCTTCTGGTGTCGTTGCTGGCGCTGGCTTTCGGCTTCTCGGCGCAGGCCGCCGACAAGAAGTACGTGATCGGGATGAGCCAGTGCAACCTGGGCGAGCCCTGGCGCGTCCAGATGAACACCGACGTGAAGACCGCCGCCGAGAAGCACCCGAATTTGCAGGTGGTCTTCAAGGACGCGCAGAACGACTCCCTCAAGCAGCGCGCCCACATCGAGGAGTTCGTCAGCTCGAAGGTGGATCTGATCATCGTGTCGCCCAAGGAGGCGGCGCCCCTCACCGCCCCGGTGGCCGAGGCCTACAAGAAGGGCATCCCGGTCATCGTGCTGGACCGGCGCGTCCTGGGGTCGGACTACACCAGCTTCATCGGGGCCGACAACAAGAAGATCGGCCGCAACGCGGGGATCTGGATCGCGAAGCGCCTCGGCAACAAGGGGAGCGTGGTCGAGCTCAAGGGCCTGATGACCTCGACCCCCGGGCAGGATCGCAACTCGGGCTTCCGCGAGGGCATCAAGGGCTCCGACGTCAAGGTGGTGTTCGAGGCGGACATGAAGTGGCTGGAGCCGAACGCTCGCAAGGAGATGGAGTCGGCGCTTGCCACCAACCCGAAGATCGACCTGGTCTACGGCCACAACGATCCGGGCGCCCACGGCGCCTACCTGGCCGCCAAGGCCGCCGGGCGCGAGAAGGGGATGCTGTTCGTGGGGATCGACGCGCTCCCCCACGAGGGCCAGGCCTACGTGAAGCAAGGGATCCTCTCGGCCAGCTTCGAGTACCCGACCGGCGGCCGCGAGGCCATCGACATGGCGCTCGACATCTTCGCGGGCAAGAAGGTTTCGAAGGAGGTCACGCTCGACTCGCGCGTGTTCACCAAGGAGAACGTCGACAAGGGCGGGGAGTGGCTCAAGTAGGTCGCCTCCCGCAGGGTTCCCCCGCGGGGTGATGGCCCCGCGGCCAGGGACGGATGATGGGTCGGGTCGCTCCCCGGCGCCGGGGTACCGGCGCCGGGGGCGGCCGGTCGTTATAGGCAGGACGGAAGCCTCGAGGAGCGAGTCATGGCCAAGACCGTCGACGTCTACATGCCCCTGGACGCGCGCGCCGAGCCCAACCGCACGGTGTGGCCGGTGGCCAGCCGCCAACTGCGCGAGCTGCTCCAGGTGATCGCGAAATGCGGCTGGAAGGCCAACGTCCTCAATCCCGACGGGCCGGTCTCGAGCGTGGCCCAGGGCATCCGGACCGTCCGCGACGCCCGAGGAGAGCGGTTCATCGACTTCATCACCGGCTGGGCCTACCCGGACTTCTCGGTCACGCCCATGTACCAGCTGAGCCGGGACGTCCCGAAGCTCATGCTGGGAAGCTCGATCCCGGACTACCCGGGGGCCGTAGGGCTGCTGGCCGCGGCCGCCGGCACCGCGCACGTCGGGATCGAGACCAGCCGTGTCTTCGTCGAGGACTTCGAGGATCACGCGCAGTACGCCGACGCGGTCGCCGCCTTCCTGGAGGCTGGGCGCCACCAGCCCGTGCACGCCGGGACGGTGGACATCCCCGTCAGCCCGCAGGCCGCCGCCGCCGCCCGGAGGGTCAAGGGGCAGCTCCGGGGCTCGATCTACGGGGCCGTCGGCCCGCGCTCGATGCAGATGTGGAACAAGATCTCCGAGGCCGACTTCCTCCGGGTCTTCGGGATGGCCCGGGAGGGCTTCGACGGGCTCAGGTTGCTGAAGATGGCGGAGAGGATCCCGACGCGCCGGGCCGAGGAGGCGCTCGATTTCCTGGTGGCCAAGGGCATGGACGTGCGGCTGGGCCGGGATCCGGTCAAGGAGCTCACGCGCGAGATGGTGCTCTTTCAGATGAAGGTCTACTTCGCGTTGCTGGAGCTGAAGAGGGAGTTCGGCCTGGACTTCGCGGGGGTGCAGGACCAGCTCGACTGGATCGAGCACTACCCGGCCACCGACCTGTGCCTTGGCCTGCTCAACAACAAGCTCCGGCCCGAGTCGGACGGGACCACCTTCGTCAGCGCCACCGAGGCCGACGACGGGGCGGCCCTCACCATGCAGGTCCTCAAGCTGCTGAGCGGAGGCGAGCCGGTCGGCTTCAACGATCTCAGGTACTGGGACCCGCGGCAGGGACTCTACTGGTTCGTCAACTCGGGTGCGCTGGCGCCCTTCTTCGCCGAGGGACGCCACGACTCGCTCCGCGGCTCGTGGTCCGAGCGGCAGACCTACATGTACTTCCGCGAGGGCGGCGGCACGTCCTCGGTGGTGGTCCGCGTGCCCGGGGTCGTGACCTGGGCGCGCTTCTCCTACCGCGACGGCCAGATGTACCTGTGCGCCGGGCGTGGCATCACCGACGTCCCCAGCGAGCAGCAGTGGCGGGAGCGCTCGGCGAGGTGCAGCCGGGACTGGCCGCACTGGTACCTGAAGCTCTGTGGCCGGATCGAGGAGCGGATCAACTCCAACCATCCGATGACGGTGTGCGGGGACTACCTGGCGGAGCTGAAGGCCCTGGCCGGCGAGGTGGGCATCCCGTTCGAGTGCTACGACCACCGGACGCCCGAGGAGATCCAGCGCGGCGTCGCGCTCTGAGCCGAGACCGCGTCGCTAAACGCCGGGGCTGACCCGGCTGCGGTGGTGTCCTTCCTCGGCCACAAAGTCGCCGCAGAGGACGAGGCGCTTCTACGCGGCCTTGGCGGTCGTTCCGGTACCGGAGCCGGTCACGGGGGCGACGCTCTTCTCGTCGAGGCGGCCGAATCTGCGAGCGCTCTTCTCTACTGGGACGGGGTGCGATTTCGTTGGTATCAGCAGGGAGACTAGGCGAGGTCGCCGCGGGCGCCACGCCACCATGGAGCCTGCTCGCGACCCCTACTGGCAGCACTGCTCACCGAGCAGCCGGGTGGGGTAACCGTCGGGTAAGCGAGAAGACGACGGGCCGTCCGCTCGCGCGAAGGGCCCGCGAAGATGGCTCCCCAGCGTGGACTCGAACCACGGACCCGGTGATTGACAGTCAAACCGATCTCAGAAATTCGGACCGATTCCGGCTCACTAGCAGATCGCTCCCGAGAATTGTGTGGCCGTGATGCCGGCGGCACCCTGGCCGGGTCTACCTCCCGCTTGCGCCGGTAGGCCCCACCACGTCCCCGGGCCGCGATCGCGGCCTACTTCTTCAGCAGCTCGATCAGCTTCCCGACCACCTGGAAGGCGTCGGCGACGTATAGCACGTCCGCCTTGCCCCGGGCCCAACCGCAATTGGGGTCCAGGTTCACGGCGCGCCGTTCGCGGATGAAGCGCCAGCCCACCACGTGCGGCTCCTCCCCGTGGCAACAGGTGGAGAGCCCCTTGGGGTGACGAGGCGTCGCCCCGGTCTGGCCCACCTGGTTGAGGTGGCTCATGAACTCGAGCACCTTCTGTCCCTCGCCGGCCTGGTCGGTGAGCGACTTGGACGTGCCCAGCGACGCCCCGGAGGCGCGGAGCATGCCGAGGATGAGCTGGCCTGCCTCCTCGACGTGCGACTGGCCGTCGGCCTGCTTCTTGGTCCAGCCTGCGCCGGCGACGAACAGCACCTTGGCGTCCGGCCGGATGGTCTGCTCGCCGGCGGCCGGGGCCTTGAGCCCGTGGACCGTGGTGCGCTGCTCCGCCGGCGCCACCTCCACCGCCAGCTGCTCCACCGCCGGGGCGGGCCCGCCGCCGGGCTGGGCCGGCGGGAACGCGCCCGGATCCACGAGGAGGAGCCAGGGGCGCTGGGCGCGGCGCAGCGTCGCCTCGATCCGCTGCCGGTAGTACCAGCGGGTCGCGCTGACGCCGCCGTCGGCGGACACCGCGGTGACGTGCGTGTCGACGCGCCCGCCCAGCCTCTGGGCCACGCCGGCTGCGATGCGGGCCATGCGGGAGGTGGCCGGGGCGACCACCACCTCCGCGCCGGAGGCCTTCACCAGCGCGGTGGCGGCGGCGGCGTCAGAGCCGTAGCGGGCCAGCCCGAAGGCGGGGCCCTGCACCGACAGCACCCGCCCGGCGCCGCCGAGCGCGGCCGCCGACCTGGCGGTATCGGCGCCGAAGAGGCCAACGGCGAGGGGCGCGCCGCCGGAGATCACGCGGGCGGCGCTGAGCGCCTCGAGCGCGGGCCTGGGAAGGGAGCCGTCGAGGTCGGCGTGGGCGAGGAGGAGGACGGTCATGGGTCGGTCTCCGCGAGCGGCGTCAGTCGGCTCGGATCCAGTCGGCCAGCTCCCGCGCGATGGCCTCGGGAGAGAGGTCTTTCACGATCCGGGTCTCGCGCTGCGCCTTCGGCACCTGGACCTGGAGGAACTCCACCCCGCCGGTGCCCACCGGGGCCGCCGCCGCCTTCTGGAGCGCCGGCATGACGAGGCGCATGTTGGCCATTCCCACCTGCGGGTTGTTCTTGGGCTCCGGCAGGCTGCCGGTGGCCCAGCCCAGGAGCGCGGGCGGGCCGGCCACCGTCGACGCCTGGTGCTGGCCCCCCTCGACGCGCTCCAGGACGTCGAGCCCGCCGTCGGACCGCACCGTCAGCGAGTCCACGCCCTGGAACTGGTCGGCGATTCCCAGCCTCTCGCCGACGGTGGCCAGCGTCACGCCGGCGCCGCGCGAGCCGGACTCCCACCCGCCGAAGAGGAGCAGGCGGGAGCGGTCGAGCCCCGGCAGCGCCTGGACGGCGTCGGCCAGCTTGCCGGCGACCTCGCCGGCGTCGGTGAAGCCGCCCGCCGGCCCATCCAGGGCCACGAGCTCGAAGGGCACCTTCTGAGCCACCGCCATCATCACCTGCTGCAGCTTGGCCTTGGGGCCGAGCGCCACCAGCGTCACCTTGGAGCCCGGGTTCTTCGCGGCCAGCGCCGCGGCCTCGTAGAGGGCCGTGGCGGCCCACGGGTCGAGGACCGCGGGGAGCATGGCCTCGTTCTTGAGCGCCGGGCCCTGCGGCGTGGCCACGGGCTCGAGAGTCTGCAGCGGGTCGGGAACGACGCTGCCGAGCACCACGATCTGGAAAGCGGGCATGCTTTCTCCTTGGGTGGCGTGCGCGGTGCGCCGTTCAGTTCTCGGCCGAATGGAGGCCGCCCGCGCCGGCGCGGAAGCTCAAGTTGACCTTGTCGGTCCCGTCCAGCCGCTCGGTGCAATTCCAGAAGCAGGCGCCGCAGTGGACGCACTTCTCGCGGTCGAAGGTGGGCGCGCCTCCCTCGCCGGGCCGGATGGCCTCGGCGGAGCAGATCTCGAGGCAGACCTTCTTCCCGCAGCCCCGGCACACCTCGGGGCGCAGGAAGACCACGTGGTCCGCGTACCCGGGAGGCGCCTGCACCTTGCCACCCACCAGCAGCGCGTCCTGCAGCGTCACCAGGAGCTTGCCATCGAGCGGCACCGCGGGCCAGCCGGCCCGGTCCATGAGGGCGTCGTGGACCGGGACGCCCCGTGCCTGGCAGTCCGCGACGATGCGGGCGATCTCGCCCGGGGGGATCCGTCCGGCGTAGAAGGCCTCCAGGCTGCCGGTCTTCTCGGCGGGGTGCGGCGGCTCCTCCCCCAGCGAGACCTTGCCGCTGGTCAGGCCGGCCAGCGCCATCCCCAAGAGACCGGGGAGGACGCCCCGCTGGAAGCCGTCGCGCGCCTTCTCCGCCACGCGCCCCTCGGCCTCGACCCAGCTCGCCCGGCGGCGGCGCACGTAGGCCGCCTCCAAGTTCTCGCGGGTGAACTCCCGCCCCGCCTCCAAGAGCTCGATGACTCCCTCTGCCAGCAGTGTGCCGGTGGTGAAGGCCTCGTCCACGCCCGAGGAGGTGAGGACGTTGGTCGATCCCGAGCCCTCGCCGATGCGCGCGAAGCCGTCGCCGGCGAGCACCGGCTCGCCGCGGCGGCCCGATTCGAGGATCGACTTGGCGCCCCAGCTCCGGAGCCTGGCCCGCTCGAGCCAGCGCCACAGGTAGGGGTGCTGCACGTAGTGCTGCAGGTAGCGGTAGGTGGTGCGGGCAGGCGTCTCGAACCAGCTCGGGACGAAGATGCCCACCGAGGCCACCCGGTCCGGGTGGACGTAGAGGAAGCCGAAGATCTCCGGCTCGGGGAAGCCCAGGGTGTGCAGCACGGTGCCGGTACGGAGCGGCGTGTCCTCGGGCAGGTCCACCACGAACTTCATGCCCACGGCCCAGTCGCGCCGGTGGTGCCCGGCCGGCATGCCCAGCACCTCGTCCAGCTGCCGCCCCACCGCCCCCACCGGGCCGTCGCCGACGACGGTCAAGCCGGCCAGCACGTCCATCCCGGGCTGGTAGCCGGCCGCGGGCCGCCCCTGGCGGTCCACGCCCTGGTCGAGGAGGCGCACCCCCTTCACCGCCTTGCCCTCCACCAGCGCCTCGGCCACCGGCGTGCCCGGCCACACCTGGACCAGGCCCGAGGACATCAGCTGCGCGCTCATCCACTGCATGAGCTGCCCCATGGAGAAGACGAAGCCGTCCTGCTTGTGCAGGAAGGCGGGCGTCCAGGGCAGCTCCACCGCCTGCGCCTCGACCCGAAGCGCGAAGCCCAGGGCCTTCACGGTCGCGTCGGCGGCGCGCAGCGCGGCGGAACGACGGCTGGCGCCGATGGGGTCGAGGAGGTAGAGGATCTTCTCCTCCTTCACAGCCGCGGCCATGGGGATCTGCGCCGGGTCGAGGTCCGGGAAGGCCGCGCGCAGCCCGCGGCCGCGCGTCACCACCCCCGAGACCCCGAAGCCTGCGTCGTCCGCCCGCTCGTAGCAGACCACCTGGAGCGGCATCCCGGGGACGGCGCGGCTCTGCAGCGGTGGCTTCTCGGCGGCGGCCAGGCGGCGGGAGAGCGCGACGAGGAAGCCGGCCGTGGCGGGGCCGAAGCCGACGCAGGCGACGTCCACCGCCATCGACTGGCGCGGTACCGCCTCCGGCGACGAGGAGGGCTCCATGGATTCGCTCGCTCCGAGAAGAGGGGGCCTAGGCCGGGTAGTCGAGGGCCTCGGGGATCATGACTCGGGTGACGGCCTCGGCGGCGCTGTCCTTGGCGAGCAGCGCGCCCGTGATGCAGCCGTCGATCTTCGACCGCAGCAGGCGGAAGTCGGTGATGCCCTGGCAGGAGGCGCAGGGCCCTTCCTTGTCCGGGTGGCCTCCGCCGGGCTGGACGATGTCGAAGGCGCAGCCGGCCAGGCCGGCCACGACTCCCTCCATGGCTTCGGCCTCGTTGGCGTCCCAGCAGGCCTTCCGGCCGGCCTCGTCCCAGTGCGGGTGTCGGTTGTACCCGTGTACCAGCTCGGCGCAGATGCGGCCTGCCTCGCCCGCGGCCCGCGCCGCCTGGACGTGGCACAGCTGGGCAAAGAAGCGGGCGGTGCCGGGGAGCGCGTCGCCGAGCGCTTCCCCGCCCCGGTCGGCCAGCTCGACGGCGTCGAGCACCTGGGCGCGCGCCGCCACCAGCCAGGCCAGCGCGTCGGCCAGCTTGAAGGTGACCCCCTGGCGCGGCGAGGCGTAGAGCTTCTCGCCGTCGGCGTCCACCGCCGTCTCCAGGTGCCGCTGGGTCCAGAGCCAGAGCTCGATGGCCGAGGCGAGAGAGCAGGCGCCGGTTCCGGGGTGGGTGGAGCTCAGGCGGCGGAGCTTGCGCGCCCAGGCCTTCAGCTGGGCGATGAAGAGCGGCATCACCATGGTCACCGACATTTGCCGCCGCTGCACCGCCTCGGGCCCCTCGTAGGTGGCCTCGAGCTGGGCGTCCATCCACTTCTGGCCGAGGAAGCCGGGGCAGTCCTCGGTGATGCCGTAGCCGCCCATGAGCGACACCGCCTCGCGCATGGTGTTGGCGCCCTGGCCGGTGTTCCAGAGCTTGGTGGCCGGGCAGAGGACGTTGGCCTCGGAGTCGAGGAGGAGCCAGCGCACCAGCTCGTCGGCCTCCAGCTCCGCAAGCCGCGCCTGGTCCCGGTCGCCGCGCGGGTGTGCCCGGAGGGCGAGGAGCTCGAGGGCCCGCTGCTCCAGCTCCTTCAGCCAGCGCATGGTGGCCTTCATGCCCCGGATGCCGGCGGCCTCGAGGTGCGCGTCCTTCTTCTTTTCGAGCGGTCCGAGCTCGTCGAAGATGCGCGCCGTCTGGAAGCCCAGGGAGGCCGCCGCCTCGCCGGTGGCCCACACGTCCACGAGCCGGTGCAGGGCGTCCTGCCGCTGCTGGATGCCCATCTCGTACCGGACCGATCCGGGCCGGGCCTTCTCGGCGCCGCGGAAGCGCTGCCGCTGGTAGCGGATGATGGGCTCCACCGCCGAGAGGAGCTTCGCCGAGGTCATGACGCCCACGGGAACACGGGTGCGCCGGAAGACCGCGTCGATCACCGCCGAGTGGTCCCAGTTCGGGACGATGACCCCGTCCTTGACGGTGTAGCCGCCGACGATGCGCGAGGCCGGGACCTGGAGGCTGAAGATCGGGTCGCTGGTGGCGGAGAGCTGGTGGACGAGCTTCTTGGTGGGCGTGCCCGGGTCCCAGGTTCCCGGGTCGCCCTTCTCCAGGATCACGAGGCAGGAGCCCTTGATCCGCGGGTCGCCGGAGTCCACTGCAGCGGTCACCATGTTGGCGAAGGGCATGTTGGTGATGAAGCGGCCCCGCTTCTCGACCCGGAGCATCGGCTCCTGTCCCTCCTTCCACTCTGCGACCCGGATCTTGCCCGAGAGCATGCCGGTGTCCATGCCGACGTAGGGGATGGGCTCGGTGAGCGCGAAGGCGGCGCGCCACGGGGTTCGCTCCTCGCCAGGCTTCGGCGGCGCGCACAGGCTCATGTACTTCCGTACCTGCTCGGGGGTGCCGCGCTCGAGGATCGGCTCGAGGCCGAGGAATCCAGCCAGGGCCCCGGTTGCGGCGCCCGCGTCCACCCAGGCGAGCTCGAAGGCGGTGAGGCAGAGGGCCACGTTCTTGGGTCCGCTGATGAAGCCGCCCTGCTCCGGGTCCATCATGACGCCGGTGACCCCCGCGGCGTCGTAGGCCTCGAGCAGCGCGGCCTTCTCCTCGGTCCATTCGTGGTGCTTGCGGGCGCCGCTGGCCACGAGCCGGGCGACCGCCCCGCGGGCCACGCCGCGGGCGGCCTGGACCAGCATCTGCAGGTCGTAGCGGTCGGCGAACCGCCACATGATCTGGCGGACGTCGTCGCCCGGCAACGTGCGGAGCGACTCGACCTGGGTCTCGGCGGTGGCGGCGTTGGCCATGAGCTTACCCTCCATCAGGTTGGGGGGCGCTCGGCGCACCCCGTCCGGCCGCGTGCGGATTCGGCTCGGAAGACGCGACAGATTAGCAGAGGACTCGCCCTGGTTGGAATGGGTGCAGGCGCCGGCGATGCGGCGCCTCGCCATGGCGCGGATGCCGACGGTCGGGATGGTGCCGATGGCGTGGCGGGCGGACGCGGGCGGGGATCGAGATCATGGCTCCCGATCCGGCACAGCCCACCCCCGGGTGCTTTCGGTCGCTGCCGAGCCTCCACAAGGCGGTCATGTCAGGAGGCCCAGTTCTTCCGGACGAAGATCGTCGAGGGCCTGCGCAGCGGCGCCCCGGGCGGCGAGGCCCTTCAACCTCTCGCGCCGACGACGCTCGCCATCCGCCGTCTTCGGGGCGGGAAGGGAACGAAGCCGCTCATCGTCCAGGGCGACCTCCGCAACTCGATTCCACACTCCGCGAGCGGCCGTGACCACGCCGCGCTTCTGCGCCACGCTCGCGGTCGTTCCCGTGCCAACAACGCTCACGGCTCAGCCGGCTGGGGTCATGGCGAGGTAACCGGGAAAGCGAACGGGCCCTCCGCTTTCGCGAAAGGCCCACGAAGATGGCTCCCCAGCGTGGACTCGAACCACGGACCCGGTGATTAACAGTCACCTGCTCTGCCAACTGAGCTACTGGGGAATGGCAGGGGCGGGAATCTAGAGGCTGGCCGCGCGGATGTCAACGACGGCGGGCGTTTCCGCGCACCGCGCCTCTCGCTGCGGCGCGCCGCCAGGCGGGCCTCGGGGCGCGCCGGGACCGGAGCGGCGACCGCTCGCGGCGCGGGACCGACGAGGCGGACCGACCCGGCCCACGCGGGGCCGGGGGGCCTGACGGCGGCCGAGGCCGGGCGGCTATACTGCGCTTCTACGAGGAGGTCGCGGCCTTCGTGCCGTGAGGGACATGGAAAAGGCCGAGAGCCCCGCGCGCGCCCGCTTCGCCGCCCTCATGGAGCGGGACGAGATCCCGCTCGCCGAGGCGGCGCTGGCGGTGGCGGCGGAGGAGTATCCGAGGCTCGACCCCGGCGGCTACCTGGTCAGGCTCGACGGCCTGGGCGAGCGGGTGGGGCGCTGCCTCGGCTCGTCCTCCGGACCGCACGCCGTGCTCGACGCCATGAAGACGGTGCTCTTCCGCGAGGAGGGCTTCCGCGGCAACGAAGCCGATTACTACGACCCGCGCAACTCGTTCCTGAACGAGGTGCTGGACCGGCGGCTGGGCATCCCCATCACCCTCTCCATCCTCTACGTGGAGGTGGCGCGGCGGGTTGGGCTGGGGCTGCTGGGGGTGGCCTTCCCCGGCCACTTCCTGGTGAAGAGCCCGGCGTCGGGGCCGACGCCGGACCTGTTCATCGACCCGTTCAACGGCGGCGACGTGCTCGCCGCCACCGAGTGCGTGGCGCGGTTCCAGGCGGTGCTCAAGGGGCGCGAGTTCGACCCGAGCTTCCTGGATCCGGTGGACACCCGCCACATCCTGCTGCGCATGCTCCACAATCTGAAGAAGATCTACGTCGAGAAGGCCGACGACGTGCGGGCGCTGTGGGTCATCGACCGGCTGCTGCTGGTCCAGCCCGACAGCCTGGAGGAGCGGCGAGACCGCGGCCTGCTCTCGGCGCGCCTGGGCGGCACCAAGGCGGCGGTGAAGGACCTGGAGGCCTACCTGGCCGGCGCGCCGCAGGCGTCGGACGCCAAGGAGGTGGCCTCGCTGCTGCGCGATCTGAAGAGGCGGACCAGCTGGCTGAACTGAGCTGATCGGTGCCAGCGGGGATCCGGCGGCGCTGCCGCCGGCGGGCCACGAGGGCCCGCCCTACGGCCGTGGGGCGGGCGCGCCCGGAATGCGACGCGGGACCGCGCCGGCGGACCAGGCGCGGCCCCGCGTGCGGCGAGGCGCCGGTAGGGCGGGGGCTTGTCCCCCGCCGGTGTTTCAGTAGGTGTACTTCGGGCCCACGCCCACCAGGCTGTTGTGGCAGCTGCCGCAGCCGTTGGGCAGGTTTTTCTGGGTGGCGGCCGGGTCGAGCTGCAGCGCCTGGCTCACCGAGGGCCAGATGACGTCGAACCCGTGGTTGGAGATGTCGCCACGGATGCGCGGCCCGGCGGGCTGCAGGCCGGCGCTCACCGCCTCGTGGACGAAGCGGCCCTGGCTGGCGGCGGTCTTGGCCATGTGGCAGGTGGTGCAGCGCCCCACGCCGCCGGTGACGATGCCGAGGCCGGCGTCGAGGTTGGCCAGGTTCTGGGGGTCGTAGCCGGCGGTCATGTACGCCCACGACGACATGTGGGCCGACACCGCCGTCGCCTCGGCGTCGCGCGTCCAGGGGGGAATGAGGCCGAACCCGAACGGAGCGTGACAGTCGAGGCATAGCTTGTTGTCGGCCACGCTCGCCGAGAGGCTCGGGCCGTTAAGCCGATCGTGGAGGTTGTGGCAGTCGCCGCAGGTCACCAGGTCGAAGGGGTTCTTGAAGTGCTTCGACTTCAGGTAGTCGTTCCCCTGCTGGTGGTGCTGGCGGGAGTGCTTCCGGTCGTCGGAGTAGGTCCCCAGCCCGTCGGTGTGGAAGTCGGCCACGAACTCGGAGCGGCTCATGCCCGCATGGGGAAAGGTGAGGGTGTCGGTCCCCTTCGACGGGTACTCGGTGTGGAACGAGGTCCCGGTGAACGTGCCCTTGCCCACGCCGCGGGTATGGCAGCTGGTGCAGAGCTGGTTCTCGCGCTCTGCCGAGAGGTAGCGCGGCTGGACGATGTTCACGCCCCGGCCCGGGGCGCTGGCGTGGGCCGAACCAGGCCCATGGCAGTCCTCGCAGCCGATGGAGACGTCCTCCAGTTGGCCATCCTGGTCATAGTCGATGGCGCCGCCGCTGGTGGGGATGGCCCGGGCCTGGAAGTTGCCGTTGGCCTGCCGGGTGATGCCGGTGCCGGTGAAGTGGCAACCGGCGCAGTTCAGGTCGAAGGACTTGTCCTGGGTCGCGACCAGGGCTGGGCCGCCGGCCACGGTGGGCGGGCCCCAGTTGGCGGGGTTGTAGGGGTGGAACGGCTCGACGCCCGCCTGCAGCCTCTCGTCGTACTGCAGCGGCAGGATGTAGTAACTCCAATCGGTGCAGGGGGTACCGGGCGCCCCGGTGCAGGGCTGGTAGGTCTTGTCGGCCGCGGCGCGGGTCACCCAGCGCATCTTGTAGACGCCGGAGCCGCCGAAGGTGAAGATCACGTAGTACTTCTGGGACAGGAGGGTCCCAGCCGGGTTCTCGGTCTGGAAGAAGTAGCCGGTGGCGTCGTGGCCGAGGAGCATGTTGTAGGTCGTGGGGAAGGCCGAGAAGGACGCCTGCGAGATGCGCAGGCCGAGCTCGTCGCCGGCGCCGGTGTTGTCGCGAGCGTTGCCGTCCACGAAGAGCTGGAGCGGCAGGTTGGCGTTGGGGAGCTGCGTCAGGTCCTGGTTGCCGCCGGTGACGCCCGGGCTGCGGTACACCACGGCGTGCAGCGTGCGCTTCCAGTTGCCCGCGGCGCTGGCCCCGCCGATCGCGTTCGTATGACATCCCAGGCAGGTGGACGACCCGATGTAGGTCGCCGTGCCCGGAGCCCGCTGCGAGAGCGTGACCGGCACGGTGGCCGTCAGGCCGGCGCTCACGGTCACCGAGGCCCGATCGCCGCCGGGGAAGACGGAGGTGTCGCCCGCGGCCGGCTCGACGTGGACGAAGTAGCGGCCGGGCGCCACGCCGCCCACGCTGTAGGAGCCGTCCGCCGCCGTCGTGGCCACGTACGGGCTCGTGAGGGCGAGCGACTCCATGGGCCACTCGCTGGGGCTGCCGGCGAAGGCCTCGGCGTCCACCAGCGCCACCCTAGCGCCGGCGACCGGGTCGTTCCCCGTCGAGCGCTTCACCACGCTGCCGGTGACCTGGCCGGAGGTCACCACCGGCGGGTCGAGGGCCACGTCGACGGTGGCGGTGCCTCCCGCCACCACCGAGACGCCGGCCACGCTCTTGGTGCCAAAGCCGGTGGCCGAGACCTGCACGGCGTAGACGCCGATGGGGACGTTGGCGATGGTGTAGGCGCCGGCAGCATCGGTCGAGGCGCTGCTCGAGGCGGGGACGGTGACCACCGTGGCGTTGGCGACGGGCGCGCCGCCGACGGCGGCGGTGACCGTGCCGTGGATGGTGCCGGCGCTGGTTCCGCCGGGGCCGGTCGGCCCGGTGGGACCGGTCGGGCCAGTTGGCCCGGGCGGCCCGGCCGCGCCGGCGGGGCCGGTGTCGCCGGTGCAGCCGGCCAGGGCGAGCATCCCGGCGAACGCGATGGATGCGATCCTGCGCATACGAGTTCTTCCTCCCATGTGGTTTTTCCCCGCCCTCGCTGGGCGGGGCTCGCTACCTCCCTGCACAGCGCGTACCTGACTGGGGCGCGCCTCCGAACGGGGTGAAGGAGCTCCGCGTTACCGCCTGGTGACGAAAAAAGGTGTTCACGCCCTCGCGGGCGTTACCCGCCGCCGACGGAAGAGGCGGGCTAGCCAGCTTGGCCCGGCCGGGGCTAGGATGCGCGGTCCGCATGAAGAGATCGCGCTGCTGGCTCGCGAGCGCCTGGCTCCTCGCGGTGGCGATCGGCTGCGAGGCGACCCGGTTCCGCGAGGTCGAAGCGACCCTGACCCCCGCGGCGGCCGCGCCCGCCCCGGAGCCCAACGCGGACGGAAGGACCCCGCTGCGATTCTCGGTGGCCGCGGTGGAGTCGCCCCGCGACACCTACTCGGCCTACTCGCGCCTCTTCGGTCGCGTGGCGGAGCGGCTCGACCGGTCTCCCGAGTTCGTGCAACGCCCCACCTACGCCGAGGTGAACGACCTCTTGGCGCTGGGTCGCGTCGACGTGGCCTTCCTCTGTACCGGCGGGTGGCTCGAGCTCCAGCGTCGGGCGCCGAGCGCCGCCGAGGTGCTGGCGGTACCGGTGGTGGGCGGCGAGGCGAGCTACCGATCCCTGGTGATCGTCCCGGCCGCGAGCCCGGCAAGGGGGATGGCGGATCTGGCCGGCAAGCGTTTTGCCTACACCGACGAGCTGTCCCTTTCGGGGAAGTCCTACGTGGTCCGCCTCCTGGAGACGATGGGCCAAGCGCCAGACCGCTTCTTCGGCATCGTCACATACACCCGCAGCCACGACCGCTCCATCACCGCGGTGGCCCGGGGCATCGTGGACGGAGCGGCCGTGCACAGCCTGGTCTTCGCGCACATGAGCGCACGCGATCCGGCCCTGGCGGGCCGGGTGAGAGTCATCCACCGCTCGCCGCCCTTTGGCGGCATGCCAGTGGTCGCCTCGCTGAGGCTCCCCCCCGAGGTCCGCCGGCGGTTGCGTCAGACCCTGCTCGACCTACCCGCCGACCCGGCCGGCGCGGCCGCGCTGGGCGAGCTCGGCATCGAGCGTTTCGCCGAGCCGGTGTCCGGGATTTACGACGCAACGGTCCAGTGGACGGAGGCGCGGCGGTGAGCGGTGCCCTGGAGGCGCTGGCGCGTCCGCGGGTCCGGCTGTGGATGAAGCTGGCGGCCCTGGCCGCCCTGGGGGTGGTGATCATGCACGCCGCCCACCTGGCCATCGCCCGGCGGGTGGGCAGCCGCGCCCTGGGCGACGAGCAGGCCCGCCTGGGCAAGAGCGTGGCCCGGCTGGTGGCGCGACAGGCGGTCGACCCGCTCATCCTGGGTGACCTCGTGACGCTCCATGAGGTGGTGCAGGGGGCGGTGGCCGACCGCTCCTCTGGCGTGGCCTACTGCTTCGTGGTGCGGGACGGCGCGGTGGTGGCGAGCAGCTTCGGCGGCGCCACCCCTCCCGACCTGGTGGCGGCCCGGCCGCCGGGCGAGCTGGCGCCGCTGGTGGTGCGTTCCGGCAAGCGGCGGGTCCTCGACGTGGCCGAGCCGTTGCTGGGGGGAGAGCTCGGGGCGGTTCGGGTGGGGCTGGAGATGGACCTGGCGGCGGTGGCCCGCCGCGACCTAGCCTCGCGACTGGGCTTGCTGGCGCTGGGTCTCATCGCCGTCGGGGTGGTGGCGGCGTTCCTGGTGGGACGCGGCATCGCCCGCCCGGTGGGCCAGCTCCTCGACGCCGCCGACCGCTTCGACCCGGCCCGGGGCGTCGAGGTGCCCGAAGTCCGGCCCCGCGGCAGCGACGAGGTGGCGGTCCTCACCGGCCGCTTCAATCGCATGATGCGCCGGCTCGCGGCTGCGCACGCAGAGCAGGAGCGAACCCGCCAGAAGGCGGTGGAGACCGAGCGGCTGGCGGCGCTGGGGTCGCTGGTGGCGGGGGTGGCGCACGAGGTGAACAACCCGCTGGCCGGGCTCAAGAACTGCGTACGCCGGCTGGAGCGGGCCGAGCTGCCGGAGGGGAAGCGGCGCGAGTACCTGGCGCTCATGGAGGACGGGCTCGGCCGCATCGAGGAGGTCGTGCGTCAGTTGCTCGACTTCGGGCGCCCCCACCCCACCGTGCTGGAGCCGACCAGCGCCGCTGCGCTGGCCCGGGACGCGGCCCGGCTGGTCGGGCCGTTGCTCCACCAGCGGCGGGTGGCCTGCAGCCTGCCTGTCCGCGGAGAAGCGGCGCGGGTGCTGGCCGACCGCGGGCGGGCCGGTCAGGCCCTGGTGAACCTGATCCTGAACGCCGCCTGGGTGACCCCCGAAGGCGGCGAGATCCGGGTGCGGCTGCGCCGGCGGCCGGGCCTGGTCGGGCTGGCCGTCGAGGACGACGGGCCCGGCATCCCCAAGGAGATCAGAGAGCGGGTGCTCGACCCGTTCTTCACCACCAAGCCGGAGGGGGAGGGGACCGGGCTGGGACTGCCGGTCACCCGCACCATCGTGGACGCCCATGGCGGCGAGCTGGCCTTCGAGTTCCCCGAGGCGGGCGGGACGGTGGTGACCGTCTGGCTGCACGAGGCGGCCACGCCGGAGGGGCGCGCCGCGGGGTGAGGCGCCCGCGGCCTGACGGGCTGGACCCTGGCGCGGACCTATCGTTCGCCCGGTTGGCCGCGCGCTCGGGATACCTCGCGGAGACGCTCCCACAAGCTCTTGCGGGAGATGCCCAGCAGTGCCGCCGCGCGCGTCCGGTGGCCACCCGCCCTGGCCAGCGCTCGCTGAACGTACTCGTGCTCGAAGGCCGCCACCGCCCGGTCGAGCGGCTGGAACTCCCCCGCGCCGCCCTCCGGGCGGGCGGCGGTGGACGTCCCGGCGGCGATGTCGACGGGGAGGTGCTCCAGGCCGATGGCGCTGCCGCGCGCCAGCGCCACCGCTCGCTCCAGGGCATGCTGCAGCTCCCGGACGTTGCCGGGGTAGTCGTGGGCCGCCAGCGCGGCCACCGCTGCCGGCTCGAGGTCCGGCACCGGACGGCCCTGGCGCACGGCGATCTGCTTCAGGAAGGCGCCCACCAGCAGCGGCAGGTCCGAGCGCCGCTCCCGCAACGGCGGCGCGTGGAGGTCGATGACGTTGAGCCGGTAGAAGAGATCCTTGCGGAAGAGGCCGCGGGCGATGTCCGCGGAGAGGTCGTGGTTGGTAGCGGCCACCACCCGCACGTCCACCCTCACCGTCTCGCTCGATCCCACCGGCTCGAAGCTGGAGCTCTCCAGGGAGCGCAGGAGCTTGGCCTGGCTGGACGGCGCCAAGTCCCCCACCTCGTCGAGGAAGAGGGTCCCGCCGTCGGCGGCCGCGAAGCGGCCGACCCGGCGCCGGTCCGCGCCGGTGAAGGCCCCCTTCTCGTGGCCGAAGAGCTCGGCCTCGAAGAGGGTCTCGGGGATGGCGGCGCAGTTCACGACCACGAAGGGGCGGCCGGCGCGGCGGCTGCGCTCGTGGGTGATTCGGGCACACAGGTCCTTGCCGGTGCCGGTCTCCCCGGTGACCAGGACCGCGACGTCGCTCGCCGCCGCCGCCTCCATCCGGTCGCGGAGGAGTCGCATGGACGGTGCCTCGCCGAGGAGCGCCCCGCCATCGGACTCCTCGCTCCCGTGGGCGCTGCGGCGGACGCGGAGCTCGTCGCGCACTCGGCCCACGCGCAGGAGCAGCTCCTCCATCTCGAAGGGCTTGAGGAGGTAGTCGCGCGCTCCCTCGCGCATCACCGCCACCGCGTCCTCGGTGTCGGCGTAGGCCGTCATCAGGATCACGCCCGCGTCAGGCTGCAGGAGGCGGATGCGCCGGAACAGGGCCAGGCCGTCCACGCCCGGCAGGCGCACGTCGGTGAGCAGGATGTCCCAGCCCTCCCGCTCCAGCGCGGCCATCGCCTCGCTCCCGTCGGCGCAGGCGGTCACCGCGAAGCCCGCCTCTTCCAGTGCGTCGCGCACCGTGATGCGGACGATGCGATCGTCCTCGGCCAGGAGGAGTCTCATGGCGGAAGGCAGTCTGCCCTCGACCGGGTCGGCCTTTCAAGGCCGCGGGGCGATCCGGCCGAGCCGAGCAGGCCAAAGGCCTCGGGGGCGTTCGGCGACCGGCTCCCCCCGGCGGCGGACGAGGCCCGAGGCCGACCCCGGGTGGCGGATCGACGCCGGCCTTTCAGGTGCGCTCGCCGGCCTCCAGCACCCTCATCCGGAGCCGCTCCACGGGGCGGCCGTTGACCAGGTGGCTGTCCACGATCTCCGGCACGTCGGCGACGGTGACGCCGCCGTACCAGACGCCCTCCGGATAGACCACCACCGACGGCCCGAAGGCGCAGGCGTCGAGGCAACCGGCCGAGTTGGCCCGCACCAGCCCTTTGAGATTGCGCTTCTTCAGCTCGGCCTTGAAGGCCTCTCGGATGGCCGGGCTCCCCTTGGCGGCGCAGCAGCCGCGGGGGTCGTCGTCGGGGCGGCGGTTCTCGCACACGAAGACGTGGTAGCGGAAACGGGACACGGCCCATCCTCTACCAGCCGGGAGCGGCGGCCGCCACCTGCCGCCGAGCCGGCCCGCAGGGCCGGCGAGGCGATGGGTGGCCAGCGTGGGACCGCCCCGCTACCATGCGGCGGTGCCGCGCCTGCGCGCCGTGGTCACCGACCTCGACAACACCCTCTACCCCTGGGTGGACTACATCGTGCCCAGCCTGGAGGCGATGGTGGACTCGCTGGTGGCCACCACCGGGCTGCCGCGCATCCGCATCGTCCAGTCGCTGAAGGAGGTCTACACCCGCTACGAGTCGAACGAGTACCCCTTCGCCATCCAGGAGTCGGACATTTTCCAGCCCTACGAGCGGGACTTCGACTCCTTCAATCGCATGGTGGTGGACCCTGCCCGGCGGGCCTTCAAGCAGGCGCGCGAGCGCTACCTGCGGCCCTACCCGGGCGTGGTGGAGACCCTGGACTGGATCCGGGAGCGAGGCCTCGAGCTGGTGGCGCTCTCCGACGCCCCGCGCAATGCCGCCGAGCTCAGGCTCAAGTGGCTCGGCCTCGACGGCCACTTCGACGCCCTCTACACGCTCCCTGGCTACGCCCTGCCCAAGAACGTGGACCCCGAGATCCGGCGCCGCGAGGAGGCGGGGCACTACCGCTCCCGCACCCCGGTGCGGGAGCTGCCCCGCGAGGCCGAGAAGCCGAGCCCGGAGGGGCTGCGCCGCATCCTCTCCGACTTCCGGCTGCGCGGCGAGGAGGTGGTCTACGTCGGCGACAACGTGTTGAAGGACATGCCGGTGGCGCGGGCCTGCGGCGCGCTGGCCGCCTGGGCCGAGTACGGCACCTACGTCTCGGCCGAGTACCGGGAGCGGCTGGCGGTGATCTCGGCCAAGGCCGTGACCCGGCGCCACGTGGCCGAGGAGGTGCCCCTGCGCTGGCCGCTGGCCCTGTCGTCCTTCGCGCAGGTGCGGGAGGTCGTCGAGGGGGCGCGCTGGACCCGTCCGGCCGCCCCGCTCCGGCGCGCCGCCCGCCGGCCGCGCCGGAGGGCGGGACCGTGAAGCTGCACGTCCATTACTCCGACCTGGAGGGGCGGCGGGCCATCGTGGCCGGCGGATCCTCCGGCATCGGACTGGGCATCGCCAGGGCCTTCCTGGAGCAGGGGATGACGGTGGTGGTGCACCACCGCAGTCACCGCCGCGCCGCCGAGGCGCTGGCGCGCCGCCACCCCGGCCGGGCCTTCGCGGTGGGCGCCGACCTGGCCGAGGAGGCCGGGGCGGTGGCGCTGGTGAGGGAATCGGCGCGGCTCATGGGCGGGATCGACCAGCTGGTCCATTCGGCCGCCCTCTGGAACGAGGGGCCCATCGGCAAGATCTCCCGCGAGCAGCTCGAGGCCATGTTCCAGGTGAACGTCTTCTCGGCCTTCTACCTGGTGCGCGAGGCCCTGCCGTGGCTCCGGCGCTCCCGGAGGGGGAACGTCATCCTCGTCGGATCCACGGCCGGGCAGCGCGGCGAGGCGCGCCACTCCCACTACGCCGCCACCAAGGGGGCCATCCAGTCGCTGTGCATGAGCCTGGCGGTGGAGCTGGCGCCGCAGACCCGCGTGAACCTGCTCTCGCCCGGCTGGGTGCGGACGCCCATGGCCGAGTCCGAGCTCAGGGCGCTCGGCTCGCTCATCGCCGGGGCGCTCCCCAACCGCCGCGTCGGGGAGGTGGCCGACTGCGCCCACGCCGCCCTCTACCTCGCCAGCGAGGCCTCCGGACACCTGGTGGGGCAGGACCTATGCGTGTCCGGCGGCGCCCTGCTGGTGGTGCCGCGGGGTCAGATCGTGGCGCACGAGCCGTGAGCGTGTGCGGGGCAGTGGGACGGCGGCGGGACTCGGCGGTTTCGCGCGCGCCCGGCCTCCGATAACATCGACCCGATGGACACCAAGCCCCGCATCGAGCGGCTAGGGCCGCTCCCCGGCGGCGCGCCAGGCGAGGCCCTGGGCCTGGCCCGGAGCGGAGAGGCCGCGCAGCCGGTGTTGCTGTGCGACGTCCCCGGCGAGCTCTGGGGCGAGCCCGGCCGGCGGGCCCAGCTGGAGCGGGACCTCCAGCGCGCCGCCGGCCTGCTCCACGCCAACGTCGCGCAACCGCTGGGCCTCGAGGAGTCCGGGAGCGGCGCGGCGCGGGTCGAGGCCTGGGTCGAGGGGGAGCGCCTCTCGGACGTGCTGGCCACCGGCGGGCGCATGCCACCCGTCGTCGCCGCCCGCGTCCTGGCCGACGCCTGCGCCGGGGTACAATTCGCCCACGAGGACGCGGGGGGCGGTTCGCTGGTTCACGGCCATCTGCGCCCGGAGGCGCTCCTGGTCGCCCGCTCGGGGGCGACGCTGGTGCGCGGATTCGGCGCCGCCGCCGTCGAGGGGGCGCGGCCGCTGCGGGAGCGGCTGCCCTGGGTGAGCCCGGAACAGCTCCTGGGTGGGCCCGGCGCGGCCGACCGTCAGAGCGACGTCTTCCTGCTCGGCCTGGTCCTGCACGCCTGCCTCGCCGGCGAGGACCCCTTCGCCGGCGAGCCGGACCTCGAGAAGGCCGTCATGGACGGGCGGCCGGCGCCGCTCGAGGCGCAGGGCGTGCCCCGGCCGCTGGCGGAGGTGGTGGAGCGGGCCACGGCCCGAAAGGCCTCGGATCGCTACCCCAGCGCGGCCGCCCTGGCCCGGGCCGTGGAGCGGGCGGCAGGGGAGCTGGCCCCTCCCAGCGCGGTGACCGCGTGGCTGGACGTGCTCCTCCCTGCCGACGAGGGCGTGCGCGCCGAGCGCGGCAAGCTGCTCGCCGGGCCCGCCCCGGCGGCGCAGCCCGGCGGCCCCGAGCCGGCCGGGGCAGCGCCCGCAGCCGCCGGGGCAGCACCCGCAGCCGCCGAGCCGGCCGAGGCAGCTTCCGCAGCCGTCGCGAAGGCGGTGCCCGGTGCGCCCGGGCCAGGCGGAGCCGAGGGCGCCGCCGAGGCACCGCCGCGGCTTCCGGAGACGGTGCGGGACGAGCACATCGTGGGCTCGCCCACGCCGGTGCCGATTGCGCCCTCTGCTCCGGTGCCGGTGGCCCAGTCCGCTCCGGCGCAGGCGGCGCCATCGCCGCCGGTGCCGGTGGCCCCTTCCGCTCCGGTGCAGGCGGTGCCGTCTCTACCGGCGACGGCGCCGCCGCCTCCGCCGCCAGTGGACCTGATGCGTACCGCGGACATCGTGGCGGACTCGCCGCCTGTCGAGATGCTTCGGAGCGCGGACATCGTCCTCGAGAGCGGCTCGCGGCAGGCGGGCCCGGACCTGGTCACCACCCGCGAGATCGTGGGCGAGGGGTCGGCGCCCTTCATGGTGGCGCGCCCGCCCGCGCCGCCGCCGGAGTCGCCGCGGCAGACCCTCTCCACGGCCATCCTGGCGGCCGGCATCGCCGTGGCCGGCCTCGCCATCGGCTTCGGCCTGGCCCGGCACGGCGGCGAGCCGGCGGCGCCGGCCTCGGCCGAGCCGGCCGCGATCGCGCCCGGGGCGCCGCCGCTGGCGGCGGAGCCTTCGGCGGCGGGCGCCACCCCGGTCCCGGCGCCGCGAGCCGAGCCGCGGCGCGAGCCCCCCGGCCCGCCCTCGATCGAGGTCACCGCCGACCCGGCCGGCGAGATCTACGTGGACGGAAAGCGCGCCGGCCGGGCGCCGATCACCAAGGCGGTGAGCCGCGGGCGCCACAAGATCCGCCTGGTGGACAAGGCCAGCGGCGTGGACGTCAGCAAGGTCGTGGAGGTGAAGGGCGCCCGCACCCCGGTCCGGATCGCGGTGGGGAAGGGCACCCTCACCGTCGCCGCGCCCGAGGGGGCGATCATCTTCCTCGACGGCCGCAAGGTCGGGACCGGGCGGGTGGACGACCTGCCGGTCTACGAGGGGAGCCACCACATCTCGGTCCGCCTCGGGCAGGCCCGCAACGACCACGAGTTCCGCATCGGCCCCGACGAGACCTACCGCTACGACGTCGAGCGGGCCACGCCCTGATCGCGGGCGGGCGCCCGGCCCAAATCGCTTGTGCCCCGGCTGGGGCCCGTCTACCCTGCACTCGATCCCTGGCGGAGGGGAGCCGCGGGCCGGGCGAGCGCGAGTCGTCTCGCCTCGTCCCCGCCAGGCACGCCGAGGAGCCGCCGCAATGAATACCATCCGACCCGTCATCCTCGCCGCCGCCGTGGCGGCGGCCCTGGCCGCCTGCTCGGGCCGCGTCGAGAAGGCCAGCCTCCCGCCCGTCACCCCGGCAGTGCGGGCGGTGCGGGTGGCGAAGCCCGCTGCCCGCCTGGAAACGGGCCTGGGACGCGCCACCGGGGCCATTCGCGCCCGCGAGGACGCCACCCTGGCCGCCAAGGCCACTGGTCAGATCAAGCGCATCCGGGTGGAGGTGGGCGACCGGGTCCGCGCCGGGGCGCCGCTGGTGGAGATGGACCCGACCACCTTCCGGATCCAGCTGGAGAACGCCCGGGCCATGGAGCGGCTGGCCCAGGCCAACGTGGCCGAGGCCGAGCGGGAGGTGGCCCGCTCCAAGGTGCTCTTCGACCAGGGCAGCCTGCCCCAGGCCGGCTGGGACAAGGCCCAGACCGGGCGCGAGCTGGCGGCGGCGCAGCTCGACCAGGCCAGGGCCGCGGTGCGGGGCGCCGAACAGGCGGTGAGCGACACGGTGATCGCGGCCCCGTTCGCCGGCATGATCACCGCCCGCTGGCGCAACGCCGGTGACACGGTGACCTTGATGCCGGTGACCCCCATCCTGGCGCTCACGGACGTGGACCACCTGGAGGCCAAGCTGGCGGTGCCGGAGACCATCGAGGCCTTCGTGAAGCCGGGCGGGCGCGTGGACGGGGTGACTACCCCGGGCGGCCAGCGCTTCAAGGCGGTGGTGCGGGTGAAGGGCGGCGTGGTGGACCCGGCCACGCGCACCCTCGAGGTGCTGGCCGACGTGATCGAGGTGGAGGGGCCGGCGCTGCGGCCGGGGACGCTCGTGAACATCGACTTCGGCTCCTTCGGCGCCGGGGGCGAGCTGTTCCTGCCGGCGAGCGCCATCCTGACCGAGGGGGAGCGGAGCTACGTGCTGGTAGTGGCCGACGGCAAGGCCGAGCGGCGCTACGTGGACTCGGCGTCGGTGAACCCCGGCACGGTGGCGGTGAAGAAGGGTCTCGACGCCCAGGCCGACGTGATCCTCGACCCCGGCGCGCTGGCGCCGGGCGATCCGGTCACCTTCCTGGCGAACCGGGGGCTCCCGTGATCCGCACCTTCATCTCCCGCCCCGTCTTCACGGGGATGCTGACGCTGGCGGTGGTGGTCTTCGGGGTGACGGCCTACCCGCGCATCGGCGTGGACCAGTATCCCGAGGTCGAGTTCCCCTTCGTCACCGTGACCACGGTGTTGCCGGGGGCCGACCCGGAGGCCATCGAGCGCACCGTCACCAAGCCGCTGGAGGAGGCCTTCAACACCCTCCCGGGCCTGGATCGGCTGCGGTCGGTGAACGTGGAGAACGTCTCCCAGGTGCTGATCGCCTTCGAGCTGGAGCGGAACGTGGACGTGGCCGCCCAGGACGTGCGCGACCGGGTGCAGGCCACGCTCTCCAAGCTGCCGCAGGAGATCCAGACCCCGGTGGTGCAGAAGTTCGACATCGGCGCCATCCCGGTGGCGGTGCTGGCGGTGAGCGCCCCGCTCCCCATCGAGCGGCTCACCAAGGTGATCGAGGACGAGGTGAAGCCGAGCCTGCAGCAGCTCCAGGGGGTGGGGGCGGTCGAGCTCTTGGGCGGGCGCAAGCGGGAGATCACGGTGGTGCTGAATCCGGCCCTCATCAAGGGGTACGGGCTCACGCCGGCCGACGTGGTCATGGCGCTGCGCTCCCAGAGCATCGACGTGCCGGGCGGCCGGACCCTGGAGCCGGGGGTGGAGCGCTCGGTGAAGGTGGCCGGCGAGGCGCGCTCGGTGGAGGCGCTGCGGGCCCTGATCATCGCCAGCCCCATGGGCTCCCCCATCCGCCTGGGCGACGTGGCCGAGGTGCAGGACGGCCCGGCCGAGGCCCGCTCCGCCTCCAAGCTCGGCGGCGAGAGCGCCGTCGGACTGGTGGTCCGCAAGCAGTCCGGCACCAACACGGTGCAGGTGGCCGAGCGGGTGAAGGAGACCCTGGCCAAGGTCCAGGCCCGCCTCCCGGAGGGGAGCCGGGTGGCGCTGGTGGTGGACGGCGCCCGCTTCATCCGCGCCTCCATCTCGGCGGTGCAGGAGGACATGATCCTGGGCGGCGCGCTGGCGGTGCTGGTGGTGCTGCTCTTCCTGCGAAACCTGCGCTCCACCCTGGTGTCGGCGGTGGCCCTGCCGACCTCCATCATCGGCACCTTCGCGGTGATGAACGCCCTCCACTTCACCTTCAACGTCGTCACCATGCTGGCGCTGACCCTGTCCATCGGCCTCCTCATCGACGACGCCATCGTGGTCATCGAGAACATCGTGCGTCACCTGGAGGAGGGGGACTCGCCCTGGGAGGCGGCCCGCAAGGGCGCCAGCGAGATCGCCCTGGCGGTGCTGGCGGTGACCCTCTCGGTGGTGGCGGTCTTCGTGCCGGTGGCCTTCATGGAGGGAATCGTCGGCCGGTTTTTCTACCAGTTCGGCGTCACCGTGGCGGTGGCGGTGCTCATCTCCTACGGCGTCTCCATGACGCTCACCCCCATGTTCTCGGCGCGGGTGCTCAAGGAGCACCAGGAGCACGGACGGGTCTTCAAGGCCATCGAGGGCGCCCTGGGCGCCGTGGAAGGGTTCTACCGGCGCGCGCTTCGCTGGGTGCTGGCCCACCGGGGCCTCACCGTCGCCGGTGCCGTGGCGGTGCTGGCCGTCACGGTGGCCCTGGGCTCGCTCCTCAAGTTCACCTTCCTGCCGCAGCAGGACATGAGCATGGTCAAGGTGGCGCTGGAGCTGCCCAGCGGCACCACCCTGGCCCAGACCGAGCGCGAGCTCGACGCCCTGGCGGCCCAAATCCGGAAGGTGCCCGGGGTGCGCGGGACCTTCGCCACCGCCGGCGGCGGAGCCCTGGAGGAGGTCAACAAGGGCGAGATCGTGGTGGACATGGTCCCCATCCGCCGCCGCACCTTCGGCCAGGAGGCGTTCAAGGATTTCCTGCGCCGCAGCCTCCAGGCCAGCCCGGCGGCGGTGCTCTCGGTGCAGGACTACAACCCCATGGCCGGCGGCGGGAACCGGGCCCAGATCATCCAGTTCAACCTGCGCAGCACCGACCACCGAGCGCTGCTCGAGGCGGCCGAGAAGACCCGCCAAGCCCTGCTTCGCCAGAAGGGGTTCGTGGACGTGGATACCACCTGGCGCACTGGCAAGCCCCAGCTGGAGGTGATCCCGGACCGGGAGCGGGCGGCGGCGCTGGGGATCTCGGCGGCCCTGCTGGGGCAGAACGTGCGTGCCCTCATGGGCGGCGACAAGGTGACCGACTACCACGAGGGAGGGGAGACCTACGACGTCAAGGTCCGCCTCCCGCCGGCGGTGCTGGCCGACCCGGCCGCGGTGGGGGCCATGCCGGCGCGCACGCCCGGCGGGCAACTGGTGGAGCTGCGCAGCGTGGCGACGGTGCGGCCCTCGTTGGGCCCCTCCCAGATCGACCACCAGTCGCAGATGCGGCAGATCACGCTGCTGGCGGACCTCAAGGACTACGCCCTCGGCGACGCCATGGGGTACCTGACGGCCTTCGCCAAGAAGGAGCTGCCGGCGTCGGTCCAGTACGACTTCGAGGGGCAGGCCCGCGAGCTCGGTAAGGCCATGGCGGCCTTCCTGGCGGCGCTGCTGCTCGGGGTGGTGCTGGTCTACATCATCCTGGCGGCCCAGTTCGAGAGCCTGGTCCACCCGTTCACGATCATGATGGCCCTGCCGTTCGCGGTCATCGGCGGAATCCTCGGGCTCCTGCTGGCGCGGCAGTACATGTCGATGATGAGCATGATCGGCTTCATCATGCTCATGGGACTGGTCACCAAGAACGGCATCCTGCTGGTGGAGTTCACGAACCAGCTCAGGGCCCGCGGCAAGTCCACCACCGAGGCGCTGCTCGAGGCCGGCCCCATTCGCATGCGCCCCATCCTCATGACCTCGGTGGCCATGATCGCCGGCATGATCCCGGTGGCGCTGGCCCGCGGCGACGGCGCCGAGACCCGGGTCCCCATGGCGGTGGCCATCATCGGTGGCCTCATCACCTCCACGGTCCTCACGCTGGGCATCGTGCCGGTGGTGTACTCGCTGCTCGACAGCCTGCGGGGCCGGATCACGCGCCGCGCGGAGGTGGCGCTGCCGGCGTCCGCCGGGGCGACCCCGGCCGCCGACGGCGGCGCGGCCACGCGCGACGCCGCCCAGCGCGCCCGCGAGCGGGCGACGCCCTGATGGCTGCGCGTCCGGTGCCGGGGCGGGCGCGAGGTCGCACATCGATGCGGGCCGTGGGGGACTGCAGCCGCGGTCCTGGTGGCCGCGGCGTCGATCCCACGGGCCGCACCCGCCAAAGACGCGGGGCACGCCGCCGCGGAGTTGGTCCGGTGCCCGGATGGCTGGAGGTCGGCGGCGTCCTTCACGCATGGCTCCCTCCGGGGTCTCCCGGCTCCAGTGGCAGGGCGCTGCAGCTTCACGGGGCGCTCGGCACCCTCGTGCCAGCGGCTCTCACGCCCGAGCAGATCGCCGGTGCCCGCGAGGTGACCTTCCAGGGGCTCGAGGGCTGGGAGGACTGTTCCTGCGGGCGAGGGCGCCTTTTCGCGGCACCGCGGGGATGACCCGAACGGGTAACTCCAGTTCTGCTACGTGAACTGTTTAGACTCAGTCTAGATGCGACCGTCCGGCCCCGCCTCGACGGTAAGCCTGGACAGCGGTGGCACTGGCGAGATCCCCGAGGCGCGGCGGGCGGGCCCGGTGAGGGATCTCACCGCGCCGCCCGCGCCGCCGCCAGCCGCGCGTACTCGGCGAGCGCCTGCAGGGCGTCGGCCTTGGCGTCCTGGTAGGCGAGCGAGCGCTCCATGCGCTGGCGCGCCTCGAGCGGCGAGGCGGTCAGGGCGAGCAGCGCCTCCACGGAGCGAGCCTGGGCCTCGACCCAGCGCTGGGCGGCCGGACGCCGGTCGCCGGCCACCACCGCGGCCGCGGCCCGGCCGCGGCGCACCGCCACCTCGATCTCGGCGCGGATCTGGCCCTGGTCGAGGCGGGACACCGGCTGGCCGGGGCCGGCCGGCAGCGCCGCGCCGATGCGGTTCTCGACGCGCTCCAGCTCGTTGCGGGCCTGCGTGAACGCCACCGCCGTCTCGTCCTCGGGCGGCGCTGTGAGCACCCAGCCGCTGCGCGACCTCCGGTAAGCGTCGAGGGCCCGGGCCACCGACTCGCCCAGCGTCTGCAGGCCGGCGGTGGCCGGGCCCGGGGTGCCGGCGAGGCGCTCGGCGCGGGACTGGCGCAGCAGGGCGGGCCAGCGCCCCGCCGCGGCCACCAGCGGAGCGGCCAGGGCCCGGTCCCGCGGGTCGCTCACCCCTCCGGCGGCGACGGCGGCCTCGGCAGCGGCGTCGTCGAGGACCGGATCGAGCCGGCGGGTCTGCTCGTTGAGCCGCTCCAGGGGAACGGTGGCGATCTCCATCTGATAGCGCGCCGCCAGCGCCGAGAGGCGCGCGAAGCGGGCGTCGACCGCCGCCGCGGCGGCGAGGTCGGCGAGCGTGAAGGCCGGCTTCGACGCGGCCGCGGGCGGTTTCGCTCCGGCGTCCGGAGACCGGGCTCCGCCGTCGGCCGGCCGGGCTCCGGGCGGGCTTGGCCCGGCGTCGGGCGGCTGCCGCGACGGGCGCTCCCGGCAGGCGATGGAAACGAGGAGGGCGAGGCCGAGGGCGAGGCGGCGCGTCACGGCCAGGAAGCAAAGCAGAGGACTCGTGGCGCGCGTCACAAGTCCCGAGCTTATCCCGGCGCGCGCCACGCGGGTGGGGGTCCGGGGGAGGCGGCGCCCCGCCTCCCCCGGGAGGGCCCGCGGGGAGGGCCCGTGCCTTGCTGCCTC
>DASTPH010000199.1:0-49954 GCA_035762305.1 Anaeromyxobacteraceae bacterium
CGCAGAAGACGCTGTGCTTCTTGTGCAGGTCCATGCCAATGTGGATCACGGTCGTTCCTCCTCTCGATCTGGCGAGATCGCTCCGGAGCTTATCCGGAGGGGGGGACGACCCTGCTCATCACATCTGCGAAGGCGCCCTCCGGCGAGACCGGGCCGCCGTGGACGTCGACGAGGCTCGCGGGAATCGGTTACCGAGACGAGTCCGCCCCGGTCAGGCCTTGGTCATGAACACCAGCACCGCCGCCCGCGCCGGGCCCCGATTCTCCAGGCCGTGCTCGGATCCGGCGGGCGCCAGCGCCGCGGCCCCGGCGGTGAGCGAGGCGCTCTCCTCGCCGACGCGCACCAGCACCTCGCCCTCGAGCGCCAGGTAGACCTTGTCGGCCCCGTCGTGGCGGTGCGGCTTCTGGGCCTGGCCCGGCTCGAGGCAGTAGACGTCGCAGAAGAAGCGGGGCGTCTCCAGGAGGCCCAGCTTCTGCATCTTCGAGGCGTCGAAGCGGCGCACGTCGACGCGGCGGATCTCGATGGGCATGGTCGGCGGAAGATAGCCGGCCCAAGGGCCCGCCGCAGGCGGGGTTTTCGGTGGCGGCCGGCTTCCCTCGATCGGGAGATGCTGTAGGATCCCGGCGCCGGCAGGAGCCGGCCGACCGCTCGAGGGCGAGCGGCGGCCCGAGCCTGGCGCCGGGGAGCGCGTGCCAAGCTTCGACGAGGCCCGGAGGATCATCCTGGAGCGGGTGAGCCCGCTCGGGGCCGAGGAGGTGCCGCTCCAGGCCGCCGCCGGCCGGGCGCTGGCGGAAGACTTCGCCGCGCCTTGGGATTTCCCGGCCTGGGACAACTCGGCCATGGACGGCTACGCCCTGCGGGCCGAGGACGCGAGGGCGCCGGTCCGGCTCCGGCTCTCGGCCTACATCCCGGCCGGGAGCCCGGGGGCCGGTCCCCTCGAGCCCGGGACGGCTGCCAAGATCCTCACCGGCGCGCCGCTCCCCTCCGGCGCCGACGCGGTGGTGCCAATCGAGAACGCCGAGGAGCGGGACGGCGCGGTGGCCTTCGCCGGGCCGGTGCGGGCGGGGGCGAACGTGCGCCGCCGGGGGGAGGACCTCCGCGCCGGCGAGCGGATCCTCCTGGCCGGGACGGCGCTGGGGCCGGCCGAGGTCTCGCTGCTCGCCTCCTGCTCCCGGGTCTCGGCGAGAGTGATCCGCAGGGCGCGGGTGGCCATCCTCTCCACCGGCGACGAGCTGGTCCCGCCCGGCGAGCCGCTCGGGCCGGGGAAGATCCACGACAGCAACGGGCTGGCGCTGGCCGCCGCGGTGAGCCAGGCCGGCGCGGAGCCCGTGCTCCTGGGGATCGCCCGCGACGACCGCGGCTCGCTCGCGGCCCTCCTCGGCCGGGGGCTCGAGGCCGAGGCGCTCATCACCACCGCCGGTGTCTCCATGGGCGACCGGGACCTGGTCCGCGAGGTCCTTCAGGAAATGGGAGTGCGCCAGGTGTTCTGGGGCGTGGACATCAAGCCCGGCCGCCCCACCGCCTTCGCGCTCAAAGGGAGCACGCCGGTGTTCTCGCTCCCCGGGAACCCGGTTTCGACGCTCCTCACCTTCGAGGAGTTCGTGCGCCCCGCGCTCCTCAGGATGATGGGGCACCGCAAGGTGTTCCGGCCCACGGTGTCGGCCACCTTCCAGGACGAGCTCCGGCAGAAGCCCGGGCGCGTCTCCTTCGTGCGCGTCCGCCTGGAGCGGCGCGGCAAGGAGCTCCTCGCCTGGAGCGCCGGCCGGCAGGAGACCGGCATCCTCAAGACCATGATCCTGGCCGACGGGATCGCCGTCCTCCCGGCGAGCCAGGGAGACCTCCGCCCCGGCTCGGAGGTGGAGGTCCAGGTGCTCCGCGGCGACCTCGACATGGGCGAGGCCTGACGGGAATGCCGGCCATCGATCCCTACTCCGGGCCCGCCCGGGCGGTCTCGGTGGCGCTCCGCACCGCCCACCTCCTCGCCATGGCGGTCTTCGTGGGGATGATCTTCGCCGCCGGCCCCGACCCGGTGCGGACCACCTGGCGCTGGCTCGCCTTCGCCACCGGGGGCGCCCTCCTGGTCACCGAGGTGACCCACGGCCGCCACTGGCTCTGGCAGGGGCGCGGGGTGGCCACGGTGGCGCACGTGGCGGTGCTGGCCCTGCTCGCCGTTCAGGGGATGGAGCGCTGGGCGGTGGCGGCGGCGGTGGTGGTGGGATCCGTGGGAAGCCACATGCCGCGCACGCTTCGCAAGTGGTCGTTCCGGCATGGCCGGGTGGTTGAATAGGGCGCAGCGGCAGCCCAGGCCGCTGCGGGGCCGCTCGCGGCGGCGGGCCTGGGCAACGAAGGAGAGGGCGGCGAAGCCGGCCAGTCGGGCCGGTTCCGCGCGGGCGGAGCGTGCTCGCTCTCATCCCGCCGCCATCGCCTCCCGGGCCATCGGCACCGCGCCGCCACTACCTGCAAGATCAGTAAACCGACCCTTCCGGTACCTCCGCATGTGGTCCCGCCCGCCCAACCGGGATGCACTGCAAGCGAAACCGCACCCGCCGGTCACTCGACTGCCCGCGCGCCGCCGCCGTCCCCCTCGTTGCCGAGAAACGATGCCTGCATCACATCCGCTACGGGTCTCGGGATGGCCACCGGAACGGCAGCGAGTTGCGACCAATGCTCCGGGAGGTCCCCGGAGGGGAGAGGGCACATCGATGCCCCTCATCCCTCGGACGGTGAGGGGGCTCGCGTAGGCCGGGCTCGCCCCCTGCACTGGATTCGAGGTAGTGGTCTTCTCCATGGGCACGCTGTCCGCCGACCTCGTCGCCGTGGCGCGGCGCATCGGGGCGGCCCTCCGGCCGCCGCCGGTGGCCCGCGTGTACCTGCCTCCGCCCGATCCGGGGCCCGAGGGGAGGGGCGAGTTCTGCGCCGTGCAGCTCGGAGACGGGAGCGCCGGGCTCGCCTACGTGTTGCTGGAAGGAGCGCGGGAGCGGCTGGCGGCCCTTCACGCCGACCGCCTCGCCGGCCGCGACGCGGCGGAGCTGGCGCATGGGCTCGAGGGGAGCGACCCGGCGCAGCGCTCCCTGGGCCTTGCGGCGCTGAACGCCCTGACGCGGCACCTCTACGGCCGGGCCGGGTTCACGCCGGACCTGGCCCGCGGCTCCCTGGGGGACGTCTCGCTCGCCCCGGCCGACCGGCTGGGGATGGTGGGGTTCTTCCCGCCGCTGGTGCGGCGGGCCCGCGAGGCGGGGATCCCCCTGCTGGTGGTGGAGCTCAAGTCGGAGCTGGTGCAGGAGGGCCCCGGCCTCACGGTAACGCTGGATCCGGCCCGGCTGGCCGAGTGCACCCGGGTGGTCTGCACCAGCGCTGCGCTCCTCAACCAGTCGCTGGAGGCCCTGCTGGCGCACGCGCGCGGCTGCCGCGAGTTCGCGCTCGTGGGCCCGAGCGCCGGCTGCGTCCCGGACCCGCTGTTCTCGCGCGGCGTCACCGCCATGGGAGGCACCTGGATCCGCGATCCGGCGCTCCTCATCGAGCGCATGGAGCGAGGCGAGAAGTGGGGCGACGCCACCGCCAAGTCGTCTCTGCGCCGCGAAGGCTGGCCGGGGCTCGAAGCGCTTCTCGAGCGGGCGACCCGGTGAGCTCGCACCTCCACACGGCCGCCCCGTCGCCCTGGGTGGTCCGCTTCGCCGGGATCCTTCGCCCCGGCGGGGAGGTGCTGGACCTCGCCTGCGGCGGCGGCCGGCACGCCCGATTCCTGGCGGCGCGGGGCCACGAGGTGACCGCTGTGGACTCGGACCGGGAGGCACTGGCGCGGCTCGCCGGGGCCCCGGGAATCGCGGCCGCCTGGGCGGACCTCGAGTCTGCTCCCTGGCCGCTCCCCGGCCGGCGCTTCGACGCGGTGGTGGTGGCGAACTACCTGCACCGCCCGCTGTTCCCCTCCATCCGGGAGGCCCTGGCCGAGGACGGGGTGCTGCTCTACGAGACCTTCATGCGCGGGCACGAGGCTTTGGGGAAGCCGTCGAGCCCCGACTTCCTGCTCGAGCCTGGCGAGCTCCTGCGCGCCTTCGCCGATCTGAGCCCGGTCGCCTTCGAGCAGGGGCGGGTCGAGGCCCCGCGGCCGGCGGTGGTGCAGCGGCTGTGCGCCGTGAGGGGCGCGGCGGCCGCGGTCGGGCTCGACCTATAACGGGGCGTGCCGCCCCGCCGGGAGAGCGGTCCCGCCTCCACTCCCCTCACCGCCCGAGGAATCCCAGGCCTCCAGGTCCCTCTCCCCCCGGGGAGAGGGTTCCCGTGTCCCTCGGCTGCCGCGCGGGGTGAGGGGCGGTCCCGGCTCTGCCCCTCAGACCTACGGTGAGGCCCCTCCCCGAGTCGTGGACCGGCCGCGTTGACAGGCCCTCGGCTCCTGACCCATGCTCCCCCGGCCCACCCGAGGAGGAACGCGTGAGCCGAGCCCGGCTGGCAGCCCTGTCCCTCGCCGCCGCCCTCGCCGCGCCCGCGGCGGCCGAGGAGCGCCTCCGCCTGTCGACCACCACCAGCACCGAGAACTCGGGGCTCCTCAAGGTGCTCCTCCCTCCCTTCGAGAAGGCCAACCGCGTCCTGGTGGACGTCATCGCGGTGGGGACCGGCAAGGCGCTCAAGCTCGGCGAGCGCGGCGACGTGGACGTAGTGCTGGTCCACGATCCCGGCCTGGAGGAGAAGTTCGTGGCGGCTGGATTCGGCGTGGACCGCCGGGCGGTGATGCACAACGACTTCGTGGTGGTGGGGCCCAGGGCCGACCCGGCCGGCCTCGAGGGGGCCCCCTCCGCGGCCGAGGTGTTCCGCCGGCTCGGCGCCGGCAAGGCCCCCTTCGTCTCCCGCGGCGACGAGTCCGGGACCCACCAGAAGGAGAAGGCGCTCTGGAAGGCGGCTGGGGTGGCGCCGGCGGGGACGTGGTACCTCGAGGCCGGCCAGGGGATGGGCGAGGTGCTCCAGATGGCCGACCAGAAGCGGGGCTACACCCTCTCCGACCGGGGTACCTTCATCGCCTACGAGAGGAAGGTGGACCTGGCGATCCTCGCCCAGGGCGACCCGGTGCTCCAGAACCCCTACAGCGTCATCGCCGTGAACGCGGCCCGGCACCGCCACGTGAAGCGCGAGCTGGCCCGCAAGCTCATCGACTACCTCACCGGCCCGGAGGGGCAGAAGGTCATCGCCGGCTTCACGCTCGACGGGAAGCAGCTCTTCTTGCCCGACGCCGCCAAGTAGCCGCCGCCGGCCGATGGACTCCTTCCTCACCGCCGCCCGCCAGGCCTGGCACCTCCTCGCCGGCTTCGACCCGGAGGTGTGGCGGGTGGCCTTCACCTCGCTCCGGATCGCCTCGCTGGCCGCGGCGCTGGGGGCGGTGGCCGGCGCGCCGCTGGGCATGGCCATCGCCGTCTCCAAATTTCGCGGGCGGGACGCGCTGCTGGTGGCGCTCAACACCTCCATGGCCATGCCCACCGTGGTCATCGGCCTGTTCGTCTACGCCCTCATCGGGCGGCGCGGGCCGCTGGGGCCGCTGGGGCTGCTCTTCACGCCCTCCGGGATCGTCCTGGGGGAGTTCCTGCTGGCGGTCCCCATCGCCGCCAGCTACGCCCTCAACGCGGTCGAGGCCCTGGATCCGCGCCTGTTCCAGACCATCCGCTCCCTGGGCACCTCGCGCTGGCACGAGGCGTGGATGATCGTGCGGGAGGCGCGCTTCGGGATGGCGGCGGCGCTGGTGGGCGCCTTCGGCCGCACCATCGCCGAGGTGGGCGTGGCCATGATGCTGGGCGGCAACATCCGGGGCTTCACCCGCACCATGACCACCGCCATCGCCCTGGAGACCAGCAAGGGCGAGTTCGAGCTCGGGTTGGCGCTGGGCGGCTTCCTGCTCCTCCTGGCGCTGTTGGTGAACCTCGGCCTCTACGCCCTGCAGCGGGAGGCCCGGTGAACGCCTACCACCTGGAGGGCGTCCGCTTCTCGTACGGGGGCGCTCCCGTGCTGGACATCCCATCGCTCGAGGTGGAGGCCGGCCGCATCGGGGCCCTGTGGGGCCCGAACGGCGCCGGGAAGTCCACCCTGCTCCACCTCATGGCGTTCCTCGAGGCCCCCCGGGCCGGGCGGGTGCGGTTCTTCGGGGAGGAGGCGCGGCCGGAGCGGTTTCGAGCGCTCCGCCGCCGGGTGGGGATCCTCCTGCAGATCCCCTACCTGTTCCACGCCACCGTGGCCGCCAATCTGGAGGCGGCCTTCCGGGCCCGCGGTGTGGCGCGGGGGAGGCGGCCGGCCCTGGCGGCGGCGGCGCTGGAGCGGCTCGGGCTCTCCGGGTTCGAGGGCCGCCGCGCCCAGAAGCTCTCGGGCGGCGAGGCCCAGCGGGTGGCCCTGGCCCGGCTGCTGGTGCTGGAGCCCGACGTGCTGCTCCTCGACGAGCCCACCAACCACCTGGACGCGGTCAGCGCGGCACGCATCGAGGAGACGGTGCTGGCCCTCAACCGGGAGCGGGGCGTCACCGTGCTGGTGGCGAGCCACGACCGGGGCCTGGCCCACCGGCTGGGAGCCCGGGTGTGGCAGGTCGAGGACGGCCGGGTGGGCGAGGCGGAGATAGAGAACGTGCTCCACGGCAGCCCCGTTCCCGGGGAGCCGGGGGTCTTCGCCTGCGGCGGCGTCCGGCTGGTGGTGCAGCCCCTGCCCGCCTCGGCGCGGAGCGTCCGCATCGGCAGCCGGGAGATCGTGCTTTCGAGGGGGCTCCTCGACTCGTCGCTCCGCAACCAGCTCCGCGGCACCATCGTGCGGGCCGAGGTGCTGGCCCGGGGCGAGGTCCTGGTCGCCCTCGACTGCGGTGTTTCCTTGCAGGCCGTGGTGACGCGCGCCTCCTGGGAGGGCCTGGGCCTCACCGTGGGGGCGACGGCAGTGGCGTCGGTGAAGGCCACGGCGGTAAAAGCCTCTTGACATCGCCGCCGCACCCGCGTCAGTCGGTCGGATTTCGTGGTGCAGACGACCGACCCGGCCGATAAGACCCCGCCGGCGCGAACCACGGGGCAGGCCATGGTCGACCGAGCCGGCTGTGAAAAGGCGGCGGCGGACGCGCACCTCGCAGGCGGAGCTGCGCGGCTTCGGCGCCTACCGCGATCCGGCGGAAGCACGCCGTCGGGCGTGTCTGCCCTGCACATTTCGTGAAGCTGTCTCGTGGACCGATCCGAATCGGCCCGGGCGGTGCGTCCATGGTGGACGGGCTCCTCCGGGCGAGGAGGCGGTCGAAGGAGGTCCGTCATGGCTGTGGAGAGAGCGGTCGTGAATTGGCGAGCGCTGGGGGCCGGGCTGGCGGTCCTGGCGGCGGCGCCGGCCTCCGCCGGCGTCACCGACGCCGACATCCTCGCCGACGCGAAGTCGCCGAAGGACGTGGTGTCCTACGGCCTGGGGCCGCACCAGCACCGGTTCAGCTCCCTCGACAAGATCAACACCAAGACCGTGGTCAGGCTGGTCCCGGCCTGGTCGATGTCCTTCGGAGGCGAGAAGCAGCGCGGCCAGCAGGCCCAGCCCCTGGTCTACAACGGCAAGGTCTTCACCACCGCCTCCTACTCCCGCGTCTTCGCGGCCGACGCCAGGACCGGGCAGAAGCTCTGGGAGTACAACCACCGCCTGCCCGAGGGCATCCTCCCCTGCTGCGACGTGATCAACCGCGGCGTGGCCCTCTACGGCGACCTGGCCATTTTCGGGACCCTGGACGGGATGGTGGTGGCGCTCAACCAGGACACCGGCAAGGTGGTGTGGAAGCAGACCCTGGGCGACTACGCCGCAGGCGTCTCCATCACCCACGCCCCCATCATCGCCAAGGGCAAGGTCCTGGTGGCCATCGCCGGCAGCGAGTTCGGCGTGGTCGGGACCGTCACCGCCATGGACGCGCTCACCGGCAAGGTGGTCTGGGTCCGGCCCACCATCGAGGGCTGGATGGGCACCAAGGACGGCCAGGACAACGGCCTGACCGGCACGCTCAACGCCACCTGGCCGGGCGACCTGTGGAAGAACGGCGGCGGCTGCGCCTGGAACGGCGGCGTCTACGACCCCGAGACCAACCTCTCCTTCTGGGGCGTGGGCAACGCCGCGCCGTGGAACCCCTACTACCGCCCCGGCGACAACCTCTACGCCAACTCCACCATCGCCATCGACGTCGACACCGGCAAGATCGTCTGGCACTACCAGCACGTCCCCAACGACGCCTGGGACTACGACTCCATCAGCGAGAACGTTCCCTTCGACCTCAAGGGCAAGGACGGCAAGGTGGTCAAGGCCGTCGGCATGTTCCACAAGAACGGCTTCTACTACGTGAACGACCGCAAGACCGGGAAGCTGCTGAACGCCACCCCCTTCGTCCAGAAGATCACCTGGGCCTCGAAGATCGACCTGGCCACCGGCCGCCCGGTCGAGACCGGCAACCGCGCCGGCGACCCGACCAAGACCGGAGACGGCAAGAAGGGGACCACCGTGTGGACCATCCCCAACTTCCTGGGCGGCAAGAACTGGAACCCGGTGGCCTACAGCGAGGACACCCACCTCTGGTACGTGCCCGCCAACGAGTGGGGCATGGACATCTGGAACGAGCCCATCACCTACAAGAAGGGCGCCGCCTATCTGGGCGCCGGCTTCATCATCAAGCCGGTGTTCCCGGACTACATCGGCTCGCTCAAGGCCATCGAGCCCGCCACCGGCAAGGTCGTGTGGGAAGCTCACAACAAGGGCGTCTACTGGGGCGGCGTGCTGGCCACCCACGGCGGCCTGGTCTTCACCGGCACCGCCGAGGGCTACCTGAAGGCCTTCGACGCCAAGACCGGCAAGGAGCTGTGGAAGTTCAACACCGGCTCCGGCATCACCGGCTCGCCCGTCACCTGGGAGCAGGACGGCGAGCAGTACGTGGCCGTGGTCTCTGGCTGGGGCGGCGCGGTGCCGCTGTGGGGCGGCGAGGTGGCCAAGTCCCACCAGGGAATCCCGCAGGGCGGCAGCCTGTGGGCCTTCAAGCTGGCAAAGTAGGTCGCCGGACCCGATCGAGCATCGCCTCCCCTCCGGCGCCGGGCTGCCCGCCGGAGCCGGAGGGGAGGCCTCGGCTCGAGTTCACGAGGAGTGTCCGATGAGAATCCAGAAGACCTGGTCGTGGCTGGTCGGGGGGGCGCTGCTTCTCTTCCTGGTCCCCGCCGCGGTGTGGCCGCACGGAGACGTGAACCCCCAGCCGGTGGACACCACCGGGCTCCAGCCGCTGGGCGAGGCCTGGCGCAAGACCAACCCCTACCGGAAGAACGAGCTGGCCATCAAGATCGGCGGGTCGGCCTACAACCAGCAGTGCGCCCGGTGCCACGGCATCGGCGGCGTCTCGGGCGGCCTGGCCCCGGACCTCCGCTACCTCCCGCTGGGGGACGAGGGGGACGAGGCCTATTTGCCCCCCACCCGCAAGGGCGTGTTCCGCAACGACCGCACCTTGATGCCCAAGTACGAGGGGATCCTGAGCCAGGAAGCCATGTGGGCCATCCGCAGCTGGCTCGAGACCGTTCATGTGGATTAGTGCTGCTCCGCGGATGCCATGAGCCCGTGGTCGTCGAGCTCGCTCCGCAGCACTTCGCGGGGAAGGCCCTGTGCCTTGCAGGGAGAGGCCGCAAGGCACGGGCCCTCCCCGCGGGCCCTACCGGGGGAGGCGGGGCGCCGCCTCCCCCGGACCCCCACCCGCGTGGCGCGCGCCGCAACGGGCTCGGGACTCGCGACGCGCGCCAGCAGGCGGGCCCTCCCCACCGCCGTCTGGTCCTGGCTGGCGCTCGCGGCCTGGACGGCTCAGGGAGGCCCCGCCTCCGCCGCCACCTTCGAGGAGATCAAGCAGGTTGGGAAGCTGCACGTGGCCGTCTACCGGGACTTCGCCCCCTTCGCCGACGACGGGAAGGGCATCGACGTGGACGTCGCCAAGGCGCTCGCCGCCAGGATGGGGCTCGCGGCGGAGGTCAAGGGCTATCCGGACGCCGACTCGGTCGACGGGGATCTACGCAACATCGTCTGGCGGGGACACCCCCTGTGGCGCGAGCGCCTGGCCGACGTGATGATGCACGTCCCGGTGGACGAGCACCTCAAGTCCAAGAACGAGCAGGTTGCGATCCTGGCCCCGTACTTCCGGGAGCGGCTGGTGGTGGCCCGCAACAAGAACCGCATCCCGCAGCTGCCCACCTTGCAGGTCTTCAGCCGGGAGAAGATCGGCGTGCAGGCCGAGACGCTGGAGGACCGCTATCTGGTCTCGTCCTTCGGGGGCCTGCTGCGCGAGAACGTGGTTCACTTCAAGAACATGCTCGACGCGGCGCTGGCGCTCCGCAAGAACGAGCTCCCCGCCGTCATGGGGCGCCAGACCATCATCGAGGCCGGCCTGGGCGAGGAATCCGGCCGCTACGAGATCGGCCCGGTGGCCACCCCGGGAATGGCGATCTCGGGCTGGGACCTGGGCGTGGCCGTCAAGGCCGACAACCCCGAGCTGGCTGCGGCCGTCGACAAGGCCATGGCCGAGCTGCGCCGGGACGGCAGCATCGAGCGGATCTTCACCAGTCGGGGCCTGACGTACCGGGCGCCGGTCGCGAAGTGAGGCCTGGCGACGCGCCACCGTGGCGCGGCCTCGAGGAGATGCGCGTGGCGCGAGCCGAAAGGCCTGGCCGCACCGCCCCGGCGCTCCTGGCGCTGGGGCTCTTCCTGCTCCTCCCGCCGCCGGCCCGGGCCGGCCTGCTGACGCGCGAGGAGCTGGGGCGGCGCTTCCCCGCTCCTTACCTAGTAGCCGAGCGCGACAAGGAGGTGCCGGTCTGGCCCATCTTCAAGCAGAGCGGACCGCCGCACCACACCGTGGACCTGGTGGGCTACGTCTTCGAGTCGGCGGACCTGGCCCCGGTCCCTGGCTTCTCCGGCACCCCGGTCGACCTCCTGGTGGTTTTGAACGTGAACGGCGAGTTCCTGGACGTGGCGGTCCTGTCGCACCACGAGCCGGTGTTCCTGGGCGGGGTGGGGGAGGAACCGCTCCGCGCGTTTCTCGGCCAGTACCAGGGGCTCTCCCTCAAGCAGAACATCACCGTCGGCAGCGGCACGGCCAGGGCCCGCCACGCCGGCGCCACCAACGTCTACCTCGACGGCATCGCCAAGGCGACCGCCTCGCTGCGCATCATCAACCAGTCGGTCCTCTCGGCGGCCCTCAAGGTGGCCCGGGCCAGGCTGGGGTTCTCCGGAGGCCGCGACCCGGACCTCATCGCGCACGTGCGAACCGACCTGTTCGAGCCCCGGACCTTCCCGCAGCTCGTCTCCGCCGGCCTGGTGAGGCATCTGCGGCTTCGGAACCGCGACCTGGAAAAGGCCTTCGCCGGCAGCGAGGGAGCGGGGCTCGACCCGGTGGCGATCGAGAAGCCCGACGAGACGTTCTGTGACCTCTACGCCGGCATGGCCACCGTCCCCACGGTGGGGAGGAACCTCCTCGCCGACGCCGCCTGGAAGCTCATGAACGCGCGGACCCAGGAAGGCGACCACGTCCTCCTGGTGATGGCCAGGGGGCGGTGCCGCATCGTCAGCGAGAGCTTCCAGCGCAACACGGTCCCGGACCTCCTGAGCCTCAGGCAGGAGGGGCTCCCCGTCGAGATGCGCGACCTGGACCTCGACGCCCCGCTCAAGCCCGCCGGCCAGCCCGACTTCGACCAGGCCATGGCCTTCCGGGTGATCTTCCAGGCCGGCCTGGACCCGGGCCGGCCCATGCAGCTCTCGGCGCGCGTCACGCGCTCCAAGGGCATCGTCTACCCGGAGCGGTTCAGCCGGGACCTGGTCCTCGACTACCAGGTTCCGGAACGGTTCGTCGTCCCCGCGGCCGAGGACCAGAAGACCTGGGTGGCCACCTGGAGGGACCGGTGGCCTGAGATCGCGGTCCTGGTGGCGGCGCTGGCCTTCCTGACCGTGCTCCTGGCGCGCCAGTCGAGGCTTGTGGCGCAGGCGCGGTCGCTCAGGTGGTTCCGCCCCGCCTTCCTGGCCTTTACCCTGCTCTTCGTGGGCTGGTACGCCCAGGGGCAGCTGTCGATCGTGAACGCCGTAGCGCTGCTCCAGGCCAGCATTGCCTGGCGGAGCTGGGCCTTCTTCCTCTACGACCCCATGACCGCCATCCTCTCGGCATACACGGTGGCCACGGCGGTGGCCTGGGGCCGTGGCACGTTCTGTGGCTGGCTCTGCCCCTTCGGGGCGCTGCAGGAGCTGGCGGCCCTCCTGGCCCGGCTGGCGCGCCTGCCCCGGCTCCGCCTGTCCCACGCCGCCGACGCCCGGCTCAAGTGGGTGAAGTACGCAGTGCTCCTGGCCATCCTCCTGGCGGCGGTGGTCTCGGCGCGGTGGAGCGATCCGCTGGTCGAGGTCGAGCCCTTCAAGACCGCCATCACCATGCACTTCCGGCGCTCCTGGGCGGCAGTGGCCTACGCGGCCGGCACGGTCCTCGTGGGAGTGGTATTCTTCAAGGCCTTCTGCCGCTACCTGTGCCCGCTGGGAGCGCTCCTGGCGGTGCTAGGGCATTTGCGCCGCTGGGACTGGCTCGCGCGCCGCGTCGAGTGCGGGCAGCCCTGCCAGACCTGCCGGAGCCGTTGCGAATACCAGGCCATCGACGCGCGCGGCGGGATCGACTACACGGAATGCTTCCAGTGCATGGAGTGCGTGGCCATCTACAACGACGATGCGCAGTGTGCCCCGCGCCTCCTCGAGAAGCGGGGGAAGCGCTGGGTCACCACCGGCTCGCCGCCGGGGGGCGAGGACCTGGTGGTCCTGGGAACCAAGAGGTAGCCATGCGACGCCGCATCTTCGTCACCGGCTCGCTTCTGGCCCTGGCGGCGGCCTGGGGCGCTCGCGCCCGCGCCGGGCGCCGCGCAACGGGAGCGCCGTCCGGGGCCGACCGGCTCCCCGACGGGCGCATCCTGGTGCGCGACGCGGCTGTGGCCTTCGGCACCACCGTCTCCATCGCCGCAGTCGGCGACGACCCCGGCGCCGCGGCCGAGGCCACCGCCGAGGCGCTGGATCGGATCCGCGGCGTCGACTCGCTCATGACCGTGTACCGCCGGGACAGCCAGGTGGGCCGCCTGAACGCGGAGGGGGTCCTCTCCCGCCCGGACCGGCACCTGGTCCGGGTCCTCGAGTTCTCGAAGCGGCTCTCGGCCCTCTCCGACGGCGCCTTCGACGTGACCGTCCAGCCCCTGTGGCGGCTCTTCGTCGCCTGCCGGGCGGCGGGGCGGCGGCCGTCCCCCGACGAGGTCGCGGCGGCGCGGTCGCTGGTGGACTGGACCGCGCTGGAGGTCACGCCGCGCCGCGTGGCCCTGGGCCGCCGCGGGATGCAGATCACCCTGAACGGCGTGGCCCAGGGCTACGCCGCCGACCTGGCCATGGACGCCCTGCGCCAGCGGGGCATCCGCGACGCCCTCCTCGACGCCGGCGAGCTGGGCGCCGAGGGAGAGCGGCAGCCGCACCGGCCCTGGACGGTGGGCATCCAGCACCCGCGGGTCCACGACGCCGTCATTGCCACGGTGGCCATGGACGGCCGCTTCCTGGCCACCTCGGGCGACTACGCCACCGCCTTCAGCGAGGACCTCGCCGACCACCACATCTTCGACCCGCGCACCGGGCGCTCCCCGCCCGGGCTGAGCAGCGCGGCGGTGGCTGCCGCCAGCGGGATGGAGGCCGACGGGCTCACCAAGCCCATGATGGTGCTCGAGCTCGCGCGAGCCCGGGCCCTGCTGGCGCGCTTCGACGGCGCGGGCGCGATCTGGATGGACAAGCGCGGTCGGGTGGTGGCATCGGAGCGCATGCCGCCGGGCGCCGGCTGATGGCACCCGGGGCGGCGAGGGTCGAACGGTTCCGGGAGGCGGAGAAGGAGGTAGAAGGGCCGACGCGTCAGCCGCGGGGGAAACGCCGCCGGGCGCGAGCCTGTCTTTGCGCAGCGCTCTGGGCGGCGCTCCTGCCCGACCGGGGCGCAGGCCAGGGAGAGCCGCCCGCCCAGGCTCCGCCGGCCGCGGAGGCCGAGGCGCGGCCGCCAGAGCCGCCAGCGGGGAAGCCCGGGGCACCGGCGCCGCCCGGGGCGGCCGCGCCCCAGCGGCCGTCGCCGGGGGGAGAGGAGATGGTGGAGGAGATCGACGTCAGCGCGCCGACCCGGCTCCCGGAGGGGCGCCCCCCTGCCGACGGGCTCACAGTGCAGGTCATCAGGGCCGCCGAGGTGGAGGCCTCCGGGGCGCAGACGCTGCAGGAGGCGCTGCGCCGGCTGCCGGGGCTCAACCTCGCCGACGAGCAGGGGAACCGCTTCCAGCTGGACCTCACCCTCCGCGGCTTCACGGCCAGCCCGGTCACCGGCATCGCCCAGGGGCTCTCGGTGTTCGTGGACGGCGTGCGCGTGAACGAGCCGGCGGCGGAGGAGGTCAACTTCGACCTCGTCCCGCTGGAGGACGTCGAGCGCATCGAGGTCATCCGGGGGCCGAGCGCCATCTTCGGGCGGAACACCCTCGGCGGCGCCGTCAACATCGTCACCCGGCGCGGCGGGCGGAGCCTGGAGGCCGAGGCGGAGGCCGAGGTCGGCAGCTGGGCCCAGCAGGGCCTGCGCGGCCACGTCTCCGGACCGCTCGGGCCGCTCGACGGCTACCTCTCGGCGGGCGAGCTCACCGAGCGCGGCTGGCGCGTCGACGGGGGCGCCAAGGGGGTGCGCGCCCTCGCCAAGCTCGGCCTGCGCCAGGAGCGCACCGACGCCTGGCTCTCCTACCAGTTCCAGCGCGACCACATCCAGCAGCCCGGATCGCTCCCCGAGTCGATGCTGCAGGAGGATCCGAGGCAGAACTACACCGCCGGCGACTTCTTCCAGCCGGCCCTGGACTTCCTCACCCTGAACGCCCACCAGCAGCTGGGCTCGGACCTTTCGCTGGCCGGGAACGCTTTCCTACGCTTGCTGTCGGCCGAGCAGTTCAACTCCTCCCGCCAGACCCTGGACACGCGCCTCTTCAACGACACCCGGAGCTACGGAGCCGCCCTGCAGCTCGAGCATCGGGCGACCCTGGGGGCCATCCGGAACCAGGCCACCCTCGGCGCGGAGGCGACGTGGAACGACGTGCACATCGTGGTCCACCAAGAGCCGAATGACTATAAGCCCGGGGCGGGGGGCGTGGCGGGCGACCTCAGCGACCTGCAGGTGAGCCTTGCCGCCTACCTGCAGGACGGACTCCACGTGAAGGAGGGACCTCTGGCCGGGCTGGGACTGCGGCTGGCGATCCGGTTCGACCGGATCTCGCACTACGTTGTCGACGTCTCGAGGCCGGATCCGGAAGGCGCCATCTACGTCACATGGGTCCCGGCTGCCGGCCTCACTTGGGCCTTCGCGCCGGAGTGGCTGGCCTCGCTCTCCTGGTCGCAGGGGGCGCGCGCCCCCGCCTTCCTGGAGCTGACCTGCGCCGACCCGGCCGCGCCCTGCATCGGGCTGCAGGCGGGCGTCGCGCCCGACCCCACCTTCACCAAGCTGCGGCCGGTCCGCTCCAACGCCTTCGAGGCCGGCATGGCCGGGTCGCCGTTCGCGGGCGTCACCGCCTCGGCCAACGCCTTCCTGGTGGAGCTGCGCGACGACATCTACGGCGTGAGCGATCCGACCACCAACACCGTCTATTTCCAGAACGTGGGGACCACTCGCCGGCAGGGCCTGGAGCTCTCGGCGCGTGGCCGCCGCGGCATGGTCGAGGTGGTGGGGAGCTATGCCTGGACGGTGGCCACCTTCCGGAACGACGTCTTCCTCGCGACCCCGCGTTTCCCTCCCCCGAACAACGTGCAGCAGGTGGATCACGGCGACCGGCTGCCGCTCGTCCCCGAGCACGTCCTCGACCTCGAGGTCCGACTGGTCCCCCTCGACTGGCTCTCGCTGTACGCCGGCGCCAAATTCGTGGGCTCGCAGTACTTCCGGGGAGACGAGGCCAACGACGCCCCCAAGCTTCCATCCTACTGGCTGGTCAGAGCCGGGGCCGAGGGTCGCCTCGGCCGCTGGTCGGCCACGCTGCGGGTGACCAACCTTCTCGACACGAGCTACCAGACTTTCGGGACCTTCGCCGCCGACGGGCGCCTTCCGGGTGAGCCCATCGTGCCCTTCCTGACGCCGGGCCGCCCCCTCGGGCTCCTGCTCGGAATTCGATGGGCCATCGAATGACAGCCACTGGAGGTCGCATGTCCGACTTCACGAGAGCATCGCTCGTCGCCGCGGCGCTCCTCGCCGCCGCCGCGCCCGGCGCCTCCGGAGCCCAGGAGCCGGCGGCCCCCGCGGGACCGGCCCAGACGGCGCCCCAGGCGGGCGGCGTGGAGGCCGCGCCGCAGCCGGCGAGGCCCGAGACGGCCCCGCGGCCCGCCGCGGAGGCCGAGGCAGGCCCGGCGCAGCCCTCGCCCGCCGCGCCCGAGGCGGCGGCGGCCGCCCGGGGCGCCGAGCTGGGCGAGGACATCGTGGTCACGGCCACCCGCAGCCCACGCCCGGCCCGCGACCTGCCGGCGGACGTGACGGTGATGACCCGCGAGGAGATCGAGCGCAACCCCGGCAAGGTGGTGGACGAGCTGCTGCGCCCGCTCCCGGAGTTCAGCACCTTCCGCCGCTCCAGCAGCGTGGCCGCCGATCCCACCTCGTCGGGGGTGAGCCTGCGAGGCGTCGGGCCCTCGGCCGCCTCGCGCAGCCTGGTGCTCCGGGACGGCGTCCCGGCCAACGACGCCTTCAAGGACAACATCTGGTGGCGCGCCATGCCTCCCCTCGGCATCCAGCGCATCGAGGTGGTCCCAGGCGGCGGATCGGCCCTGTACGGCAACTACGCCCTGGCCGGCGTGACCCAGGTGATCTCGCGCCCCATCACCCAGAGCACCGTCGACGGGCTGGCGGAGTACGGCTCCTTCAACACCGGCCGGCTCAGCGCCTGGGGATCGGACCGGTGGGGGCCTGTGGGCGGGGCCCTGGAGGCGGACCTGTTCGACACCGACGGCTACTACGTGGTGGCCCCTTACGCCCGCGGCCCGGTGGACACCCCGGCGCCCAGCAAGCACGCGGTGGGGAGCGGCCGGCTCGAGGCGGAAGCGGCCCGCGACCTGCTCCTCACCGCCGGCGGCAGCTTCTTCTACCAGGACTACAACGGCGGCACCCAGTACACCACCGCCGCCGTGAGGCGCTGGGAGCTCGTGGCCGGCGCCCGCTGGGCGCCAGGCGCGGTGGGGACCCTCGACCTCTCCCTCTCCGGCCACCTGCTCGAGTTCTTCCAGGACCGAGCCCGCATAATCAACAACCGGTCGCAGGAGTTCCTGGCCGGGCGGCAGTACGTGCCGGCGAACGACCTGGGGGCCAGCCTGACCTGGCGGAGCAAGCCGCTCTCGCTGGGGGGAACCCATGAGCTCGTGGCCGGCGCCGACGCCCGCTGGATCGACGGCCACGTCGAGGAAGCCCTGTACCCGGCGGCGGTCACGCCCACCAGCGTGCTGCAGCGGAACGGCGGAGGAAAGCAGCAGCTCTACGGGGTCTTCGCCGGGGACGTCTACGACGTCTCCCCGGCGGTGCAGCTCACGGCCGCGCTCCGGTACGACTCCTGGGCCAACCTGGACGGCTACCGCTACCAGGAATACGGGCCGGGTGGCTCGGCTCCGACGACCACCCGGTACCCCGACCGGACCGACGGCCAGCTCGACCCGCGGCTGGGCCTGCGCGTCCGCCCCCTCGACTGGCTCACCCTCCGCGGCGCCGGCTACCACGCCTTCCGGGCGCCGACGCTCGACGAGCTCTACCGGCCCTTCCAGGTGGGGACGGTGCTGACCTACTCGAACCCGGCCCTGGGTCCCGAGACCCTCTGGGGCTGGGAGGTGGGCCTCGACGTCGCCGCCGCCGCAGGGCTCTCCGCAGGCGCCACCGGTTTCTGGAACGAGCTCCAGGACCCGGTCCTCAACGTCACCTGCCCGGGCCCTCCCGGCATCCAGATCGACCCCGTGACCACCTGCACCGCGCCCAATCGCCAGAAGCAGAACCTGGGGCAGGCGCGCATCCGCGGCGTCGAGGCCAAGGCCGCCTGGCGCTTCGCCTCCTCCTGGTCGCTCGGCGCCGCCTGGCTCTTCGTCGACAGCCGGGTCACCGACGCGCCCGGCAATCCGCAGCTCGTCGGGAAGGAGCTGCCCCAGGACCCGAGGAACCGGGGCAACCTCACGCTGGCCTTCGACGATCCGCGCCTCCTCACCGTCAGCGCCCAGGCCACCTACACCGGCAAGCAGTACGAGGACGACCTGAACACCCTGCCCATGTGGGAGGTGGTCCTGGTCGACCTCTACGCGGCCTGGCACGCCACCCGGTTCCTCGACGTCTACGCCGCGGTCCAGAACGTCTTCGACGTGACCTACCTGGTCGGCCGGGCCGGGGTTGACACGGTGGGGCAGCCCAGGTTCATTCACGGCGGCGTCCGGGTCTCGTTCGGCCCGTAGGAAACTGCATGCGCTTTCCGTGGAAGGGAACGGCGTCTCGACTCGCCACTGCAGCGCTGGCGGCGCTTCCCCTTGCGACCCTCGCCAGGGGCGGGAGCGTCGCCGGACGGGTGGAAGCGCAACCGGCCAGGCTCCAGGACGAAACCGTGGTCTACCTGGAGGAGGTCCCGGGGACGCCGGCGCCGGCGACGCACCAGGTGGACCAGAAGGGGATGAAGTTCATCCCCATGGTCCTGGTGGTGGCGGCGGGCGACACCGTCGAGTTCCTGAACCACGACGGGGTGGTGCACAACGTCCACTCCCGCAGCGGCGATGGGTTCGACCTCGGCTGGTTCAGGCCGCTGGAGAAGCGGAGCCGGACCTTCCCAGCGCCGGGCGTCTACCGGATCGGCTGCCTGATCCACCCCGACATGCTGGGGTGGGTCTTCGTGGGGCGGAACCGGTATGCCGCGGCCGTGGACGCGAAGGGGCGTTATGCCATCGAGGACGTCCCCGCCGGCACCTATGCCCTGGCGGTGTGGAACGCCAACCTCCCCGGGGCCAGGCGGAGCGTGACCGTGGTCGCGGGGAAGGCGGTCGAGGAGAACTTCTCCCTGAAGCGCTGAGGGACGGCGAGCGAGGACCCCCATGCACCCCATCACCGCCAGGGCGCTGCGCCCGATCCTGGCCTCGGCCGGGCTGCTCGTCGCCGGCTCGGCGGCGGCCGGGCAGCTGGCCTACGTCCCCAACGAGAAGTCGGGGACCATCTCCATCGTGGACACCGCCACCGACCAGGTGGTGGGATCGATCGAGGCCGGGGTGAAGCCTCGCGGCCTGGCGGTGAGCCGCGACGGCAAGCTCCTCTACGTCTCCGACCAACGTCGAAACGCGCTCCACGTGGTGGACCTGGCCTCCCGCAAGGTGGTGGGCGACGTCGAGTTGGGCGACTCGCCGGAGGGGGTGGGCATCTCGCCCGACGGCAGGTGGGTGGCGGTGGCCGTGGAGGACGCCACCGCCGTGGCGCTGGTGGACACCGGCGCCCGGCGCGTCGCCGCCACCATCAAGGTGAAGGGCAAGAACCCGGAGCACGCGGTGTTCAGCCCGGACGGGAGGTGGATCTACGTGAGCGCCGAGGAGGGCAGCGCGGTGGACGTCATCGACGCCGCGGCTCGCGAGGCGGTGGCCCTCGTCCCGGTGGGGAAGCGCCCGCGCGGCATCGCCTTCACTCCCGACGGCAAGGTGGCCTACGTGGCCTGCGAGGAGGGGGCCGCGGTCGTCGCCATCGACGTCGCCGGGCGGCGCCCGCTCACCTCCATCCCCATCGCCAAGGCGGCCACCGGCCTGGCGATGCAGCCCGACGGCAAGCGCCTCTTCGTTTCGGACGGCAAGTCCGGCGCGGTCTTCGCCGTCGACACCGCCACCAACCAGGTGACCGGCAGCGTCGAGGTCGGCCAGCGCCCCTGGAACATGGCCATCACCCCGGACGGCCGGAAGCTCTACGTCGCCAACGGGCGCTCCAACTCCGTGTCGGTGGTGGACACCGCCACCTTGAAGAAGGTCCTGGACGTGCCGGTGGGCGAGCTTCCCTGGGGCGTGGTCATCCGTTAAACGAGGGCTGCGCCCTCGCCCCCGTCGAGCAAAGCTCGCCGGGGCCCCACTCCCGCTGCGCGGGGCCCCGGCGCGCTGGCGCGCGCCGCCCCGCGGGGAGGGGCTTCGCCCCTCCTTACCCGAAGTGGGGCCCCTCCCCCTCGCGTGTTTCCGAATCATGGTCGCCTGTTCTAACGCGGCAGCCTGAGGTTGATCCGGAAGACGTACCTCACCTCGACCGGCCTCCCGTCGAGGGTGGCGGGCCGGTAGCGCCGCCGCTCCAGCAGCTGCACCACCGTCTCGTCCATGTAGGGCAGGCCTTTCGCGATGCGGCAGTCGCGGACGGCTCCCTCCGCCGTGATGAGGCACTTCACGATCATGAGACCCTCGACCTCGTGCTCGAAGGCCCGCCGCGTGTAGGCCAGGTCCGGGCCGGAGACGAAGACCGGCCGCGACATGGTGGCCGCGTCGAACTCCCGGGGCTCCGCGGGAAGGGCGGCGCCGTCGGTGGCGCCGCCCGGCATTCCCCCCACCACGCCGTCGTCCCAGCTCGGGTCGTCCGGGGCGTGAGCCTGGTCGGGGTCGCTGGGCCTGGCCTCCGGTGGCACCTCCTTCGGCTGGAGCAGCGCAGGAACGGGGGCGGGTGGCCGAGGGGAGGGCTGGCGCGGCGGCTTCTGGCGCTGGGCGCCCGGCGGCGCCAACGGGGGAGGTGCGGCCAGCGCTGGCGGGCGCCGCACGAAGGTCACCTCCACCACCGGGCCGGGCCCGGGCGTCACCGCCCGCGCGCGGTAGAAGGCCACCACCCCGATCGCCAGCAGCACCTGGGCGAAGATGGAGACGCCGACCCACGAGGCGCGCCGGGTCGCGCGCTCGCCGCCAGCGGACCTCACCACCTCGTCGAACATTCCGCAGTCTCGCGCCCGCCCGCGTGATGCCCATGGGCTCGCGGGAGCATCGCACAGCCGCCGCCCTCGGCGCATGTCGAGGCAGCCGGCAACCCACGCGGGCGGGTACCACCGCGGAGGGGACGGCGGGACGGGCAAGGCGTGCTGGCCGAGCTGGGATGGGCCGCCGCCTGGCCTCCCGCGAGCGACTCACGCCCTGGGGTGGCCGAAGTGGCCCTCCTCGTACTCCCAGCGCCCTTCCCGCTCCCCGCGCCGGAGCTCCATCAGCACCGCCTGGACGTCCGCGGCGGGAGGGACGTCCACGGCGCACCACCGCTCGTCGGCGCCCTCGATGGAACAGCCGAGGCGCTTCAGCGGGGCGTAGACCCGCTCCCACGGCTCTCGCATCGAACGGTCGGAGAGAAACACCCGGTAGGTGGAGTGGCCGGACCTGGCGTGCACCGCGACGAAGAACCATTCCGGGCCGCGGAGCTCGGCGCGGACGGTGTCCAGGAAGCTCACGCCGTCGGCGTGGAACGGTGAGTTCCGCAGCACGAACAGGTCCGCCCCGACCTGCTGGGCCCACATCGACTCCGCCCGCATGGGAAGGCGCTCGGGCGGCAGCTTGAAAGTCACCTCCACGAAACCCGGCGGCGCGTTGCGCCGCGCCTCCAGGAAACGCTCCCACTTCGAGTCGCCGGTCATGGCAAGGCCCCGCCTTCCTCGGTGTGAAGTGTGTCATCGTGCACGGGCGGCTTTCTGATGGCGCCGGCCGTGCTGGTTCATACTGAACACCAGTATAGGTAGACGTCCGACATCCTGAGAGGGCGGCGCGGGCGGTGAGAGCGCCCGAGGCCGAGCGCCCGGTCCCGACTGCCTCGAGCCGCCCGAACGCGTCCGCCTGAGGGCGCCGCAGGAACTACCGGCGCTTGCCCGGCAGCCGGGACCCGGGTTGTCGCACCACATGACGTCCATCAAGGTTTCGCCATGCGGACCATGGGAGACTTCACACCGTGCCGGGACTGCCATCCGCGCCTGGTCCACCGCCGGCCCAGCGCGAGGCTGCCGATGCCGGGCGACCGAGGGACGAGCGATGAGCGCGTCGATCGGCCAAGTCAGGGCTCGCCCGGAGGCCATGGTGCTCTGGGCACGGCTCGAGATCTCCACGGTGGCGATGATGGCCATCGGGGCGGTCCTGTGCGGCTGGCCGCTGCTCGAGGCCTCGACCCCCGCGGCGCTGGACGATGCGCTGGCGGCGACCGGGAACGCCTTCGCGGCCTTCGTCATCGGCGAGCTGCTCTGCGTCCCGTTCGCGACCCTGATCGGTGAGAAGCGCTGCCGCCGGCTGGTCCGGCCGGCAGCCGCGGGGCTCGGCCTCGTCTGCACGCTCGCCGGGATGAGCGCCCGGAGCGCCGCGGCCCGCACCGCCTGGTACACCCTGGCCGGCCTCGGAGCCGCGGCGGCCCACGCCTGGATCACCGGGAACGCGGTGGAGTCGCCGCTCCTCCGCCGCGGGCCCGTGTTCCTGGCCATTCTGGCGACGTGCGCCGTCGTCCTGGCCCTGGAGCTCGGCCTGTACCTGCTCGCCGCCGGGCCGCAGCGCGGCATCGGGATCGTGGTCGCCTGCGGCGCGGCGCAGGGCGCGGTGATCGTCGCGGCGGGACTGAACCGGGTCGATCCCCCCACGGCCGGGGTCCTTCGCCCCGACTGAGCCACGGGGCGGCCACCCCCTGGCGCGAGGAGCCGACGGCATGGACGACAAGCACACCCCCCTCGAACCGACGGCGGACCCCTTCCCGCGAGCCCCCGGCGCCGCCCGCGCCTACGAGAACATCCTGACGCACATCCACCAGCAGGTGGAGGACGGGGTCCTCAAGCCCGGGGACAAGCTCCCCTCGGAGCGCAAGCTCGCCGAGCTCTTCGGGGTGGGGCGCAGCTCGGTCCGCGACGCCATCCGGATCCTCGAGGTCCGGGGCATCGTCAAGCCGCGCCAGGGCGGTGGGACGGTGGTCCAGGCCCTCACCTCCGACGCGCTAGTGGCCGAGCTGGCGAGCGTGCTGGTGCGCAAGCGCGCGCTGGTCCAGGAGCTCATGGACGTGCGGTGCATGATCGAGCCGCCGCTGGCCGCCCGGGCCGCCGCCCACGCCACCCCCGAGCAGATCGAGCACCTGGAGGCAATCCTGCGCCGTCAGGGCGCCAAGGTGAAGCGCGGCGAGATGGCCGTCGAGGAGGACACCGAGTTCCACTCCGCCATCGCGGAGGCCGCCGCCAATCGCGTGATGCTGGCGGTGCTCGACACGCTGGTGGGTCTCCTCACCGAGACGCGGAAGCACACCCTCCACCCCGGAGTGCGGGCCCGATCCTCCCTGGCTGCCCACCGGCTGGTGCTGCGCGCCATCCGGCGGCGCGAGCCCGGCGCGGCCGAGGCCGCGATGCGCAAGCACATCCGGGCCGTCGAGGGGATCATCCACAGGCACGAGATGGTGGCGCTGAAGCGCTGACGGGACTGCGCGACCGACGTTTTGCGAGCCGCCGCGCGTTCCTCGCCGCCCGCGCGGCAGCCGCTCCGGGGTCGCGAGCGAGGACAAGCGCCCGGAGGCGAGAGCGGGCCGCCGAGGATCCCGGAGACTGGCGGCCCTGTCAGGGGCGGGCCGCCTGCGCCCGGGCGCGTTCCCAGGTCCGGGCGATGGCGCGCTCGAGAAGGCCCCGGACCTCCGCCGGCCCGCGGCGCGGCGCCCACCCGGCCGCGGCGCGCAGTCGCCGGTCGTCGAGCTGCCAGGGGTCGGCCAGGAAGGCCGGGCCGGTGAAGGCCGAGGCGGGCACCAGGTCGACGCTGGCGCTGGAGCCGGTCACCTCGAGCGCCATGCGGGCGACCTCCTCCCAGGTGACGTAGGCGCTGGCGAGGTTGAACGTCTCGAAGGAGGCCCGGGGCTCGAGGATGGCCTGGACCGCGGCGGTCAGGTCCTCGGCGGTGAGGAAGCTGCCGCCGCACTCGACCGGGACGCGAAGCCGGTCGCCGGCCGCGGCCGCGGCCAGCATGTCCCGCAGGTGGCGGCCGGCGATTGCCTCGCCGAAGGACCACCAGAAGCGGAGGACGGTTCCTGGAGGTCCTCCGGTCGCCGCCGCTAGCTGCGTCAGCTTCTCGGCCGTCTCCTTGGCGATGGCGTACGCCGGCTTGCGCGCCTCGAGGACGCGCAGCGGGTGGTCCTCGGCGATGGGGATCTGGAGCGGCTTCCCGTACACCACGGCGGAGCTGGTGTAGACGAAGTGCCGCACGCCTCGGGCGCGGGCGGCCTGGAGCAGCAGCTGGTGGCCCTTGAGGTCGCGGTCCAGCAAGACCGCCGGGTCGTCGGAGAACGACCAGGCGAGGTGAATGACGGCCTGGGCCCCGCCAATCGCCTCCTCGACCGCCGAGCGATCCTCGACGCCTCCCTTGACGAGCTGCAGCCGCTTCCGGGGCAGGGGCTCGAGCGCCCCCAGCTCGCGGTCCAGCACCACCACCTCGTGGCCGGCGGCGACCAGCGCCGGCACCAGGTCCCGGCCCACGCTGCCGTTGCCGCCGGTGACGAGGACCCGCATCGCCCCTCCCTCAGGCGTGCGCCTTCACGGGCTTGCCGGGATGGAGGCGGTGCCGCACCGCCGTGACCACCGGCCAGAAGAAGATGACCATGGCCAGGATCATGATGGGCAGCGCGATGGGCGGCTTGAAGAACACGGCCGGGCTTCCCTGTCCCATGATCAGCGCCTGGCGCATGGCCTGCTCCGCCATGTCGCCCAGCACCAGCGCCAGGACCATGGGCGCGATGGGGTAGTCGAGCTTCTTGAAGAGGTACCCGAGGACGCCGAAGCCCAGCATGTAGTAGACGTCGATCATGCGGTTGTTCACCGCGTAGGCGCCGATGGCGCAGACGTAGATGATGACCGGCATGAAGATGGCGAAGCGGATCCGGAGGATGGCCGCGAACAACGGCGCGGCGGCGATGACGATCAGGAATCCGACGATGTTGCCCACCCAGCAGCTGGCGATGAGGCCCCAGACGAAATCGGCGTGCTCCTTGAAGAGCATGGGCCCGGGCTGGAGCCCGAAGATCATGAGGCCGCCCATGATGACGGCCATGGTGGGCGATCCCGGGATGCCGAGCGTGATCATGGGAAGGGTGGCGGATGTGCCGGCGGCGTGCGCCGCGGCCTCGGGGGCGATGATCCCGGCGGGGGCCCCGTGGCCGAACTGCTCCTTGTTGGGAGCGGCCTGCTTGCAGAACCCGTAGGCCATGAAGGACGCGGGCGTGGCCCCGCCCGGCTTGAGGCCCATCCAGCACCCGATGACCGAGCCCATGAGCAGTGCCTTGGGCAGGCGCACCAGGTCGCGGAAGCTCTCGAGGAGGTCCCGGAACCCGAGGTGGACCTTGATCCCCTCGACCTTCAATCCCTGCTCGACGGTCAGGAAGATCTCCCCCAGGCCGAAGAGGCCGATCACGGCGACGATGAAGTTGAAGCCACCCATGAGCGCCACCGACCCGTAGGTCATGCGCAGCTGCCCGCTGACGATGTCGAGCCCGACCGCCGCCATGATGAAGCCGAGCAGGATGGAGGCGATGGTCTTCACCGGCGACTTGCCGCCGAGCCCCACGAAGGCGCTGAAGGTGAGGACCATCACCGAGAACACCTCGGCCGGGCCGAACCGGAGCGCGAACTCGGCGATGACCGGCGCGAAGAAGGTCAGCATGATCACGCCCAGCAGGCCGCCCACGGCGTGGGCCAGGAAGGCGAGGTCCAGCGCCTTGCCGGGTTTCCCGGCCTTGGCCATGGGGTAGCCGTCGAAGGTGGTCGCCACCGACCACGGCTCCCCGGGGATGTTGAAGAGGATGGAGGTGATGCTCCCGCCGTAGAGGGCGCCCCAGTAGATGCTGGAGAGCAGGATGATCCCGGTGGTGGGAGGCATGGTGATGACCACCGGGATGAGGATGGCCACGCCGTTGGCGCCGCCCAGGCCCGGCAAGACCCCCACGACGACGCCCAGGGTGAGCCCGACGATCGCCACCAGCAGGTTGTACGACTGGAACGCGACGCCGAGCCCCATCATCAGATTCTGGATGTCCGACATGGGAGAGCCTCCCGAACCAGGGTGCGATTAGAAGCGCAGCAGCATGCCCCCCCACAGCCCTTGGGGCATCGGCACCAGGAACAGCTTGTCGAAGGCGACGTAGAGGAGGAGGGGAACGACGATGGCCACCGCCAGGGTGGTGGACCACCTGACCTTCCCGATGGCGTGCATGTAGAACCCCAGGTAGATGCCGGCCGCCAGGTGCAGCCCGACGAGCTCGGTCAAGAGGACCATCCCGATGGCGGGAGCCACCACCCAGGCGATGGGCTTCCACGCCCCCCGAGGCATGAGCCGCCCGCTGGGCACGCGCTTGCGGTGCTGGACCCACACCCGGCGCACCTCGATGGCCGCGCAGATGAAGAGGCCGACTCCCAGCCAGAAGGGGAAGAAGCCGGCCTGGGGGCCGTTGGCGCCCCAGCGGAACCCCAGCCGGACGGCGTCGGCGACCACCAGCGCCGCGATCGCCGCCAGCAGGAGGGCGATCGCCAGGTTCGCCACCTTCATGGGTCCTCCTCCGGCGCGCAGCATGGAGCGACGGAGCGGATTGCCCCGTCACTCCATGCGATGTGTGCGCCGAGTTGCGCTTGTTCTTCGAGCGGTCATTCCTTGATGAGCTTCCCCGCCTTCATGAGCTCGCGGGTGGTCGTCTCCTTCTGCTCGAGCCACTTCACGTAGTCGGGGCCCGTCAGGAAGGCGGCCTTCAGCCCGTTGTCGGCCACGTACTTCTTCCACTCCGGCGTCTCCGCCACCTTCTTGAGGACGTTCACGTAGAACTCCTGCTGCTCCTTGTTGATGCCGGGGGTCGAGAACATGCCGCGAAGCATCAGGTAGCTCACGTCCTTGCCGGTGGACTCCTTCATGGTCGGGATGCCCTTCCAGTCGGGGAGGTCGATGCGCGCGCTGTCGATGGCGGCCAGCGGGCGCAGCCGCCCCGCCTTCCAGTGGCTGACGGCCTCGGCCGGGTTGTTCACGGTCGAGTTGACGTGCTTGCCGACCAGCTCGACGGCGACCTCGCCGCCCCCCTTGAAGGGGACGTAGGAGAACTTCACCCCGTACATCTGCTCCAACATCACGGTGATGATCTGGTCCTCCTGGTTGGACCCGGTTCCGCCCATGAGGAACTTGCCGGGCTCCTTCTTGGCCGCGTCCAGGTACTCGGCGGCCGATTTGTAGGGGGACTCCGCGTTCACCCACAGCACGAAGTGGTCGAGGGCCATCCGCGCCACCGGCGTCAGGTCCTTCCAGTTGAAGGGGACCCCGGTGGCGATGGGCGTGGTGAACAGGTTGTCGAGGGTGATGATGATTACGTGCGGATCGCCCGCCTTGCCCTTGACGTACAGGAATCCCTCGGCCCCCGCCCCGCCCGACTTGTTCACCACCATGAAGGGCCTGGGCGACAGCTTGTACTTCTCGATGATGGGGGCGATGAAGCGCGCCATCACGTCGGCGCCGCCCCCGGTCCCGGCCGGGACCACGAACTCGACCGGCTTGGTCGGTTCCCAGGCGCCCGCCGCGAGGGGTGCGGCGCCCAGCACGAAGCAAATGAAGGCGACGATCGCAGCCACAACCGGGTATCGCCGGCGCACCGCCGCCTCACCTCGCATTTCACGGGTCATGATTTGCCTCCTGTCTCAGGTCATTTCGGGTTCTTCCTCGTCCTACCTCCCGGTCTCTAACGGCCCGGTGCCGCCCATTACGCCTCGCGCGGGCCGGGGAGCGGGACGTTCACTGGCACGCCGGGGGTCTTGACCCGGGCGTCCACGAAGGCCTGCATCTTGGCGATGTGCTCCTCCTGCAGGTGCGCGAAGCGCTTCTGGGTCTTGAGGTACTCGCGGACCGGCTTGAACTCCTTGGGACGGTACTGGTACTTGAACTCGCCGTTCACCCACTCGTAGATCGACCACATGCCGGTCTGGACGGCCAGGCGCGCGATCTCCACCGTCTTCGACTCGTCGAACTTCCAGCCCTTGGGGCACGGCGCGTGGATGTGGAGGAACGTCGGCCCCTTCTGGTTCAAGGCCTTGCGGACCTTGTTCATGAGGTCCAGCGGGTAGGCCACCGAGGCGGTGGCCACGTACTTCACCGCCGGATGGCCGCCGATGACGAGCTGCGGGACGTCCTTGGGGAAGAGCTTCTTGCCCTCGGGGACGGCCTTGCCGGGAGGGGTGAAGGTGGTGTTGCCGCCGTAGGGGGTGGTGGGCGACGTCTGGATGCCGGTGTTGGCGTACGACTCGTTGTCGTAGCAGACGAACAGCACGTCGTGGCCGCGGTACATCAGCGCCGACATGGCCTGGAGCCCGATGTCCACCGCGCCGCCGTCGCCGGCCATCACGATGATGTTGGGCAGCTCCCCCTTCCAGGTGCCCTTGCGGATCCGCACCTGGTAGGCGGCCTCGATGCCGGAGGCGACCGCGCCGCCGTTGGTGATCTGAGTGTGGATCCACGGGACCTGGTAGGGGGTGCACAGGTAGCTGGCGTTGGCCACGTACATGCACCCGGTGGGCCCGAGGAGGATGGTGTTCGGGCCGGCCGCCTTGGCGACCAGCTTGTACTGCAGGGCCGGCCCGCATCCGGCGCAGGTCCGGTGTCCGGGGACGTACTGCTCCTCCTTGGGGATGTTCCGCAGCTTCTTGATCGGCGGAAGGTTCTGGGTCTTGACGGGAACCGACATGTGCTGGCTCCTTTTCCTTGGAAGGTGGAACGTCCCCTAGTGCTCGAGGCCGGCCCAGTACACGGGCTTCTCGACCCGGCCGGCCCGCGCGGCGTCCTCCAGCTTCCGGGCCATCCAGTAGAACTCCTGCAGCGGGATCACGTCGCCGCCCAGCCCGGCCATGAACGCCGTGGTCAGGGGCCGCTTGGGCAGGTCGTACAGCGAGGCGCGCACCTCGGCCAGCAGGTTGCCGCCGCGCATCGAGCCGCCGTAGGAGGTGCTGGTCTCGATGACGCCCACCGCCTTGAACTTCGAGAGCGCCTCCGCTACCTGCTGGCTCGGCCAGGGCCGGACGAAGCGCAACTTGACCAGGCCGGCCTTGACGCCCTTCTGCCGCAGGTGGCGCACGGCGTGACGCGCCGTCGCCGTGTGGGCGCCCATGATGAAGAAGGCGATCTCGGCGTCCTCGGTCATGAATTCCTCGACCCACGGGGAGTACTTGCGGCCCATGATGCGGTTGTAGCTGTCGATGACCTCCTCGATGACCGGCGGCAGGTCGAGGAAGGCCTGGGCGCGCTGCAGGTCCATGATGGTCCCCTGGTCGGGGCGGATCTGCGGGCCGTGCGAGAAGGGCTTCTTGGGGTCGAGCACGTGGTCGCCCGGGTCGTAGGGCGGCAGGAACTCGTCCACCTGCGCCTGGTCGGGGAGCTTCACCTTGCCCGGGATGTGGGAGACGAAGTAGCCGTCCTGGCACACGAACTGCGGGAGCATGACCCGCTTGTCCTCGCCGATGCGGTAGTTGATGAGGTGGTTGTCGAAGACCTCCTGCGGCGTCTCGGCCCACCCCATGATCCAGCCCTGGTCGCGCGCCGACATGACGTCGGTGTGCTCCGAGCCGAAGTCGCCGGGCGGATCGAGGGCCCGGTCGGCGATCATCATCTGGACCGGCAGCCGTCCTCCGGAGATGGGCGAGTAGTTCTCGAAGGCGTAAGTCACGCCCACCCCGGCGCTGCCGGTGAACACGCGGGCGCCGGCCGCGGAGGCGCCGTACACCACGGCCAGCTGGGCGTGCTCGCCCTCGCCGTGGATGAACTCGGCGTCGAGCTCGCCGTTGTTGACCAGCTTGGCGAGCTCCATCATCGCGGCGGTGTAGGGGCGGATGGGATAGGAGCAGATGACGTCGACCTTCGCCATCTTCACGGCCTGGGCCGCGGCGGCGCAGCCGCTGAGGGTCATTTCCTTGGCCATTGTCGTCCCTCCTAGAAAGGCTTCTCGAGGCGGACCACGCCGTCGGGGAAGTCGAGCTCGTACGCCTTGGTGAGGGCCTCGGTGGTGCACTCGTTCACGCAGACCAGGCAGCCCTTGCAGTACTTGGCGTTCCAGACCACCTCTTCCTCCGCGTCGTCGAGCTGCCAGCAGGCGTCCGGGCAGAACACGATGCAGTTCATGCACAGGTTGCACTTCTCGTGATCGATCACCGGCCGGTACTCGCGCCAGTTGCCGGTGATCATCATGGGCTGCTCCCCGACGGGAGCCTTGGTGACGCACCCGAACGGAACCGCCCGCTCCTTGGGAATGTCGAACATCGCTGCCTCCTCCTTCTCGAAAAGTGGACGACCCGTCTAGTTCAGGCTCTTGACGACGGCGGCCTGGTGCCCCTTGAGCAGGGCCTCCTTGTTGGCGACCACCTGCGCCAGGCTGTCGAGCTTCACCAGCCCGGTGGCCTTGGCGAAGGCCCCCAGGATGGGAGCCGCCAGGCCCGCTCCCAGGCCGACGGCGTCGATGCCTCCCTCGGTGCCGGAGAAGTCCACCGTGGACGTGCCGCAGATGCCGTTGGCGTCCACGCAAGCGATGGCCTTGAGCCCGCCCTTCTCCGGGACGAACTTGAGGATCTCGTCCGGGGACCGGTTGGTGTTGACCACCAGGATCCCGGCTGGCTGCAGGCCGCGGAGGACGTTCATCCCCTTGACCAGGGTCGCGTCCACGACCACCACCACCTCGGGCTTCTCGTTCTCGTAGTCGTAGCGCATCTCGATCTCGGCATCGCTGATGCGCGCGTACTTGCGGACGGGAACGTTGACGCGGTCCGGCAGGTCCACGTAGTTGTCGAACGCCTGCGTGAACTTGCCCTCCTTCTCGGCCGCCGCCGCGATGGCGTTGGCGACGTCGCGCCCCTCCTTGTCCTTCACCACCCCACGGGTCCAGACCGTGATCTCGTGAACGTTGGCCACGCTCTGCTCCTTTCGAGTTGCGAGATGCTCCTCCGAACGACTTCGCCTATCCGGCCGACCTCCGCCCCGCCGAACCCGGAAACCGAGCCGCTGCCGGCACCGCCGGGCCGCGTACCTGCGCCAGCGCCTCCTGCACCTGGGCCCTGGCGATCCGCATGCCGGGGCGCCACTCGCCCCCGGCCTCTAGCGCCAGGATGGCGGCCCGCTTGCACACCAGCTCCAGGTCGGCGCCGCTGAAGCCCTCCGTCCGCTCGGCGACCTCGTCGAGGTCGACGTCGTCGGCGAGGGGCAGCCCCGCCGCGTGCAGGGCCAGGATCTCCCGGCGGTCCCGCGCGTCCGGCAACGGCAGCTCCAGGGCGTAGTCGAAGCGGCCGGGCCGGAGCAGCGCCGGCTCCAGGAGGTCCACCCGGTTGGTGGCCCCCAGCACCAGCACGCCGAGGGACCCGTGGAGCTGGTCCAGCTCGCGGAAAAGCTGGGCCACCAGCCGCGGCGCGAGGGATCCCCCCTCCTGGGCCGAGCGGGCCGGCGCCAGCGCCTCGATGTCGTCGAAGAACAGGACGCACGGCGAGGCCTGCTTGGCCCGCCGGAACACCTCGCGCAGCCCCTTTTCCGACTCGCCCACCCATTTCGACAGGAGCGAGGTGAGGTCCACGCCGATGAGGGTCAGCCCGAGCTCCCCGGCCAGGGCCCGCGCCAGCAGCGTCTTCCCGGTTCCGGAGGGGCCGGTGAGGAGGATGCCCTTCGGGGGATCGAGCCGGGCGTTCGGGAACAGCCCGCCGCCGCGGGCCAGGCCCACGATCGACCGCAGGACCCGCTTCGCCTCCGCCAGGCCTCCCACGTCCTTCAGGCCGAGGCGGGGGCGCTCGGCCAGGAACTCCCGGGTGGCGGTGGGCTCGATGGCCTTGAACGCCTCCAGGAAGTCCTGCTGCGTCACCTCGATCTTCAGGCCGTCGAGGCTGGGCCGCCGCTCCACCTCGAAGGTCAGCCCGGGGAGCAGGCGGCGCAGCGCGACCATCCCCGCCTCCTTGCACAGGGCGGAGAGGTCGGCGCCCACGTAGCCGTGGGCGATGTCGGCGAGCCGGTCCAGGTCCACCGAGGGTGCGAGCGGCATGCGCCTCGAGTGGATGTGCAGGATCTGGCGGCGCCCCGAGCGATCGGGCACCCCGATGTTGACCTCCCGGTCGAAGCGCCCCGGCCGGCGGAGCGCGGGGTCGACCATCTCGGGGAGGTTGGTGGCCCCCATGACCACCACCTGGCCGCGCTCCTGGAGCCCGTCCATGAGGGCCAGGAGCTGGGCCGTCACCCGCTTCTCGACGTCGCCGATGACCTGGGCGCGCTTGGGGGCCAGGGCGTCGATCTCGTCGAGGAAGATGATGCTGGGGGCGTTCTGGCGCGCCTCCTCGAAGACCGCCCGCAGCCTGGCCTCGCTCTCCCCGTAATACTTGTGGATGACCTCCGGCCCGTTCACGTGGATGAAGTGGGCCCGGACCTCGCTGGAGGCGGCGCGCGCGATGAGCGTCTTGCCCGTGCCGGGTGGGCCGACCAGCAGCAGGCCGCGGGGGGGCTCGATCCCCAGCGCCCCGAACAGCTCGGGGAAGCGCAGGGGCAGCTCGACCAGCTCGCGGACCAGGGCCACCTCCCGGTCGAGGCCGCCGATGTCCTCGTAGGACACGCGCGCCGCCTCGCCGGCGGATTCGGGCGCCCGGAAGGCGATCTCGGTGTCGCTGGAGACGATGAGGGCGCCCCGGGGAGAGGCGCCCTCGACGGTGAAGGAGCGCGGCCGAGCGCCGAAGCCGCTCACGTGCAGCCGATCGCCGAGCAGGAACGGCCGGCCCGACAGGAGCTGCCTCAGGGCCGGGATCTCCGAGTCGGCCGGCAGGGGCAGGCCGGCCTCGACGGGGGCCAGGAGGAGCGACGCCGCGGTCCGGAACGGAACTCGCCTCACCCGGACCTGCTCGTCCACGCCGGCCTGGGCGTTGCCGCGCACGGTGCCGTCGATCAGGATGAGCCTCTGCCCGCAGTGGCTCGGCGGCGCCTGGACCGCGCGCGCCACGGTGGTGCGGCCCCCGGTGAGGAGCAGCGCGTCGCCCGGGGCCGCGCCCAGGGCCTTGAGATCGTCGGCGTCGAGGCGCGCCCAGCCGCGGCCGACGTCCTCCACGAACGCCTCCGTGACGCGGAGGGTGGCCTCGGAATCCTGCTTGGCCTCGCTCATGGGTCCGCCCGTGATTCACCGTAGGTGACACGTGCCAGCCTGAGACGTACCGAACGGCCTGCTGCGACTCGTAAAGCATGCTAGCGCCCGGCGCGCAGCGCGCATTGACAGCCATCAAGTGGTCTGATTTCCGGGTAAGCCTCGGAGAAATGGCCGCAACCTCGGCGCCGAGCGGGGGGCGGCCGTGACCGGCCCCGCGGCTCGCGGTACCGCGGCCGTCCACCCTCGTGCCCGCTTGGGACCGGTGAGCTCCGGTGGCGGCACTATCGCAGCGTGAAGTAGGCCCGCGCCCCCTTCTCCTTGCCGGCCCGCTCCCCGCCCTCGACCAGGAAGACCCGGCCCGGCTCCACCTGGGCCGCGGCCAGGATGGCGTCCCGGGCCGCGGCCGAGCGCTGGGCAGCGAGCTCCCGCAGCTCGATGGCGGAGACCGGGAGCGATTCCGCGAGCCGGGCCTCCATCTCCGCGGCGGTGGGGGGCGCCGCCTTCTCCCCGCTCGGCGCCTTGCCGGCGGCGGGGAAGGCGGAGCGGTAGGCGACCTCGAGCCAGCGCTGGTATTCCGCCGGCGGGAGCTCGACCTCCTCGGCCCGCGCCTTCCCGCCGGCCGAGGCCCGGGTGCGGCGCACCAGGGCGTCGAGCGCCCGGCGGCGCAGCGCCGCGCCGTCGGCGCCGTCGTCGACGGTGCCCTCGATCTCCAGCTGCAGAGCGGGGCGCTGGAAGAGGGCCTTGGCCAGGACCTGGACCTTGCCCCGGTCGGCTTCCGCCATCTGCGCCGACCCGGGGACGAACTCCACCAGGTCGAGCTTCTCCTGGCCCCCGCCGAAGAGGCCGGCCAGGAGCGAGAAGGGCGCTGTGGCCGCCTTGATGAAGACGTTCCCGATGGCGCGCCACACCACCCGCCCCACCCGGAAGTCGGGGTCGTCGACGTTGCCGCTCACCGGCACGTCCAGCAGGATGAGGCCGTCTCGGTCCCGCAGCACCGCCAGGCCCAGCTTCACCGGGAGGCCGGTGGCGTCGGGGCTGTCGGTCTTCTCCCCCAGGGTGAGCTGGTCGATGCGCACCACGTTCGTCGAATCGAGCTGGCGCTGGGCCACCTTGTAGCCGAGCTCGAGATCCAGCTTCCCCTTCTGCAGCCCGTAGCCCAGGTATTTCCCGGCGTAGGGGCCGAGGGGTGTGAGGTCGATGCCCTTGGAGAGCACCGCGATCCGGGTCCCGTCCCCCTGGAAGCGGGGGTGGAGCGTCCCCGAGATCTGGAGCGGCGAGGCGCCCCAGACCTTGCAGCTCGCCGAGACCTCCGGGCGCGCCGAGGGCGCGGTCGACAGGCCGCGCGCCCGCGCCTCGAGCTCGGTGCACGCCAGCGCCACCGCCGGGCGCATGGAGCGATCGGAGAAGGCCAGGCGGCCGCGGCGGATCTGGAAGCTGCCGATGGAGGCCTGCGAGGTGGGCTGCGGAGCGGGGCTGGCCTTGGCGCCCCCTGCCGCAGCCGGCTTGTCGCCGGGTGGGGCACGGCCGAGGCGCGCCAGGTTGGAGGAGCCGTCGGCGTCGACCTGCACGCGCACCTGCGGCTCGACCCAGGCCACGGACTTGACGGCGGTGCGCGCGGGGCGGGTCGTCGCCTGCAGCCCCGCGATCTGGAGCGAACGCCACTTGAGGATCTCGACGTTGCGGCGACCGTCGGCGGCGGAAAACCCGTCGATGCGCGCGTCGCCGGAGACCTCGTAGGAGGGCTCGGAGCCGGACTGGTCGAAGCGCAGGCGCAGGTCGGCGCCGAGGCTTCCGCCGCCGAGGCGGACGTCCAGGTCGCCGTAGGCCAGGAGGTAGGGGTCGACGGAGGCGAGCGGCAGCCCGTCGACGCGGAGGGCCACGGTGCCGCGCCGCCGGTTGGGCTGGAGCTCTCCCGCGACCTCCACCCGGCCTTCCCCGTTCCACCGGAGCGCGGCCTCCAGCGACGAGCTGGCGTCGGGGTCGCTCGCCAGGGTGCCGAGGGTGACGCCGAGCTGCTGGAGGTCGAGCCGAACGGGCCGTTCCGGGACCAGGTCCTCGAGGTCCACCCGCCCTTCGAGGACGGCCACCTTCCGCACCATGTAACGGAGGGGCTCCGGCGGAGGCTTGGCTCCGGCCATCGGCGCGGGGCCGGCTGCGGGGGCGGCGGCGGCAGGACGGGGGCCTCCACCTCCCGGCGGCGCCGTTCCACCCGGGGGGGCAGTGGCGCCTGCGCTCGGCGGGCCGGCGACCCCACCGCCTCCCGCCGCGGCCACCCTGGCGAGGTTCACCTCGCCGGCTCGGTCGCGGCGGACCCGCAGCACCGGGCCGCGCAGGGTGACCGAGTCCACCTCGGCGCTGCCGGCGATGGCGTCGGCGGCCACGCCGGTCACCTGGAGACCCGGGAGCTCCAGGAACGGCTCGGCGGCGCCGGGCAGCGCCAGCGCCAGCGTTCGCAGGTCGAGCGAGCCGCCCTGGAGGCGCACCACCCGTCGCGCCAGGCCCCACTCCAGCTCGTAGCCGGCCTTCACCGACAGGATCCCGTCGCGGATCTCGAACCCCACCGAGGGCTGGTAGTAGGGCGCGTACTTGGGGAGGCGGAGGTCGTCGAGGGTGAAGGACCCCTGCGAGCGGAGCGGCTCGATGAAGAAGGTGCCTTTCCAGGAGAAGCCCTCGCCGGACTCGGTCTTCCCGGAGAATGAGTAGGGGCTGCGGCTGTCGGCGCGGGTGTGGAAGGACTGGACGCTCACGCTCATCGGGCCGAGCGTGGACCGGAACGTCTGTGGCCGCGACTCGTCCCGGAAAGCGACGCTCGCCCCCTGGATGGCCAGCCGATCGACCCCCAGGGTCCAGGGGCGCCCCGGCTTCTCGGGCGCGGGAGCCTTCTCGGGGCCCTGGAGGGCGCGGACCAGCTCGCCGAGGTTGGTGTTTCCGTCGCGGAACAGGACCAGCTCGACGAAGGGGCGCTCCAGGGAGATGGCGGAGAACCGGGCCTCCTTGAGGATCAGCGGCCAGAGGTCGAAGTTCACGTAGAGGCGATCCCAGGAGAGTGCGGGGGCGCCGCTCGGCTGCTTCACCAGGAAGCCCTCCACGGTGAGCGAGAGGGCGAATGGATTGGCCCGTAGCCGCTCGATGGTCACCTCGCGCTGGAGCAGCGCCGAGAGGCGCCCGGTGATCTGCCGGTGCAGGACGCGCGGCAGGACGAGGAAGCCGAGGAGCGCGTACAGCGCGAGCGCCGCTCCGCAGGCGGCGAGCAGGCGGCGATGCCGTCCCGCCCAGCCCCGGGCCTGGGCGGCCCATCCCTTCACGCGCTCCGCGGCGCCGGCCATCCCGCACCTCCCGGCCCTCCTCGGGGCCTGCGAGACGCGGGCAAGCCTAGCCCATCGGGAGGGCGTCGGACCCGTCGCCGATGGGTGTAAGCTCCGCCTGGGCCATGGCCGAGCCGATGAGCGCGAACCGAGGTCGACTGGTGATCATCGCCGGCCCATCGTGCGTGGGGAAGTCGCCCCTGGCCCGGGCGCTGAAGCGATTCCACCCCGACCTGGCGGCGAGGCTCCGGCCGCTGGTGCTCTACAACTCCCGGGCCCCCCGGCCCGGAGAGCAGAGCGGCGTGGACTACCACTTCCGGACGCGGGCCCAGGTCGAGGCGCTGCGGGCGGACCCGCGCTACGCCGTCATCGAGGTGCGCGGCGACCTGCAGGCGCTCGACCTCTCGGACCTGTCGGCAGTGCTGGGGCAGGGCGACGCGCTCTTCGAGGGTAACCCCTTCGTGGGACGGGTGCTGCAGACGCACCCGGCGCTGGCGGGCGTGACCCGGCTCGGCATCTTCGTCTCGCCCCTGTCGCGGGAGGAGGTCCTCTTCCTGCGCGGCGAGCCGCAGGTCTCGCTCCCGGACCTGCTGACCGACGTCATGCGGCGGAAGCTGCTCCGGCGCATGCGGCGCCAGAAGGGTGAGCCGTCGCTCAAGGATCTGGAGGAGGTCGAGCGCCGGGCCCGGAGCGCCCACGCGGAGCTCATGGAGGCCTGGCACTTCGATCACGTCATCCCCAACCACGACGGGGAGGACAGCGACGACTGGGACGCTTTCTACTACCCGCTCGGCGACGCCCGCCGGACGCTGCTGGCGCTGGCGGGGCTTTTGCGCGGCGAGGCCCCCGCCGGGGTGGAGCGCTGGGACGCCGGCTGCGTCCCCGCCCCCTGAGCCGGCCCTGGACGCGGGCGCGCCTCCGCCGGGAGACGATCGCGGCGCGCGGAAACCCGGCCAGTCGGCCCGACCGAGCCATCTGCCGGGGCGCCGGCGTTGCAGATCCATGTCGCGCGTCCGAGAAAGAAGGATTAAATAGCCGTTCTCACCCGAGGGAACATGGCTGCCCATCGATCGACGGTCCTGGAGAAGGTCGTGCGCCTGCTCGGCGCGAGCGGCGCCGCGCCGGGCGGGCTGGAGGCGCTCCGGCGCCGGACGCGCGACGAGCTGCTCGAGGCCGCCCGGGAGCTCGGGCTCACGCGCGTCTCCAAGCTGCGGAAGGACGAGCTGGCGCGCCGGGTCCTGGATGCGGTTCGGGCGCGCGCCCGGGAGCCGGCCCGCGAGCCGCCGCACGCCGAAGCGAAGCCGGCGAGGGCCCCGGCGCGGAAGGGATCGGCTCCGGCCCAGACGGAGCCGGCGCCGGCGCAGGGGGGCGACCCGGAGCGGGATCCGACTCCGCTGGCGAAGCTCGACCTCGGCCCGGCGCCGCGCTCCGAGCCGCCCGTCGAGCACATCCCGTGGAGCTACGGCCTGGACCGCATCACCGCGGCGGCCGTCGATCCAGACCGGCTCTACGCCTACTGGGAGGTGACCGATCCCTCCATCGAGCGGGCGCGGGTGGCGCTCGGGCCCGGAGGCGCCGGCGCCTGGCTGAACTTGAGGGTCTACGACGCGAGCGGCATCATCTTCGACGGCACCAACGCCCACGGCTACTTCGACCACGCCGTGGACCGCTCGACGCGGCAGTGGTTCTTCGCCATCCAGAAGCCGACCTCCACCGCCTTCGTCGAAGTGGGGATGAAGTCGTCGGAGGGCTACTTCGTCAAGATCGCGCGCTCGGGGCGGGTGGACTTCCCGCGCAGGGAGCCCGCGCCCTGGGGCGATCCGGAGTGGATGACGGTGGTGACGGCCACGGGCGAGGCGCGGGTGGCCGGGCGCGGCGCCCCGGTGCGGCCCTCGCCGCCCGCGCCGGCCGGGCCCGGCGAGCCTCCGGTCCCGTTCGCGCCCATCCCGCTGTGGGTGATGCGCGAGGTCGGGCAGGAGCACGGGTTCCACGTCCGCGAGCTGCGCGACGGCTTCTGGAAGCTGGTGGAGTGGTCCGAGGTCGGCGGCGACGGGTGGTACCAGGTCGAGGGCCGGGTCGAGTGGGAGGGGCCGGCCGTGATGAGCACCTGGCAGGCCGGGCCGTTCACCCATCCGGTGGAGGTCGAGCCTCCGCGGCGCGAGGAGTGGAAGGGAGGCTCGTTCGCCTACCGGGTCGGAGACGTGACCCACGTAGTGTACGGGCCGTGGCAGGTGGTGATCCACAACCTCGGGGCCGGCTCCGGGCGCGCCGTGGTCAGCCAGTGGCAGGTCTACCGGTCCTGGGTGACGCAGGCCGGCCGCGAGGTGCGCCTGGCCGGGGACCGGGCGGCCGCTCCGGGGGGCGGGTCGGAGCGCCTGGTCGGCGCCAGCGAGCGGCTGTGGGCGGCGGGGAGCGAGCTGCGCCTGGGAGGCGCGAGCGAGCGGTGGCGCATCGGCGCCAGCGAGCTGCGCCTGCGCGGCGCCAGCGAGCTCCTGTTCCGGGGCGCCAGCGAGCGCCGCCTGGCCGGCGCCAGCGAGCGACGGCTCCTGGGGGCCAGCGAACGACGGCTGGCCGGAGCCAGCGAGCGGATGCTCCAGGGCGCCAGCGAGCGCGGGGGCGCGAGCGAGCAGCGGCTCGGCGGCGCCAGCGAGCAGCGCCTCGGCGCGGGTGATGGCCGCTCCGAGGCGGATGCGGCCGTCCTTCCCTACCCGAGCCTCGACGGCGGGCCGCCCGGCTCCGCGGAGTGAACGAGATGGCCAAGGGATACTTCGCGCTGGTCCTCCACGCGCACCTGCCGTTCGTGCGCCACCCCGAGGACCCGACGGTGATGGAGGAGGCCTGGCTGTACGAGGCCATCACCGGCACCTACCTGCCACTCCTTCAAGTCTTCGAGGGGATGCTCGCCGACGGCGTCCCCTTCCGGCTGACGGTGTCGCTCTCGGCGCCGCTCATCTCGATGCTCACCGACGACCTGCTCAAGGAGCGGTACGCCCGGCACCTCGACGACCTCATCGGGCTGGCCGGGAAGGAGCTGGAGCGCACCAGGCCCGAGCCGCACTACCACCGCCTGGCCCAGATGTACTGGGACCGCTTCCACGGCCTGCGCCATACCTGGCGCTGCCACGAGGGCGATCTGGTGCGCGCCTTCCGGAAGCTCCAGGAGGCGGGGCGAGTCGAGGTCATCACCTCGACCGCGACGCACGCCTTCTTCCCCATGATGGACCGGAACTGGGCCGCCCTGCGGGCGCAGGTGCACACCGCCGCAGACCTCTACGAGCGCCACTTCGGCCGCCGCCCGCGCGGGATGTGGCTCGGCGAGTGCGGCTACGTGCCGGGCTGCGACGAGCTCCTGCGCGAGGCGGCCGTCCGCTACTTCATCGCCGACACCCACGCCCTCCAGCTCGCCGAACCGCCGCCGGTGTACGGGGTCTACGCCCCCGTCTACTGCCCGACCGGCGTGGCCGCCTTCGGCCGCGACACCGAGTCGTCGCAGCAGGTGTGGAGCGCCAAGGAGGGGTACCCGGGCGATCCGCAGTACCGCGACTTCTACCGGGACATCGGCTTCGACCTGCCCATGGAGTACATCGGGCCGCACGTGCACCCCGCGGGCATCCGGATCTACACCGGCATCAAGTACCACGCCATCACCCACGCCCAGCTGCACGACAAGTGGGTCTACGACCCGGAGGCGGCCCGGGCCCGGGTGGGCCTGCACGCCTCGCACTTCCGCGGCAACCGCGAGAAGCAGCTGGAGGCGCTGGCGGCCGGGATGGACCGGCCGCCCATCGTGGTGAGCCCCTACGACGCGGAGCTCTACGGCCACTGGTGGTACGAGGGCCCCGTCTTCCTCAACGACGTGTTCCGGCAGCTGCACTTCGACCAGAGCAGCGTCGAGCCCATCACGCCCGGCGACTACCTGGAGCGCCACCCCACCAACCAGGTGGCGACTCCGAGCCAGTCCTCCTGGGGGCTCAAGGGGTACGGCGAGTACTGGTGCAACGAGAGCAACGCCTGGACCTACCGGCACGCCCACGTGGCGGCGGAGCGGATGACCGAGCTGGCGCGCCGCAGCCCTTCGGCCCGGGGGCTGGAGCGGCGGGCGCTCAACCAGGCGGCGCGGGAGCTCATGCTGGCCCAGTCGAGCGACTGGGCCTTCATCATGACCACCGGCACCACCGTGCCCTACGCCACGCGCCGCTTCAACGAGCACACCGTCCGCTTCAGCCGGCTCTACGAGGGGCTGAAGGCCGGGCGCATCGACGAGGCGTACCTCAGCGAACTCGAGTCGAAGGACAACATCTTCCCGGACGTGGACTACCGGATCTACGCGACCTGAGGCGCATGGCGGACCGGCCGGCACCGCTCAAGGTCCTGTTCGCCTCGTCGGAGGTGGCGCCGTTCGCCAAGACCGGCGGCCTGGGCGACGTGGCCGGCGCGCTCCCGGCGGCCCTGCGGCGCCGCGGCCTGGACGTGCGCGTGGTGACCCCGCTCTACGCCGGGTTGGATTGGGATGCGCTGGAGCAGCTCGAGGGATCGGTCGCGGTCCCAATGTGGTGGGGGACGGCGCGCGCCGCGGTGCGGCTCGGGAGGCTGCCGCGAAGCGACGCCACGGTGTACTTTCTGGAGTACCACCGCTACTTCGACCGCCCCCACTTGTACGGCCCGCCGGGCGAGGCCTACGGCGACAACCTGGAGCGGTTCACCTTCCTCTCCCGGGGGGCGCTCGAGGTGGCCAAGGCCCTGAACTTCCTGCCGGACGTGATCCACGCCAACGACTGGCAGACGGCGCTGGTGCCGGTCTACGTCAACACCGTCGAGTGGGCGCGCCCGCTCCACGGCTCGGCCACGGTCTACACCATCCACAACATGGCCTACCAGGGCGCGACCGACGGCGGTGCCCTCTTCATCACCGGCCTGGGCCGGGAGCACTACAACCCGGCCGAGTTCGAGCACTTCGGGGCCCTGAACCTCGCGAAAGCCGCGCTCCGGCACGCCAGCGTGCTCTCCACGGTGAGCCCGACCTACGCTCGGGAGATCCAGACCCCGCCCTTCGGCTTCGGGCTCGACGGCGTCCTGCGCGAGCGCAGCGCCGACCTGTTCGGCATCCTGAACGGCATCGACACCGAGGAGTGGAACCCGGCCACCGACGCCTACATCCCCGAGGATTTCACGGCGGAGGACCTCTCGGGGAAGGCGGTCTGCAAGGCGGCGCTGCAGCGCGAGGCGCGGCTTCCGGTCCTGCCAGACGTACCGGTCTTCGGAGTGGTCGGCCGCTTCACGGACCAGAAGGGGTTCGACGTGCTGGCCAACTGCATGGACCGGGTGCTGTCCTGGGACTTGCAGGTGGTGATGCTGGGCACGGGCGATCGCGAGGCCGAGCACTTCTTCGGGACCCTGTCGGCGCTCCGGCCCGACCGGTTCAGGGCCTGGATCGGGTTCGACAACGGCCTGGCGCACCGCATCGAGGCGGGCTCCGACTTCTTCCTCATGCCGTCGCGCTTCGAGCCCTGCGGCCTCAACCAGATGTACAGCCTTCGCTACGGCACGCTCCCCATCGTCCGCGCCACCGGGGGGCTGGTGGACACCGTGCAAGGCTACCGGGAGGACAGCGGCGAGGGGACCGGCTTCATGTTCCAGGACCTGACGCCGGACGCGCTCGCCAACACCATCGGCTGGGCGCTCTCCACCTACCACGACCGTCCGGAGCACGTCGCCGCCATGCGCCGGCGCGCCATGGCCCAGGACTTCTCCTGGGACGCGGCGGCGGCGGCGTACGAGCGGCTGTACCTCGAAGCCTACCGCCGGCGCCGCGGACACCCGTTCGCGGAGGGCGCCGCGGAGGGCGAACGGACGGAGGAGGCCGAAGGGGAACCGGCGAGCGCCGCGGGCGCGGAGGCCGGCGGCCGGCCGAGGAGCGCCGCGGCGGCCCGCCAGGGCGGCGCGGCGGCCGGGCGCGTGCGCGCGCGCCCGCCGCGGACCAGCCGGAGGCGGTGAAGGTCGTTGCCCCCGGTCGACCGATGGCCGTGGCCGGGCGCACGGATCCCGCGGCGCCGAGGCTGGCGAGGGACGAGCCTGGAGGGAGAGGGCCGGGGTGGTGGATCGAATGAACGGACGGGGACAGTTGAGACCGGGGATATGGGTGACAGGTCTCCAGTCTCCCTCTCCCCGGAGGGGAGAGGGGATTGCGCACTGCGAACGCCGCCCCCTCACCCTGACCCTCTCCCCCTGCGAGACGAGCCCCCACCCTGGGTGGGCTCGCGGCGAGCGAGCGCCGCGATGACGCTCACGCCGCCGGCCGCACGCGCACCCGGACGTGCTTGTGCAGCGGCGTGGCCGCGATCGGGTCTCGCCAAGCGGCGTCGGTGAGCAGGTTGACGGCGGGTCCCGCCGCCGCGCGCCTCCCGTCCGCGCCCGGGTACTCGGTGCCGTAGCCGTTGGGCAGCGTCACCATCCCGGGCCGGACCTCGTCGGTGACGGCCACCGTCACCTCCAGGCTCCCGCGCGCCGACTCGCAGACGGCGCGCCCCCCGTGTGTCAGGCCGAGCGCCCGGGCGTCCTCGGGGTGGATGTGGAGCGCTCCCTGGGCGTCGCTCTTCCGCCACGCCGGGTCGCGGTAGATGAGGTTCGCGTTGTAGGCGCGACGCTCGCCCGCCACCAGCACCAGCGGATAGCGCTCCGACTGGGCCGCGGCCTCGGGCTCGGCGACCAGGCGGGGGAGCTCGGCCAGCAGCTCGGGGACCTCCAGGTGGACCTTCCGATCCGGATGGCGGATGAAGCCGAAGGCGTCGGCCGGCTGGTGCGTCGAGAGCCTGGCGCCGGAGCGGCTCTCGAGCACGCGGGCGAAGAGCGCCTCGCCCAGACTGGAGCCGCTTCCGCGCAGGCCCGTGCGCCGGACCGCCTCCGGGTGCTTGCCGGCGTAGGCCGTGGCCGCGGCCCACAGGGGAGCCACCGACGCGGCGCCGTCGGGGAGGGCGCGGCCGAGCGTGTCCCGCAGGACGAAGGCGGCGTAGCGGCCGAGCCGCGGCCGGAAGCGGAAGGCGGCCGCCAGCGCGGTCGGAAGGAGCCGCAGGGACGGAAGCGCCCGATCGACCCGCGCCACCGCCTCGAGGAGCGGGAACCGATCCGGGATCTCGCCCATGGCCGAGAGGAGGCGCCGGTAGATCTCCGGCTCCGGCAGGGTCCCCGGCCGGGGCGGGAGGAGGGGCTTGCGCAGCTGGGCCACCTGGGTGGGGAACTCAAGCTGGAAGAAGGTGGTCTCCCACTTCTCCAGCTGGGAGGAGGCCGGCAGAACGTAGTGGCCGAGCCGCGCCGTCTCGGTGAGCGCCACGTCGATGGTCACGAGCAGCTCCAACCGGGGCAGCGCGCGGCGCCAGGCGTGCGTGTCGGCCCCCGAGAGCGCCGGGTTGGCGCTGTCCACCACCAGCGCCCGCAGGCGATCCTCCCTCCCGCTCTCGATCTCCTCCGGCAGCACGTTGGGCGGGAAGAGCTTGCCGATCTCGGCGATGCCGGTGGCCGCGGTCTTCCAGCTCCGGCTCCCCGGCCCGGGCGGATCCGAGTGGCCCACCAGCGGGACGAAGAAGCTGTGGAGCGTGTTGCAGCCCGGCCGGCCGAAGTGGCCGGTCGAGAGCCACAGCAGCTTCTCCAGATAGGAGTTCAGCGTCGAGTGCGGGCTCTGCTGCAGGCCCAGGTCGACGCGAACCGAGGCGCTCCTGGCCCGGGCCACGAGCCGCGCCACGGCGCGGACGTCCTCGACGGGGACGCCGGCCCGCGCCGCGCAGGCCTCCACCGGCACCTCCAAGAGCGCCCGCCGGACCGCCTCGAACCCGGTGGTGCGCTCCGCCAGGAACGGCGCGGCCTCGAGACCCTCGCGGACGATCACCGACAGCATCGCCGCCAGCAGGAAGGCGTCGGTCCCGGGCCGCAGCTGCAGGTGGTGCCTGGCCAGCTTGGCGGTCTCGGTCCGCCTGGGGTCGATCACCACCAGGGTGCGGGAGGCGTCGGCGGCGATCCTTCGCAAGGTGTCGCGCGCGTTGCGGATGCCGTGCGCCTGCCACGGGTTCGTGCCGATGAAGACCACCACCTCGGCCTCCTCGACGCCCTCGGCCACGTGGCAGGTCTGCCGGCCGAAGAGGCGGCCGTTCACCCAGAAGTCCCCGGTCTTCTCCTGGGCCAGCGCCGAGTAGTGGTAGCGGGAGCCCATGGCCTCGAGCAGGCCGCGGGCGTAGACGCCGCCGAGGTGGTTCCCCTGCCCGCCGCCGCCGTAGAAGGCGAAGGCCCGCCCGCCGTGCGCGGCGCGGATCGCCAGCAGCCTGGCGGCGATCTCGCCGACGGCGGTCTCCCACGACACCTCCTCGAAGCCGCCGCCCGCCCGGCGTCGCAGCGGCTGCGAGAGGCGGTCCCGGTGGTTCTGGTAGTGGTCGAGGCGCGCCGCCTTCTGGCACAGGTAGCCCTCGGAGAGCGGGTGCCGCTCGTCACCCCGGATCCGGGCCAGCCGCGGGCCGTCGAGCTGCACCTCGATGCCGCAGTTCCGGGAGCAGAGGATGCAGGCGGTGGGCAGCCACGAGTTCCCGGTCCCTGGTTCCGCGGTCATGAGCGCCTCCGGCGGCGGACCCGGGCGGGCGGGCCTCGCCGGCCGGCGAGCGTCCGCGGGGTCCGCGCGCAATGTCTAACCGCCGGCCTCGGCCGCGGCCAGAGGTGTTTGCCGAGCTCACGCCGCCGCGCGACGCACGGTCTCGTGTGCTGGATGCGGCTCGAAGAGGATGGCACGCCCGCGGGGGCTCATCTGGAAGAGCACCGGACGGGGATCGACGTCGAGCGAGGCGAGCTGGCGAGCGACGCGGTGCTCGGAGCCGATCTCGAGCGTCGCCGCTCCGCGGCGCAGGGTCTCGGCGGATTCGAGCTTGTCGAACTCGATGGCGGTACGAAGCAGCGTCTCTCCCTTCATCGAGTAGGTCGTGGCGTGCAGCTTCGCCGGGCGGTACCTTCCGAGGTCCTCGCCGACCAGCGACAGGATGCGGGCGCCGCCCTCCGCCAGCGTGCAGGCGAGGCCCTTCTCACCCCTCGTGAACGTGATGTCGGCCAAGAACTTCGGGTAGCCGTAGAGCTCGACGCCGCCGACGCGCGCCACCTCGGTGGTGACGGGGAGATGGAGGACGTGGAGGCTGAAGGCGTGGCGCAGCACGGCGGCGACCGCGTCCAGCAGTCGCACCGCCCTGCGGCCGAACGTCACCGACGCGGCGATCGCCAACTCGTTGTACGGGCCGATTCCGCTCTGCCGGTATTCCAGCGCGGTGACGCTCAGCAGGCAGCGGCCGCGGCGCAGCTCCACCGGGTGCAGATCGGGATGCGGCAGGAGATCCGCCACCCGTTCGGTCGAGGCCGTGAGGACCGCGTTCATCGAGGTCACGTCCTGGTAGAAGACGGGGACCAGGACCTTCAACCCGCCCAAGGTCATTTCCTGCTGCGCCACCGATTCGAAGAATGGTTTCATGGCGACCCCCGCGAGAATGGTGAGCCCCGGAAGCACGCCGGGGGAGCGCGCCGATGGGGTGCCCCCAAGGGGCGGGGCGCCGACGCCTCGACAGGCACGGGAGGGCGGCCGCGGTGCGCCGCTGTCGCACCGGTCGACGCCCACCCCGGGTACCGGCGACCCGGCCTTTCCGCACACGCACCCAGGGTCTGGGTACGCCCGGCGGTCGGCGGCCGAGGGCCCAAGGTCGGATGAGGACCGCGGTGCGGATTCGTCAGTGATGTCGCCGGATCACGGAGTTCCGGGCCGGCGAGCGCGCGGGCGCCGGAGGCCTCCAGGGACCGGGCGTCTCGCCATGCCTCCTGGCCGGCTCGAGCCGGTCCCCGTCTTGCAGTCATCAGTGAGGACGCGAGAAGGCACGGGCGTGGCGCGCTGTGGTCGCGACGGCCCCGAAGTCGGACCCGAGATCAAGGAGAAGGACGATGCGCATTCGGTACCTGGTGGTGATGGCCGTGGCGGTGACCCTCGACGTGGCCGCCCTTCCGAAGGAGGAGTTCGGCACGGCCAAGGAAGCGGAAACCATGGTCGCGAACGCGGTTCGCCACATCCGCGCCGTCGGAGCGGAGAAGGCCTACCAGGACTTCACCGCCAAGGCGCCGGCGTTCACCGACCGGGATCTCTACGTGGTGGTCTACGACCTGGGAGGCCGGGTCCTGGCTCACGGACAGAACCCCAAGATGGTGGGCAAGGACCTCATCGACCTTCGCGATGCCGACGGCAAGCCCTGGATCCAGGAGCGGGTCGAGCTCACCCGCAGCAAGGGGAAGTTCTGGCACGACTACAAGTTCACCGATCCGGTGACCAAGAAGGTCCTGCCCAAGTCCACCTACTGCGAGCGGCTCGAGTCCACGGCGGTCTGCGTGGGCATCTACAAGCGCTAGCGGCCGGAGAGGGGCTGGCCCGGCGACCACGGAAAGGCGGATTTCAATGCGACTCTACCAGCGTATCCTCCTCGCTCCGGCCCTGGCGCTCCTCTTCCTGATCATCTTCGCCGCCTTCGCCTACCGCGCCGTGAGCCTCGACCAGTCGGCGATGCGGGATCTCTTCGAGACTCGATTCGGGCTGTTCCAGAAGACCAACCAGATCCTGGTGGACATCGACGCCGCCCACACGGGCCTGTATCGACTCGTGACCTGGATGAATGCCTACGACCAGGCCAAGGTCGCCCGCGTCTCCACCGAGGTCATGACGCAGATCGAGGGCGCCGCCGCCGTGGTCGGGATCGCAGCGGGCCAGGAGGAGCTCGCCGACGAGGAGCGGCGCATCCTGGGCGAGGTCCAGGGCGGCCTGGCGAGCTACCGGAGGCACGCAGCCATGGCCGTCGACCTGGCCAAGGACGACGTCAACATGGGCCTGGCGGCCCTGCAGACCGCCGACTCCACCTTCCAGCAGCTCCGCAAGGGCCTCGACGCGCTGGTCGAGGTCGAGAAGCGGCTGGCGCAGCAGCGCTACCAGGAGGCCAGGGTCGCCTTCGGCCGTGCCTCCCTCGTCGCGCTGCTGGTCCTCCTGCTCGCGGCCGCGGCCGCCGGGGTCACCGGCGGGTACGTCAGCCGCTCCGTGGCCCGGCAGATGGGCGGCGAGCCGGCGTACGCCGCCGAGGTGGCCCGTCGGGTGGGCGAGGGAGACCTCTCGCTGTCGATCGCCACCGAGGGCGGCGACCGCTCCAGCCTGCTCTTCGCCATGCGCGGAATGGTGGAGCGGCTGGCCCAGGTGGTCGGGCAGGTACGGGCCTCGGCGGAGGAGCTCTCCGGGGCGGCGGACCAGGTGACCTCCACGGCCCAGGCCCTCTCCCAGGGAACCGGAGAGCAGGCCGCCTCGGTGGAGGAGACCACCAGCTCCCTCGAGGAAATGAGCGCCTCGATCTCGCAGAACGCCGAGAACAGCCAGCAGACCGAGAAGATGGCCGCCAAGGGATCCAACGACGCCGACGAGAGCGGCCGCGCCGTGAAGGAGACGGTCGCGGCCATGAAGGCCATCGCCGAGCGCATCACCATCGTGGAGGAGATCGCCTATCAGACCAACCTCCTGGCGCTGAACGCTGCCATCGAGGCGGCCCGGGCCGGCGACCACGGCCGGGGCTTCGCCGTGGTGGCCACCGAGGTTCGCAAGCTGGCGGAGCGCAGCCAGAAGGCGGCCAAGGAGATCTCCGGCTTCGCGGACAAGAGCGTCAAGGTGGCGGAGTGGTCCGGCCAGCTCCTGGCGGAGCTGGTGCCGTCGATCCGGAAGACCTCCGAGCTGGTCCAGGAGGTGGCGGCGGCGAGCCGCGAGCAGTCCGCCGGCGTGGCCCAGATCAACAAGGCCATGGTCTCGGTGGACCAGGTGACGCAGCGGAACTCCTCGGCCGCCGAGGAGCTCTCCTCGACAGCAGAGGAGATGGCCAGCCAGGCCGAATCGCTGCGGCAGCTCACCGGCTACTTCCGCCTGCGAGGGCAGGCGGAGCCGGCTCGGCGGAGCGACCGGCCGGAGCCCCCGCGGGCCCCGGCGGCGCCCGCGCCGGGCCCGTCAGCGCCGGTCGTCGTCAGGCCGACCGCCGGCAACGGGCACGCCGCGCTTGCCGATTCGTCGTTCAAGCGGTTCTAGGACGGCGCCCTGACAGGCCGTGCGCCGCGCCCTCGGCCGCGCCGAGAGAACGGCGGCCCGACCCGAATGAGGCGCTCCAGTTGTCCTGGGCGAACCGGTGTGGCCTGGCCGGCGGTGCCCTAGCGCCCCGAAACCTCGACGGCCGGCTCGAGCCCTCGCGGGGACCAGTACTCTCAGGGGCCACGGAGGTAGTCCAGCAGAGATCGAGGCCTCAGGGGCGGGACCGGCGGGGGAGCGGATCCGACCGCGCCTGACGGCCTCGCGTGGACCGTCGGCATAGGATCGCTCATCCGCCCCATGAACAGGATCGCGCCCGACGGCGCGTGTCGCAGGAGAAAGAGGAAGGGGTGGTCGGCGCGAAACTCCGCCATGGGGGGCGGGCTGCCGAGGAGGGCCACGATGGAAACAGTCGCCGCGGCCGCCTCGGTCCCTGCCTCGTCCACCTTCACGAAGGCCTGGTGCAGCATGTCTCCGAGGTAGAGGCGGCGTTCCGCGGGTTCCGCCGACGCGATGCCGGTGAAATCGGCCGCGTTCCGATCGAACGCCAGCGGCATCCCGAGCGCCTCGAGCGCATCGCGGAGGCGAAGGGCCTGCGGCCGGATCTCGAAGCGGGGGAGCCACACGGCGACCTTCCTCGGACCGAGTTGCGCGAGCCACCCTTTGAGCGCCTCGGGGGAGAGCCGCCGCTCCACGCCGTCGAGGCCGTCGATCTCGTCGGGCAGCAGGAGCGTCATGTCGAACCCCTCGGCGTCGTACCGCATCTGGAGAAGCTTCAGCCCGTCCACCGACGCGAACCGGAAATGCTCCACCTGGTGCATCATGGGCACATCCTTCTCTGCCGCTCTCGTCAGGTGGAACGGGGCTGGATGGACCTTCCGGAACGGCAGCGACCACTTGCCGAGGAAATAGATCGCGTTCGCCGACACCAGGCGGGTGTCGCCGCCGATGCCGCCAGGAGGGATGATCTCCCGGAAGCGGCCCTGCGTCATCTCGGCAACCCAGCCGTTGATCTGGCCCCGACTCTTCTCCGCCCCATGGAGGAAGTCGACCCGCCCCAGCGGGACGCCCCACGCGTCCTCCATCAGATCCAGGTAGGCGCGCTCGAACTGGCTGGTCTTCTCGGCAAAGACGCGGCTGGCGAGGCTCATGGTCAGGCCCGGCCTCGGCTCACGGATCGTCCTCGCCAGGTGGCCCGCCACCCATGCCGCCCTCTCGGCCCCGCCCGGGGCGTAGAGCACCCGCTGGATCTGCGCCGCCGTCTCCCCGCGGGCACCCGGCCACAGCGCGACGAGGCCCATCGAGATGCTGAGAGGGGAAAAGACGATGTTCCCCTCCCGGGCGCGCATCCCCGCGTAGAGGTCGAAGGCGAGCGCGTTGCTGCCCTTGGCCAGGCCCTCGATCTCGGCGCCCGTGGGCGGGGGCCGCTGGGGCCGCGGGGGCTGCGGCGCCTGGCAGGCG
>DASTPH010000200.1:0-26162 GCA_035762305.1 Anaeromyxobacteraceae bacterium
CATCGAGTGGGTGCGAGGGCTCGCTGCGGATGCCGCCTCCGGCGAGACCCGGGCCGCCGTGGCGGGGCGGCTCGCCGTCGAGGCCTGGCCGCGGCCAACGGCCTGCGACCGTGGGCTCGCGGAAAGTGAGGGCCGCAATCACACCGATCGGGATTCGCGTTGGTGCGGGACGGCCCGCGCGTTAGGTACAACGCCGATGCTTCCGGCGCGCCTCGCCCTCGCCGCGTCCGCCTTGGCCGCGGTCGTCGCCTGCCGCGGAAAACCATCCGCCTCGCGCCCGCCCGCTTCGCCGCCGCCCGAGGCGCCCGTCGTCATCCCTTGGGAGGGCGGAGAGCACTTCGAGATCGGCCGGCGGCGCTCGCCGCTCACGATCAAGGTGTCGCATCGCATCGGGAGCCCCGAGTTGCTCATGGGCACGGAGGAGATCGCCGCCGGGACCGGGATCCCGACCCACATGCACCTCGGCGAGGACGAGATCCTCTTCGTGCACCGCGGGCAGGGGATCGCCACGGTCGGCGACGCCGAGCGGGAGGTGGGGACCGGCTCGACCATCTACGTGCCCCGCGGCACCTGGCACGGCATCCGGAACGCAGAGGGAACGAGGGAGGCGCTCGACGTGCTCTGGATCTTCTCGGCACCCGGGATGGACGATTACTTCCGGATCGTCGCCACGGCGCCCGGGGCGGCGCCGCGCCAGGGAACCGATCGCGAGATCGAGGAGGTCAACCGGACCCACGGCATCCGTTACCGGGCGCCGTAGGCGTTCGCGGCGTCCCGGTCTCTACCCAGTGAGTCGAGTCACGTCCTAAAAGGGACCCGGCGTCCGCGGACGGAGTTTTCGGCAGGGACAGCACGCCTATGCAGGTCCCTGGAACCATTGGAAACCGAAAGGCCGACAAACGTTCGCTGATGCAGCCTTCGGCTGGCAAGAGCAAATTTCTTGCTGCAGGGCTCCCGAAGGGGGGGCCAACGGGCAGCGAAAGCGCTAGGCATCGCGGCGAGACGGCCCAGGCTCGGGGCTCGGCTGGCACCCCGAGCGGAATCCGCCTTCGCCGAGATGGGCGAGGAAGCCGTGCTCGTCGGCCAGGCGCTCGAGGATCTCCACCGCGCGGAGGTCCACGTCGCCCACCAGCCTGAGCCCTGCGGTGGCAGCGGGCTCGAGGCCGAGGAGCATCGCCTCCGCCGCGCAGGCGAACCCGGTGCCAGGCCGGGTGTGGGAGCTGATGGCGAACCCAGGCTCGCCCGGCACGGCCACGGTGCCCGAGAACGGGACGACGGTGACCTCGGGCGCGTCCCGGACGTCGTCCGCCACGGCGCTCGGCACCGAGACGTCGACGATGACCACCGGACGTCCCGGGCGCAGGTGGCGCCGGTACACGATCGGGTCGTTGGAGTTGGTGGCGATGGCGATGACGTCAGCGTCGCCGAGCGCGGGCAGGTCGGCGGCGGTGCGGATGTCGAGGTCCGCCCGGAGGCGCTCCAGCGAGTGGCGGACCGCCTCGAGGGCATCCGCTCTCCTCCCGACCAGGAGGGCGCGCCGGAACGGTCCCGCGGCGAGAAGGCGGCCGGCCACGCCGCGGCCGATGTTTCCGGACGCGCCCACGATCGCGAGCTTCGCCCGCGCCGGGTCGATTCCCGCATCGCGGCATGCCCGCAGCAGCCGGCGGGCGCCGACGGCCACCGTCAGGCTGTTGCCGGAGGTGACCCGGACCCCAGGGGGAGCGAGGACCGACGTGCCGTCCCGCGTGAGGATGCTGGTGTACGCCCCCAGCGCCATCACGGTGCAGCCCATCCGCCCCGCCAGGTCGACGGCCTCCTGGATCCGCTCGGCGGCGACGCGACGATCACCCCGCCGGTGCAGCTCCTCCAGCATGGCGACGTCGGCCGGGAGGGCGAGGCTCGTGAAGTGGACCCGTCCTCCGAACAGGTTTTGCGCGAAGACCGTCAGCGGCTTCAGGTCGAGGGCGGGCGCCAGCCGATGGAAGAGGGCGCGACGCGCCGTCACCGTGAGGCGCCGGAGGCTCGGCTCCATCATCGCCATCTCCCGCTCCGGCAGGATGAAGTGCGCCAGGAAGGCGACCCGCGCGGCGCCCGGCGCGGCCGGCTCGGCCCGGCTCGGCCTGGCGGGCAGGCCCTGGTCCAGGCCGAGCCCGTCGCCCGCCGCCTCCTCCTCCGCGACGAGATACGAAAGGATCTCCGCCACGTCGTTGTCCCGCACGGCGCGGCACAGGGCCATGAGGCCCCGCGCCAGCTGGGCGATGGCCAGATCGTCCAGGTACGCGCTCGGCTCGACCCGCAGCGTCAGGGGGGCCGAGAGCGTCGGCAGGATCCTGACCCGGTGCACGTTCAGCAGGTAGGCCGCGGCCAGCACGCCGAGCAGCTCGCGATCGGCGAAGGCGCGCAGGACGAACCGATCCGCGACCACGCGGGGGTCGAGCTCCACCCCGAGGAGCAGGCCTCGCCCGCGCACCTCGCGGACGACGTCGGGATAGGCGCAGCGGACCTTCTCCAGGGAGGCCCGCAAGGCGCCGCCTCGCTGCCGGGCGCGCCCGGGCACGTCGTCGCGCGCCACGACCTCGAGGACGCGGCTCGCCACGGCGCAGGAGAAGGCGTCGCCCTGGAAGGTGGAGGTGTGAAGCTCGTCGAAGCGGGGGACGTAGCGGCTGCGGTCGACGAGGAGCGCCGCGATCTTGGCGACGCCGCCCCCGAGCGCCTTGCCGATCAGGTAGTAGTCGCCGCGCACGCCGGCGGAGGCGAGCAGCGCGCCCGTGCGGCCCAGGCCGGACTGGATCTCGTCGATGACCAGCGGAAACTCGCGGGCGGACAGCTGGCGGAGCAGGTCCGGGGCCACGGCTCGAACACCCCCCTCGCCCTGGATGGGCTCGGCCACCGCCGCCAGGATCGAGGTGAACGGCACCGTCACCTCGACGGCGACGCCGTCCTGGTGTCGCAGGGTGCGCAGCGGGATGGCGCAGTCGCGGACGAACGCCTCGACGTCCAGCCGGCCGTCGCGAGGCAGGAAGATGGTCTCGACGCGGAGCAACGGGTCCAGCGGCCGGCGCTTAGCGGCGCTCGAGAGGAGCGCGCGCGCGCCGAGCGTATGGCCATGGAACCCTCCCTCGATGGCGACGACCCGGGGCCGTGTCGAGCCCAGGAGCGCCTCGTCGTGCTCCAGCAGCTCCCTCACCCGCGCCGGCTCCCGCCCGCCGTGCTCGCGGAGTAGTTCGCCGCGCAGCCTCTCCCATCGCTGCTGCCGCTCCAGGGCGGCGTGGGCCAGCGCCATCTCCACCGCCTCGGCCCCGGTCGAGGCGAGGCGGACGACGTAGTGCGCGCCGGTGATCCCGCCCACCAGCATCGCCAGGCGACGCGCCAGCTGGCCTTCGTGCAGGCGCCCCGAGCCCTGATCGGCCAGGAACACCCCGTCCCCCTCCAGAAAGTCGGCGGCGGCGGCGACCACCTCCGGGTGGCGGTGTCCGAGGAGGTTCACGCCGAACCCGCCCACGAAGTCGACCACCTCGACCTCGCGCCCCGCGCCCGCCCACGTAAGCCGGTCGCCGCGGCCGCGGAGGTAGTGCCGGTCGAGGCCGACCAGGCGCATGAGCTCGCCTCGCCTGGGGCTCGCCAGGCGGACGTAGCTCGTGCGCGCGAAGGGGTCGCGATCGAGCGCGACCAGCTCCGGCGCCTTGACGAGCGCGCCGCAGAGCCGGTCGAGGAGCGAGCCGTACGCCGCCCGCACCGCCGCCGAGTCGATGGTGCCCTTGGGCGTCCGCGGCGGGTCGCCGAGGACGCAGGCAAACCGGCTGACCGTGAAGTGCCGGCGCTCCATCTCGTCGAGCTCGTGCAGGAGCCGCTCGTGACGGGCCTCGAGGAGCGACCGGACCCGATCGAGCACCGCCGCCTGCGCGACGGGCACGCGCGGCTGCCCCGCGCAGGCGCCGGCGCGGAGGAACAGGACGGCGGCCAGCCCCGGCTCGTCCCGCAGGGGCGAGAAGACGAGGTGCTCGACCGGCTCGCCCAGTCCCGCGTACCAGCCCGCCACCCGCGCCAGCGGAACCTTGGCGCCGAAGCCGTCCTTCACGAAGTCGCGCTCCCGGCGGCCCAGGTGGACGAGGTCCTGGCCCTCGAGCGCCACCACGTCGCCCGTGTCGAGCCACGCCCCCTCGGGAGGGACCGGCCCCTCGGCGTCGCCCACGTATCCCGAGCAGCCGAACGGCGTGGAGACGTGCAGGCGGAAGGCCTGGCCCGGCAGGTCGGGCTCGCGGAGGAGCCCGAGGCGCACCCCGGGCAGCGGCGCGCCCATCGCGCCGCCGCGCGCGCCTCCCAGAAGGGTCGAGGTGACCTGCATGGTCTCGGTCATGCCCAGGGCGTTCTCGAGTTCGAGGCCGAGCGCGGTCCGGACGCGCCGGGCGAGGTCCGGGTCGTAGGCCGCCCCGGTCGAGACCGCACAGCGCAGGTCGCGGAGGCAGGTATCCTTCAGCTCCGGGAAGACCCGGGCCAGCTCGAGGAGGGTGCGGAAGGTGGCGGGGCCGCCGGTGACGTGCTCGGGACGCATCCGCATGAGCTGGGCGCGGGCCAGCTCCGGGCGCTCCAGGAACCACTCGGGGGTGACGAGGCAGATGGGCTGTCGGGTCCAGAGCGCGTTCCACAGGGCGCGCACCCCCATGGAGTGAGCGAAGAGCAGGGCCAGGCCGCGCCCGCCCAGGCGCTCGGGCCGGAACAGGCCGGCCGCCTCCCAGGCGGCGCAGCTGCGCAGCAACGCTCGCTGGCGATAGCGCACCAGCTTGGCGAGGCCGCTCGTGCCCGAGGTCGTCAACAGGAGGCACTCGTCGTCGAGGGAGGGCCGCGAAAGGAGGGCGCGGGCCCGCGCGTCGTCGGGAGCGAGCGCGGCCGCGGAGCGGACGAGGTGCGGCAGGTGGAGGTCCCGCACCAGGCAGAGCTCCCGGACCCCGAGCCCGCGCGCCCTGGAACGGAGCGTCTCCAGGAGCTCGCTGTCCGCCTCGCTCTCGCCCTCCTCCACCTCGGCTGCGCTCCACAGCACGGCGCGGGCCCCGCTTCGGCGAAGCCAGTCGCCGAAGCGCTCCACCTCGAGGTACATGGGAAGGAGCACCCGCAGCCCCGCCGTGGAGAGCGCCACGTAAGCCACGGCGCAGGCCGCCTCGCTCGTCCGCGGGAGCCGGGCCAGGCACACCGTGTCCCCGGGACCCAGTCCCCGCTCGGCCAGCTCGCCCGCGATGGCGGTCGCGGCCGCTCGCAGCTGCCCCAGCGAGACGTCGAGGCTGCCTCGCCCCCAGCAGCCGAGGATGATCGGCGCCCCATCGCGCTCGCCGGGTCGCGAGCCCAGCAGGAGCTCCGCCAGGCCGCGCACCGGGGTCTCGGCGAGCGCGCCGCCTCCCAGGATCCTCTCGAAGCTCAGCTGGCCGGACATGGCTCCACCCTCCCGTCGAGCATGTGCAGGCGCCGCGAGGCGACCTCGCGGAGCCGGAGGTCGTGCGTCGCCAGGAGGACGGCGACGCCGGCCTCGCGCGCCAGCTCGGAAAGGGCCTCGGCCACGGCGCGTCCCGCGGCCGCGTCGAGGCTGCCGGTCGGCTCGTCGGCCAACACCACCGCGGGCCGGTGGACCAGGGCGCGCGCGACCGCGACGCGCTGCTCCTCCCCGCAGGAGAGCCGGCCCGGCAAGCGCGACGCCAGGCAGCCCAGGCCCAGGCGCTCCAGGAGGCGATCCGTCCGCGCCCGCGCCTCGTGGCGCGGCAGCCCCGCCAGCGCGGCCGCCACCAGCACGTTCTCGCGCACCGTCAGGGCCGACAGCAGGTTTGCCCGCTGGAAGACGAACCCGACGGCGCGCGCCCGGAGCCGGCGCAAGGCGGCCAGGGCCAGCGAGGCGAGGTTCGCGCCGTCGAGCCAGACCTCGCCGGAGTCGGGGGTCAACAGGCCGGCGGCGAGCGTGAGGAGGGTGGTCTTGCCCACGCCGCTCGGGCCCTCGAGGAGCGCCACCTCGCCGACGGACAACGCCAGGCTGACGTCGCGCACCGCGCACACCGAGTGGGCTCCGGTCCCGACCCGCTTCGACAGGCGGCGGAGCTCCAGGGGGATCATGGCCGGAACGCCTCCACCGGCGCGAGCTGCCCGAGCCGGATGACCGGGGCCAGCGCGGCGGTCAGGCCGACCGCCACGAACAGGATCGCGACCCGGGCCAGGTCGGCGAGGTCCGGAGCCATCTCCAGGGTGGGGACCCAGCGCTCCAGGGCGGCCGTTAGCACCAGCGCGCCGGCGCTGCCGACCGCGACCCCCGCGGCCACGACCCGGAGCGCCGCGCAGACCACGGCCAGGGCGACGTGCCCCGCCGGCGCGCCGAGTGCCAGCAGCACCGCCGCCTCGCGCCGCCGGTCCTCGAGCGTCGCCTGCACCAGCAGCGCGATCAGGGCCGCCGCCGCCGTGAAGCCGATGGCCGAGACCAGCACCTGCACCGGACGGAAGCCCGCGAAGATCTCCTCGACGTTCCGATCCGTGAACGCCGCGCGCGGGTGGATGGACACCCCCGGGAACTCGGAGGCGATGCGGAGGGCGACCTCCACCGCCGAGGCACCCGGGCTCAGGCCCACGGCGACGAAGGAAGCGGAGCGTCCGTAGCCGCTCAGGCTCGCCGCCGTGCCCGCGTCCAGGAAGGCGAGTTGGGTCGAGACCAGGTTGGTGCGGGCGGAGAGTCCCACCACCTCGAGCTCACTTCCGTTCACGAGCACCGATCCGCCCACGCGCACGCCGAGGCGATGGGCCGCGGCGCGGTCGAGGACGATCTCGCGGGCGGCGGCGGGGCGCCGGCCGGTGGCCAGGCGAGGAGCCCCTCCCAGGCCGTCGGGAGCCCGGTAGCCGATGGCGAGGAGCATGATGGGCCGGCGCCGCTGGGCGGCGCCGCCGAGCGGCTCGGCGGTCACGAAGCTCCGCAGCACCGGGTCCGCGGCGCGCACCCCCGGCAGCGCCGCGATGTCCTCGCGAACCTCCTCGCCCAGCAGCGAGGCGGAGCGAACCAGGTTGTCGGTGCCGCGCGGGGCGACCCAGAGGCCGACGCCCTCCTGGCCGGCGTAGGCGCGCACGGCCACCTCGACGCTGCGGTAGGTGGCCGAGATCACCAGCACGAGGACGACGCTCACCGCCACGCCACCCGCCGCCAGGGCGCCCCGCGTGCGCCGCGTCCTGAGCGCTCGCCGGACGAGGGAGCTGGCCGGGAGGCGGCGGAGCGCGCGCGCCATCACACGTACCTCAGGTCGAGGTGGGGAGGGCCCGCCAGCCGCCCGGGGACTGGGACCCCGCTGGCGGTGACGAGGACGAGATCGGACGCCAGGGTCTGCCGCGGGAAGCCCCGCACCGCGGCGAGAAGCGGGTCGCTGGCAGCGAGGCCGAGCTGGATCAGGTGGTAGCCGTTGCCGGTCCGGTCGCGGTACACGGCGGCGAGCAGGTCGTGGAGGACCGCTGGATCGCCGCCCGGCACGGCGACTCGCGTGGTGGTGACGGCGCGCAGGCACTGACCCGTCCGCGGTGCAGGGGCGATGGCCGGGCGCAACCGTCGCGCCAGGGCGTACCCGAGTCGGGCCATGCGCCCCCGCCAGGAGTAGCGCAGGACCACGGCCCGGCGGAGCGGGCCGGCGTCCCAGGCGCCGAGGGCGCCGGCGGGCTCGCCACCTGCGAACGCCAGGTAGAAGTCCTCGAGGGCGAGGCCGGGGAGGCGGGCCAGGTCCCGGCTGAGCGACTCGGGTTCGCCGGGCGGCGCGAAGGGGCGCCCGCGAGAGGCGCGACCCATGAGATCGGCGAGGAGCGGAAGGTCCCCCTGGCGGGCGCGCCGCACCCGGCAGCGCGCCGGGGATGGCGCAGACCCGACGAGCAGCAGGTTCGCCACGCGGTACTCGCAGAGGGTGGTGATGTCGAAGCCCGACCTGGCCAGCGCCGCCGCGGCGCGGTAGGCAGCCGCGTTTCCGCGCTTCACGAGCCCGAGCGTGAGCCCGGATGAAACCGCGAGGGGAGCGAGCGCCGCCGCCGCGCGCCGCGAGAATCCGCGACCTCGCGCCCCCGGGGCCACCCGCACGTCGCCTGCGAAGGAAAATGTGCCGCCCGGACAGCCCTCGCCGGCCGCGGTCCCGAGGAGGGCACAGGCGACGAGCGCGTCGCCCTCGAACCCGCCCACGTATGCGAACGAGTCGAAGATCGCGGCGGGCCACGCGAAGAAGTCCGGCGAGCGGTCGAGGTAGAAGGAGAGGTCCGCCTCGATGGGGCACTCGCGGTGGAGCGCCAGGAGGCCTGGCGCGGCGTCGGCGGTGAGCGGCCGGAGGTCCATGCCCGTTCCTCAGGTGGCGGCCGCCCCGATGGCGACCGGGACGATGCGGTAGAATGGGAAGCGGTCGCTAGCGGCGAGCCGCTCGCCCTGCGCGACGTCGGCGCGCATGATGGCGGCGAGCTCGGCGGGCACCGACCGGCTCACGTGGAGCGCTCGCCACACGGCGCGCCCCGGGCAGGCGACGCGCGCGACCTCGTGGAGGAGGACGTCGAACTCGGCCGGCGCCAGCCAGTCGGCGACGTTGGAGAGGTGGACCTTGTCGAAGCGTCCCGCGCGCTCGCCGCGCAGAACCTGCACCGCGTCGCCACAGCGGAGCTGGAGCCGATGATGGCGCTGGCGTATCGCGGCCGCGCCCGCCGCGGTGAGGCACGCCGGCGCCAGGTCGGGGTCGAGGAGCCGTCCCAAGAGGGTGAGCGCCAGGTGAAGGTTCTCGTGCGCAGGGCGGCGGGTGCAGAAGGCCTGGAACCGCTGGAAGAACTCTTCGCCCAGCGCCGTCCGGGAGCCCCGCTGCGCCAGCGAGCGCGGGTCCATGCCGAGGGTCGCGTAGAGGCGTGGGTGGAAGGCGACGTGGAAGAGCGCCCGCACCGCGCTCCGTCCCAGGCCGCGCTCGAAGCAGGCCCGCTGGGCGCTGAGGTCGGGGGCGCCGAAGAGCGCCTCGATGTGGCGACGCCCGAGCAACGGCCGCGCCAGGGCGCGCACGAGGCGCAGGTATCGCTCGTAACGTCCTCGCCAGATCACCCCGGCGGCCACGTCCGGTGCCCGCCCGGACCAGAAGCGCAGTGCGTCCTGCGGCAGGTGCTCGGCGAGCGCCGCCAGGCCGGCCAGGCGCTCGCGCCCGCTCGCCGGCAGGTACCCGAGAAAGCGCAGCGCCTCGAGCCGCGGGAGGGCGCGCACGGCCGCGAGCTTCAGGGCGACGAGGTGGAGCTGATTTGGATCGGAGTCGACAGCCACGACCTCGCCGGCGCCGAGCGCGAGGAGGGAGAGCGGCATCTCGCCGGCGCTCGCAATGCAGAACACCCGGTCGCCGAGGCGGAGGTCGAGCGCCGCCGCCTCGGTGCGCTCGTCCTCCTGTGACATGCCGAATCCGTAGGCCGGCCGCATGGCCACCCCTCGACCTCTCGCCGCACGACCACCCGCGGGCGCTCCCCTGACCCTCCCCCGGGGAATCGCACGGGGTGCTCTCAATCGGGCAGACAGGGCCGCGGGGGAGATCCGACGACCCTCCCCCTCCGGGGCCTGCGAATCGATGACAGCCCGCACCCTTAGCCCGACGAGACCTCGGGCGCCTTGCCGGCGCTCCTGCCGGGTGCTCACAGTCGCGCGGGCAAGATCTCACCGTGACCCCTTTGGTGGGGCCTCGTCTCCTCGGCGTTGCGCCTTCCGCCCGCCTTCCCGGAGACCGCGCCGTGACCCGTGGGGTCGCCCCTGCAACAGAACAGAAGGGCTGGGGCCGCAGCGAAGGATCCGCAAGAAGTCTCAGCCCCTGACTTGGCGCGCCCTAGAGGATTCGAACCTCTGGCCTTCGAATTCGTACGGGCTCTGATTCTGACGAAGAGTAAATTTGCATTCCGGTGGGGTGCTCCCCTAGGCTCGGGCGTCCGTGGCACCCGGAACATCCACCATCCGAATTCCACGCGTAGCAGAGGGAGGTACGTACATGCGCCGTCCGAAGACGTGGCTCTCCGCGCTCCTGGCCGCCGCGCTGGCCGCACCCGCCGCGGCCCAGACCCCCGCTCCGGCTCCGGCCGCGCCGGCGCCGGCCCCCGCCGAGGCCAAACCCTTCAAGCTGGGCGTGGTCACCTTCCTCTCCGGGCCGGCCGCCGGCCCCTTCGGCGTCCCCGGCCGCAACGCCGCCGAGGTGGTGATCGAGGCCCTGAACGCCGGCAAGGTCCCGGCCCCCTACGCCAGGAAGGGCCTGGGCGGGCGCGCCATCGAGGTCGTCTACGTGGACGAGAACGGCGGCGCCACCGTGCAGGTGACCGAGTATCGCAACCTGGTGCAGCGGCAGAACGTGGACGCGGTCATCGGCTACATCTCCAGCAGCGACTGCGTGGCGGTGGCCCCGGTGGCGGAGGAGCTGAAGAAGCTCACCCTGTTCTTCGACTGCGGCACCCCCCGCATCTTCGAGGAGGCCAGCCCCCGGTACGTCTTCCGCACCGCCCCCCACGCCACCATGGACAACGTGGCGGCGTCCCTCTACGTGACCGAGGTGAAGCCCAAGCTGAAGAAGGTGGCGGGCATCAACCAGAACTACGCCTGGGGACAGGACTCCTGGGCCGACTTCGAGCTGACCATGAAGCAGCTCAGGCCGGACGTGCAGATCACCACCTCGCAGATGCCCAAGCTCTACGCCGGGCAGTACGGGGCGGAGATCTCGGCCCTCATGGCAGGAAGCCCGGAGGTCATCCACTCCAGCTTCTGGGACGGCGACCTCGACGCCTTCGTGCTGCAGGCCTCTCCCCGCGGCCTCTTCAAGAAGAGCACCGTGCTCCTCACCGCTGGCGAGACCGCCATGTACAAGCTGGCCGGCCAGATTCCCGACGGCACCATCATCGGCGCCCGCGGACCCAACGGCGTCTTCGCCCCCGACAGCGAGCTCAACAAGTGGTTCCGGGCCCTCTACAACGACCGCTTCACGCTCTGGCCGGTCTACCCCTCCTACCGCATGGCCCAGGCCATCCTGGGCCTCAAGGCCGCCTACGAGAAGGCGCAGGAGGGTGGCGCCGTCCCCGACCAGGACAAGGTCATCGCCGCCCTCGAGGGGCTCACCTTCGAGTCTCCGAGCGGCACCGTGAAGATGGCCATCGGCAAAGGGCACCAGGCGGTCATGGAGACCGTCTACGGGACCGTCAAGAACGTGGGCGGCAAGGTCACCTTCGTGAACGTGAAGCGCTACCCGGCCGAGAAGGTGAACCCGCCGGAAGGGGTAAAGAGCGCCGACTGGATCAAGGCCACCTTCAAGCCGGCCAAGTAGCCAGGCGCCCCCTCCGGCGCGCGCGGCGGCGGCATGGGCGACCTCCTGGCCGTCCTCATCGACGGCGTCATCTACTCCTCGTGGCTCTTCATCATGGCCGCGGGGCTGACCATCGTCTACGGCGTCATGCGTATCCTCAACATGGCGCACGGGAGCCTCTACGCCCTGGGCGCCTATGCCGCCGCGTCGCTGGTGGGGGCCTGGACCGCCGGGGGGCGAACCCCCTGGATGAGCTACCCGCTGCTCCTCGCCGCCGCGCTGCTGGTGGGCCTGGTGATGGGGCCGCTCATCGAGCGGGGGCTCCTGCGCTTCACCTACGGGCGCGACGAGGTGGTGCTGGTGCTCGTCACGTACGCCCTGTTCCTGGTCCTGGAGGACGCCGTCAAGCTGGTGTGGGGCGTCGAGTCCTACTTCGTCTCCGAGCCGTACGGCCTCCTGGGGACGGTGGAGGTCGGGCCCCTCACCTACCCCATCTACAGCGCGGCGCTGGTCATGGCGGCGGTGGCGACCGGCGCCGGGCTGTGGTGGGGCATCTACCGCACCCGCTACGGCAAGCTCCTCATCGCGGTCATCCACGACCGCGAGATGGCCGGCGCCATGGGGGTGGACGTGCGCGCCATCTTCCTCGTCACGTTCACCCTGGGCACCGGCCTGGCCGCGCTGGGCGGCGCCCTCACCGCGCCGTCGGTGTCGGTGGTGCCGGGCATGGGGGTGGAGGTGATCGTGATCGCCTTCGCGGTGGTGGTCATCGGCGGCCTGGGGAGCATGCCCGGGGCCGCCCTGGGCTCGATCATCGTGGGCGTGGTCCGCTCGGCGGCCGTCCACTTCTGGCCCGAGGTGGAGCTGTTCAGCATCTACCTCGTGATGGCGCTGGTGCTGGCCTTCCGACCCAAGGGGCTCTTCATGGCAGTGGAGGCGCGCAAGATATGAGCGGCCCCAGGGGCAGGTGGCGGTTCGACCGCACCGACCTCGGGCTGGCGCTGGCCTGCGCGGCGCTGCTTCTGGCCGGGCCGATCCTCCCCAAGTGGTCGGTCTTCCTGGTGACGGTGTCGATCGCCAAGGGGCTGGTGGCGCTGGGCCTGCTCCTGCTCATGCGGGCCGGGCTGGTCTCCTTCGGCCAGGGGCTGTACTTCGCTCTGGGCGCCTACGCCGGCGGCGTCGCCGCCGAGCGATGGGGGTTGGGCGAGGCGGCGGCCATGCTGGCCCTGGGCGTCTTGGCCGCGGCGGCGGTGGCGGCGCTGCTGGGGATCCTGCTGGCCCGCTATCGCACCATCTTCTTCGCCATGCTCTCCCTGGCCTTCTCCATGATCCTCTACGGACTCCTGGTGAAGACCCCGGCGCTCGGCTCCACCGATGGCTTCAACGTGGCGCCGCGGACGCTGGCCAGCTTCGCGTTCCAGGCGGCCAGCGGACGGTACCGGGTCATGGTGCTGGCGGCGGCTTCGGCCCTGGCGGCGGGCCTCTTGGTGAACGCGCTGCTCCGCTCCCACCTGGGGCGGCTCGGCCCGGCCATCCGCGACAACGAGCTGCGCGTCGAGTACATGGGCGCCTCGGTCCGCCGCACCGTGCACCTGTACCTGATCATCTCGGCCGGGCTGGCCGGCTTGGGCGGCGGCCTCACCGGCCTCTCCATCGGCCACATCGGCCCGGAGATGGCCTACTGGACCACCTCTGGCGAGTTCGTCTTCGTCACCATCCTCTCGGGCACCGGGAGCGTGGCCGCGCCCTTCCTGGGAGCGCTGGCGCTGGAGCTGCTCCGCAGCTTCGCCTACGAGCACGCGCCCAACACCTGGCAGCTGGTGGTGGGAGCTGCCATGCTGGCGGTCATCCTCTTCCTGCCCAGCGGCCTGTGGTCGCTCTTCGCGCGCCGGAGGCAAGCCTAGTGGCGCGCGTCACGAGTCCCGAGCCAGTCCCGGCGCGCGCCACGCGGGTGGGGGTCCGGGGGAGGCGGCGCCCCGCCTCTCGGTCGGGCCCGCGGGGAGGGCCCGTCCCTTGCTGCCTCTCCTTGCAAGGCACGGGGCCTTCCCCGCGAAGTGCTGCGAAGCAAGGTGAACGAGGAGGGCCCATGACTTCTGCGGAGCAGCACTGATGGCGGGTATTCTGGAAACCCGCGGCCTCACCAAGACCTTCGGCGCGGTCACCGCCGCCGCCGACCTGAACCTGGACCTGGCCGAGCACTCGGTGGTGGGCCTCATCGGCGGGAACGGGGCCGGCAAGACCACCTTCATCAACCTGGTCACCGGGTACCTGGTCCCCACCGCCGGCGTCATCCGCTTCGACGGGCGCGACATCACCGGCTCGAGCCCGCGGCGGGTGACGCGGCTCGGCCTGTGCCGCTCCTTCCAGATCCCGCAGCTCTTCGAATCGCTCACCGCCTGGGAGAACCTCCTGGTCGGCCTGGGCATCGTGGCCCACGGCTCGGGCACCTTCCGCAGCGCGCTGGAGGGGCGGCGCCCGGAGCAGGCGGCCGACGAGGTGCTGGAGCGGTTCCGGCTCGGCGGCTGGCGGGACGTCCCCGCCGGCGCCATGCCCGAGGGGGTGCGCAAGCTCCTCGACATCGCCCTGGCCATGGTGGTGAGGCCGCGCCTCTTGCTCCTCGACGAGCCCACCAGCGGCGTCTCCGCCGAGGAGAAGTTCGCCCTGATGGACCTGGTGCTGACCGCCATCCAGGCGGAGCGGACCACGGTGCTCTTCGTGGAGCACGACATGGAGATCGTCCGCCGCTATACCGAGCGAGTGCTGGCGTTCTACGACGGCCGCGTCATCGCCGACGGTCGGCCGGCGGACGTGCTCGACAACCCCGACGTCCGCAAGTACGTGGTGGGGCTCGAGGAGCCGCGGTCCGGAGGCGTCCCGTGCTGACCGTGCACGGGCTCGACGTCTCCATCAAGTCGGTGCGCATCCTGCGCGGGGTGACGCTGGAGGTCGAGGACGGCCGCATGGCGGGCCTCATCGGCCGGAACGGCGCCGGCAAGACCACCCTCATGCGGAGCCTCATGGGCATCCTCCCGCCCACGGCCGGGGCGCTGGCGCTCGACGGCCGCCCCCTGGACGGGCTCCCCAGCCACCGGCGCGCCCGCCTCGGAATCGGCTACATGCCGGAGGACCGGCGCATCGTCCCCCAGCTCTCGGTGGAGGAGAACGTGCTCCTGCCGGCCTGGGCGGCGGGCGTCCCCGACGCCCGAGAGCGGCTGGCCCGCGTCTTTCGCCTGGTCCCCGAGGTCGAGGCCCTGAAGGACCGGCGCGGCCTCCAGCTCTCCGGCGGCCAGCAGAAGCTGGCGGCGCTGGCGCGGGCCCTGGTGTGCGGGACTCGGTTGCTCCTGCTCGACGAGCCCTTCGAGGGCGTGGCCCCGGTGCTGGCCCGTCGCTTGGTGGCGGTGGTGGCGCGCCTCAAGGGCGAGGGGCTCTCGGTGATCCTCTCCGAGTCGGACCTGTCCCACTCCCGCGACCTGCTGGACGTGGTCTACCGCATCGACCGCGGAGCGGTATCGAAGGAGCCGTCATGAAGACCCTGGCCTCGATCCTCAGAGCCGTCACCGACAGGCGCCCCTACACCGAATCCAGGCCCATGTCGGTCGAGGAGGTGGAGCTGGGCGACCCGCGCGCCGGGGAGCTCCTGGTGCGCATCGAGGCCGCCGGGGTGTGCCACTCCGACCTCTCGGTGGTGGACGGCTCGCGGGTGCGGCCGCTTCCCATGGCCCTGGGCCACGAGGCCGCCGGCGTGGTGGAGCAGGTCGGCCCGGGAGTGCGGGACATGAAGCCCGGCGACCACGTGGTGCTGGCCTTCGTGCCCAGCTGCGGCCGCTGCTCCGAGTGCTCCTCCGGCCGCCCGGCCCTGTGCCTCCCGGCGGCGGCCGCCAACGGGAGCGGCCACCTCCTCCACGGGCCGTCGCAGCTCCGGGACTCGAGCGGCAAGTGGCTCTTCCACCACCTGGGCGTCTCGGCCTTCGCCCGCCACGCGGTGGTGGCCCGGGAGTCGGCGGTGGTGATGCCGGCCGACGTGCCGCTCGCCACCGCGGCCCTCTTCGGTTGCGCCGTCCTCACCGGGGTGGGGGCGGTGCTCAACACCGCCGCGGTCCGGCCCGGCCAGTCGGCGGCCGTCTTCGGCCTGGGCGGGGTTGGCCTGGCCTCGGTGATGGGGGCGCGCCTGGCCGGGGCCTTCCCCATCGCCGCGGTGGACCCGGTGGAGTCGAAGCGCCGGCTGGCGCTCGAGCTCGGCGCCACCCACGCCTTCGCGCCCGAGGAGGCCGAGAAGGCGGTGAAGGACCTCACCGGCGGCGGCGCCGAGGTCGCCTTCGAGGCGGCCGGGGTGCCGGCGGTGCTGGAGGCGGCCTTCCGGGCCACCCGGCGCGGCGGCACCACCGTGGCCATGGGCCTGCCCCACCCGTCGCGGACGCTCTCGCTCCCGGCGCTGGCCTTCGCCGGCGAGGGGCGGACGCTGGTCGGCTCCTACATGGGCTCGGCAGCGCCGCAGCGCGACGTTCCGCGCTACGTGGCGCTGTGGAAGGCGGGGCGCCTGCCGGTGGACCGGCTCCAGAGCGCCACCCTGCCGCTGGACCGGATCAACGACGCCTTCGAGACCCTCGCCGCCGGGAACGCGGTCCGGCAGGTGCTGCGGCCGCACGGATAGCTTACTGCCGGGCCACCCGAAGGGTGGCGAGGCTGCTTCTGCAGCCGGTGTGCACTCCGCGCCCAACTCGGCTGGAGAACCCGACGAGCCCGAGGTTCCCCACAAGCCTCGCCGCCCGTTCCGGGCGGCTCGAGTCGGCGGGGGACCTACTGCCGAGCCACCCGAAGGGTGGCGAGGCTGCTTCTGCAGCCGGTGTGCACTCCGCGTCCATTTCGGCTGGAGAACCCGGCGAGGCCGAGGGTTCCCAAAGGCTTCGCCGCCCGTTCCGGGCGGCTCGAGTCTCACCTCCCGGGGGCCTTGCGGTCCCGGAACGCCAGCTCCCCGAGGGCGCGCGCTATCTCGCCGTCGCGGGGCGAGAGCACCAGCGCCTGCCGCAGGAGCTTGATGGCGCCCTGCAGGTCCCCCCGCGCGGCGCTGGCGAGGGCGTGGTCGTAGTGCTGCTGGGCCTGCGGCGACCGGCGCGGGCCCTGGCGCCCCTCGCTGAGCCACGAGGGAAGGATGTCCCCGGACGGCGCGGCCTGGGCCGGCTCGAGCTCGACCTTCATGTCGGCCAGCCGGACCACCTCCTCCGCCTCCTCCTCCACCGTCAGGTTCGCCAGCCAGACCACCTCATCCGGCTCGTCGTCCATCTCCAGCCCCGAGAGCACCCCGGCCTGCTGCAGCATGGGGCGCCACAGCATCGGGTCGCAGGCCTCGCGCGCGGCGAGGGTCAGGACCCGGCGGGCCAGCAGCGCGAAGATGAGCCGCCCCTCGTTCTTGCGCTCCTGCGGCAGCCGCTGGAGCAGCTTCTCCACGGAGGTGCCGTTGCGCATCCCGGCGACGAGGCCCAGCTCGGTCACCGACAGATCGAGGTTGAAGCGCGGCGGGGGCAAGAGGTACAGCGGCGTGTCGAGCGGGAGGCGGTCCGGCACGTGGCGCGTCAGCGGCACCAGGCCCGGGCTGGTCTGCATGAGCCGGTCGAACCAGGCGAAGGGGTCCTGGTTGCGCTCCACCTGCATCTCGGCGAAGGCCACCCCGCCGCGGTATCGCGCCGGTTGCGTGGCCCAGGCCACCCGCCCGGTCACCCGCAGCTTCTCGGGGAGGCGGTCGGCCTCGAGCATCAACCGCACCCAGGCGCCGGGATCGAGCGGCTTGGGCGACACCACCAGGCAACCCTTGGGGCCGACGTCCTCGGTCTCGGCGCGGAAGTCGATGCCGCGGTGCAGCATCTCCACTCGCAGTCGAGCCGGGACCCGGGGCGCTTGCCGGGGATTGCTGATGAACCTCACGAACGACCAGTCTAACCACTTTGCCCGCAACAGGGGAGTCCTGAGCGCGCGAATCGTACCTTCACCTACCTCGCCGCACGGTCTCGATCACCAGCACCGCGAAGACTGCGCACAGCGTCAGGGCCACCAGCGCGCCCAGCACCAGCGAGGCGATGACCAGGAGCCGTCGCGGGCCGGGCGGCGGCAGGGAGACGTCGAGGTGGATCCGGGGTCCGCGTCGGGCGGCCATGGGGCATCCTAGTGCTGCTCCGCAGAAGTCAGAAGCACATCCTCCTTCACCTTGCTCCGCAGCACTTCGCGGGGAAGGCCCCGTGCCTTGCAAGGAGAGGCAGCAAGGCACGGGCCCTCCCCGCGGGCCCGACCGAGAGGCGGGGCGCCGCCTCCCCCGGACCCCCACCCGCGTGGCGCGCGCCGGGATAAGCTCGTAACTTGTGACGCGCGCCACTACCGCGGAGAGGCGGCACCGAACTTGACTGGGCCGCCGCGGGAACCGACGCTTCCTCCGACATGCCCCTCTTCCGCCGGCCCGACGGCGTGCTCTGCCGCGACGTCCTCCCGGTGCGCCGCATCGTGCCCTATCTCATGCGGGGACGGAACGAGAGCGCCGTCTACCACGAGAAGGTCTACGACCTCTCCCGCACCCGCCCCTGGCTGCGCGCCTACAACCGCAGCCACCAGGACCGGGCCACCCTCTTCGACCTCTTCCTCTACGCCTGCGCCCGGGCGATCCACGCCCGCCCCGGCTTGAACCGTTTCGTCTCGGGCAAGCGCATCTACCAGCGGAAGGGTGTGGCCATCTCGTTCGCGGCCAAGAAGCTGATGAAGGACGAGGCCCCCTTCGTCACCATCAAGCTGGGAATCGCGCCCGGCGAGCCATTCGAGGACACGGTACGGCACATCGCCGACGAGGTGGGGGAGGGGCGGCGCGGCCCGGCGCGGCAGGTGGACAAGGAGGTGGCCATCGTCACCAGCCTGCCGGGGGTGGTGGTGTCGTGGCTTTTGGCGCTGGTTCGGCTCCTCGACCGCTTCAACCTCTACCCGGGCTTCATGATCCGGGACGACCCGATGTACGCCAGCCTGTTCCTCGCCAACCTGGGCTCGGTCGGCCTCTCCGACACCTGGCACCACCTCTACGAGTACGGCACGGTGAGCATCTTCGGCGTCTTCGGCCCGGTGGAGCGACTGCCCTTCGTCGAAGGCGACGGGGTGGCGATCCGGGACGGGGTGCGGGTGCGCTTCACCTTCGACGAGCGCATCAACGACGGGTTCTACTGCGCCACCTCGCTGGCCATCGCCCAGCAGATCCTGGAGGATCCGGCGCGACACCTCGGGCCTCCCGAGGCGGCGATCCACCCCGCGCCGGGCGCTGGCTCGTGAGGGCCCTGGCCGGCGCCTCGCCTGAGCGTTAAGAGGGAGCGTAGCCTCTCCGGGAAGCGACGGCATGTCCCTCTACCAGCTCTTCAAGCCCAATGGCCCCAGCGGCTTCGGCTACGGCTCGACCGCCGAGCAGGTGACCGAGGGGCTGTCGCTCCAAGGCAAGACCATGCTGGTCACCGGCTGCAACTCGGGCCTGGGCCAGGAAGCGCTCCGCGTGCTGGCCCTGCGCGGGGCCCGGGTGGTGGGGACGGCCCGGACCTTCGACAAGGCCCGGACCGCCTGCGCCGCCGCGCGGGGCGAGACGGTGCCCCTGGCGTGCGAGCTGTCCGATCCGGCGAGCGTGCGCGCCTGCGTCGAGGCGGTGAGGCGGTCGGGCTTCCGGCTCGACGCAATGATCTGCAACGCCGGCATCATGGCGCTTCCGAAGCTCCAGCAGGCCTACGGCGTCGAGCTGCAGCTCTTCACCAACCACATCGGGCACTTCATGCTGGTGACGGGGCTGCTCGACCAGCTCGCGCCAGGCGGTCGGGTGGTCGTGCTCTCGAGCGGCGCGCACTTCAACTCGCCCCGGGAGGGCATCGAGTTCGACAACCTCTCCGGGGAGAAGGGCTACCAGCCCTGGCGAGCCTACGGGCAGTCGAAGATGGCGAACCTCCTCTTCGCCAAGGAGCTGGCGCGGCGCCTGGACGGCACTGGAAGGACGGCCAACGCGGTGCACCCCGGCGTCATCAAGACCAACCTCGCCCGCCACATGAACCCCGTGGCCCAGGTGGCGTTCGGCCTGGTCGGCCCGCTGTTTCTCAAGGACGTGGCCCAGGGGGCGGCGACCGAGGTCTACGTGGCGGCACACCCGGCGGTGGCGACCACCTCCGGCCAGTACTTCGCCGACTGCAACGTCGCCAAACCGCGGCCCGACGCCGAAGACCCGGCGCTGGCGAAGAGGCTGTGGGAGGTCTCGGAGACGATCGTGGCCGGGCTGCCGCGGTAGGAGTTCGCGCGTTTCTTCCCTCTCCCTCCGCGTCAGCGGGGGGAGACTCGAGCCGCGCGGAACGGGCGGCGAGGCTTTGGGGAAACCTCGGGCTCGTCGGGTTCTCCTGCCCAGTTGGACGCGGAGTGCACACGGGCTGCAGAAGCAGCCTCGCCACCCTTCGGGTGGCTCGGCAGGCTCACTCCGGCGCGTCGAGCCGGACCTTCACCTCGACGGTGCGCTCCCCCCGAAGCAGCCGCAGCGTCACCGTGTCGCCGGGCTTGTGCTCCTCCAGCGCGGCGAAGAGGTCGTCGGGCGAGGCGACCTTGCGCTGGTCCAGTCCCTGGATGACGTCGCCGAGCACGATGGCGCCGTCCTCGGTCCGGGTCGTCCCGCGCAGGCCGGCCCGGGCCGCGGCCGATCCCTTGGCCACCGAGACCACCAGCACCCCCTCCACCCCGATGCGGCGGAGCACCCACTCCGACCCGGCCGCGATGCCGAGCCGCGGCCGCACCACCCGTCCGTGGGCCACCAGCTCCGGGATCACTCGGCTCACCGTGTCCACCGGCACGGCGAAGCCGATGCCCGCGCTCGCCCCGCTGGGGCTGGCGATGAGGGTGTTGACGCCGACGAGGCGCCCGGCGCTGTCGAGCAGGGGGCCACCCGAGTTGCCCGGGTTGATGGCGGCGTCGGTCTGGATGACGCCCTCGATCCTCCGGCCGGTCATGGCCGGGATGATCCGCCCCAGCGCGCTCACGATGCCGGTGGTGAGGGTGTGGTCGAGCCCGAAGGGATTGCCGATGGCGAACACCTTCTGGCCCACCTGCAGGTCGCGGCTGGTGCCCACCAGCACCGGGGCGAGCTTCTCGCCGGGCGCCCGGATGCGGAGGACGGCCAGGTCCTGATCCGGGGCCACGCCCACGAGCGTCGCCGGCCACACCGACTGGTCGTGGAGGGTGACCCGCGCCGCGCTGGCGCCCTGGATCACGTGGAAGTTGGTGACCACGTGACCGGCCCGGTCCCACAGGAAGCCCGACCCGGTTCCCTGCGGCACCTCCTCCACGTCGAAGAACCCGACCACCTGCCGGGCCAGGGTGGTGATGTAGACCACGCTCGGGCTGGAGCGCTTGAAGAGCTCGATGGTGGCCTTCTCGTCCTCGGCCAGGTCGCCTCTGGCCACCACGGGCTGCGCGACCGGGGCCGCGGCGACGGGCCCGGCGTCAGGCTCGGCGGCGGGCGCGACGCGCCCGGCCGGGACCGGCCGGAACACCTTCACGGCGAGCAGCGCCACCGCGGCGCCGAGCAGGAAGGCGAGGACCGCCGCCGACCACTTCGCACGCCGGCGGTCGTCGGATCCCGGGTCCATCTCGAGCCTCCCGCCCGGGGGAGGGCCCCCCGGAGGCGGGCAGTCTAGCGCCGGCCGAGGCTCCCGAGGCGGCGAAACTTCGGGGCTGGCCGGCTCGCGGCACCCGCGGCATGATGCGCCGCCATGGCCGCAGCCTTCGCCCGCCCCCGAGCCGCGCGCCGGTGGGCCCGGGCGGCGCTCCTCGCCGGCGCCCTCGCCTTCGCGGCCTGTCGCCGGGAGGCGGACCCGGTTCCCCGCCAGGTCGAGGCCTGGCTCGCCGGCGCGGAGGTGGACGGAGCGCCGCGCGGCCCGCGCCCGAAGCCGGACCTCCGCCAGCGGACGCTCGGCGCCGAGGTCTACCGGGTGCGGTGCAGCCAGTGCCACGGCGTGGGCGGCGACGGGCGCGGACGGCACGCCATCCGCCTGGAGGAGCCGCCGCGCGACTTCACCACCGGCGTCTACGAGCTGCGCTCCACTCCCTCCGGCAGCCTGCCGACCGACGAGGACCTCTTCCGGACCGTGAGCCGCGGGCTGCGCGGGACCGCCATGATCCCCTGGGCGTTCCTGCCCGAGGAGGAGCGCTGGGCGGTGGTCCTGCATCTGAAGTCGCTCTCAGCCCGCTTCGCCGAGGAGCCGCCCGGCGAGCCGGTGAAGGTCCCGCCGGCCCCGGAGGAGACGGCGGACCTGCGGGCTCGCGGCGCCCTGGCCTGGCGGCGGGCCGGATGCCCCGACTGCCACGGGCCGGAGGGCAAGGGGGACGGCCCGTCGGTCCCGACGCTGAAGCGGGACGGGGGTCTCCCCATCGCACCGCGCCCGTTCGCCGGGGGCCGCTTCCTGCGCGGCGGGAGCCTCGCCGACCTGTACCTCACCCTGGCCACCGGCCTCGACGGCACGCCCATGCCGTCCTACGCCTCGCTGCCGCCCGAGGACCTGTGGGCCATCGCCGCCCACGTGCGCACGCTCGCCGCCGCGCCCGGCCCTTCCGGCCCGGACCCCGAGGAGCGCCTGGGCGTCGCCATCGACATCCTGCAGCGGTAGGCGGGGCCGTCCTGGATCCCCATCCATCACAAGTCGTGTGCGTGTACCTTGACGGTAGGGCGGGGGCTCGTCCCCCGCCGACCGGATTCGCGGTCAAGCACCCGGAAAAAGCGCCGAATTGCGGCCTGCGACGGGAAGGCTCGCCAGACCGAAGCCTCCCGGCGGGGGGCAAGCCCCCGCCCTACGGAAGCGATCGAAACGCCAGGCAATTCGGAAGCCACCCGCGGTCGCAGTAGAATCCGGCCACTGCGAGGAGGAGGCGATGATGCTCGGCGACCACGTCCGCGCCCTGGTGAATGGAGAGTACCGACACGGCATCGACTGCGGCGACCGGACCGTCCTCTTCCTGACGCGCCAGGCTTCTGGGCAGCCGGAGGTCCGGCGCGCCCTGGTCGAGGACTTCGCGGCGGGCGCCGGGCGCCTGGAGTCGGTGGTCCACCGGGAGCCGGTCTTCGAGCCCGAGGCGGTGGTGGCCCGGGCCTTCAGCCGCCTGCGCGATCCGGCGGCGGCCACCTCCTTCGCCTCCTCGGAGGCGTTCGCGGCCTGGTGCCTCACCGGGCGGCCGCCCGAGCCCCCGTTCGCGCCTCGGCCCGCGAGGGCGGCCCCAGCCCGCCGCGCCAGCACGAAGAAGGCGGCGGCCAGGCCGCGGCCAGCTCGCAAGGCCGCCCCCAGGCGCCGGGTCCGGCGTGCCGCTCCGCGGCGCAAGGCGGCGCCGAGCCGCAAGCCACGCCGGGCCGCACCGCGTCCCGCGGGAAGGAAGAAGCGGCCCGCCCGGCGAGCCGCCAAGCCGAAGCGTCGCTGAACGCCGACCGACCCCGAGGTCCGAGGCAAGAAGTCTCGGCGCCGCGGCGTCACACGAGCTTCAGCGCCAGCGACCCCAGAGCCACCTTGGCCTCGACGATCAGCACCGGCGCGCCGCCGGCCAGGGCCGCCTGCGTGCAGAAGGCGCCTTCCCTCTTGGTGAAACCATCGCCCACGTCCAGGCCCCCCAGGATGGCCTCCGGGAAGACCTTGGCCGCGGTGGCGGCCGGGATGCGCAGGGTCACCGCCGAGACGCCGGTGGAGATGCGCACCCGGCCGTCGCGCCGCAGCGTCCCGGAGAAGTCGAGGTCGTAGGCGGCCGCGCCGCCGTCGAGGCGCATCTCGCCGAAGTTGGCGTGCCCGAGCCCGGCGATCTCCAGGGCCACCGCGCCGGCCTCCACCTCGAGCTTCGCCAGCTCGGCCGGGTTGGCCGCGGCGAAGCGGCAGGCGAGCTTGCCGGCTCCCTGCCGCAGCGTGAGGCCGGTGAGCGGCACCCCGCCCAGCTCGAGGACGTTGTCGCTGGCGCCCGACTCCACGGACAGGTCGAACGGGCGCCCGGTCCCGAAACGGAGGTCGAAGGCCGGCGCTCCCTTGAAGAGCCCGAGCATCTCCGCCACGCGGGCTTCCTGGGTGATCCGGACCGAGCCGCCCTCCCGGGCCACCTTGTAGGGCAGGGCGCCCGAAGGATCGGCATAGCTCCCACTCACCCACGGCTCGGCCTGGCCCGGCTTGACGTGCAGCCGGCAGGCTCCCACCGCTAGGGCGAGCCTCAGCGTCCCGGTAGCTGGATGGGCGATCTCGACGGTTTCCGACGTGGCGGGCTCGGTCATGGCGGTCCTCCAGGAACCATCATCCTGCCCCCGGCCGCGCGTCGGCGGCGACCCCCTCCCTGGGGCGCACCCCCATCTTCTCCCCGGGCGGGGCGTCGTGCAGGAATCCCGGCCGCGGGGTAGAAACGCAGGCTGACCTTGAAGCCCCTTCACCTCGAGGCACGAGGGAGGCTCGCCCCGGCGACGCTCGCCGGCGGCCGCCTCGACGACGTGGCGGAGCCATCGAACCCCACCCCTTCCCAGGCGGGCGGCGCCGAGGCGCCGGCCTTCGAGCTCGAGAGGGTCGGGGTCCGCTTCGGCGCGGTGACGGCGCTCGAGGGCGTGAGCCTCGCGGTGCGGCACGGCGAGCGGGTGGCGATCATCGGGCCGAGCGGCGCCGGCAAGTCCACCCTGCTCAACGTCCTCAACACCTCGGTGGCGCCGGCCGAGGGGCGGCTGCGGGTGCTGGGGCAGGAGCCGGGCCGGCTGGCCCCGGCCTCGCTGCGCGCCCTGCGCGCCCGCGTGGGGACGGTGTACCAGCTCCTGCACCTCGTGCCGCAGGCGAGCGTCCTCGAGAACGTGCTCATGGGCGCGCTGGGCCGGCGCAGCCTCCTCGGCCTGGCGCTGGCGCCGCTGCGGGCGGCGGAGCGCTCGGCGGTGGCGGCGGTGCTCCGCGAGGTGGGGCTCGACGGCCGGTTGCACGAGCGGGTGGATCGCCTCTCCGGCGGCGAGCAGCAGCGGGTGGCGGTGGCTCGCGTGCTCTTCCAGGGGCCGGAGGCCATCGTCGCCGACGAGCCCTTCGCCTCGGTGGATCCGCGACGGGCCGCCGCCATCGTGGAGCTCCTGGTGCGGGCGGCGCGGGGCCGGGCGCTGGTGCTCTCCACCCATCAGCTCGATCCGGTGCTGCCGCACTTCCCGCGGGTGGTCGGGCTGCGCGGCGGCCGGGTCCTCTTCGACCGAAGGCGGGAGGACCTGACCGCCGAGGACCTGGGGCACCTCTACCGGGTCGAGGCCGCCAGCGCCTCGCCGGAGCCGGCCCAGCCGGTCGCGCCTGGGCCCCCGCGGCTCTCGCGGGCCCCGGTGCTGGTGGGGGCCTCCACCACGCCCGGCGAGTACCTCTTGCCGCGCCTGGCGGCCGCCTTCGCCCGCCGCCACCCCGAAGCCCACCTTCGCCTCACCGTGAAAGACACCGACGAGGTGATGGAGGACCTCCTGTCGGGCCGGGTGGAGCTGGCCTTCGTGGGCTCCCGCCGCGACGACGGGGCACTGCACTTCGAGGACTTCGCCGAGGACGAGATCGTGCTGGTGGCGGCTCCGGGACAGCGCCTGGTGCCGCCGGGAACGCTGTCGACGGAGGCGCTGGCGCGGCTGCCGCGGGTGGAAAGGGAGCCGGGCTCGGCGACCCGGGCGGTGGTGGAGGCCCAGCTCCAGGCCATGGGGACGGCCCTCGACCCCGAGGCGGTGGAGCTGGAGGTCTCGAGCGTCGAGGCCCTCAAGGCGGCGGTGGCGGCCGGCCTGGGGGTGGGCTTCGCCTCCCGGCTCTCGGTGGAGGACGACCTGCGATCCGGGGCGCTGCGGCTGGTCCCGGTGGCGGGGCTGCGCGTCCCGCGCCGCTTCTACGCCGCCTGGCGGCGGTCCGGGGGGCTCTCCGAGGGAGCCCGCGCCTTCCTCGCCGAGGCGCGCCTGGGCCTGGGCCCCGGGGGCTCGCCTTGACGGCGGACCGGCCGGCGGCCGGGTGGCGGCCCCCCTGGTGGCTCTCCTGGCCCGGGCTCTGCCTCCTGGGGGCGCTGGCGCTGGCCTGGCGCGGCGCCGGCGGCGACCTCGGGGCGCTCTTCGGCGCCGACGCGGCCCGCACCGCCGCCGACTTCGCCCGCGGCCTCTTCCCTCCCGCCCACGGGGCGGAGTTCCTCCGGAGCCTCGCCCGCCCGCTCGCCGAGACGGTGGCCATCGCCGTGGCCGGCATCGGGCTCGCCCTGGCCCTGGGCGCGCCCCTGGCCCTCGGCGCCACCTCGCCGGCCCTGCGCCTGGCCTGCGGCGGACGCCCGAGCCGCCTCTCCCGGGCCGTCTGGCTCGCGTCCCGGCTGGCCCTCTCGGTGATGCGCTCGGTGCCGGAGGTGGTGTGGGCGCTGCTCTTCGTGCGGGCGGTGGGGCTGGGGCCCGCACCGGGCGTCCTCGCCATCGGGGTGGGCTACGGCGGCGTGCTGGGCAAGGTCTTCGCCGAGATCCTCGAGTCCACGCCGCGCGCCGCGGCCTCGGCGCTGGCCTCGGCCGGGGCCCCGCCGCGGCGGGCCCTGCTGCTCGGAGTGGTGCCGGCGGCGCGCCCGCTGCTCGCCTCTTACGCCTTCTACCGCTTCGACTGCGCCCTCCGCGCCTCGGCGGTGCTGGGCCTGGTGGGGGCGGGCGGGGTGGGACAGCAGCTGGAGCTGTCCCTCAAGATGCTGGCCTGGGACGAGGTGGCCACCGAGGTGTTCCTGCTCTTCGCGCTGGTGGCCGGGGTGGACCTGGCCTCGGCCTGGGCCCGCCGCCGCCTGCTCTCCCGCCCGACCCTCTTCCCCTCCGGGGCGCGCGAGCTGGGGCGCGACGCCGGGGCCCTGGCCGCCCTCGCGGCGGCGGTCCTGGGCGCGGCCGCC
>DASTPH010000201.1:0-4670 GCA_035762305.1 Anaeromyxobacteraceae bacterium
GCGCCCCCTCGACGGACGCGCCTCAACGGGCCTCCCAGGGCCCTCCACGAGGGCCCGGATTCCCGTGTTACCAAGGGTCATCACGCTCGGAGGCCTCATGACTGCGAAGACCCCTTCCTCCCTCGACTCCCGCACCCTGGCCCGGCGCCTCGGCGAGCTCGCCTCGGACGAGCGCCAGGTCCAGGTCGAGTTCCTCCTCCACCTCGACGAGTTCGACCGGAGGCGGGCGTATCTGGAGCTGGGCTATGGCTCCCTCTGGACCTACTGCCAGGAGGTCCTCCACCTCCGGGAGGGCCCGGCCGGCCGGCGCATCGCCGCCATGAAGGTGCTGCGCCGCTTCCCCAGGCTCGCCGGCGCCCTGCGGGACGGGCGGCTGTGCTTGACCACGCTGGCTTTGCTGGGCCAGGTGCTCACCGAGGAGAACGCCGAAGGGTTGGTCGCCCGGGCGGCCTTCCGGACCACGGCCGAGGTGGACCACCTGGTGGCGTCGCTCAACCCCCGCTCCACCCCGAGGGAGGGTATCCGGCAACTACCTGCGCCGGTGGCTGGGAAGGGGGGGAGTGGGGTCTGCGGCCTTCTTCCCGTGGCACTCTCGGGCGCTTCTGGCGAGGCGGGTGGGCTGGAGCCGGTCGGCGCCATGCGAGCTCCCGCTGCCGAGGAAGCCTCGCCGGCCGCTGGGCCGGCTCGGCAGGAGATGCGCGCCGTCTCGCAGGACCTGTGGTCCCTGCGGGTGACCATCGACGGCGCCTGCAAGGACGATCTCGAAACCCTGGCCATGATGCTCAGCCACAAGTTCCCCAGAAAGGACCTGGCCGCGGTCCTGCACGAGGCCATCCGCTGCGGGATCGAGAAGCACGGCAAGCGCCAGGGGGCGGTGAAGCCGGCCCGGAAGACGCCGGAGGCCACGCCTACGAAGGACCCGGCCGCCATCCCGGCCGAGCTGCGCCGGCAGGTGTGGGAGCGGGACGGCGGCTGCTGCGCCTGGGTCAGTCCGGACGGCCGGCGCTGCGGCAGCCGCTGGCAGCTGCAGGTCGATCACGTGGATCCGGTTGGCCGGGGAGGAAGGGCGACGATCGACCGCCTCCGACTTCTCTGCAAGTCACACAATCTCCTCTACGCCGAGCAGGTCTACGGGCGGGACCACATGCGGAGGTACCGGAAGGTTAGGTTTACTGATCTTGCAGGTAGTGGCGGCGCTGTGCCGATGGCCCGGCAGGCGATGGCCGCGGAGTGAGAGCGAGCACGCTTCGCCCGCGCGGAACCGGCCCGCCTGGCCGGCTTCGCCGCCCTCTCCCTCGTTACCCACGCCCGCTGCGGCAAGCAGCGCCGCGGCTCCTGGGCTACCGTTGAACGGAGCAGCACCCGTGCCGACGGATGAGCCGGAAGATGTGACGAATGCTCAGGGAGGACCCCGGAGGGAGAGGGGACGTGGAGCCCCTCGGGCAGCCTCCCGTTCCGGGCGGCTCGAGTCGGCCCCCGCCCTACATCGGGCCCGCGGTGAAATCGGCGGGGGACGAGCCCCCGCCCTACTCGGGCGCCGCCGGGCGGCGCTCCTTCTCGCCGGGCTCCACCGGGGCGCGCTCGTCGAGGAGCTGCAGGGCGATGGTGAGCGCCTTGCGGGTCTTCTCCCGCAGCTTCTCGTCGCTCTTGATCTTCTGGTAGGCCTTGACCACCCGCTCCTCGTGCTTGGCGGTGGCGGCCTCGAGCTCCTGCACCCGGCGGCGCAGGTCGGCGCCGTGCTTCTCGGCGTCCCCGCGGGCGCCCTCGGCCTCGCCGCGCGCGACTAGGAGCTCGGTCTTGGTGTCCTCCAGCTCCCGCTCCAGCGCGGCCAACCGCCCGGCGGCCTCGGCGGCCGCGGCCCCCTTCTCGGCGGCGGTGCGCTCGAGCTCCTCGGCCCTGGCGCGGATCTCGTCCAGCTCGCGCTCGGCGGCGTCGGCCTTCTCGGCGGCGCGCCGGGTCTCCTCCCGGGCGTTCTTGAGGTCGGTCTCGAGCCGCTTCACGGTGGCCGACATGCCGTCGAGCTTGGTCTTCTGGAGCTTCAGGTCCCCCTCGCGCTCCCTGGCCAGGCGCTCGGCCCGCGCCACCGTCGCGCGCACCTCCTCCAGCTCGCGCCGGAGCGATTCCAGCTCGCGCCCGGTCTCGGCGCTCTCGCGGGCCTCCTCGCGCGGCGGAGGGACGATGAAGGAGGGCGGAGGCGGCGCAGGGCGGCGCGGCTCCTCGCCCAGGAGCGGGATGCCGGCGGCCCGGAGCAGGTCGGCGTTGGCGGCGCTAGGGGCGGGTGCCGGGTCCTCGTCCTCCAGGAGCGGGGCGCCCGAAACCGGCTCGTCGGCCCCGGCGGAGAGGGCGTCCAGGGCGGCGTCGGCCTCCTCGCCGAGCGCGTCGATCTCGGACGGGGAGGCGGCCTCTTCGGGCTCGGGGAGCGACTCGGCCGCGGCGGCGATCTCCTCCTCCTCCACCGGCGCCTCGGCCGGGGGCGCCTCCTGGAGCGGCGCCGGGCCGGCGGCGATGCTGTCGAAGGCGTCGTCGAGGAGCTTCAGGTCCTCGTCGTCCGAGGGGATCGCGGGGGCCGGCGCCGCGAGCGGCATCGGCGCGCGCACCGGGTCGCGCATCTCGGCCACCGGCTGGACATTGCCCAGTGACTCGAGCTCCACGTCGGAGAGGGTGACCACTTCCTCCTCTGGCCCCTCCGGCGCGCCCACCAGGGAGCGCAGGCTCTCGAGCAGCTCCGCCCCCCCGAAGGGCTTGATGAGGTAGCCGTCGGCGCGGGCCTTGAGCTTCCTGTGTTGCTCGAAGGTCTCGGGCGTGGCCTCGGCGCTGGTGATGACGAGGGGGATGCGCTTCAGCTCCCCGTCCTTCTTGAGCTTGTTGCAGATGGAATAGCCCGACATCCCGGGCAGCTCCACGCAGAGCACGATGGCGTCCGGGCGCAGGTCGCGGGCGGCGTCGAGTCCCTCCTTGCCCTCCGCGGCCACGGAGGTCTGAAAGCCCTTGCTCTCCAGCGCGTCGGACATCTCGCGCGCGAAGGCGGCGTCGCTCTCGATGAGCAGGACTCTCTTGGGCATCTGGCCTTCCGGCGCCGCTCCCCGCGGCGCGCAGCCATCGAAAAAGATTCGGGGAAATCCTAATCCGCCGCGCCGCGGCCTGTCAAAATCGGGGCCGTCGCGCGATCGCGGGATGCCTCGCGGTAAGGGCAGGCCGCGACCGGAGTCGGGCGCGGGGGGGACCACGGCGCTGCCGGGCCGGGGAGGGGGCTGAGAGACGGGCGCTCGGGCTCGGGCGCCGCCGAAGGCGGGGCGGCGCTACCGTGCCCGGGCGCCGCGGGCGGCCTCGACCAGTCGGGCGAGGTCGGCCGCGTCCAGGTCCGAGACCAGCGAGTAGACCATCTCGTGCTCTCGCCACACCGCCACGTTGTAGCCGCGGGCGTTGAGCACCCGCACCGATGGGGGGCTGGCGCGCACCATCTCGGAGAGGTCCGGGAAACGGCTCCCCCGGTCCGCGACGACGAAGAGCCCCATCTGCCCACTGGGCGTCTGGTAGCGCATGTAGGCGCAGGGTCGATCGCCGAGGTGCGCTGCCCGGGCGCCCATGAGGCGGACGCCCTGGGCCTCGAACCGCGGCGGGCGCGGGTTGAACTCGAGGAGGTGCGCCAGCGCTGCAGGAATGGCGTCAGGGGCCATCGCCGCGGTGGAGATGTCCAGCGGGAGGTCGCGGGTGTGCTTCACCACCGCCTCCTCCACCAGCGAGTCGGTCCCGCCGTGGGTGGCCAGCACCATGAGCACTCCGGCCGCGGCGGCCGCCAGCGTGGCCAGCGGCACCGGCGCCAGCGCCCGGCGCCACCAGGGCGCCGCAGGCCGATCCAGCGCCTGGAGGAGCCGCTCGCGCAGCGCCTCCGGCGCGGTGCCGGCCCGCGTGCCGGGTCCCATGGCCTCGCGCAGCTTGGCCCGCAGGACTGCCCGCTCCCGGCTGCGGCGCTCTGCTCGGGCGCGGCAGGCCGGGCAGGCCTGGTGGTGGCGCAGCACCTCCGCCTGATCCCGGTCGTCAAGCTCGCCGTCGAGCCATGGGTCGACGAGGCGCTCCACCTCGCCGCACGTCATTCGGGTTTCCCCCTGGGGCTCCGTCGCCATGCCGCGCCTGTCATTATCCCTGGCCGCGCCTTCGCCGCCAGTCCTGGAGGTCGATGCTCTTTCCCTCTTCCGATCCCTGCAACAAGCCGGAGGCTTCGGCGTATTCCGCCAGCTGGCGCTGCAGCAGGCGCCGTCCGCGGAAGAGCCGGCTCATCACCGTCCCCACCGGGACGTCGAGGATGTCGGCGATCTCCTTGTACGAGAAGTCCTGCAGATCGGCCAGGATCACCGCCAGCCGGAAGTCGACCGGGACGGAGTCGATGGCCGCGAGGACGTCGTCGGAGAGGACGCGGTCGAGGAGATATCGCTCCGGGTCGGCCGACTGCTCGGCGGCCTCGCGCGAGGAGATCCGCTCCTGCACCGAGTCGCGGTCCTCGCCCTCGACGATGCTCCGCTCCTTGGAGGCGCGGCGGTAGCGGTTGATGAAGGTGTTGGTGAGGATCTTGAAGAGCCAGGCCTTGAAGTTGGTGCCGCGCTCGAACTTGTCGAAGAAGCGCCAGGCGCGCAGCACCGCGTCCTGCACCAGGTCCTCGGCGTCGCGGGCGT
>DASTPH010000202.1:0-4336 GCA_035762305.1 Anaeromyxobacteraceae bacterium
GTCAACCGCGTGGTGCCCGGGAGCAGCATGCTCCTCGAGGACACGAAGGGCCGGGGACACCGGAGCCGGGTGATCGGCGATGGCGACGCCCTGCTGGTGGCCGTGGAGTCGTAGGGCCGGGCTCGCCGACCGCGCCGCGCGAATCAGAAGCCGCGACCGGGCTCGCGGGCCGGCTGGTGCCAGTCGGCGGTGGCCTCGAGCCACATGGCGAGGCCGGCGAAGCGGCCGTAGGGCGCGTACCAGCGCCGGAGCGCCCGGTCCGAGGGCTGACGCCGGGTGCCGCGCAGGCGGGCCAGCTTCCTGCGGTTCCAGGAGTCGAGGGCCAGGTGCTCGTGGCGGCCGAGCAGGCGGAGGAGGTGCTCGGTGGCGTAGGGGCCGAAGCCCTTCAGGGCGGCGATCTCCCGGCCCAGGGCGTCGGTGTCGAGGGGCGATCGGCGCCAGGCCTCCACGTCGAGCCGGCCCGAGGCCACCGCCGCCGCCAGCGCCCGGAGGAACGGGGCCCGGTAGCCGGCCCGGATTCGCTCCCGGTAAAAGCGCTCGGGCCGGCGCGCCATGGCCTCGGCGGTGGGGAAGGTGCGGGTCGAGAGCGGCCCCTCCTCGCCCAGCGCCTCGACCAGGTTCGTCACCATGGCCTCGGTGAGGGCCCAGGTGCAGTTGGTGGTGCACAGGGTCTTCACCGCGTCCTCGAAGACCGTGGGCGATCGCAGCATCCGCCCCGCCCCCCGCTCGGCGGCCCAGCGCAGGTCGGGGAGGCGCGGAGCGCCGCGGCGCCCCGGACCGGGCTCGAGCCGGCGCGCCAGCGCGTGGAAGGGGGCCAGATCCTCGTCGAGGCCGAGCGCGGCCCGCATCTGCGCCCGCGCTTCGGCCCCCTCCGCTGCGCCGAGCCGGCCGGCGGCAGTGACCCGGACCACGAGGCCTTTCCCTGGCCCCTCCCGCTCGGCCACCTCGGCGTACACCACCCGCCCCCCGCCCAGCCGGAGCGGCCGCCCCAGCACCCGGCGGGCCTCGTCGTAGCGCCAGGGGTCGAGCGCGTAGAAGCCGTGGCTGCGAACGGTCAGGTCCAGGTCGAAGGGCTCGGGAATTTGCACGGCTCACCCCTTTGGGCCGTTGCGGGCGCGGCGCCACGGGTGAGCATGTTGGGGCTGCAGCCACACCACCCGGAGGATCCAGGCATGGTATCCGAGACGACCGCCAAGGATGAGGTGGAGGTCCTGGAAGGCGACGAGGGCGAGCTCGAGGTCGGGCGCGGCCGCGACGTGGGCCGGCAGATCCTGCTCACCAAGCTCTCGGAGGTGAAGCGCAGCACCGGAGCGGTGACGGTGACGCCCGACGCCACCGTCTCCAGGGCCGTCGAGCTCATGAAGAAGAAGCGGGTCTCGGCGGTGCTGGTGGTGGCCAAGAAGAAACCGAGGAAGCTCGTCGGCCTCTTCACCGAGCGGGACTTCCTCGACCGGGCCCTGGGAGCCAGGGGGTTCGGCCGCCTCAAAGTCTCGAAGGTGATGACCCGGGATCCGGAGGCGCTGGCGCCCGGCGACAGCGTGGCCTACGCCCTGAACAAGATGCACGTGGGCCGCTATCGCCACGTGCCGCTGGTGGACGAGCGCGGGGTCCCGCTGGGCGTGATCTCCGCCCGCGACCTCATCGACTTCCTCTGCGAGCTGTGCCCCGAAGAGATCATGAACCTGCCGTCGCAGCCCAAGTACGCGGTGCCGCGGACGCAGGAAGGGGCATAGCGGAGGGAGCGCGCCGCGCTCGTGCCGCGCCCGGTGCGCGGCCCAGCCGTGCCGGCGCTCAGGTGTGGGCCGGGGCGCCGGCCCCGTGGCACTTCTTGTACTTCTTGCCCGAGCCGCAGGGGCAGGGGTCGTTGCGCCCGACCTTGGGCCCCTCGCGCACCACCGTTTCCTGCTTGGGGGCGGCCTTCTCCCCGTCGCCGCCCCCCCGCGACTCGGGGTGGCTCTCCACCATCCGCTGCCGGCGGGCCAGCGCCATCCGCCTCTGCTCGATCTCCTGGGCCGTCTCCTGCCGCGCCGGCTGCAGCCGAAGCACGTTGCCGATGACCGTTCCCTTCACGTTCCAGGTCACCCGCACGAACATCTCGTAGCCTTCGCGCTTGTACTCCTGCTTGGGGTCGCGCTGGCCGTAGCCGCGCAGGCCGATCCCCTGGCGCAGGTGGTCCATGGCCAGGAGGTGGTCCTTCCACAGCGCGTCGATGGCCTGGAGATACAGGTATTGCTCGTAGCGGCGCAGCAGCGGCACCCCCTCGGCGTCCTGGCCGAAGAGCTCCTCGCGGCCGCGGTAGGCCTTCTCCACCACCTTGAAGATCTGCTCCGCCACCGCCTCGCGGCCTTCGCGGGCGCGGCTGGTGGTGGGGGGGCCGAACTGCATGTCCACCGCGAACTGGTCTTTCACCCGGAGCGAGAGGGTCTCCAGGTCCCACTGCGAGATCCGGTCCGGGCATTGCTCGCCCACCATGTCCAGGATCAGGTCCTCCATCATGTCGAGCACGTGCTCGCGGGCGTCGTCCCAGCCGTAGACCTTCTCGCGCCGGGTCTTCTTGCGGGTCTTGGGGTCCTCGTCGTACTCGACCACCGGGATGCCGGCGCCGAAGCCCAGCACCATGCGCCGCAGCCGGTAGATGGAGCGGCGCTGCTGGTTCATCACGTCGTCGTACTCGAGCAGGTTCTTGCGGATGTCGAAGTTGTGGGCCTCGACCTTCTTCTGGGCGCCCTCGATCGACTTGGTGAGCAGGCGGTGCTCGATCTGCTCTCCCTCCTTCATCCCCAGCATCTCCATGAGCCGCTGGATGCGATCCGACGCGAAGATGCGCATCAGGTCGTCTTCCAGCGAGAGGAAGAAGAGCGAGGACCCGGGGTCGCCCTGCCGGCCGGCGCGGCCGCGCAGCTGGTTGTCGATGCGCCGCGACTCGTGCCGCTCGGTGCCCACGATGTGCAGGCCGCCCAGGGCCACCACCTCGTCGTGCTCGCGGGCGGTCTGGCCCCGCAGCTCCTCGGTGCGGGCCGCCAGGCGCTTCCCCCATTCCGCCTTGCGGAGGAGGAAGGCCTCCTCCTCCTCCCCCTCCATGGGCTCGTCGGGCTCCGGCCCCACCTCGTGCTTGGCCATCATCTCCGGGTTGCCGCCAAGGAGGATGTCGGTGCCGCGGCCGGCCATGTTGGTGGAGATGGTGACCGAGCCCTTGCGGCCGGCTTGGGCCACGATCTCGGCTTCGCGCTGGTGGTGCTTGGCGTTGAGGACGTTGTGCTGCAGCCCCCGCTTCTTGAGGAGCGAGGAGACCACCTCGCTCTTGGCCACCGAGACCGTGCCCACCAGCACCGGCTGGCCCGCCTTGTTGCGGGCCGCGATCTCGTCGCAGACCGCCTTGAACTTCTCGCCCTCGGTCTTGTAGACGACGTCGTCCGCGTCCTTGCGGATCATGGTGCGGTGGGTGGGGACCACCATCACGTCGAGGTTGTAGATCTTGCCGAACTCCTCCGCTTCGGTGTCGGCGGTGCCGGTCATGCCGGCCAGCTTGGAGTACATGCGGAAGTAGTTCTGGAAGGAGATGGTGGCCAGGGTCTGGTTCTCGGCCTCGATGGTGACCCCTTCCTTGGCCTCCACCGCCTGGTGCAGACCGTCCGACCAGCGGCGGCCGGGCATGAGGCGGCCCGTGAACTCGTCGACGATGATGACCTCGCCCTCCTTGACCACGTAGTCCACCTCGTTGCGGTAGAGGTGGTGGGCGCGCAGCGCCTGCTCCACGTGGTGCAGCTTCTCGATCTCCTCGGGGTCGTAGAGGTTCTTGATCCCGAGCTTCTGCTCCATCTTGCCGACGCCGGCGTCGCTCATCACCACGGTGCGTGACTTCTCGTCGACCGTGAAGTCCACGTCCCGGATCATGGAGGGGATGAGCTTGTTCACCGTGAAGTACTTCTCGCTCGACTCGTCCGAGGGGCCGGAGATGATCAGCGGGGTGCGGGCCTCGTCGATGAGGATCGAGTCCACCTCGTCCACGATGGCGAAGTTGAGCTCCCGCTGCACGTAGTCCTGCAGCCGGAACTTCATGTTGTCGCGCAGGTAGTCGAAGCCGAACTCGTTGTTCTGGCCGTAGGTGATGTCCGAGCCGTAGGCCCGCTGCCGCTGCTCGTCGGTGAGGCCGTGGACGATGACGCCCACCGACAGGCCCAGCATGCGGTGGATGCGCCCCATCCACTCGGCGTCGCGGCGGGCCAGGTAGTCGTTGACGGTGACCACGTGCACGCCGCGGCCGGCCAGGGCGTTCAGGGCGCAGGGCAGGGTCGCCACCAGGGTCTTGCCCTCGCCGGTCTTCATCTCGGCGATC
>DASTPH010000203.1:0-60954 GCA_035762305.1 Anaeromyxobacteraceae bacterium
GCGGCCGCGGGCATCTCCGCCATGCCGCTCTCGAGCTGCTACCTGGGCCGCCCGGCGCGGCGCGGGCTGGTTCTCGGCTTCGGCGCCGCGGGCGAGTCGCGGACGCGGGAGGCGGTGCGGATCCTGGCGGGCATCGTCCGCGATGCCCTGGGCGGGCGCTTCGCGGCTTCACGGCAGCAGCGGGATTGAGCTCGCCGGCGCAGGGACGGACCGACCACCCGCGGCGAGGCCGTCATCTGCGAGTGCCCCCTCGATCTCCTGACCGGGTCGCCGACCGGCTCTTGGGAAATCAGGGGGCTGAAGACGTGCGCGACGGGAGCTGATTTCAAGAAAGGGCATCACCGCGAGACCGAACCCCTCACGAGCCCTGCCCTGAGCGCCCTTGCCTCCGCCAGAAGCGGGTAGTCGGGATCCGCCCTCTTCCATTCGGCGAGGAGCTGGTCGACGATCCGACGTGCCTCGTGGAGCTCCCCGAGCCGATCCCGCACCCGGGCCAGGAGGAGTCGCGCGCGCGGTAGCCCCCATGTGCGAGTGGTGGCCCCGCCCAGCGGAGTGACTGCCCCCAGCGTCGGCATCGCGTACCGCTCGAGCGCGGCGACGCCACAAGCGACGTCCCCCTGGGCGGCACACGCCTCGCCGAGGAGCAGCTCGGCGGGGCGATCCCCGGGCGTCACCTTGCCCGTGAGCGGTGCGAGGAGGGCCCGCGCGACCGCGGGCTCGCCGCGGGCGAGGGCGAGCCGCGCCTCGGCGAGCGTGCGCGCAGACGAATCCGCTGGGAGCGGCCCGGCACGCGTCGCCGCACCTTCACCGTCCCCCGCCACGGCGAGTGCCGCGACGACCTGTGCCCGCAGCTGTGCGCTCACCGCCACGAGCGCGTCGGCCCGCCTGCGGAGGGCCTCGCTGGGCCCGTCGCCGGCGGCGATCAGGAACGCGGCCAAGGGGGGCGCGTAGCCCTGCCCGGCCCGCTCGGCCCACGCGCGATCGAGCAGTCTGATCGCCTCGCGTCGCCGCCCCTGGTACGCCAGGGCCCGGCCGAGGGAGGCAAAGCCCTTGTTCGTCGCCGCTATCCTCCGCCTCGCGACGGCCTCCATCTCCCGGTAGTCGCCGACCATCTCGAGCACCAGCACCAGCGCAATCTGGCCCGGCGGCCCGAGGTCGGCGGCCCGGCGCCCGGCCGCCACGGCTTCGTCGAGCGACCCCGCGAGCGCAAACGCGAACGGTGGAAGGTACTCGGGGCCTTCCGTCGGGCGCTCTGCCCAGGCCCGCGCGTATTTGAGAAGGGCCTCGGTCTTCCCGGCGAAAGCCAGCTGAAAGACGATGCAGGCGCGGGCCATCCCGTCCACGGGATCGAGGGCGAGCGCCTTCTCGCAAAGCGGCATCGCCTCCGACGGATCCGACGACAGCCCGAGCTGGACCAGCGCCTCCTTGTCGTCGGGGTCGCGCTCCAGGACCTCGCGGTAGATCGCCCGGGCCGCCGCCACTCGCCCGGCCTGGCTCTCTTTCACGGCGCGAATGAGCATGCCCTCGCGCCACGGAGCCCGGTCAGCCACCCTCATGGCGGCCGTGGCCGCCACCCCCAGGTCGTCGTCGAGGCCATACTCCCGCCCGATCTGCACCAGGAGCTGGTAGTGCGCGAGCGCGAAATCGGGTGCGAGCTCGATCGCCCTGCGAAACTCGGCCGACGCGGCGGGCACGTACCGCTCGGCCATCCCGAGCCCTACCACGTAGTGACGCCAGGCCTCGAGGTTCGAGGTGGCGATCTCGGAAACCGGTCGCGCCGCCCCTGCCTCGGCCGTTCCCCGGATCAGGCCCCTGCGGGCGCGCGCCGCCAGCCGATCGACCACCTCTAGCACCTTTTCCTTCCCCCTCGCCTGCTCGCTCGCCGCGAAGAGGTACGGGTCGCGCCCTGGCTCGACCGCGCGCACCTCGACGGCGTACGACTCGCCGAACCTGCGGATCGAGGCGAGAAGCAGAGCGTCGACGCCGAGCCTCGCGCCGACCTCCCGCGCGGCCCCCTCGTCGATCCGGTCGGGATCCGCGCGCCCCGCCTCACGCAGCGCGCCCATGAGGCGTTCGCGGGCGACGACGCGCACGAGCGGCGACTCCTGGAGCGAGGCGGCGAGCAAGCGGCCGAGGCCGTCGAGCTCCCCGTCTCCCGTCTCGTTCGTGAATTCAGCGACCGCGACCGTAACGCGGCCAGGCGGGAGCTGTCGCCTCCAGATCCGCCAGGTCGCGATTCCCGCCGCCATCACGCCCAGGGCCACGCCCACTCCGGCGAGCAGCGCCACGCGCCGCGCCGCACGCGGGCGCTCGCGCCGCCGGCGTACCTCCACCAGCGCCGCCAGCCACTCGGTGCCGTCGCGCGGTCGATGGGGCGGTTCCGGCGCCGTCGCGGTAGCGACCAGCCTGGCAAGGGCCCGTCCGACCTTCGGGACACCGCTGCGCGTATCCGCGGGCGTCCGCCCCGTGAGCATCTCCCCGAGGATCGCGCCCGCCGCGTAGATGTCGGCCCGCTCGTCGACCGCATCGCCCCGCGCCTGCTCCGGAGCCATGTACGCCGGCGTCCCGCCGCCCCCCGATTCGGGTGTCCCGAGCAGGTGGGCGAGTCCGAAGTCGAGTAATTTCACCCGCCCGTCGTCCGTGAGGAATACGTTTCCCGGCTTGAGATCTCGGTGGAGCACGCCCCGTTCGTGAGCGTGGGCCAGGCCCCGCGCCAGATCCTCCGCGATGCGGAGTGCCTCGTCGGTGGGCATCGGCCCCTTGTCGAGGCGCCGCGCCAGCGTCTCCCCCCTCAGCAGCTCCATCACGAGGTACGCCCCCACGGGGCAGGTCCCTACGTCATGGACCGTCACGATCCCGGGGTGGTCGAGGCGAGCGATCGCCTCCGCCTCCTTTCGGATCCAGGCCTGTCCGAGCTCCGCAATGCTACGGCCCGGGCGCAGGGCCTTCAGCGCCACCGCGCGGCCGAGCTCCGGGTCGAACGCCTCGTAGACCGCTCCGAAGCCCCCGCGCCCGATCTCGGATCGGATCTCGTATCGCCCGACCTGCTCCCCGGTCAGCATGGGCCTCTGCCACCCACCCGCGAGATCAGGCGCTGGCGCCTTTGCGAGCTTCGCGAGCAGCCGCGAGAGCGCTCCCGGCTCCGAGGCGACCCCCTCGTCGCGCTGCGGCTCCTGCTCCGTCACTCCGGTACCCCGCCGAGCACTCTCCCGCCGGAGCTCCGGGAGGAGAGGTCGACTCCAGTCGTGTCGATCAGCAACGCCGTCCAGCCACTGTGAGAGTACGCATCACGCCGGTCGTACCGCAAGAGGTGTCCGGCGGGGCGACGTCAACTCGGGTACCGTTCAACCCGCAGTCTGGGTGTGGTGCCCAGGGCGGAGGGATGCTCGTCACGTCGGCGTCGGATGCGGGCGCGGTCAGAACCACTCCGGCCGCATCTGGGCGTAGGAGTCCTCGCCGGAGGCGCACAGGTCGATGAGGCGGGACGCCTCGGGCAGCTCGGTGGCGATGAAGTACTGCGCCGCGCACAGCTTGCCCTGGTAGAAGTCCGGCGAGGCCGGGTCGCGAGCGAGTCCCTCCTTGGCCGCGGCGGCCTGCAGGAGCCACTGCCAGGCCACTGCCAGGATGGAGAAGGCGCGCAGGTAGTCGGCGCTGTGGCGCAGCATCTCCTCGACGCGCCCGGCGAGGCCGAGCGCTCCGAGCCGCAGAGTGACCTCGCCCAGGCGCGCCCCGGCCGCCGCCACCGCGTCGACCCACGCGGGCTCGACGCCGGCCCGCCGCGCACGCCCGGCCGCGGCGGCGATCTCCTCCAGCAGCGCCTCGAGGCCGGCCCCGCCCTCGGCCACGGCGCGCCGGCCCAGCAGGTCGAGCCCCTGGATGCCGGTGGTGCCCTCGTGGATGGAGTTCAGCTTCTGGTCGCGCAGCCAGGCCTCGGGCAGGTACTCGCTGGAGTAGCCGTAGCCGCCGTGGATCTGGAGCGCCAGCGCGTTGGACTCGAATCCGGCCTCGGCGGGGAAGCTCTTCGCCACCGGGGTCAGCACGTCGAGGAGCCGCTGGGCCCGCCGGCGGCCGCCCTCGTCCCCGGCGTGGCCGGCCAGGTCGGCCTGGTAGGCGGCGGAGACCAGCAGCGACAGGCCCCCTTCCACGATGGCCTTCTGCCGGAGCAGCATGCGCCGCACGTCGGCGTGCTCCACCAGGGGCACCTGCGGCCTCGACGGGTCGCGGGAGGCGAGCGGCCTTCCCTGGAGCCGGGTGAGCGCGTAGAGGCGCGACTCGTGGTAGGCCACCGAGGCGGTGGCCACGCCGTGGCAGCCCACCATCAGGCGCGCCTCGTTCATCATCTGGAACATGTGGGAGAGGCCCTGGTTGGGCTGCCCCACCAGCCAGCCTCGGCAGTCGCCCGCCTCGCCGAAGCTCATGGCCAGGCTGGGAAGCCCCCGCCATCCGATCTTGTGGATGAGGCCGGCCACCTGGACGTCGTTCGGGACCAGGCGCCCGCCCTCCCGGCGCAGCTTGGGCACGCAGAAGAGCGAGATCCCCTTCACCCCCGGCGGCGCCCCCTCGATGCGCGCCAGCACCAGGTGCACCACGTTGGGCGCGAGGTCGTGGTCGCCGCCGGAGATGAAGATCTTGGAGCCTTCGACGAGGTAGTGGTCGCCGGCGGGGCGGGCCCGGGTGGCCACGTCGGCCAGGCTCGAGCCGGCCTGCGGCTCGGTGAGGGCCATGGTGCCGGTCCACTCGCCCCGGTACATGGGCGCCATGTAGTCGCGCTTCAGGGCCTCCGAGCCGAAGGACTCGAGCAGGTGGGCGGCTCCGGCGGTGAGGCCGGCGTAGGCCACCGCCGAGAGGTTGCCGGCCATGAGGTACAGCTCGGCGGCGGTGGCCACCGAGAGCGGGAGTTGCTGCCCGCCGGCCTCGGCCGGCCGCGCCGCCGCGACGTGCCCCAGCGCCACGATGCGCGGGTGGATCTCGTGCAGGAGGGGGTGGACCGTCACCTTCCCGTCCCGGAGCACCGGCGGGTCGCGGTCCACGGACCGGTAGGACGGGAACAGGACCTCCCGCGCCAGCCGCCGCGCCGCCGAGAGGTAGAGGTCGAAGGTCTCGCGCGAGTGGTCCTGGAAATAGGGGAGGCGGCACAGGGACGACAGGTCCAGCACCTCGTACAGGACGAACTCCACGTCCCGGTCGCTGACCAGCGGGTTCGAGGCTTCGGCCATGGCGTTCCTCCGGGCTCGAGGCCCGGGGAGCATGGCACGGATCGGGGCCCGCCGCTCGCTACCGCTTGAAGAGGCCTTGCAGGCGCTTCTTCGCCTCGTCGGTCGCCTTCTTCTCCAGGTCCTTCTGCGAGGCGTGGTCGCCGGAGACACCGAGCGCCTTCCCCAGCGCGGCGCTGCCGGCCTCCTGGACGATGGCGTGCACGGCCGGCTTCAGCTCCAGGCCGGACACCGACGGGCTCCAGGCCGGGCCGGTGAGCCGGAAGGTCACCGGCACCGGCGCCGACGGCCGGGCCTTGCCGCCGGTGATCCCGGCCACCGTCTGCGGCGAGAGCGCCACCGTCACCGGCATGTCCACCGTGCCGTCGACCCGGAAGCCGCCGGTCACGTCCACGTCGGCCTCCGGCCGCGACACGGTGATGGGCTTCTTGAGGCGCGCGAAGCCGTCCTTGAACTCCACCTCGAAGGGCTGCTCCTTGCCCAGGCTGGTGGCCCCGCCCTTCCCCTCCTTGCCGGCCAAGCCGAAGGGCAGAGCCCGGGCCAAGGGGCCGGCGGCCGCGGCCACCAGGTCCTTGCCGTGGAAGGTGGCGTCCTGGAGCTTCCCGGAGAGGAGCCCGGCCAGGGTCCTACCCAGGTCGGGCTTGCCGAGGCCGCCGCCGCCGAGGTCCACCACCCCGTCGAACCGGCCGGAGAGGATCTTCTTGTCGGTGAAGGGGAGGAGCGCCTGCTGCACGTCCACGTTGCGAACCGTGAGCTTGGCCTGGAAGGGCTCGTCGGGGCTGGCGAGCCTGACCCGGGTTCCGTCAGCCGAGAGCGACCCGCCGAAGGCCGACGCCTCGCCCTTCTCCACCACCACCTCGTCTCCCTTCACGCGGATCACGGCGGTGACGTCCCGGGCCTCCGCCTTGCGCGCCTTGAGGAGTCCGACGTGCACCCGGGCCTCGCCGGAGAGGCCGGCGTAGGCCCCGGCGCCGGACGGCCGACCTGGCTTCGCCGCCCCGAGCGGCGCCTGCTTCCCCCTGGGCGCGGGGAGGAGCAGCCGGTCGAGGTCGAGCCGGGCGCTCTCGGCCCGGGCCTCGAAGCGGGTGAAGACCTTCCCGGGGCCGCCGCCGCGGGTCACGGTGGCCCGCGCGGCGAGGGAGTCCTGGGGCAGGAGCAGCTCGGCCGAGTCGATCTCGACGGTCTCCTCGTCGCCCGCGGCGCGCCGCTTGCCGGCGAGCGACAGGCGCAGCCGCTCGCCCGGAGCCTTGGTCACCTGGCCGCCGGGCCGGAGGTCCAGGCCGGCGAGGTCGGCCTCGGCGTCGAAGGCCAGCGCGCCGCCGGCGACGGCCGCGCCCTTGAGGCGCGCCGAGAGGACCATCTTGCCTCCGGCGGCCTTGGCCAGCGTTCCGGGGAAGTCGAGCCGAACCGGCGTCAGGTCCACCTTCAGCTCCAGCGCCTGGCGCGCCTCGGTCCCCGTGCCGTGCAGCGACAGCCCGACCGGCCCGGAGACGCGCCCGCCCAGCGCCCGGCCCAGGGGCGGGTAGAAGTCCTCCAGCCTGGCCAGGTCGAGGTTTCGCGAGGCGATCTCCAGCCCCTCCACCTTGGGCGAGCCGGCGGCGAGCCCGGAGACGCGCCCGCGCCCCTTGAGGCTGGCCGGCCCCAGGCTGAGGTCGAGCTTGGAGATGGAGAGATCGCCCTTGCCCGCGTCCCCGGTGACGTCGGCGTCCAGCGAGGCATCCAGCGCCTCCCCTCCCTGGAAGACCAGGCCGATGGCCTTGAAGCCGCCCTTGACGCGTGTCGGGCCGGTCCCGCCGGGCAGCGCGGCGCCGAGGGAAGCCTCCAGCGCCGCCTCGACGCGGCCGCTCCGGAAGCCCGCGCCCTTCGGGACGAAGGGGGCGAGCGGAGCCAGGTCCACCGGCTCGACCTTCAGGGAAACCGACTCCAGCATCGGGCGGAGCATGGGCGAGAGCGGCGCCGTGCGAAGCCGCACCTCGAGGTTCGGCCGGGCGGCGAGCACCGCGGCCTTGAGCCGTACCTCCGCCGGCCGGCCGGAGGCCAGGTCGGCGATCGAGAGGTCGATCTGATCGACGAACAGCTCGCGCGACCCGGGGTGGGTCCGGTCCACGAAGGCGATGCGCCCGCCAACCAGCGTGGCCCGCTCGACGGTGACGAGGGAGAGGTCGGGCGGCGCGGCGGCGGGTCCCGAGGTGGGCGCCTGGCCTGGGGCTGCCGGGGCCTTCCCCTCCGGCGAGATCCCCTCCCCCGCCAGCGAGCGCTGGAGCCGCTCGACGTTGGTGCTCCCTTCCGGGAGGCGGAGCACGTTGACCCGCATCCCCTCCACTTCGGCGGAGCGGACCACCACGTCCTTGCCGCGGGAGAGGAGCGCCCTGAGCAGCGACGCCTTCACCTCGATGCGCCTCACCTCGAGGAGCGGCAGGTCCTCGCCCGCCGCCGGGCCGACGCGGAGATCGCTCACCCGGACACCCAGGCCGCCCAGCACCTTGGTGGCGACCCCGCCCACCTCGACGGTGCGGCCCAGCCTCTGCGACAGCTCGGCGGCCTCGCGGCGCGCACGCGAGGTGAGGAACGAGTCGAGGACCAGCAGACCCGCGGCCGCCAGCACCAGGAGGACGCCGGCGACCGCGAGGGCGACCTTCGGCCACCTCCTGCGCCTCGCGGGGGTGGGTGGAAGCGATAGGGCGGCGTCGGGCATGTCTTTCTCCTGCACACGATCTAGCCAGAGGCGCCTCCCCGCCTCACGCCGCCGTGGGGGCCCTCCCGGATGGGGGTGGGCGGGTGTGCTCCACCGCCTTTCAGGGGAAGCGCGGAGGCGGATCGCCGGTGGCGAACGTCCAGCTGAGCACCAGCACCGCGTTCACCCGGTCGAGGAAGGCCAGCCGGTCGGGATCCGAGACGGGCACGTAGACCGCACCCTGGAACGAGAGGTGCGGCCAGAGGCGCCAGGAGACGACGGGCCCGACGCGCACCAGCTCCGGGCCGGGGCGGCCGTCCTCGAAGGCCCACTCGGCGCCGGCCCCGAGGTAGAGGGCGCCGTCGCGCAGCCTGGCCGCCCAGGCGAGCCTGGCCACGCCGCACCACGGCGGCGCGCAGACCACGCGGAGCCACTCCTCGTAGATCTGCGCGCCCGCGGGCGGGTCCAGGAACCGGACCGCGTTCAGCTCCCAGAGCGCCAGGCCGCCGGGCGTCGGCACCGCTCCCGAGGCGAACAGGTCGAGCGTCCGGTAGCTGAAGCCGCCACCCGTGGGAATCCCCTCGTGCCGTGGCGCCTCCGGGAGCGGCAGGTGCTTGAAGGCGTGGGTGGTGCGCAAGCCGGCCCACAGGTCGAACACCAGGAGGGCCACCCGCAGGTCGGCGGCCGCCGCGGCGAAGTCGAGCCCCAGGGCGCCGTGGACCTCCACCCCGGCCCAGGTCCAGTGGGGCTTTCCGAAGCCCGCGGCGAGGCCGAGGTGCTCAAAGGTCCCGAGATCGACCCGCCCGGCTCCGAAGGCGCGCGCCTCGCCGCGCTCCCAGTGATCCTCCGGCTCGTCGGCGCCGGCGATGGGAGTCGCGAGGAGGATCAGCGCGGCCGTGAGAGCCCGGAGGCGGCGCGGCGCCGCGTCCCTGCCCCGCCTGGTGGCGCGCGTCACAAGTCCCGAGCCCATCCTGGCGCGCGCCACGCGGGTGGGGGTCCGGGGGAGGCGGCGCCCCGCCTCCCCCGGTAGGGCCCGCGGGGAGGGCCCGTGCCGTGCTGCCTCTCCTTGCAAGGCACGGGGCCTTCCCCGCGAAGTGCTGCGGAGCAAGGTGAACCCGAATGGGCTCGTGACTTCTGCGGAGCAGCACTTGAAGACGCCCCGAGGCGCATGGTTCCTCCCGCTGCGGCCCGATCCTACCCCGCCGGCGAGGGGGGCCGCGACGCCGGGCCCCCGGCGGCTCGCGAGGCGCGGGGCGCTGGCCCGGCGCGCCGAACCCGCCGGCGAGGCCGAGCTCCGAAGGCGCGATCGCTCAGCAGGACGTAGGAGACGGACAGCTCCGAGGCGCGCTGCCGGGCGCCCGGCGCACCCGGGTCGCGCGACCAGCGCCAGGCGTCCATCCAGTCGAGGCCCACCGCGTGCCTGCCGGCGATGCGAAGCCGGCCCGAGAGCGCAAGGTGGCTCTGCGTTTCGAGGCCGCCGGCCTCTCTCGCCCCGGCGACCAGGTACTGTCGCAGCCCGGCACCGATCGTCCCCCGGCTTCCCAGCAGCAGCCGCGACTCCAGCGCCAGCTGGGCGGCCGGGCCGCGGTGGTTGCCGGAGCCGTCCGCCGGCGCGAACGCGGCGCCTGCGGTCCCGAAGCCGGCGCCCAGGACCGCGGTCCCCTGGAGGGCCACCCCGCCCCGGGCGCCCAGCTGCCCGGTGGTGGCCGCCGCCAGGGCAGCCGTGCTCACGTGGAAGGGGCCGGGCGCGGCGTAGTCGAAGAGACCGGCCAGTCCCCAGATGCCGCTCCAGCTCCCCTGGACGCGGCTTCCGGCCAGCATCCCCCGGACGAACAGCGCGGAAAGGAACGACTCCCGCGTCCCGGAACGCAGCCCGGCCTGCAGGTCGAAGTGGTCGAAGGGATGGCGCACCGGCCAGCCGTCCTCCCCCGGAAGCCCGTGGATGAGGTGCAGCCCGAGGAGGGCGGCCGGCGTCGCGCCGGGCCCCGGGAGGCCATCGAAGGCCGCGCCGGCTGAGGCCTCCAGGTACGTCACCGGCCGCCAGTCGAAGTCGAAGGTGCGGTACCGGTCGCCGAACATCAGCCGGTTGGCGCCGGTGGGGGGCGACACCAGGAAGGCCGCTCCCTCCCGCCAGAAGCCGGGGGCCTCGTCCCCCCCGCAGAGGATCAGCACCGCGCTGCGGTAGAGCACCTCGCCCAGGAACGAGCCTCCCACCGAGGTCATGATCTGGTCGTTGACGGAGGCCGGCTCGGTCTCGCCCGCGATCTCCCACATCGCGCTCCCCAGGGACGCGACGCCGAACGACCACCACATCCCGAGCCCCATGGAGCGGGCCGCCCCGTAGTAGAGCGAGCCCGTATACGGGTGCAGGAGGTTGTTCAGCTCGAACGGATCCCCGTCGAGCCGCCAGTTCCCGAGGTTCCGGGCGGCGGACTGCGGGTCGGTCCGGGCCCACTCGTAGCCGAGCACCTGGCGGTCGAGGAGGTTGAGCCCCGCCACCACCACCCCTGCTTCCAGCAGCGGCACCCAGGCGCTCTGCCGGTAGGCCGGCCCCCGGGCCCGCACCTCGGCCACGCCGCCCACGTCGTTCCCGTCCAGCGGTGCGGCTGGCCCTCGCATCGCCACCGCCTCGGCGGTGACCGCCGGCGCAACTGCCGGCGGCGGAGCCGGGTCCGCGGCCCCGCGCCCGGCGCCTGCCAGGACGGCGACGACGACCAGGAGCTGGTGCTGGATCCGCATGGCGCCCCCCGCGCCCACGGCGACCGACCTCTTCGGGAACGACCCATTCGCCCCTCGGGGTCCCGACGCAGTGACAGGGGTCGCGTCGGCTTGCGACACGAGTCAATCCGGGTCGCTTCTCCCTGCGGGAGCGACGGCGCGGGCCGGGAACCGCCCCACCAGGTGGGCCGCGATGCGCTCGGCGTTGGCGAGGATGGTCAGGGCGGTGTTCACGGCCAGCGACGAGGGGATGGCAGCTCCGTCGGTCACGAAGAGACCCGGGTGTCCGAACACCTCGCCGGCGGCGTCCACCACCCCGTGCTCCGGCGAATCCGCCATCCGGCACGAGCCCACCTGATGGGCGCTGGAGAAGTGGACGTCCTCATAGGGACGGCCTTCCGTGTCCACGAAGTCGAGGATCAGGGGCCGGCACCCGTTCCGGCGCAGAATCGAGTGGAGGAGGTCCACGGTGCGGCGGTGGTAGGAGCGCCACCAGGCAGCGCTCTCGAGCGCCACCCGCACGCTCCCGTCCGCCGACCACACCAGCCGGGCCGAGGACGGCGTGAGCCCGAAGGCGGCGAGCACGATGGTCCGGCGGCGGAATTCACGCATCCGCTCGACGGCGGCTTCGCCGAAGTAGGAGAGGGCGTTCGAGCCCTCGAGGCGCAGCCTGGCGGCCGACGCCACCTGAATGGGGAGCGCCTTGGCCGCGGTGACCATGGTGCCGTGGGAGTCGAGGAACTGGTAGCTGACCATGCCGGGGTGGGAGCGGCCGGTGTAGTTGTCGACGTCCGGCAGGCCTTCGGGCAGCAGGCCGGCCACCTTCACGCTCCCGTTGAAGGCGACGTTCCGGCCCAGGTGAGGCCCGAGATGGAGCAGGTGGGCCCTGGAGCGCAAGAGCAGCGAGGCGGTGTGGACGGTACCGCCCGCCAGCACCACCAGGCGGGCGCGCACCTGGACCGCCTCGCCGCCGCGCCGGCTCCGGCAGAGGACCTGGTAGCGGTGAGGGATCGAGCCGATCGGCCCGGAGCGCGGGGCATGGCGCGCTTCGACCAGGGGCCGGATCGACTCCGCCTCGAGGTCGGTGGCGATCCCGGCACCGGCCTCGACGATCCGGGGGATGTAGGTTTCCAGGAGCGAGCGCTTGGCGCCGAAGGTGCAGCCGGCGATGCAGTACCCGGCCCCGACGCACCCCTTGACTGCGTAGCGGGCGCGCTCGCACGAGTAACCCAGGTTCCTCATCATGAGCGCGAAGACCAGCCCGGTCCTGGGGACGTCTTCGGCGGCGATCTGCTCCACCTCGAGCATGCGCTCGGCCAGCTGGTAGTACGGGTCGAGCGCGGCGCGGTCCACGCCGCGCGGCCAGAGCCGAACGCCTCGCTCGTCCACCTGCTCGAAGGCCCTGCAGGGAGCCCGCAAGCAGACCATCTCGAAGAACGGGGAGCCGCCGCCGAGCGCCTCGGCGTAGGTGAGGTCCAGGTTCTCGCCCGGCACGCCCTTCAGGTATCGCAGCAGGTACTTCGGGTCCTGGGTGCGCCGGAAGTCGGAGGCCGGGTCGAGCCGGGGCCCCTTCTCCACCACCTGGACGCGGAGCCCGGCGCTTGCGAGGCGCAAGGCCGGGGCCGCGCCCCCGAAGCCGCTCCCGATCACCAGCACGTCCGTCTCGAGCGTTCGCATGGCTTCCTCCGCGATTCACGGCGGGTTCCCGTCGGCCGTGGCCGCCTCGGCGAGGAAGCGGCCCGGGGCGGGATAGGTCTGCTGCTCCAGCGGCAGCAGGCCGGAGGCGCCCTCGAAGTGGATGAGCGGGCACCCCCGGTCGTCGTCGTAGATCCCTGCGTAGAACGCGACCTGACCCAGGAAGATGGCGCCGTCGTAGACCCGCGCCGCGGTGCCGTCGCCGCTCGAGAGCCCGTCCTGGATGACGCGGGTGCGGCGCTCTAGGTCCAGCTCCGGGTAGGGCCGGCCGAACAGCCGGCGGGCTCGGCGGTCCAGATCCCAGACGAACCAGGAGCGGTAGCGCGTGAAGGGGTAGAACGGGTCGAAGAAGGCGCGCACCAGGTTCGGGTCGTCGCGCGCAGCGCCGGGGATGACCGCCTCTACGAAGGCCCGCATCACGCCGTCGGCCACCTGGTGGTCCGGCTCCGGGTAGAGCCGCAGCGCGATGCTCAGCGGCGCGCACCCGTCGATCATGGCCGCAGCCGCGACCCCTCCCATCCACCGGAGCGCTTCCCGCCTCGGAACCGGGATCCCGATCGGCGGGCCTTGGCTTCTCCACATGGCGCCCTCCTCCCGATCGGCAGACAGGAGGGGGCGCGTTTTCCGACCGCTCTCGGCGGGCCCGCCGGGGGCCGTCAGGTCCCGGCGAGGGCGCCGCGCCGCGAGGCCAGGCGCTCCCACCCGGCCAGGAGCCGCGGCGCCGCCCCCAGGGCCGCCAGGGCTACCGCCAGACCCGCCGCGACGTCGGTCAGGTAGTGGAACCGGCCGTAGACGGTGGACAGGTACAGGGAGACGATCACCGGCGCCAGCGCCCAGAAGGCGGGGCGGTGCGCGCGCCAGGCGGCGCCCCACATCACCGTCGCCGCGGCGCAGTGCGGGCTGGGAATGGTGCCGCCGACGTAATGGGCCTGGCTGCGAATGAGCTCGGCCAGGAAGGTCCATCCCCACCCCCGGAGCGGGACGGTGAAGCGATCGCCCATGAACGGCACCGGGCCGGCCACCGGGAAGAGGACGAAGCCCAGGTCGCAGGCCACGTTGGCGAGCCCCAGCGCCAGGAGGTAGTGCTCCAGCGCCGCCTCGCCGGCGCGCTCCCACAGCAGCGCGCCCAGGGCCGGGTAGAGCGCCAGGTAGATGACGTAGCAGAACATGAGCCACTCGGTGAGCCAGGGGCGCACTAGGCGCTCGAGCCACAGCGCCGGCTGGGCCCCGAACACGGCCTGCTCGAGGTCCAGCACGCCCTGATCGAGCCAGCGCCCGTGAAGGAGGAGCTGCAGCGGCGCCACCGCGCCGAACAGCCAGCCCAGCCCCAGCGCCACTGCGGCCAGGTGCAGCGCGGGACGGGCGCGGCGCGAGGGGAGGCGCGGCTCGATCCAGACGGCGCCCAGGTAGGCGGCCCCCACCGCGAGCGCCCTGACCGCGAGCCAGGGCCCGTCCGCCACGCCGGCGCCAGCGGCCGCGGCCGCCACCATCACGACCCCGCCCAGCACCGGCAGGTCGGCCGGCCGGAGGGCGAAGGGGCCAAGCTGAATTCGCGCCGGGGCCACGGCGTCACCCGAAGAGGATGAAGTAGTCGGTGGCGACGCCGAGCAGCCAGTGCGCCAGCACCACCGGCCAGATGGACCCGGCCCGGATCGCCACCGCGCCCCAGGCCAGCCCGGCCGGGATGGCGCCGACGATCTCGCCCGCGGGCTTGCCGATGTGCACCAGGGTGGTGGCCAGGGTCTGGACCAGCACGGCGTCGAGGTCCCCGAGCCGGCGGCGCAGGCCGCCCTGGAGCAGGCCGCGGAAGTAGCCCTCGTACCCCACGTAGTAGACGAGGTATAGGCCGGCGTGGGCGGCGAAGCGGGCGCCGGAATCGCCGGCCCCCGGCCAGCAGGGGTACTCGGCCCGGAACGCGGGCATGCGAGCCGCCAGGAGGGCGGCGGCCAGCATCACCGGGGCCATGGCCGCCGCGGCCTTCAGTCCGAAGCGCCAGTCGCCGAGCCCGAGGCCGAGCTCGCCCAGCCGCTGGCGCGGGGGCAGCGCCGCCACCGCCATCGCCGGGAGCGCCAGCGTGAGCAGCGGGGCCGCGAAGGCCCAGGCGCAGGCGGTCCAGGCCGGATCACCGAGGAGCACCAGCCGCTCTTGCACCTGCGCCCGGTAGAACCCGGGCGAGCCCCAGTACCGGAAGGCGGTGCAGAGGACGGGGGCCAGCAGGAGCAGCAACGTCGGCTTCCGGCTCTCGCCGTGCACCGCCCCCGCCAACGGAAGCGCCAGCTCACGGCTCGAGCTCATGTGCTCCCTCCTGGCGGCGCTCGATCCACTGCCATGTCCTGTGGATCCCCTCGGCGAGCGGGGTGATGCGGTAGCCCAGCTCGCGCTCGGCCTTGGCGCAGGAGAAGGCTCCGTCGAGCAGGAAGGTCTCCAGCCAGCCGGGCGTGATGAGGGGGGAGCCCCCGAGCCAGTGGGCCCGGAACACCTCCAGGCGAGCGATGCCGCGGGCCAGGCCGGCCGGAAGCGGGAGGCGCAGGTGCCGGCGGCCGCTCGCATCGTCCACCAGGTCGAGCAGGCGGCGGAGCGTGGCGTTCTCGCCGCCGAGGATGTAGCGCTCCCCCGGGCGCCCCCGCTCCATGGCGGCCATGAAGCCCGACACCAGGTCCTCCACGTAGGCGTAGTTCGCCACCGCGCCGCCGCCGGCCAGCAGGAAGGGCAGGCGCCCCCGGGTGTACAGGTCGATGTACCGCGAGACCGAGTTCCCCTCCGTCCACTTGCCCTGGCCGTAGACGCGGGTCGGGTTCACCACCACCACCTCCAGGCCGTCGCCGGAAGCCCGGAGGGCCTCCCGCTCCGCCTCCAGCTTCGAGGCTTCGTACTCGGTGAGGGGCCGCCGCGAGCGGGGCGAGCCCTCGTCCCCGACCGTGCACGGGGGTGTGTCGCCGAGGGTGACAACGCTGGAGGCCACTACCACCCGGCGCACGCCGGCGCGGCGGGCGGCCTCGAGCAGGTGGCGGGTTCCCTCGACGTTGACGCGGCAGAAGGTGGCCGGGTCCCTGGCCCAGGCCCGGGCGTGAGCGGCGAGGTGGTAGACCTCGCGACAGCCGGCTGCGGCCCGCCGCAGCGACTCCGGCTCGAGGACGTCCCCGGCGACCGGCTGGATGCGCGGGTCTCCGAGGCCGCCGAGGTCGGAGCCGGCCCGAACCAACGCGCGAACCGACGTGCCGCGGCGGGCGAGCTCGCCCGCGAGGCGGGTCCCGACGAACCCGCTCGATCCCGTGACGAGCACCGCCGTCCGTGCCTCCACGATCGCCTCCCTTCAGGCCCGCTGCCGGCCATCCTTCCAGGGGACCTCCGGGAACCGCGTCCGGCCTTCCAGGGCATCCCGGGCGCGGAACCAAGCCGCCGAGCGCCGCAGGCCCTCCGCCAGCGACAGCCGCGGCGCGTACCGGAGCTCCCCCCGCGCCCGGTCGATGGAGCAGGTCCAGGCGCGGCAGCGGACCTCGCGCATCTTGTCGAAGGAAAGGAAGGCCGGACGCCGGCTCACCTCGGCCGCGAGCGCGCACCCGAGCGCGACCGCCAGGCTGGCCGCCGCGGGCACGGCCAGGACCCTGACACCGCGCCCCAGCGCCTGCGCCACCTCGCGGCATATCTCCGCCCAGCCGTGGATCACCCCGTCCGAGAGGTAGTACAGGCCCTCGTCGCCGCTCCGCCCGAGGCGCCGCCCGCGCTCGGCCGCCGCCAGGATCCCGTCGGCCAGGTCCTCGACGTGGACCAGGCTGTAGACCCGCTGGCCGAAACCGCACTTGAGCGCCAGCCCGCGCCGCGCCATGCCGAAGAGCGGAGGCAGGGTCTCGCGGTCGCGCGGGCCGTAGGTGATGGGCGGGCGCACCACCGTGGCCGCAAGCCGGCCCGACAGCGCCCGCAGGGCCTCCTCCCCCTGGAGCTTGCTGCGGCCGTAGTGGCTCACCGGGGCCGGCGGGTCTTCCTCGCGCCGTGGGCGGCCGCGGCGGGAGGGACCGGCTGCTGAGAGCGACGAGACGAACACCAGCACCGGGCGCGGCCGGGCTTCGGCGCAGGCGGCGGCCAGGTTGCCGGTCCCAGCTGCGTTGACGCGGTAGAAGTCCCCCGCCCTCAGGGCCTTGGTGAGCCCGGCCAGGTGCACCACCGCATCGCAGCCCTCGGCCGCGGGCCCGAGCGTGCGCGGCTCGGTCACGTCCCCGGCCACGACCTCGGCGTCGAGCGCCAGGAGCTCGGCGGCGCCGGTGCCGGGGAGCACCAGGGCGCGCACCCGGTCGCCGCGCGCCCGGATGCGCTCGACCACGGTCGGGCCGATGAACCCGTTCGCACCGGTGACGAGCCACCGCATCGAACCCTCTCCTCCCGACGGGAGGACAGGGCAGGCGCGCGCTTGCGACAGGGCTATACTGGGGCCGGCCTCGATGGCCACCCTCGACACCAGGGCCACCCCGGCGCGGCGCGGGGAACCACGACCCACGGGAGGCCGCCGCCAGGGCCGGCGCGAGGGCGCTCGAAGCGCGGCGGGCTCTCTCGAGGGGCGGGTGCGAGCGCTCGTCGCGGAGGGCCACGTCGGCGACGCGGCCGGGCTGGCGATCCGCGGCCTCCGACAGGAGGTGCTCCGCTACCTGCTCGCCACCCTGCGCGACGAGGCCGATGCCGACGACGCCTTCTCGCACTGGGCCGAGGGCCTGTGGCGCGGGTTGGCCACCTTCCGCTTCGAGTGCAGCCTGCGCATCTGGTCGCTGCGCCTCGCCACCAACGCCGCCGTCAACGTCCGCAACGCGGCCTGGCGCCGCCGCGTCCGGCGCTTCCGCACCGGGGAAGCCTCGGCCATCGCCGCCGAGATCCGCGGTAGCTCCCTCTTCCGGGTGGAGCGGGAGGCGCGAGAGCTCGAGGCGCTGCGTCGCTCCCTCTCGGTGCTGGACCAGGCCCTGCTCGGCCTGCGCGTCGACCGGAAGCTTTCCTGGCAGGAGATCGCCCAGGTGCTCTCGCGCAGCGGACAGGGCGTCAGCGCCGCCACCGCCTGCAAGCGCTTCGAGCGGCTCAAGGACCGCCTGACGCAGAAGGCGCGGGAAGAGGGGCTGGTCGAGTAGCCGCCGGCCGGCGCCAACGCCCGTTGCTTCCTTCGGGGGGGATGCAATCCGCAACCGGCTCGTCCCGGAGGCCGGATCGACCCGCACGCGCGGTCGACCCCGACTAGCGCTCTCCGCTACACTGTCCTGGAGGGAGGCCTTCATGGGCGCGAAGGGGGCCCGCGGGAAGAGCGCCGGCGACGAGGGCGCCCGCGAGAAGAGCGCCGGCCAGGAGAGCGCCGGTGAGGGGAGCGCCGAGGGGAAGCCGGCCGACGAGGGCGGCGCCGAGGAGAAGGCTGCGGACGAGCAGGGCGCCGGGGCAGGCGACGAGGAGAGCGGAGGCAGCGGAGAGCCCCCCGCCGAAGGGGACCGCCCCGTGCCCGGCCAGATCTCGGCGCTGCTCGAGCAGCTGGCACGGCCGGAGGACGAGGAGCCCGGCGAGTGGGCGTGGCCGGCCGTGGGCTCCACGATGGTGGGGCGCTACGACCTCCTGCGGGAGATCGACCGGGGCGGGTTCGGGGTGGTCTTCGAGGCCTTCGACCGCAAGCTGGGGCGGCTGGTGGCGCTGAAGGCCATTCGCCCCGGGCCCCGGAATCTGGCCGAGGCCCGCCGCGAGGCGTTGGAGCGCGAGGCCGAGGCCATCGCCCATCTCTCGCACCCGAACATCGTCACCCTCCACGACCTGGGCGCCGGGGACCACGGTCCCTTCCTGGTCATGGAGATGCTCCACGGGGGCACCCTCCAGGAACGCCTGGCGCGGGGTCCGCTCCCGGTTGCCGAGGCGGTGGACGTCGCCGTCGACGTGGCGCGGGCCCTGGCCCACGCCCACGAGCTACGGGTGATCCATCGCGATCTCAAGCCGTCGAACGTATTCCTGACCGAGGGCGGGGGCGTGAAGGTCCTCGACTTCGGTCTGGCCAACATCTTGGGCAGCGGCGGGATGCGCGGAGGGGGCACCCCCGGGTACATGGCGCCGGAGCAATGGCGCCACGAAGCGGTGGACGACCGGACCGACGCCTTCGGCCTGGGGGTCCTGCTCTTCGAGATGCTCACCGGGCGGCTGCCGTACCGGGTCTCGCAAGACCGGAGCGCGGCGCTCGATCCCGGGCCGCCTCCGACTCTGGACCGTCCGGACGCACCGCCGGAGCTGAAGTCTCTGGTGTCGAGCGCGCTCGCCAAGGACCCCGCCGAGCGCCCGCGCGACGGGCGCGCCATGATGGAGGGGCTCCTGGAGGTGCAACGCGCGCTCGCCGCTCGCGAGGCGAGCGCCACCGGCGCCTGGCCTGACCGGCGGCGCCGGATGCCGCCGCGGATGCCCCGGAGTGGGCTCATCGCGGCCATCGCCGCCGTCGCCGTGGCGGCGGCGCTGGTGCTGATCTTCTGGGACTCGATCTTCCCCGCGGGCGAACCGGCGCGCATCTCCGTGGTGGTGGTCGATCTGTCCAACGACACGGGCGACCCCGAGCTGGACAGCCTGTCGGGGCTCTTCATCACCTCGCTGCAGCAGTCACAACTGCTCGTGCCGCTGACGCGGCGCCAGATGCTCGACACCCTGGCTCGGCTGGGCCACCGCGACGTGAAGCGCATCGACGAGGCGCTCGGGCGGGACATCGCCCGGCAGGCCCAGGCGAAGGCGCTGCTGCTCATCTCCATCCACCGCTTCGAGCGCGTGTACGCCATCGAGGCCAGGGTCATCGATCCCTCGCGCGACGAGTATCTCTTCGCCCTCAAGGAGGAGGGGGCCGGCAAGTCCAGCATCCCGGGCATGATCGACCGCATTTCCGATCGCGTCCGCCGCGGGATGCGCGAGCGGGGGGCCGTGGTGCGCCGGTCGGCCATCAGGGTGGAGGCGGCCATCACCGGCAGCCTGGCCGCCTACCAGCACTACTTCCGCAGCCAGGAGTGCATGTACCGGGCCTCCTTCGGCCAGAGCTGCGCCGCGGAGCTCCACGAGGCCCTGGCCGATGACCCCACCTTCGCGCTCGCCCACTACCAGCTGGCGGTGTGGGAGGAGCGGCACGGCGGTCCCAGGTCGGCTCAGGTGGCCGCCACCGAGGCAGCGGTGCGCTACATCGCCCGGGTGCCGCCCAAGGAGCAGAGGCTCATCCTCGCCTGGAAGGCCCACCTGGACGGCAAGGACGACGAGGCGCAGTCCGTGCTGGAGCAGCTCGCCAAGGAGCAGCCGCGGGACCCGGAGGCGGTCTGGGAGGCAGGCGACCTGCTCTACCACCGCGGCGACTACGCCCGGGCCAGGCCCTGGTTCGAGCGCCTGCTGGAGCTCGATCCTGGCCATGCCTGGGGGCTCGACCACCTGGTCCACTCGCTCGGTGCGCTGCGCCGGGGGGACGACCTGCGCGCCCGCCTCGGCGCGTGGAAGGGCGCGCCGCAGGGTCACACCATCCTCCACGCCATCTCCGCGGCGCACGCCTGGCTCGGCGATTACCCGGCGGCTGCCGCCGCGGCGCGGCGGGAGGCCGAAGTGGGCGGAGCGCTGAGGGCCCAGGAGGACCTGCTCTTCACGGGCATCGTGGCTGGAGACTACCGGGGGGTGGAGACACAGCTCGGCGACTGGGTGAGGCCGGGGAGCCCGGCGCCGGCCATCGGGTACTGGGCGCTGGCCGCGCTCGACGCCTACCAGGGACGCCGGCGGCAGGGGCTCTCCCGGTTCGACACCATGGTTCGCGAGCTGGGCCCCGAGGCGGCCGACGCGCTCTTCCATTCCTACAGGGCGCACTACCTCGCCGGCGACGGCCGGCCGGGGCCAGTCTGGGAGGAGGTGCGCAGGCTCATGGCCATCGACCCCATGGGCGCGGCGGCGCACGCGGTGAGCCTGGCCTACCTCGGCGACCTCGAGCACGCTTCCGAGCTGGCGGTCCACCTCCGGCCAGGATCGCCGCGCCAGAAGACCTACCAGGCGGTGGTGCTCTGGCAGCGGGGCCAGCGGGACGAGGCGCTGCGGAACCTCCGGGAGCTCGCGGCCAGCTTCCCATTCGAGGCCGAGCCCCATTTCGCCCTCGCGCCCGCCTACCTGCACGGCGACCTGGCGGCCCGGAGCGGAGCCGACGCCGAGGCCGTCGAGGCGCTTCGCCGTTTCCAGTCGCTCTTCATCCCCGCCGCGATGTGGCGCAGCTGGGCCTATCCGCGAAGCCTGTACCTCTCCGCCGCCTCGCTGGAGCGCCTGGGCCGGCGGGCCGAGGCGCTCGCGCACGTGGAGAAGCTCCTCGACGACTGGCGGGGCGCCGATCCCCGGCTCCCGCTGCTCGAGGAGGCACGGGCCCTGCGCGGCCGGCTGGCGCCGGGACGAGAGACGACGGCTCCGGCACCGAGGTGAGGGGCGGATCGTCGAACACCGGCCAAGCGGCGCGGCTGTCGCCAGAGGCGACGAGCTTCCAAAGGGTGCCGACGCCCCGATGTCGGATACGGCGCGTCGCCTTGTCCTCCGATCGGGACCCCACCCGTCCCACCTGGAGGGAACGACATGGCTGCCATTCGTTTGCCATCCGCGGCGGGCCTCTCGTGCCTGCTGCTCGCCTGCTCACCCGACCCTGGCCTCGCCACGGCGGGCCTGATCTCGCTGCCTCCCCAGGCTCGCGCGCCGATGGTCACGGTTCTGACGCGCAACGTCTACTACGGCGCCGACCTGCTCCGCGTCGTGAACGCCCCGTCGGCCGACCAGGTCCCGCTGGCGGTGGCCGAGACATGGGACGTCGTCAACCGGACCTTCTTCCCGGCCCGCGCCGAGGCCCTGGCGGACGAGATCGCCTCGGTCTCCCCTCACGCGGTGGGCCTGCAGGAGGTGGCGCTGTGGCGTATCGGCCCGCCGGACTCCTGTGCCGGGATCCCGGCCCCGAACGCCGAGGAGGTGGCCTACGACTTCCTCGCCATCCTCCTCGACGCGCTGGCGGCTCGCGGCATGGAGTACCGGGTGGCGGCGGTCCAGCCCACCTACGATTTCGAGCTCTGCAGCGCCTCGGGCGAGGACGTGCGGCTCACCGATCGCGACGTCGTGCTGGTGCGCGCCGACGTTCCCTTCCGCAACCCCGCCTCGCACCTGTTCAGCCCCGAGGTGACCGCCTCGTTCCCCATCTCCGACACCGGCATCACCGTACCGGCGCCTCGCGCCTGGAACTCGGTGGAGCTCGAGGTGAGCGGCCGGTGGCTGCGCTTCGTCGAGACGCACCTCGAGGACTACCTGCCGCTTCCCGAGCCCTATCCGCCCTACGCGCTTCAGGTGGGTCAGGCCCTGGAGTTGCTGGCCTCGCTGGCGGCCCTCGATCCGCTCCCCACCATCCTGGCGGGCGACTTCAACACCGCCGTGCTGACCGACCCCACCTACCCGATCCTGATCGGGCGCTTGGACCTAGGGGGATTCACCTCACCCTTCCGCGACGCGTGGACGCACCTGCGGCCGGTGGACCCGGGCTTCACCTGGGGCTTCGACGAGCTGCTCCTCGGCGGCACGCTCACCCAGCGCCTCGATCTGGTCCTCGCCACCCCGGAGCTGAAACCGACCGGCGTGGCGCGGGTGGGCGTCTCCGATCTCGACGCCGCCGGCCGCCACCCCTCCGACCACGCCGGCGTGGCCGCGGCCTTCGCGGTCCCCTGATAGCCGGGCGACCGCCCCACCCTCGAGAGCCAGGCTGTGGACCCGGCGCGCGCTCCCCGCTGCGCCGCCGAGCGCGGGGTCCGGTACCGCGCGCGCCAGCGGCACTGACGTCCTACTTGCCCACAGCCGCCCCCGCTTGCGCATACGACCCTACAGCGGGCGATGGCCCGCGCGGGTGAAAACCCACCCGGTACCGCTCCCGCCGCGCTGGCCGGGCGTATCGTCTAAGCGCCCGGGCCACTGCTCGGGGGAGGAGGCGTGACATGTCGAGCGCGAGGTGGAACGCAGCGTGCCTGGGGCTGGCGGCGGCGATGGCGGCTTGCTCCGCGGGGGATCGGGTACCGGCGGCCGCTCAGCGGCAGGCCGTGGACGCGCCGGACGGGCTCTACGGCATCGACACGGGCACGGGGTTGCTCATCCGCATCGACCCGGCGACGGCGGTGGCCACGGTGATCGGCCCGCTGGGCTTGCCGGTTTCCACCGCCGGGGCGGACTTCGACTGCGACGGGGCCCTGTGGGCCTTCTCCGCCAGCGGCGCCGAGCAGATGGTCCTCTGCACGCTGGACCTCGGCACCGGCGCAGCCTCGGTGGTGAAGTCGTTCGCCGTGCCAGGCTTCCCCACCGGCTCCGGCTTCGAGTTCGGGCCGGACGAGGAGACGCCGTTCTGGCGCAACGGCCCCTCGCTGTACACGCTCGACGCGGCGGCGGGGACGGCCCAGCCGGTCGGCACGGCCGGCAGCGGCACGAGCCTCACCATGCCGGCGACTTGCGACCAGTTCCTCGGCGGCGACTGCGCGGGCGAGTCCTGCGGCCTGGCCCGTATCGATCCGGCCACCGCGGCCATCACCCCGATCGGTCCCACCGGCGGGATCGCCTTCACCTCGCTGGCGGCCACGCCCGACGGCCGCCTCTTCGGGCACTCGGCGGGAAGCCTCTACCGCCTCGACCCGGCCACCGGCGCCCCTGCGCTGGTGGGGCTCATCACCGTCGGCGAAACCACATTCCAGCCGCAGGGCATGGCCTACGGCCCGCACGGCGTCTGCTGCCGAGCGCTCGACTGCAGCGCCGCCTCGGCCAGCGCCGAGACGCTCTGGCCGCCGAACCACCGGCTGGTGGAGGTCGGCGTCCAGGGCGTGGTCGATCCGGGCGGGTCGCAGGTGACAGTCGTCGTGACCGGGGTGACCCAGGACGAGCCGGTGAACGACCGCGGCGACGGGAACACCGCCCCCGACGCCGTGCTGGCTGGCGGCGTGGCGCAGGTCCGCGCCGAGCGCTCCGGCCTGGGCGACGGCCGGGTCTACCACCTGACCTTCACCGCCAGCGCCGGCGCCCGCTCGTGCGAGGGAAGCGCGACCGTGTGCGTGCCCCACGACCAGGGACAGGGGTCGGCCTGCGTCGATCAAGGGCCGCTGTTCGACTCGACCGCGCCCTGACGGCCCCGCGGGGGCGGGTGGAGCGCCCGCCCCGCGCCGGGCTCCTACTCGATGGGGTGCGGCATCACCGGTAGCGTCACCCGCGACGGGTGCGCTGGATCGTGGAGGATGGTCTGGTGCGCCGGCCGCAGCAGGGCGTCCTGGCCGAACGGGTGTCCGGTGTTGGGGTTGCGGTCGTACATGGGGAAGTTGCTGCTCGAGATCTCGAGGCGAATGCGGTGGCCCGCCTTGAAGAGGTTGCTCGTCGGCCAGACGTGGATGGTGTAGCGGTAGACCTTCCCCGGCTCGATGAGTGAGGTCTCCACCGTGGAGTTGCGGTAGCGGGCCCGGATGACACCGTCGTTCAGGTTGATGGCGCGCCCCTCCGGGTAGACGTCGACCAGCTTGGCCGTGAAGTCGGTGTCCGGCGCGCTGCTGGACGCATAGAGCGTGACCGTGATGGGCCCCGTCACCTCCACCGGCCGCTCAAGCGCCTCGGTGGTGTAGACGAGAACGTCGGGGCGCTTTTCGACGTCGCCCTGATCGTACGGGCCCACCGGGGCCACGTCCGGCGTGCAGCAGGAGTGGCCGCCCCGGCTGGGCACCGGGTCGGCCGGGTCGTAGGTGTAGCGATCCACCGGCGACTCGACGGCCTTGCTCCCGAAGAGCTTGGGGTGGAAGCGACCCACGCCGGGGCGCTCCGCCGAGAGGACGCCGTCGCCGGCCACGCCGTTCGCCCCCTTGGCGCTGCGCAGGTAATAGTCCCGCCAGATGGTCCCGGGAACGGGCCAGTCGGACGCCTCGCGCCATTTGTTGGCGCCCATGACGAAGAGACGCACCGGCGCCTCGCGGTCGACGCCGTTGTCGGCGCCCTTGAGCCAGTGGTCGAACCAGCGGAGCTGGAGATCCTCGATGGGATTGTCGGCCTCGGGGCCGAAGTCGAGCTCGCCGACCTGCCGCGTCCACGGCAGGTGGATCCACGGGCCGATGACCAGCTGCTGGCCCCTGCGCGCGGTCTCCGTGCCGCCGAACATCCGCATGCCCACGAAGTTGTTGATGGCGCCGTTGTTGAAGACGTCGTACCAGCCGTCGAAGTTGAGGGCCGGCACGGCCACCTGGTTCCAGCGCAGCCGGATGCTCCATTGCCGCCAGTAGTCGTCCCAGGTCGGGTGGCGCAACCAGTCGTAGAAGTAGGGCGCGACGGTCGGGTCGTTCGGGACGAGCGGCGGGAAGTCGAGGAGCGGGAGGAACTGGTACCAGGTGGGCAGGCTCGCGGCGGCCGCATCGAGGATCGGCAGGACGCCGGTGCGGCCCTGCTGGACCATGGCGCTGCGGGTGATGGTGGTGATGGGCCACGACTCCTCGAAGGCCAGGCTCCAGGCCCCGTCCTGGTAGGACCAGCCCTCGTAGTAGTCGTCGCCGGTCATGGCCGGGACGATGGCCGCGAGGTGCGGCGGTTGCTGGGTGGCGGCCCACCACTGGGTGGCCCCCACGTAGGAGAAGCCGTACATGCCCACCTTGCCGCTCGAGCGCGGCAGACCCGCCGCCCACTCCACGGTGTCGTAGCCGTCCTTCATCTCGTCGCGGAAGGCGTAGAAGGAGCCGTCCGAGGCGTACTGGCCGCGCACGTCCTGGATGACGACGAGGTAGCAGTGGGAGGCGTAGAAGTCGGGCGGGGCGTAGACGTAGGTCTGGGCCACGCTCTTGTTGTAGGGGAGGCGCATGAGGATGACCGGCCACGGCCCGGCGCCGTCGGGCGTGTAGACGTCGGCCCGGAGGGTGGTGCCGTCGCGCATTACCGCCGGGACATCGGTCTCCTTGGTGAAGGTGCAGGTCTCGGCGCGGGCCAGGGCCGGCCCGAAGCCGAGCAGGGTCGCCATCGCGGCGACTCGGATCAGGTGACGCCATCGCAATGCGTGCATGAGTGCTCCTTCCTGTTACGGGCGGCGGTCCCTCCGTCGGACGCGCTCGGGCGGACGGAACAGGGGAGGAGGGGCCTCGGCGGGGGATTGGTAGCGGGGCCCGGCGCACCGCCGCAACCCGGAGCGACCGGCCCTCTTGGAGCGCGGCCAGGAAGCGGGCGCTGACACCGGCGGGTGGGCAGTGACCGGATCGTCCAGCCGGCCTCCGGACGGGCCCTTCCTGGAGTCCCCCCGCCGCGGTATGGGGGGCCCGTGGCGCGCCAGCACCAGATCGTCTTCGGGAGCGAGTGGCTGACGGTCAGGTTGCCCGACGATGCCTGGCTCGTCCCGCAGGCCATCTCGCTACCCCTGCCGGCGGCCGATCCCGGCGAGGCGGTTCGGGCGGCCCTGGCCCATCCGCTCGACTCGCCTCCACTCGGGGAGCTGGCCCGCGGCGCCAGGCGCGTCACCATCGCCTTCGACGACCCGACGGTCCCCTGCTGGGCGCCGATCTGGGAGGCGGCCGTCGGCGCAGCCCTGGCCGAGCTGGACCGGGCCGGCGTCCCGCGCGGCGCGGTCACCCTCCTGTGCGCCAATGCCCTCCACCGGAAGTTCACGGCGCAGGAGCTCTCCGCCATCCTGGGCCACGACCTCGTCGCCGCCTTCGCCCCGGAGGGGCGGCTCCTGTGCCACGACGCCGAGGACGGGGAGGGCCTTTTGCGCCTGGGCGCGACCGCCGAGGGCGAGGAGGTGGAGCTCTCCCGGCTGGCGGTGGAATCGGACCTGGTCGTCTACGTGAACGCCTCCACCATCCGCGGCTTCTCCGGCGGCTGGAAGTCGATCTGCGTCGGGCTCTCGAGCTACCGCTCCATCCGGCACCACCACACCCCCGACACCATGAGCATGTCGGTGGAGAAGAACCGCATGCACCTGGTCCTGGATCGCATGGGCGCGGTCGTGGAGCGGGCGCTCGGGCCGCGCCGCTTCTTCAAGCTGGAGACGGTGCTCTCGAACCCGGCGCAGGTCCACCGCGTGCTGGCCGGGTCCATCCCCGCCACGCGGCGCGCCGCCCTGGAGATCGCCCGGGCCCACCAGCCGCCGCGGCGCGACCTGGTTTCGGAGCGGGCCGATGTGGTGCTCTACGGCGTTCCCGACTGGAGCCCCTACGCCGCCTTCTCGCGCATGAACCCCATCCTCACGCTCGTCTCCACCGGCCTCGGCTACCTGGGAGGCATGGTGGAAGCGGTGGGGAAGCCGGGTTGCACGGTGGTGATGGCCACGCCCTGCCCCGACGAGTGGGACCACCAGCGCCACCCCTCCTACCGCGAGGTCTGGGAGCGGGTGCTGCCTTCGACGCGCGATCCCTTCGAGGCGCGGGCCCGCTTCGAGCCGGAGCTGGCGGGGCGCCCCGACTACCTCGAGAAGTACCGGCGCGCCTTCGCCTTCCACCCGGTCCACGCGGTCATGGCCCTCTATCCGCTGAAGCGGCTCCGCCACGCCGGGCGGGTGGTGGTGGCCGGCGCGCGCGATCCGGCCGTGCCGCGCCACCTGGGCTTCGAGGCGGCGGCGACCGTGGAGGAGGCGATGGCCCTGGCCGCCTCCTTCCACGGCGGTCGGCCCTCGGTGGCCCTGGTGCAGAACCCCATGGCGGCGAGCCGGCAGTAGGCCGGCATTTGCATCCCGCCGCGGGCCGGGGCAGGCTCGGCCCGGGATGAAGGCTCCCGCCCTGCTCCTGGTCCTTCTCGCCGCTCCCGCCGCCGCGCGCGAGGTGAAGGTCACGCTGGCGGAAGGGGTGGGCGGGCAGGCCACGCATTTCGCCTTCGACACCCGGAGCGGCGCCTCGCGGAGGCTCTCCGGTCTGATCGGCATCGAGATGCGGCAGATGAGGAGCTACCAGGTGCGCGGCCGGAAGCTGGTCGGCGCCGGCAAGGCGCTCGCGACAGCCGACGAGGTCCTCTACCAGACCCGCGTCGACGGGGCCGACGTGGTGGTGGTCCGCGCGGAGGAGAGCTCGCTCTCGAGCCCGTGGAGGATCTTCTCCGCGTGCAGCGGTCACCCGGTGCAGGTGAGCGTGGTGAGCGTCCTGGTCGTCGAGGGCGGGTCGGTGGCGAGGAGCCGCGAGCTGGCGCGGTCGGCGAGCTCGACCCGCTTCACGGCCGCGGTCCTGGAGTGACGCCGAGCCATCCCCCCGGGGCCCTGGCGGGCCGCACCCGTTCCGACGAGAATCCGGTCCCACCTCGAGACCCGACCGGAGGCCGCCCGTGCGCCTGCTCACCTTCGTACCCCGCCCCGGCGACGCGCAGCGCCTGGGGCTCGCGCTCCTCGGCGGCGGGATCCTGGACCTCGGCGAGGAGGCGCGCCGGCGCGGCGCCGCCCTCCCCTTCGACGCCGGCGACATGATCTCGCTCATCGCCGCCGGCGATGCGGCGCTCGAGGCGGTGCGGGACCTGGCGGCCTCGCCCCGGAGCGCGCCGCTGGCGCTGGAGGCGGTGCGGCTGCGGGCGCCGGTCCGCCCGCGCAAGAACGTCTTCTGCGTGGGATGGAACTACCTGGAGCACTTCAAGGAGGGCGAGGCCTGGCGCCAGGCCAAGGTGGATCTCCCGGAGCACCCGGTCTTCTTCAGCAAGGCCGTGAACGCCGTCTCCGGCCCCTTCGACCCCATCCCCTACGACCCAAGGGTCTCGCAGCAGGTGGACTGGGAGGCGGAGCTGGGGGTGGTCGTGGGCGCCCCCGGCAAGAACCTCGCCGAGGCCGAGGCCTCGCGCCACGTCTTCGGCTACACGGTGGTGAACGACGTCTCGGCCCGCGACCTCCAGAAGCAGCACGGCGGCCAGTGGCACAAGGGGAAGAGCCTGGACGGCTTCTGCCCCATGGGACCCTGGATCGCGACCGCCGACGAGGTGGACCCCTCCGACTTGCGGATCGCGAGCCGCGTGAACGGCGTCACCAAGCAGGACTCCAGCACCCGCCACCTCTACTTCAAGATCCCGCGCCTCATGGCCGAGCTGTCGCTCGGGCTGACGCTCGAGCCCGGCGACGTCATCTCCACCGGCACTCCCTCGGGAGTGGGTTTCGGCCGCACCCCGCCCGAGTTCATGAAGCCCGGCGACGTCCTGGAGACCGAGATCGCGGGGCTGGGACTGCTGCGCAACCGGGTCGAGGCCAGCCGCTGAGCCGAGGGCGTCCCGGCGCGGCCGCCCTCACTCCTGCGGGACCTGGCGGTCCTTGAAGGCCAGGGCGCCGATGGCCGCGGCGATCTGGCTGTCCCGCGGCGAGGCGGCCAGGGCCTTGCGCAGGAGCACGATGCCGCCCCGGATGTCGCCCGCCTCCACCGCCGCCAATCCGCTCTCGAAGAGCGCCTGGGCCGCGGGACTGCGGCCGCCGCGCGGGGCCCCCACGGGCGCACTGGAGGCGGCCACCGGCGGGCCGGCGGCGGCCGCCGGCGGGTTGGCGGCAGCTGCGAGCGGTTCGAGATCGGGCGGGGCGGCCGGCGAGGGGCGCAGCGGATCCTGCGGCAGCGGCTGCGCCGCCGGCACCTCCGGCTCGAGGGCCAGCCCCTCCAGCGGGAAGGCAGCCTCGGACACGTCACCCGGCGCGTCGGGCTCCCAGGGGACCCCTGCCTGCTCCAGCAGCGGCCGCCAGTCGGCGGGGTCGCCGGCTTCCTGCGGCGCCAGCGTCAGGGCGCGTCGCGCCAGCAGGGCGAAGATCATCCGGCCCTCGTACTTCTTCTCCCCTTCGATGCGGGCCAGCAGCTCCTCGACGGTCATTCCGTTGTGCACGCGGCCCACCACCGCCAGCTCCTCGGAGGTGAAGTCCACGATGAAGCGGGGCGGCGGCAGGAGGAAGAGGGGGGTGTCCAGGCTCAACCGGTCCGGTACGTGCCGCAGGAGCAGGTGCATCCCCGGCGTCGCCTGGACCAGCCGCTGGAACCAGGCGGCCGGATCCTGTCCGCCCTGCTCCTGCATGGGCACGAAGGCGACGCCGGCGCGGTAGGGCTCGACCCGCGACGCCCAGGCGACGCGGCCCGCGACCAGGAGCTTCTCGCGAAGCCGCCCGCCGTCGATGGCCAGCCGCAGCCAGGCGCCGACCTCGAGCGGCAGGGGAGAGACCAGCAGGCATCCCCCCGGTCCGACGTCCTCCGTCTCCGCCTGCGATTCCCCGCCGGCGTGCTCGACGCGTACCCGCAGGCGGGCCGCCACCCGCTGCGAGCGGCGCGGGTTGAGGATGAGCCTCACGCTCTCGAGTGTAGCGGCTGCCGCGGCCGAGCGCGAGTCATCTTCGCCGGCCGTGAACGTGGGCGCCCGCCGCGGGCGGGGGGTCGGGGCGGCGTCCCCGTCAGGCGGGCTTGCCGGCCTGGGCGGCGGCCGGCACCTCGAGGAGGCGCCCGCTCCGCACGTCGTAGACGTGGCCGTGGATGGGGATGGAGCGGGGCACCAGGGGGTGCTGGCGCAGGCGGCGCACGTCGCGCACCACGCTCGCCTCCAGGTCGTCGAAGGCGAGCCAGTCGATGTAGTCGCCCTCCACCGAGCCGGGGCCGCGCCCCACGTCGCGCCACGTCCCGTTCTCGAAGACCGCGGTGTCGAGGCTCTTCTCCAAGAGCCCGCTCATCACCTCGCCGGTGAAGGTCAGCATGCCGCAGTCGGTGTGGTGGATGACGAACCACTCGTCGGTGCCGAGGAGCTTGTGCGAGATGACCAGCGAGCGGATGGCGTCGTCGGAGACGCGGCCGCCGGCGTTGCGCACCACGTGGGCGTCGCCCTCGGCGAGACCGGCGAAGCGGGCCGGGTCGAGGCGCGCGTCCATGCAGGTGAGGACGGCGAAGTGTCGCGCCGGCGGCATGGCCAGCTTCCCCTTGTCTCCGAAGTTGCTCGCGTACGCGGCGTTGGCCGCCAGGACCTGCTTCTCGATCGGGCTCATGCGGGCCTCCTTGCGTGCCCGAGGCGCTCCCCGGGGCGCCTCTCTGTGGCTGAGGCCGGTCTCCATAGTCGTCCGTTTTCACGGATGCATGTCCGTTATCACGTCACGAAAGGGGCGCCGCGCCCGGCGCCTCCGGGGCCGGGCCGGGCCCGGAAACAGCGGCGTCATCTCCCCAACCCACTCCGCCTCCCAGAACCCGGCACCGTCCATCATGATGGCCACCTCGAGGCACCGGAAGCAGCGCCAGTCGACGCCACATCCTCCGCCGTCCCGGCCGCAGCAGGCCCAGGCGACGGAGCCGCCGCTGCCGCTCGTTTCCACGCCGGCCTGTCGCCGCGACCATCTTCATCCAGGCCTCGACCATGGCGGCGAGCTCGGGGGGGCCGGCCCATACTGAACACCGGTATAGGTCAGGGGTCTGACAGGCGGAGACTGGCGCCGACGGCGTCGCTGGAGCCTCGTGCCCAGACCTGGCGCGGGCGGCGTCGCCGGAGCCTCGTGCCGCGCGCCGTCCCTCCGCCGCCAGCTCGAACATCACCGCCGTGGCCGTCCCGCCAAGGCGAGCGCCAGCAGGGGCCCGGCTGCACGCCTGGCGGCAGGCCCTTCGGCTGCCGTCGCGGCTCAGTGCGGCAGCGGCGGGTCCACGTCGTCGTAGATGCGGGCCCAGGCGAGGAGCCCGCTGGGCCCGCGCTCGTAGACGGCGATGCCCGCTTGCGGCGGCAGCGCGGTCCGACCCCAGCGCACCACGCTGTACTCGACGGCGCAGGCGACGCCGTCATCGGTAGCCGAGCAATGCTCCAGCGGGATCCCGCCCCCGTTCGAGAAGAGGGCGCCGTAGAAGCCGCGCAGCGACTCGGGCCCGCGATGGAGATGGGGGCCGCCCGCGGGCTCGCGCGCCGCGCCGCCCGGCTCGAACTGGGCCAGCACCCCCTCGAGGTCGCCCTTGGCGAGCGCGCGCTGGTAGGCGGCGACCGGCGGGGCGAGCCGCAGGTCGTGGCGCGCTGGCAGGAGCCGTGGGCGTACCCGGTGGTGTCCCTCGAGCGGCCAGAAGGAGTGGTAGATGCGGAGCGCGGCGATCCGGCCGGCCTGGTTCAGCTCTCCGGCGGCGGCGACGGGCACAGCCCGCCGCTCGCCCTTCACGTCCAGCTCCCACACCCACTCGGCGACCGCCCTGCCTCCCCGGGACGTCTCGCGCAGCAGCCTCGCGGCGCTCCGGGCGGCGGCCAGGCGCTGGTGAGCGTCCACCAGGAAGCGCTCCAGGGGGATGAATCCGGCGATCCGGCCCGCCTCCGGGTCGTCGACCACCGCTCCGTCCGCGAGCGCGTCGCGAATCTCGCCGAGGTAGCCGTGCGCGAGCGCTTCCAGGTAGCCGGCGACGGGCGAGGACACGGGGCGGTCTCCGGGGGCCGCGGACGATGGTACGCGTTCCGGCGGCCCGCTCCCAGCCGCCTCCCCGACCGGGATCGCCGGCGGCGGCGCCGCGCGGACGACTGTTCCGGTCCACGGTTTCGAGGGCGCCGTCTGGCGGTTGACAAGGGCGTCGTCCTTACTACAGTAAGGACATGGCCAAGGTGACGAGCAAGCTGCAGGTCACGGTGCCCAAGGCCCTGGCAGATCGCTTCCGCATCCGGCCCGGCGACGAGATCGACTGGGAGGCGGCCGGCGACGCCATCCGGGTCGTGCCTCGCCGCGACAGGCGGCCCGCAGAGGTCCCGGCTCGCCTCAGGCTCTTCGACCAGGCGACCGCCCGCCAGCGCGCGCGGGAGAAGGTCGCACGGCCGGCTCCGTCCCGGAGCCGCGGCTGGAGCCGCCAGGAACTGTACCAGCGTGGCCGCCCTCGTTGACACCAACGTCCTCGTCTACCGCTTCGACCCGCGCTTCCCGGAGAAGCAGCGGCGGGCGACGGAGCTGCTCCGCCGGGGAATCGCCGAGGACTCGGTGCGCATCCCCCACCAGGCCCTGGTGGAGTTCGTGGCCGCCGTCACGCGGCCGCTCAGCGGCGGGGCGCCGCTGCTCGCGCCCGAGGACGCCCGGCGCGAGGCCGAGGAGCTGCTGAGCCAGTTCCAGGTCCTCTACCCGACCGGGGCGCTGGTGCGAACCGCCCTGCGCGGCGCCGCCGCCTACCAGCTGTCGTGGTTCGACGCGCACCTGTGGGCCTACGCCGAGCACTACGGCCTGGCCGAGCTCCTCTCCGAGGACTTCCAGCACGACCGGCTCTACGGGACGGTGCGGGCGGTGAATCCGTTCGCGTAGTCGGTTCCCCGTGGCTCAGGTCAGACCGGCCTGCTATGAGTCCTCCCCGCCCGCCCTGCTGGGGGCCTCGGGAGCACGCAGCCTTGGGCGACTTCGTCCACCTCCATCTCCACACCCTCTACTCGCTCCTCGACGGGGCCATCCGCATCAAGGACCTGGTCGAGACCGTGAAGCAGAAGGGGATGGACGCGGTGGCGGTCACCGACCACGGCAACCTCTTCGGCGCGATCGACTTCTACCGGGCCGCCCGGGCCGCAGGCGTGAAGCCCATCCTGGGGATGGAGGCCTACGTCGCCGGGGAGAAGGGGCGCCAGGACCGCACCGAGCGGCTCGGGCGCCACCTCATCCTGCTCGCCAAGGACGCCGAGGGCTGGGCCAACCTGCGCTACCTGTCCTCGATGGCCTTCACCGAGGGGTACTACTACGACCCGCGCATCGACAAGCAGCTCCTGCGCGAGCGCTCCCGGGGGCTCATCGGCCTCACCGCCTGCCTGGCCGGCGAGGTGCCACGCCTGTGCCGCCAGGGCGACATGGACGGCGCCCGCCGCGCCGCCCGCGAGTACCGGGACATCTTCGCCCCGGGCCACTTCTTCCTGGAGGTCCAGTCCAACGGGATGAAGGAGCAGGTCGAGGTGAACGCCCGCCTCGCCGAGCTCTCGGAGTCGGAGGGCATCCCGCTCGCCGCCACCGCCGACGCCCACTACGTCCGCCGCGAGGAGGCGCGCGCCCACGAGGTGCTGATGTGCATCGCCTCGGGCAAGACCTTCAACGACCCCAGGCGCATCCGGCACGAGACCGACGGCCTCTTCGTCACCGGCCCGGGCGACATGCTGCAGGCGCTGCCCGACTACCGGGAGGCGGTGGCCAACACGGCCCGCATCGCCTCGATGTGCCACCTGGACCTGAAGCTCGGCGCCAGCTACCTGCCGCGCTTCCAGCTCCCCGAGAACGTCACCGAGGACGAGTACCTGGCGAAGCTGGCGCGCGCCGGATTGGACCGCCGCTTCAAGGAGATCGAGGGGCGCTACCCGCACGACCGCGACCGCTACCGGCAGCAGCTGGAGATGGAGCTCGGGATCGTCGCCGGCATGGGATTCTCCGGCTACTTCCTCATCGTCCAGGACTTCATCAACTGGGCCAAGGGGCGGGACATCCCGGTGGGCCCGGGGCGCGGCTCGGGCGCCGGCTCCATCGTGGCCTGGTCGCTGCGCATCACCGACCTCGACCCGCTGCGCTGGAACCTGCTCTTCGAGCGGTTCTTGAACCCGGAGCGGGTCTCCATGCCCGACTTCGACGTGGACTTCTGCCAGGACCGGCGCGACGAGGTGATCCGCTACGTGGCCGGCAAGTACGGCCGGGAGAACGTCGGCCAGATCATCACCTTCGGGTCGCTCAAGGCGCGCTCGGTGATCCGCGACGTGGTGCGGGTCATGGGGCTCCCCTTCGCCGAGGGGGACCGGCTCGCCAAGCTGGTTCCCGACCCGGTGCAGGGCAAGACCCCGCCGCTCAAGGAGTGCATCGAGAAGGAGCCGCGCCTCCGGGAGCTCTACCAGAAGCCGGTGGTGGTGCAGCAGTGGGCCGACGCCGAGGGGCGCGAGCAGCGGGTCACCACCCGCGACATCCTCGACGTCTCCATGTCGCTGGAGGGGTTGAACCGCCAGGCCGGCCTGCACGCCGCCGGGGTGGTCATCGCCGACAAGCCGCTGTGGGAGTATGTCCCGGTCTACAAGGACGACAAGTCGGACCTCTTGGTCTCGCAGTTCGCCAAGGACGACGCCGAGAAGGCGGGCCTGGTCAAGTTCGACTTCCTGGGGCTCAAGACCCTGACCGTCATCGACGAAGCCCTGAAGCTGGTCCGCCGCAACCACCCCGAGGAGCCGGTCCGGAGCGCCGCCGACATCCCCCTCGACGACCGGGCGGTCTACGAGCTCATCGGGCGCGGCGACACCGCCGGCGTCTTCCAGATGGAGTCCGAGGGCTTCACCAACATGGTGGCCAAGATGAAGCCCTCGCGCTTCGAGGACGTCATCGCCGCCGGCGCCCTCTTCCGCCCCGGGCCGCTGGACCAGCGGCTCGACGACGGGCGGACCATGGTCGACGTCTACATCGACCGCAAGCACGGCCGGGAGAAGGTCCGCTATCCCCATCCCCGGCTCGAGGCCATCCTGGCGGACACCTACGGCGTCATCGTCTACCAGGAGCAGGTGATGCAGATCTCGCAGGTGCTGGCCGGATACTCGCTCGGCCGCGCCGATCTGCTGCGCCGCGCCATGGGCAAGAAGAAGGCCGAGGAGATGGCCAAGGAGCGGGCCGGCTTCCTCGAGGGCTGCCAGAAGAACGGCGTGGACGCCGACACCGCCGGCTCCATCTTCGACATGATGGAGAAGTTCGCCGCCTACGGCTTCAACAAGTCGCACGCGGCGGCCTACGGGGTTCTCACCGTCCAGACCGCCTGGCTCAAGGCGCATTACCCGGTGGAGTTCATGGCGGCGCTGCTCACCAGCGAGGCCTCCAACACCGACAAGGTGGTGGCCCACATCTTCGAGGCCCGCCAGGGCGGCATCGAGGTGCTCTCGCCCGACGTGAACGAGTCGCAGGCGGTGTTCACGGCGGTGACTTCGTATCGGGGGGATGCGGCCCCCCCGAGTCGATCGCATGCTCCGCCTCCGCCCGTCGGCGGGCAGAGCCCGCCTCCTCCGCCGCTCGGTCCGGGGCAGCCTCCTCCGGCTGCCCCTGCGCTCGCTCGTACGGGACGGATCCGCTTCGGCCTGGGGGCGGTGAAGGGCGTGGGCGACGCCGCGGTGGAGGCCATCCTCTCGGCGCGGACCGAGGGTGGCCCCTTCAAGAGCCTCTTCGACTTCTGCGCCCGGGTGGACCCGCGCCGGCTCAACAAGAAGGTGATCGAGGCCCTGGTGAAGAGCGGCGCCTTCGACTTCGAGGGGCTTCCGCGCTGGCGCCTCTTCCACGGCGTGGACGCGGCGCTGGCGGCCGGGGCCTCGGCCCAGGCCGACCGCCTCTCCGGCCAGAAGAGCCTCTTCGGCGCCCTGGGCGCGGCCGCCGAGGCCAGGCCGCGCTACCCGGAGCCGGGCGAGGCCGTGGGCGAGGTGAAGGTGGAGGAGTGGCCGGAGCGCATCCGCCTGGCCTTCGAGAAGGAGGCGCTCGGCTTCTACATCAGCGGCCACCCGCTGCACGGCTACGAGAAGGAGATGCGCCGCTACGCCTCGGCCACCTGCGCCCAGGCGGCCCACAAGCGGCAGGGGGACAAGGTCTCGGTGGTGGGCGTGGTCACCTCGCTGCGCGAGCGCACCAACAAGGACAAGGGGACCCGCTACGGCTTCTTCACCCTGGAGGACCTCGCCGGTTCGGTGGAGGTCATCTGCTGGGGAAGCCGCCCCGCCGCCAACGGCCGCCCGGCGCAGAAGGGCTGGGCCGACTGGGAGGAGGCGGCCGGCGGCGACGAGCCCGTCCTGGTGCACGGCGAGGTCCGCATCAACACCCGCGACGAGGACCACCCGCGTGCCGAGGTGGTGGCCACCGAGATCGAGCCGCTCAGCGCGGTGCGCGGCCAGAAGACCACCCAGGTGGCGCTCCGCATCGACGCCGACGCCCTGACCTACGACCGCTCCACCCAGCTCAAGGCGCTCCTCGGCCGATTCCCCGGCACCACCCCGGTCACGGTGCGTGCGGTCATCCCCGAGCAGACCGAGACCACCCTGCGCCTGCCCACCCGCGTCGCTCCCGCCGACGAGCTCCTCGAGGCGGCGCGCCGGCTGGGCTTCGAGGTCGAGCTGCTGTGACGCGGCCTCAGCCGCCCTCCGGGGGCGCCGCCGCGCCTGGCTTCCCGGCGCGCCCGCGCCTTCCTGCCGCGGTGGTTCGCGCCCGCAACGGGGGAAGGCGGCCTCCCCCCAAGGGCGGCCTCCCCCCAAGGGCGTTGACCCGTGTCAAGAGAGAATCCTGGCCAGGGTACCGAGCTGGGTTGTACCTGGAGGCGGGTCGGCTCGCGGTCCCCCGTGCGAACGGGCACTTGCGGCCGATCCGGGTCCAATGTGGGTCAAGGCCTCGAAAGTCGCTGTCAACTTCCCTTTCCTTTGTGTAGCATGTGTCACGGGAACCGCCATCATCCCACCTCCGGACTAGGGAAATGATGATGCGCGCCAGTGCCAGAGGCCATCCACGAGGCGCCGCGGCCCAGGCCGACGCCGACGGCCACGTCCACTGCGACCGGGCGGCGGAGGAGATGCTCCGCGCCTTCTGGACCGGCCTCACCGACGGTGGGCTGCTGCCCGCCGAGCTGCGCGGGCTCGCCGAGGGCGCCCAGCTCGGCGCACCCGGCGTGCGGCGCGCGCTCCTCATCGAGCAGGCCGGCGAGCGCCTCCGCGTGGAGGCCACCGCGGTGGGCAAGGGCCGCACCCAGTTCCACCTGTGGCGCGAGCCGCTGCCCGGCCCGACCCACGCCGTCTCCGAGATCGCCGAGGAGGCCCGCTCGGACGGGCTCACCCAGCGCGAGCGCGAGGTGGCCATCCTGGTCGCGGATGGGCTCCGCAGCCGGGAAGTGGCCGACCGGCTGGCCATCGCCCCGCAGACGGTGAAGAGCCACCTGAAGACCATCTTCGACAAGCTCGGGGTACGCAATCGCGTCGAGCTGTCGCGCCGCCTGCGCCGCTGAGGGACGGGACGGCGGGCATCGCCGGCCGGGCTATCGCCTGCCGAGCACCTTCAGCGCGATCCAGATGAGAGCGGTGACGAGAACGCTCAGGAGGATCGAGGTGCCGAGCGGGAAGTAGAAGCGGAGGTGCTCCTTCTCGACGGAGACGTCGCCGGGGAGTCGGCCCAGGCGCAGCCACGGCAACCGGTCGGCGAGCAGCAACAGGCCCCCGATGAGCGCCAGCAGGGCGCCCAGGGCCAGGAGCATCCGCCCGAGGGTCCCGAGCGGAGAGGGCATCCGCCATCACCCTTCGAACTTGAACGACACCTTGAGCTTGGTCCGGTAGGCGGCGATCTTGCCCTTGTCGTCCAGGTGGATGTCGAGCGCCGCCACCTCGGCGACGCGCAGGTCGCGCAGCGACTTCGACGCCTTCCCCAGCGCCGCCTGCGCGGCCTTCTCCCACGACTCGGCGCTCGATCCCACGATCTCGATCACCTTGTAGACGCTGCTGGGCATGGTCGTCTTCCTCCTGCCGCGGCGACTCGCCGCGGAAGCTCAAGCACGGCAGGCCGTGCGCCGGAACACAAGCCCCCTGGCGAGGCTCGACCCGCAGGGGTCTCGGCCGGGGCGTATCCAGCCCCGCCACACCTCGCGCCGGTACCTCAAGGGTGCGGCGAGCCACACGGGCCCCGTGTATGGGTAGGCCCAATTCACGCGTAGGCGCGATTCACGTTTCGTTTCAGCTCCTGCGAGTCTCGATCGGCGCGAACCGGCGTGACATCTCCTCCCCTCCGCCCGTGGGCCCTCCTGCTGGCGCTCGGCCTGGCCTTGGCAGCGCTCGCGGCGGCGCGGCCGCTGGCGGCCTTGGCCGCCGCGGCTCGCGAGGTGAAGCGCTCGGCCGACGCCTCGGCGCTGGCGGAATACCTGGCGAGCGCGCTCCGGTCCCTGCCTCCGCCTCCGCCCCGTTGCGCCGCAGCCTGCTTGCCCGGCGACCGGGTCGCGCCGCCCGACGCCGCCGCGGAGATCGTGCGGCGGGCCGGGAGCGCCCCCCTCCTCGCCGGGCCCGCCCACCGCGGCGCCGCCGAACGGCTCGGCGACGTGGTCGGCACCGCCCTCGCCGACCCCGAGTCGCGCGATCCGGCCGCGGCCGAGGGGTTGCGGCTCGAGGCCCAGGCGCTCCTGGCCGCCATCGCCGCCGAGGAGGCGCGAAGCGCCCAGCGCGCCGCCGAGGCCATGGCCGCGTCGGTTCCGGCGGCCCTGGCGGCGGGCGCGGCCGCAACCGCGGCCCTGGCCCTCGGGCTCCTGGCGCTGGGCGCGGCCTGGCGACAGGTCGAGCGGCGGCGACGGGCCGAGGAGGCCAAGGCCACGCTCTTCCGAGCGATGGAGCAGGTGCGCGATCTCGTCACCATCGTCGACAGGAAGGGGCGCATCGCCTACGTCAACAAGGCGGTCGAGAGCGCCACCGGGTACCGGCGCCGCGAGCTGGTGGGCAAGCGCAACCCCGCCTGGTTGCCGTGGTATGCCGGCGTTCCCTTCATCTCCGACCTCAAGCAGGCGGTCCTGGCGGGGCGGCCCTACCAGGCCGGGGTGCTCGGCCGCCGCAAGACCGGGGAGGCGTTCCTGGTCGAGGAACGCGTCACGCCCCTCTCCGGTCGGCGCGGCGAGCTGCGGGGCATGCTCTCCACGGCGCAGGACGTCACCGAGCGCAGGCTGCTCGAGCGCACCCTCGACCATCGGGCCAAGCACGATCCGCTCACCGGCCTCGCCAACCGGAGGTACCTGGCCCGCCTGCTGGAGCAGGCCCTCGAACCCTCCGGCGAGGGCGTTCGCTCGGCGGCCATCCTGGCCGTCGACGTGGACCGCTTCACGCAGATCAACGACATCCTCGGATCGGCCGCCGGCGACCGGATCCTGACGGAGGTGGGGCACCGCCTGCGCTCCCTGGCCGGGCCGCGAGACATCGCGGCCTGCCTGGGCGGCGACTCGTTCGCGCTGGCGCGGATCGAGTCCGACCAGGCGGTGGATGTCTGGGCCGCGGCCGAGGCCGTCCGCCAGGCCCTGTCCCGGATCCGCACCGGGGACGACGACGTCCCCGTGACCGTCTCCGTCGGCATCGCGCTGTTCCCCGAGCACGGCCGCGACGCGCGCACGCTCCTCGAACGCGCCGACCTGGCGCTCGGAGCGGCCCGGCTGCGGGGCCGCGGGGCGGTGCAGATCTTCGACGAGCGCGTGGCCCACCAGGCCTCCGAGGCCTTCCAGCTGGAGCGGCGCCTGGCGGCCGCCTTGCACGAACGGGAGTACCTGGTCCGGTACCAGCCCTACGTCGAGCTGGCGACGCGGCGGCTGGCGGGGGTGGAGGCGCTCGTCACCTGGCGCAGCAGCGACCTGGGCACGGTGCCCGCCTCCCGGTTCGTCCCGCTCCTGGAGCAGACCGGGCTCATCGTCGACGTCGGCCGATGGGTCCTCGAGACCGCCTGCGGCCAGGCGCGGGCCTGGAGGGCGAGCCGCCCGGGCCTCCCCATATCCGTGAACCTCTCGGGCGCCCAGCTCCGCCACCCGCACCTGGTGGAGATGATCGCCGACGCGGTGCGGCAGCACGAGCTCGACCCGGGTCAGCTGTCCCTGGAGGTGACCGAGAGCGTCTGCCTCGACGACCTGGACTTCGCCGCCGGAATCCTCAGGCGGCTCAAGGACGCCGGAGCGTCGGTCTCGGTCGACGACTTCGGAACCGGCTACTCCTCGCTGAGCTATCTCAAGAGGCTGCCCGTCGACACCATCAAGATCGACATGTCCTTCGTCCGCGACGTGGCCCGCGACCAGGACGCCGCCTCCATCGTCTCGGCCATCACCACCCTGGCCCGCAATCTGGATCTGCGGACCATCGCCGAGGGAGTGGAGACCGAGGAGCAGAGCCGCGTGCTGCACCTGCTCCGCTGCGACATGGGCCAGGGGTACCACTTCAGCCCGGCCGTGCTTCCGGCCGAGATGGCGGGCCTGCTGGACGGCGAGCGTCCGGCGGCGGCGCCCTGAGGCCGCGACGCGGACGCCCCCTTCGGCGGCCCACTTGGGTCCTAGACTCTGGATGAGGCGGGTGCAGGGTTTCCGTGCGAAACTCCCCCCGCGATGCGCGTGGCCTTGCCCAAGACCTGGATCCTGGCCGCGGTGGCCCTGGCGGGCGCCGCGGCCCTGGCGGCGCGGCCCATCCTGGCGAGCGCCCGCTGGTCAGTGGAGCTCGGGCGCGCCCGCGATGCGGCCGAGCTCTCCCACCGGTTGCGGGCGCTCCTCGCCGCGCTGCCCCAGCCCCCGCCGCACTGCGCCGCCGCCTGCCTGACCAGCGACGACGCCGCCTCGGCCGACGCTGTCGAGGAGATGGGCCGACTGGCGAGCGCGCTGGCGGCGCTCCCCGGCGAGCCCGACTGGCGCTCCGGGACCGGCCGCCTCCGGGACCTGGCCGGCTCGGCCGGCCGCGACCCGTCCCCGCGCGACGCCGGGGCCGAGGATCGGCGGCGCGAGGCGGAGGCCCTCGCGGCCGGGGTCGAGGCGGCCGCCCAGGTCCGCCTGGTGCGGGCCGGCGAGGCCCTGCGCTCGTCACTTCCCATGGCCCTCGGCGCCGGAGGGGCGGGACTCGTGCTGGGCCTGTTCTCCATCCTGGCCGTCGTCCGGCGGTCGTCGCTGCGTCGCCGCCAGGAGCAGGGGCGGGACGGCCTGCTGCGGGCCGTCGAGCAGGTCCGCGACCTCGTCACCATCGCCGACGGCAGGGGACGCATCCAGTACGTCAACAAGGCGGTCGAGGACGTGACCGGCTACTCGCGGGACGAGCTGGTCGGCACCCGCAGCCGCGCCTGGCTTCCCTGGTACCAGGGCGTTCCCTTCCTCGAGGAGATGCAGCGCACGGTGCTGGCGGGCCGCCCCTATCGCGGCGGGGTGCTGGGCCGGCGCAAGACCGGAGAGGCCTTCCTGGCCGAGGAGACGGTGACGCCGCTCTCGGATCCGACCGGGACGCTGCAGGGCATCCTCTCCACGGCGCGGGACGTCACCGAGCAGCGGCTGCTCGAGTGCACCCTCGACCACCGGGCCAAGCACGACGCGCTCACCGGCCTCCCCAACCGCAGGCACTTCCTGCACCTGCTGGATCACGCGCTCCACGCGGCGGGGGGAGAGCGCTCGGCGGTGGTGTTGGTGGTGGACCTGGATCGATTCAGCCAGCTGAACGACCTCATGGGTTCGGCGGCCGGCGACCAGCTCCTCGCCCAGGTGTCGCAGCGGCTGCGCGCGCTGGCCGGCGAGGACCTGGTGGGCCGGCTGGGAGGCGACGAGTTCGCCCTGGCCAGGATCGCGGACCGGTCGCTGGACGTGGCCGCCGTCGTCGAGGAGGTTCGCCGGGCCGTTTCCATGGCCCGCGCCGGGCCGGACGACCTGGCCGTCACCGCCGCGGTGGGGATCGCCGTGGCTCCCGACCACGGGCGCGACGCGCGGACCCTGGTCGAGGACGCCTACCTGGCCCTCGGGCAGGCCAAGACCCGCGGCCGCGGCGCGGTGGTGCACTTCGACCTGGGCCTGGCCCGCGGGACCGCCGACGCGCTCCTGCTGGAGCAGCGCCTCGCCGGGGCGTTCCGGAACGGCGAGTACCTCATCCGCTACCAGCCGTACTACGAACTGGCCTCCCGCCGGCTCGCCGGGGCGGAGGCGCTCATGCAGTGGAAGAGCGCCGACCTGGGCGCCATCCCGGCGGCGCGTTTCGTCCCGCTGCTGGAGGAGAACGGGATGATCGTCGAGGTGGGCATGTGGGTACTCGAGACCGCCTGCCGGCAGGCCCGGGAATGGCAGGCGAGGCGGCTGGCCCTCCCGGTTTCGGTCAACCTCTCCGGGGCCCAGTTCCGGGACCGGGGGATGGTGCAGGCGGTGGCCGAGGCCATCGACCGCCACCGGCTCGACCCTGCGCGGCTGGCCCTGGAGGTGACCGAGAGCGTGTGCCTGGACGACCTGGACTTCGCGGTGGGCACCCTGAAGCGGCTCAAGGGCCTGGGCGTGTCCATCTCCGTCGACGACTTCGGCACCGGGTATTCCTCGCTCAGCTACCTGAAGCGCCTCCCGGTGGACACCCTCAAGATCGACATGTCCTTCGTGCGCGACGTGACCCGGGACCAGGACGCCGCCTCGATCGTCTCGGCCATCACCACCCTGGCGCGGAGCATGCAGCTCCGGACCATCGCCGAGGGGGTCGAGACCGAGGAGCAGCGCAACGTCCTCCACCTGCTCCGCTGCGACATGGGCCAGGGCTACTACTTCAGCCCGGCCGTGACCCCGGCCGAGATGCCGACGCTCGCCGGCGGCGCCGCGGCGGTGCGGGCCTGACCCACTGCCGAGCCACCCGAAGGGTGGCGAGGCTGCTTCTGCAGGCGGCGTGCACTCCGCGTCCAACTCGGGTGGAGAACCCGACGAGCCCGAGGCTTCCCAAGAGCCTCGCCGCCCGTTCCGGGCGGCTCGAGCCGGCGGGGGACGAGCCCCCGCGCTACCATCCAGGCGCGCTCGCACCTCCCTCACCGGCCGGTCGGCGCCGCCGGCTTCCAGCCCAGGTCCTGGAGCACCTCCCTGAGTGTCACCAGGAAGCCGTCCACCTGCTCGCGCGAGTGGACGGCGGTGAGCGAGACGCGCAGCCGGCTCGTCCCGGGCGGCACCAGGGGCGGGCCGACGGCGAGCGTCAGGTAGCCGCGCCTGCGGAGCGCGAGTGAAGCCTGGAGCGCCAGCCGTTCCTCCCCCAGCTTCAGCGAGAAGATGGGCGCCACCACCCGCTCCGTCGAGAAGCCCAGGCACTCGAGCCCGTCCTTCATCCGGGTCGACAGGGAGGCGAGCCTGCTGCGGAGCTCCGGCTCCGTCTCCAGCACGTCCAGGGCGGCCAGGGCCGCGCCACAGGCCGCGGGCGGCAGAGCGCAGCCGAAGGCCAGCGTCCGGCAGCTGCTCACCAGCCACTCCACCAGCGCGCGGGAGCCGGCCGCGAAGGCGCCGAAGCTCCCGAGCGCGGTGCCGAGCGAGCTCACCGTCACGTCCACCTCGCCGCAGAGGCCGGCCTCCTCGGCCAGGCCGGCGCCCCGCCTTCCGAGCACCCCCAGGGCGTGGGCCTCGTCGAGGTAGAGCATGGCGCCGCGCCGGCGGCACAGCGAGGCCACCTCGGCGAGCGGGACCGCGTCGCCCTCCATCCCGAAGACCGACTCGGTGACCACCAGCTTGCGACGGGCCACGGTGGAGGTGAGGAGCCGCTCCAGGTCTCCCACGTCGCCGTGGCGATAGCGCTGCACCCTGGCGCGAGAGAGCTGGCAGCCGTCGGCGACGGAGGCCTGGTTCAGCTCGTCTGCGAAGATGGCGTCCTCGGGCCCCACCAGCGCCGCCGGGACCCCGGCCCCGGCGTGGTGGACGGAGGAGAAGAGCAGCGCCGCCTCCGTCCCGGCGAGCCCGGCCAGCCGCTGCTCCAGCTCGCGGTGGTGGGCCAGGTCGCCGGCCGGGCGCGGGGCGCCGGCGCCCGCCCCGGAGCTCCTGGCCGCCTGGGCGGCGGCCAACCGGGTTCGCGGGTCGGAGGCCAGACCCAGGTAGTCGTCGGAGCAGAGGTTGACGAGGCGCCGTCCGTCCACCACCGCCACCGGCCCCTGCGCCTCGCCGATGTTCTCCGGCTCGCGGCGCAGCCCGGAGCGGGCGACCGCTTCGAGCTCGTCGGCGATCCAGTTCAGGCGTCCCGACATCAGCGGACGACCGGCAGCGAGCGGCGACCCTCGGCGGCCCGCCGGTTCCAGCGGGTCTCGGCGGGCGCGTCGCCGTGGAAGGCCCAGCGCGTCGCGTCGGGGGTGGGGCGCACCGAGAGCCCCTGTCCCTCGATCATGTCCACCACCTCGTGGGGCGTCTTGCCGGCGCTGGTGAGGTAGTTGCCGACCATGGTGCCGTCGGCCCCGGCCCGGAAGATGAGGTGCTGCTTCTGGCCCAGGTTCACCTCGCGCCCGCCCATGACGAAGACGTGCGCCGCCGGCATCATGAGCCGGAAGACCGCTACCGCCGCCAGGCACTCCTCGGCGCTGATGGCCTTGACGTGCGCCATGGGCGTGCCCGGCCGCGGGTTCAGGAAGTTCATGGGGACGCAGTCCACCTCCAGGTCCCGGATCACCTCGCCCAGCTCCACCCGCTGCTCGGGGGTCTCGCCCATGCCCAGGATGCCGCCGGTGCAGAGCTTCAAGCCCAGGGACTTGCCGGCGCGGATGGTCTCGATCTGCTCCTGGAAGGTGTGGGTGGTGCACACCCGGTCGAAGAAGGAGGGCGCGGACTCGAGGTTGTGGTGCAGGTGCATGAGCCCGGCCTTCTTGAGCCGCTCCAGCTCGGGCCGGCGCATGAGCCCCAGGGAGGCGCAGGGCTCGAGGGTGGTCTCGGCCTTGATGAGCCGCACCGCCTCCTCGATGGCCGCGAGCTCGGACTCCTTCGCCACCCGGGTGCCGCTGGTGACGATCGAGAACTCGCGCGCGCCGGCCGCCTCGGCGAGCTTCGCCTGCTCCACCATTTCGCGCGGGCTGATGAGCGGGTAGACCGGCGCCTCGGCCCCCTTGAAGTGGGCCGACTGCGAGCAGAAGCCGCAGTTCTCCGGGCACAGGCCGCTCTTGGCGTTGGTGATGCCGCACAGCGAGACCTGGTCCCCGTGCACGGCGCGGCGCGCGGCCTCGGCGCGATTGAGCAACGCCTCGAACTCGGAGCCCTGGGTGAGCCGGATGAGCCGGCGCGCTTCCTCGCCCGAGATGGGCTCGATCCCGGGCGGCAGCGTGCGGGCGGTGGTCTCGCACATGGCGCGCGGAGGATGGCAGAGCGTCACCCGACTCGTCAACCGGGTGGCGGGCATCCGGTTGACGGAGGACCACTGATGGCCGCGGCCACACGCGTGGACCCGGCGGCTACGCCGCCGGCGCGGGACGAGCCCCCGCCCTACGGATCATGGCAACCGACCACCGCCATGACAGCGCCCGCCGGTCTCCGCAATCCCCGGCGGCCCGGTCTCGCCTCCGGGCGCTGGTCTCGCTCGCGACCCCGGAGCGGCGGCCGCGCGGCGACGAGGAACGCGCGGCGGCTCGCAAACGTCGGTCGCGCAGCCTACTGTCGGATCGCCGTGCTACCTGCCGGCCATGCCCCGAACGGCCGCGAAAGCCCGCACCGTCTTCGCCTGCGCCGAGTGCGGCCACGCCTCCCCCAAGTGGCTCGGCCAGTGCCCCGCCTGCCGCCGGTGGAACACCATGCACGAGGAGGTGGTCACCGAGCCCGCCGGCCCGGCCCCGCGGGGCTTCGCCGCCGCCGGCAGCGCCTCCCGCCCCATCCCCCTGCGCGAGGTGGAGGCCAGCGAGGACGAGCGCCTCCGCACCGGCATCGGCGAGCTGGACCGGGTCCTCGGCGGCGGGGTGGTGCCGGGGGGGCTGGCGCTCCTGGGCGGCGATCCGGGCATCGGCAAGTCCACCCTGGTCCTCACCGCCCTCGACCGCCTGGCCCGGGCCCGCCCCGACCGTCCGGTGCTCTACGTCTCAGGCGAGGAGTCGGCACGGCAGGTGAAGCTCCGCGCCGACCGGCTCGGCGTCGCGGCCGCGAACCTGCACCTCCTCGCCGAGACCGACGCCGTGAAGGTGCTGCACGCCGCCTCCGAGCTCCGGCCCTCGGCGCTGGCGGTGGACTCCATTCAGACCCAGTACCTGCCGGAGCTCTACTCCGCGCCCGGCACCGTCTCGCAGATCCGCGAGGTGTCGGCGCGGCTCATGGCCTTCGCCAAGACCACCGAGACCCCGGTGTTCCTGGTGGGGCACGTCACCAAGGACGGCGCCATCGCCGGCCCGCGGGTGCTGGAGCACATGGTCGACACCGTCCTCTACTTCGAGGGCGGCGGAGCCCACCCCTATCGCGTGCTCCGTGCCCACAAGAACCGCTTCGGGTCGGCCTCCGAGATCGGCGTCTTCGAGATGAAGTCCGGCGGCCTGCAAGAGGTGCCGAACCCGTCGGCGCTGTTCCTGGCCGAGCGTCCGCAGGACGCCGCCGGGAGCGCGGTGACCGCGGCGCAGAACGGGACCCGCACCGTGCTGGTGGAGGTGCAAGCCCTGGCCTCCCCCACCGGCTTCGGCACGCCGCGGCGCACCGCGCTGGGCCTGGACCCGAACCGCGTGGCGCTGCTGGCGGCGGTGCTGGAGAAGAAGGTCGGGCTGGAGATCCTCCCCTGCGACCTCTTCGTGAACGTGGCCGGCGGCCTCTCGCTCGACGACCCGGCCGCCGACCTGGCCTGCGCCGCGGCCCTGGCCTCGAGCTTCCGCGACCGGGTCATCGAGGCGAGGACGCTGGTGCTCGGCGAGGTCGGGCTCGCCGGCGAGGTGCGGGCGGTGGCCCAGCCCGAGGCGCGCCTCGCCGAGGCGGCCCGCCTCGGCTTCCGCCGCGCCGTGGTCCCGGGCGGCAACGCCCGCCACGCCGAGGCGCCGGCCGGCATCGAGGTGACGGGAGTGGAGACGGTGCTGGAGGCGCTGGAGGCGCTCCTCGGTTGAAGGAGGGCGCCCCTCACAGCTCCAGCAGCGCCGCTCCGGCCGCCACCACCGCCGCCGCGGCGATCCGCGCCGCGCCGAAGGGTTCCTTGAGCAGCCGCGCCCCGATGAGGGCCGCGAACACCACCGAGGTCTCCCTGAGCGCCGCCACCGCCGCCACCGGGGCCCGGGTCATGGACCACAGCACCAGCGCGTAGGCCGACACCATGAGCGCGCCCCCGGCGAGCCCGCGCCTCCAGCGCCGGGCCGCGTAGCGGGCCGCCTCCCGCCCTCGGGTCGCCAGCGTCCAGGCGAGCAGCGGCAGGACGTCGAGGAAGAAGACCCACAGGGTGTAGCTCGGCGCGTGGCCGGAGAGCCGCACCCCCCGCCCGTCCACCAGCGTGTAGGCGGCGATCACCACCGCGTTCGAGAGCGCCCAGGCGGTGGCGCGCCGGCTGGCGGCCGCGCGCCGGCCCAGGGTCCCCATGACCGCGACCCCGCCGCTCACCAGCAGGACCCCCAGCCACTGCGAGCCGCCGAGCCGCTCCCCGGCGACCCACCCCCCGAGGGCGGTGAGGGCCGGGGCCGTTCCGCGCATGAGCGTGTAGGCCGGGCTGAAGGCTCCGGCCTTGTAGGCGCCGACGAGGGCCGTGAAGTAGGCGGTGTGGATGGCCACCGAGGCCAGCGCGTAGGGCCAGCTCGCCCGGGCCGGGAGCGGCAGGAAGGGCAGCATGGCCGCGGCCACCAGGCTGCCGCCGGTGGCCACCAGCACCGTGTCCAGGGCCCGGTCCTCTCCGGCCCCTACCATGGCGTTCCAGGCCGCGTGCAGGAGCGCGGCCAGCAGCACCACCGCGGCGATCTCGACGGGCATGCGGCGCCGCGGCTCGAGGCGCTTAGTGGCGCGCTCCAGAAATCCCGAGCCACCCGAGTGGCGCGCCACGCGGGTGGGGGTCCGGGGGAGGCGGCGCCCCGCCTCCCCCGGTAGGGCCCGCGGGGAGGGCCCGTGCCTTGCGGCTTCTCATGCAAGGCACGGGGCCTTCCCCGCGAAGTGCTGCGGAGCAGGGGGCGCGAGGTGCCTCATGACTTCTGCGGAGCAGCACTACGTCCCCTCCCCTCGCCCCAGCCGCTCGGCGACGATCTTCTCGATGAGCGCCATCGACTCGTCGTCGAAGTTGATGAACTGGATGCCCATCCCCTGCCGGCCCGACGCGTCGGTGCCGACCCGCGCCACCCGCCCGAAGCCCTCCACCAGCTTCGAGCCATCCTTCAAGGTCATCTTGAGGTAGACCATCGAGCCCGGCTTCCGCGGCGCCTCGGTGCGGACGAAGATGCCGTTCTCGGAGAGGTCCACCGCGTGCTCGGCGATGAACTCCTGGAGCGTGTCGAAGCGGTACTGCACGAGCATCGACACCGGCACCCGCGGCGCGCTGCGGGCATCCTCCTCCGGGCGGGTGGGCTTCGGCATGGGTCCCATTCCACGGCACCCGGACGGGGCGGTCAAGTGTCGTTCCGGCGTCAGGCCGCCCGGACGGCCTTGCGCCACTTGGCGAGGTGGGCCGCCCGCTCCTCCGCGGGCATCCTCGGCTCGAAGCGCCTTCCCATTCTCCAGGCGCGCCGGATCTCGTCGCGCCCGTGCCACACCCCGGCGGCCAGGCCGGCCAGGAAGGCCGCGCCCAGGGCGGTGGTCTCGACCATGCGCGGCCGCTCCACCGGGACTCGAAGCAGGTCGGCCTGGAACTGCATGAGCAGGTCGTTCTGCGAGGCCCCGCCGTCCACCTTGAAGACCGGGAAGGGGCGGCCGGCCTCGGCGGCCATCTCCTCGGCCAGGTCGTGGATCTGGAAGGCGATGCCCTCCAGCGTGGCGCGGGCCAGGTGGCCGGCGCCGATGCCGCGGTCGATGCCGGCGATGAGCCCGCGCGCCCCGGGGCGCCAGTGCGGCGCGCCGAGGCCGGTGAGCGCCGGCACGAAGACCAGGTCGTGAGTGGAGTCCACGCTCCGGGCCAGCGCCTCCACCTCCGCCGAGCGCCGGATGAGCTTGAGCCCGTCCCGGAGCCACTGCACCGCCGCCCCGGCGATGAAGGACGAGCCCTCCAGGGCGTAGTGCACCTCCCGGCCGACCTTCCAGGCCACGGTGGTGAGCAGGCCGCGCTGCGACCGGACCGGCTTCTCGCCCGTGTTCTGGAGGAGGAAGGCCCCGGTGCCGTAGGTGCACTTGGCCTCGCCGGGGGCGAAGCAAGCCTGGCCGAAGAGGGCCGCCTGCTGGTCGCCGGCGATACCCGAGACCGGGATGCCGTCGGGGAGCACCGGGAGGCCGCGGGTGGCGCCGTACACCTCGGAGCTCGCCCGGATCTCCGGGAGCACCGCGCGCGGAACGCCGAAGAGGTCGAGCAGCTCCGGATCCCAGGCGAGCCCTTCCAGGTCCATGAGCAGGGTGCGGCTGGCGTTGGAGACGTCGGTGACGTGAGCCGCGCCCCCGGTGAGCCGCCAGGTGAGGAAGGTGTCGACGGTCCCGAAGGCCGCCGCGCCCGACTCGGCCTTCCGCCGGAGCCCCTTCACGTGGTCGAGCAGCCAGCGGATCTTGGTGGCCGAGAAATACGGGTCGAGCACCAGCCCGGTCTTGCGGCGCACCATCGGCTCCTGTCCGGCCTCCTTGAAGCGGGCGCAGGCCTCGGCGGTGCGCCGGTCCTGCCAGACGATGGCGCGGTGGAGGGGCCGGCCGGTACGGCGATCCCACATCCCGGCGGTCTCGCGCTGGTTGGTGATGCCGATGGCGGCCACGTCCCTCCCGGCGAGGCCCGCCTGGCGCAGCGCCGTGCGGATGGCCCACAGGGTCGAGGCCCAGATCTCCTCGAGGTCGTGCTCGACCCAGCCCGGCCTGGGGAAGTGCTGCGGGAACTCGCGGTTCACCTTGGCCTTGACGGCGAGCCGCCGGTCGAGGAGCAGCACCGTGGTGCCGGTGGTGCCCTGGTCGATCGCCATCACGGTCCTGGCCATGGTCCCTCCGCCCGGCCCGTCAGGCCGGAATGGACTCGAGGAAACGGCGCGCCTCCTCGGCGCAACGCTCCCGCTCCACGTCGATGCCCACGAGGTGCCAGCTCTCCGGCAGCACCACCACCCGCGCCGGCCCGCTGCCGATGCGGGCCGCCAGCCGCTCGGCGCCGGAGCGGGCCACCGTGTGGTCGTGGGCGCCGAAGAGCACCAGGGCCGGCGCTCGCACGCGAGGCAGCCGGCGATCCACCTCGCCCTGGAACCGGAGCAATTCGCCGACGGCCCCGAGCGGCATCGAGTCCATGCAGGGGTTCAGGCGCCGCATCTCGGGGTCCCGCACGTCCGACCCGGCGCGCTTGGGGATGGCCGGCCACAGCCGGGAGAGCGGGGCCTGCCCCAGGAGCCCGGCCAGCACGCCGAGGGGCTTGAGCCGAAGCGCCGGCGCCAGGAGCACCAGCGCCTGGACGCGGTCCGGGTGGTCGCAGGCCAGGGCGCAGGCGACGAGCGCCCCCATGGAGCAGCCGACCAGGAAGGTGCGCCGGGCCCGGGCCAGCTGGAGCAGCTCGTCGCGGGCCCCCGCCACCCATTCCCTCCAGGTGGTGCTGGCCAGCGCCCGCGGGTCGGGGTGGCCGGCCAGGCGCGGGGCGCGGCAGCGCAGGCCCGCCGGCGCCAGCCGCTCGGCGAGGAAGCGCACCTCGAAGGGCGAGCCGGTGAGGCCGTGCAGGAGCAACGCCGCGTCCGGCCCTCCGGAGAGGTCAAAGGGCTCGGCCGATGCGCGCGATTCGCCCGCCTGCGGCACCCTGGCAGAGTACAGCGGGCCGGAGTGCCCGCCAACGCAGTTTCCGGTAGGCTGCCGCCATGTCCGACAAGCCACAGACGCCGCAGCCGCCACAGCAGGTCCAGGTCCAGATCGAGATCGACCCGGCCGTCGCCAACGGCGTGTTCGTGAACTTCGCCATGGTGAACCACACCGAGACCGAGTTCACCCTCGACCTTCTCTATCTCCAGCCGCAGGCGCCTCGGGCCACGGTGCGGGCGCGGGCCATTCTCACGCCCAAGCACATGAAGCGCCTCATCCTGGCCATGCAGGAGAACCTCGGGAAGTACGAGAAGGTGTTCGGCACGGTCGAGGTCGGCCACGCGCCTGGCTTCCCCGGCGCGCTCGCCTGAACGTCCACCTCGCGCACGCACGTCCGCGCTCCGACCCGGCCCCGGCCTGCCCACGCCCTCGCCGCGGCTGCCGCGGCCGCGCCTGCCGCGGCTTCGCGCCCCCTTTCGCGGATGGCGGCGGCAGGCACGCCCCTTGCTCGTGGCTGCTGCGGGCACGCGGCCGGTTCCGCGCGCCACCACCCCATTCGAGAGGAGTCCGCCATGAACACGGAGAGCGGAGGCGGCGCGAAGAAGCCCCTCGCCGTCTACGCCGTCATCGACCGCAAGGAGGCCGGCAAGCCCGCCATCTGGCTGCGCATCGGGGCCGCCTTCTCCAACCGCGACGGGAGCCTCACCCTGCTCCTCGACGCCTTCCCCGCCACCACCAACCGCCTTCAGGTTCGCGAGCCGCGCTTCCCGGAGGATCGCAACGGCCGGCCCGCGCCCGCCGAAGAGGCCCACCCGTGACCTCGGCCGGGCCGCTGGCGCTCCTGGGGCTCCTGGCCGCGCTGCTCCCCGACCCGGCGCTGGCCAAGAAGCTCGCGCCCGGGGAACAGGTGGACCTGAACCGGGCCACCACTGCGGAGCTCCAGCGCCTGCCGGGCGTGGGGCGCAAGCGGGCCGACGCCATCGTGGCGGCGCGCGCCCAGAAACCGTTCCGCAGGCCCGAGGACGTGCTCCGGGTGAAGGGGCTGTCCCGCGCCTGGTTCGAGCGCGTGAAGGGGCACCTGGCCGCCGGCCCGCCGCCGCCGGCTTCCGCTTCGCCGGTCAGGCGCTGACGACGGCAGCGACCTCTGGTGGCGCGCACCAGATAGCCCCTGGCGCTTGACAGCCCGGCGCCCGGTCCGTTACGAGGGGCTCACATAGCAGGCACCCGCTCCGGGGACAGGGAAGCCGGTCGAAAGCCGGCGCGGTCCCGCCACTGTAGCCGGGTCGAAGTCGCCCGCAGGTCAGTCGTCACTTCCGCTCGAGGAACGAGCGGGGGGAAGGCGGCGGGCGATGGCGGCGAGCGCAACTCGCCGTCACCCGGAAGCCAGGAGACCTCCCCCGGAACCGAGCCGCGGACAGGCCGCGGCCCGACGACACGTTCTCGCGTCCGAAGGAGACGCGCGGAAGTGACCAGCATTCCGCTCCGAGGGGCCCTGGCGGCCCTGGCTCTCGCGCTGGCCCGCGCGACCGTGGCCCAGGGCGAGGAGCCCCCGCCGGTCCACCTGCCGGAGGTGGTGGTGCCGCTCTCGCGGCTCGAGGCGGCCCAAGACGCCACCGCCTCGGCCACGGTGGTGGAGGCAGGCCGGTTCGAGGGAGAGGCCAAGGGGGTGGCCGAACTGGTGGCCACCGCCCCGGGGGTGGCGGTCCGCGATTACGGCGGCCTGGGCAAGCTGGCCACCGTCTCCATCCGCGGGTCCAGCGCCGACGCCGTCACGGTGATGCTCGACGGCCTGGTCCTCAACACCGCCTTTGGCGGCGGGGTGGACCTCTCCACCATCCCTCGCTCCTGGATCGACCGCATCGAGGTAGTCCGCGGGGCGGAGGGAGCTCACTACGGCGCCGGCGCCCTGGGCGGCGTCGTGAACGTGATCACCCGCCCCGCCGCCGCCGGAGCCTGGTCCGCGAGCACCACCGGAGGATCCTTCCTCACCGGATCCGCTGCAGGAGACGCGGCCGCGGGCGGCGATCGCTGGGCGGTGATGGGCGCGGCCGCAGTCGAGGGGAGCGGAGGCGGCTTCCCGTACCTCTTCAGCGGGACGCCCACCTTTCCTGCGAACGCCCAGGTATCGGAGCGCGAGAACAACGCCTCGCTCCTCGCCGGAGGGCTCTTGAAGGCCTGGAGCCGTCTGGGGGACGGCCGCCTCGATCTGCTGGCCCAGGCCTCTGGCGGGCACCGCCAGGTGCCGCCCCCTCCTTACGCCATCCCGCCGGGCGGCTCCAGCGACTGGCAGCGCGACGGACGGGTGGCCCTGCTTTCGCGGTACGCGGTCTCGCTGGCGCCCGGCCTCTCCCTCTCGGCCGGCGTCTCGGGGCGTTTCGACCGGCTCGACGTCAGCCTGGCGTCGCTCGCCGGCGAGGTCCGCCAGCGGGACGCGCAGGGTCGCGCCAGCTCGGAGGTGAGGTGGCTGCATGGGGCCGGCACGCTCGCCGCCGGGGGCTCGATCGGCGCCGAGCGGCTCGCGGCCGACGGGATCGGCGATCCTCGCGTGCGCTGGGAGCTGGCCGCCTGGGCCTCCGAGGAGCTCTCCCTCGACGCGGGGCGGCTGCGGATCGCTCCCGCCGTGCGGCTGGACCGCGTCGGCCCCTACCCCGGCGTCTCCGGCAAGCTGGGATCGACGCTGCGGCTCGGGGGCCCGCTCTCGGTGCGCGCCAGCGCCGGCCGGAGCTTCCGGCCGCCGAGTTTCGGGGAGCTCTATCTGCAGCAAGGGCTGCTCGAGCCCAACCCGTCGCTCCGGCCCGAGGAGGCCTGGAGCGCCGACGCCGCGGTGCAGGCCCAGGGCGCGCTCGGGCTGGCGAGCGCGGGCGCCTTCGTCACGCTCTATCGCGACCTCATCGTTTACGAGCCGGGGAGCTTCCAGCGGCTGAAGCCCTTCAACGACGGCAAGGCGCTGGTCCGCGGCCTCGAGCTCGAGGTGGCCAGCGCTCCGCTCCGGTCGCTCCTCGGCCTGGCCGTGGAGGTGAGCTACACGCTGCTCGCCTCCGAGACCCTGCGCGGGGCGGAGGACGAGCTGGGCCGGGATCTGCCGCACCGGCCTCGCCACCGGCTCTACGGCCGGCTGGCCATCGGCGACGCCCCGGCCGGCGCCCACCTGGAATGCACCTACGTCGGCCTCCAGTACCAGGACGCGCGCAATCTCCAGCCCATCCCGGCAGCGCTCTCCTTCAACGCCGGAGGGTTCGTGCGAATCGCCTCCAGGCCGGAGGTGCGCCTGTCGCTGGAGCTGAAGAACCTGCTCGACGACCTCTCCCTGAAGAACGGCTTCGGATATCCGCTTCCCGGCCGCACGGTGCTGGTTTCGGTGCGGGCGGAGTCCACCCCAGGAGGCTGACATGGTCACGACCCACACCGGCCCGACGCCCCTCCTCATGGCGACGCTCGCCTGCCTCGCGCTTCCCTCCTGCTCCGAGGAGCTGGTCTGCGCCAGCGACCTGGTCGCCTGTCGGGGCGCCTGCGTCTCGCTCGCCACCGACCCGTCGCACTGCGGCGCCTGCGACCACGCCTGCGACGCCGGCCAGACTTGCGCCGCCTCGGCCTGCGTCTACGGCACGGCCCAGAACTGCGGGGCCCTCGGGCGCACCTGCGGCACCGGGGAGCGCTGCGTCGCCGGCGACTGCGTCGCCGATCTCTACCTCGCCTGCTTCGACACCGACGAGGTCCGGGAGGCCACCTCCGCCCTCGAGCCCGCCGGAATCCCCATCGCCACCGAGGCCGGCCCCATCGCCATGGCCCGGCTCGGCCAATCGCTGTTCGTGGCCGACTCCTTGAACAACACCGTGGACGAGCTGCGCTTCGACCCGCCGGCGGTGCGCAAGGTGTCGACCATCACCATCCTCACCCAGGGCCAGTACGGCCCGGATCTGGAGTTCCTCGCCTCGGGCAACGGCCTCCTCTACGTCTCCAACGCCGCGGCCAACGTCCTGGACGTCATCGACCCGGCGGCCGGCAGGGTGGTCGACGAGATCCCGCTCGGAGCGGGAGCCTTTCCGGCCGGGATCCACCTGGCCGGGGCGAAGGCCTACCTGGCGCTGAACGGCACGGACGAGGTGGCCGTGGTGGACGTGTCGGCGTCCGCCACGTGCCTGGCGCCGCCCTGCGGCGCCGTCTCGAAGCGCATCGCGCTCCCGGCCTCGCTCGCCGGCGCCGGCGGCCGCCCCATGCCGGCACGGCTCGCCGCCGTGGCGGGGAGGCTGTACCTGACCCTGTGGAACCTGAAGGCCGACTTCACGCCGGCGGGGAACGGGCGACTCGCCGCCATCGACCTGGCCACGGACGAGCTCGTCACCGCGGCCGGGTTCTTCCCCATCGACCTCGGCAGCGGCTGCCAGAACCCCGCCGACGTCGCGGCGCAGGGCCAGGTGCTGTACGTCACCTGCGGGTTCTTCCCCTACGGCTCGCCCGGAACCATCAGCGGCGCCGGTATCGTGCCGGTGGACGTCTCCACGGGTGCGCCGGTCGTCGGAACGGGACCCTCGCTGTCCGCGAGCGCCCCCGGCCCCATCGCCTTCTGCGGCGGCGTGGGGTATGCGGGGGATAGGGCCTCCGGTGCCGTCCTCAAGTACGATCCGGGGACGAACACCGTGACCGCCACCCAGACGCTGTGCCCTCCGCGCACCGGCGGCACCGCCGCCTTCGTCGCCGACGTCGCATGCGGACCCTGATCCTCGCCCTGGCGGCGGCGACGGGCCTCCCGCCCATGGCCGGGACACTCGGCGCTCACGCTTCCGCCGCGGCGCCCGACGCCCCCCGCGCCCCCGAGTGGCTCGGGCCGCCGCCGCCGGCCGCGCCGCGGCGGGTGGTCTCGCTCGCCCCGAGCCTCACCGACACGGTGGTGGCCATGGGCGAGGGGGCGCGCCTGGTGGGCGTCACCCGCTACGACGACGCGCCCGAGGTCCGCTCGCTGCCGCGGGTGGGCGGGTTCCTCGACCCCAGCCCGGAGGCGGTGCTGGCGCTCCGGCCCGACCTGGTGCTCTGGCTCACCGACGGAGGCGCCTTCCCGGCGGTGAAGCGCATCGCCGATCTGGGCGTTCCGGTGCGCGCCATCCCGGTGGTGACCGTGGGCGACGTCTTCGCCTGCGCCCGGCTCGCCGGCCAGGCCCTGGGCAACCCGAGCGCCGGAGAGCGCCTGGCCCGCTCCCTGGAGGAGGCGGTCGCGAGCGCCGCCCGGCGCGCCCGGGACCTGCCCCGGGTGCGGGTGCTCATGGTCATCGGCCGCGACCCCCTGGTGGTGGCCGGTCCCGGAAGCTACCCCGACTCGCTCCTGGCCATCGCCGGCGGCGTCAACGTGGCCGGGGCCGGCCGGCCCTGGGCCGTCTACTCGCTGGAGAAGGCGGCGGCGGCGAACCCGGACCTGGTGGTGGACGCGGCGGTGCTCGAGCCGGCCGAGGGCATCTCCCGGCTCTCCGCCATCCCGGCGGTACGAGCCGGGCGGGTGGCCCGGCTCCGGAACGACGACGCGCTGCGCCCGGGGCCGCGCCTGGCCGGGGCGCTCGAGGACCTCCTGGCGGCGCTCCACCCGGAGTCCCACCGGTGAGCCCCCGCCCGGCCGGCCCGCGCCTCGCCCTGGCCCTGGCCCTGGGCCTCGCTGCGGTGGCGGCGGCCCTCGGCCTCTCCTGCGCCCTCGGGCCGCAGGAGATCTCCCTCGCCCGCGCCCTCTCCGGCGGCGAGCCCGACCGCTCCATCCTCCTCGGCCTCCGGCTGCCGCGGGCGCTCCTCGGCGCGCTGGTGGGCGCCGCCCTCTCGTCCTCCGGGGTGGCGCTGCAGGCGCTCCTGCGCAACCCTCTCGCCGAGCCCTTCGTGCTCGGGGTCTCCGGCGGCGCGGCGCTGGGCGGCACGCTGGTCCTCACCGCCGCCTCGGCCCTGGCCCGGCTGGCGGGATGGGCCAACGTCCCCGGGACGGGCGTGCCGGTGGCGCTCGGGGCGGTGGCCGGCGCCGCCGGGGCCACGGCCCTGGTCTTCGCGCTCGGGCGCATCGGCGGCCGCCTGGTCCCGGAGGCGGCGCTCCTGGTCGGCATCGTCTTCAACGCCTTCGCCGCCGGAGTCATCACCCTGCTCAAGCTGCTGGTCCCCCCCGAGCAGGCCGCCCGCATGCTGTACTGGCTCATGGGGTCGATCGGCTACGAGACCGCCGGCTCGCTGGGCGCCGGGGCGGCGGTGGTGGCCCTCTCGGTGGGTGGGCTGGCGCTCCTCTCCGGGAGGCTCAACCTGCTCTCGCTGGGGGACGAGGAGGCCGCCTCGCTGGGGGTGGAGGTGGGGCGCGACCGCGGCCTCACTTTCCTCGCCGCCAGCGGCGCCACCGGCGCGGCGGTGGCGCTCTCGGGCATGGTGGGCTTCGTCGGCCTCATCGTGCCCCACCTGGTGCGGCGCGTGGCCGGGCCCGATCACCGCCTGCTGGTCCCGGCGGCGGCGCTCTTCGGCGCCGCCTTCCTGGTGCTGGCCGACGCCGCCGCGCGCCTGGCCTTCCTCCCGCTCGGCACCGAGCCGCCGGTGGGCGCCCTCACCGCGCTGGCGGGAGGCCCCTTCTTCCTCTGGCTGCTCCGCCGCGCCGGGCGGACGTAGAATCCGGGCCTCGGGATGACCCCGGCGCGCACCTGGATCCTGGTGGTCGCCGTCGCCGCCGCGGCGACGCTCGGGGTGCTGGCGCTGGCCTCGGCCCTGGAGCGCGGAAACAGCCGCATCCCGCGCATCGACGTGCACCAGCACCTGCGCCCGGGGACCCTGGACGACGCCATGCGCCTGGGGGCCGCCTGGGGCGTCGCCGGCCTGGTGAACCTGGACGGCGACGACGCCGACGGCACGCTCCAGGCCCAGATCGCCGCCGCGGCCCGCTTCGCCGGTCGCGTCCAGGTCTTCATGTCGGTGGACTTCCACGGCTGCTGCGGCGAGACCTGGCTGGGCCGGGAGGCGTCGAGGCTGGTCCAGGGCAAGACCGCCGGGGCCCGCGGCGTCAACGTCCACGAGGACCTGGGCCTGGCGGTGCGGGACGAGGACGGCCGCGTGCCGGTGGACTCCCCGAAGCTCGAGCCGCTATGGGACCTGGTGGCCGGGCTCCGCCTGCCGGTGACCATCCACACCGGCGATGCGCGTGCCTTCTTCGAGCCGCCCGGGCCCGGCAACGAGCGCGCCGAGGAGCTGAAGCTCGCGCCGCAGCGGTCCTTCGCCGACCGCAGCCGCTATCCCGACTGGGCCACCCTCCACCGCGAGTTCGTGCGCCTGGTGGAGCGCCATCCCCGCGTCACCTTCATCGGGGCCCACTTCGGCAACGACGCCGAGGACCCGGAAGCGGTGTCGCGCCTCCTCGACCGCCTCCCCAACCTGTACGTGGATACGGCCGCGCGCGTGCCGGAGCTGGGGCGCCATGCCCCGGCGGCGCGGGCCGCCATCCTGCGCCATCCCGACCGCGTCCTCTACGGCACCGATCTCGTCTGGCTCGAGCGGGGCGGGCAGCGGGCGGTCGTCCTGGGCGCGGGACCGCCATTCGCCCTCACCCCCGCCGCGGCCGCTTCGCCCGAGGTGGTCCGCTTCTTCCAGGGCACCTTCCGCTTCTTCGAGACGCAGGAGCGGGACATTCGGAGCCCGACGCCCATCCAGGGGCGCTGGGCCGTGGAAGGGCTCGGGTTGCCGCGGGAGGTGCTGGAGCAGGTCTACCGGCGGAACGCCGAGCGGCTGCTGGGCTTCCGGCTCGAGGAGGGCGCCCGATGACCGCCTCCCCCGCGAGCCGGCCGGGTACCTCCGGGCGACCGCCCCCGGGGACGCCGCTGGTCGAGGTGCGCGAGGCCTCCTTCTCCTACGGGGCGCGGCCGGCGCTGTCGGCGGTGTCGCTGACCGCCAGCGCCGGCGAGCTCTTGGGCCTGCTCGGGCCGAACGGCGCCGGCAAGAGCACCCTGGTGCGCCTGGTGGCCGGCCTGCTCCCGCCCTCGTCCGGCAGGGTGCGCCTCCTGGGCCTGGACCCGCACGCGGCCCCGCGGCGGGCGGTGGCGCGCCTGTGCGCCCTGGTGCCCCAGGAGCCGCGCGTCCCCTGGCCCTTCACGGTTCGCCAGGCGGTGATGATGGGCCGGGCGCCACACCAGGGCCTCCTGGCGGTCCCGAGCCGCTTCGACCACGGCGCGGTGGACGGCGCGCTCGCCGCCTGCGACCTCGGGCCCCTGGCCGGACGCCGGCTGGACTCGCTCTCCGGCGGCGAGCGGCGGCGCGTCTTCTTCGCGCGGGCGCTGGCGCAGGAGCCGAGGGTGCTGCTCCTCGACGAGCCCACCGCCTTCCTCGACCTGGCCCACCAGGTGGCCGCCATGCAGATGATGCGGGTGGCGGCCCGGGCCGGCCTGTGCGTGGTGGCGGTGCTCCACGACCTGAACCTGGCCGCCGCCGCCTGCGACCGCCTGGTGGTACTCTCGCGCGGACGGCCGGTGGCCGAGGGCCCGCCGGCGGCGGTGCTGGACGCCGCCCGGGTCCGGGAAGTGTGGGGCGTCCCGGTCTGGCGCGGCCAGAACGGCGCCACCGGTGCCCCGGTGATCCTCCCCGCGCTGCCCACGGAGGCGAAAACGTGACCGCTCCCGTCCGATGGCTCCTGGCCCTCCTGGCCGCGGTGGTGGTGCATGCGGCCCTGGCCTACGCGCTCCACCTGACCGCCTCCCGGCCCGAGTCCCACATCGGGCCGCTGGTCCCGAGCGCTCCACCGCCAGCGGGCGGCGGAAGGTGATCTCGGTAGCCGATTCCCGCGAACCTCGTCGACGTCCGCGGCGGCCCGGTCTCGCTGGAGGGCGCCTTCGCAGCGAGCCGCGGCCGTCCCGATACGCGCGACCCGGGCCCTTGGTCGCGGCGAGCACCCGTCGTGGAGCGCCAATGCGCCGAGGAGGTCCTCGGGCTGCGCGACCGACGTTTGCGAGCCGCCGCGCCTTCCTCGTCGCCGCGCGGCCGCCGCTCCGAGGTCGGGAGCGAGAAAAGCGCCCGGAAGCGAGAACCGGGCCGCCAGGGATCCCGAAGCGCTGTGAGGCGCCGGCGGCACGCCCCGTACTAATTGAACAGGAACACCTTCAGCCCGGCGGCGAAGACGCGGTTGTCGGCGCCGCGGATGGCCTGGCGGTAGGCCAGGTCCACCGCCAGCCCCGACGAGGTGACCACCCCGGCCCCGGCCGACCACCACTGGCCGTCGCGCCACTCGTCGCGGGTCAGCCCGGCCCGGAGCGGGACCATGTCGCCGATCAGCACCTCGGCCCCCACCGCCCAGGTGTTCTTCTTCTTCCAGGCGGCGTCCCACTGCACCACCCAGTCGCCGGCCACGTGGAAGGTCCGATCGCTGCCGACGGAGATGCCCCCTGCCACCCCGATGGGCGTGAGGTCCGGGTGCCCGGTGGAGAGGAGGTTGGTGCCGGCGAGACCCACGGTGACGATCTCGGCCAGCTCCCAGAGCAGCCCCACGTGGAGGTTTGCGGCCTTGACCTGCTCCGGCCCGTACAGGATGAGGTACTCCCCGGACACGCCGACGTTGAGCCCCTTGGTCACCGCGCCCGCCAGGGCCAGGTTCCAGCGATTGCCCACCGAGCCGGGCACGTCCACGCGCGTGTAGGCGAAGCCGCCGGCGATGCTGCTGGTCTGGGCGTCCACCACCGAGACGCCGTAGAAGGAGCCGTTGCCGGCGGCGCTGTGCTGGTCCAGCTGCCACTGGAGCTCGGCGGCGTAACGCCGGCGGGCGGCGATGGCGCCGGGGTTGAGCCAGATGGCGTCGGTGCCGGCGGCGAGCCCGCGCATGGCCGCCATGGACAGGGAACGGGTCGAGAGCTGATCGGCGGCGATCGGAGGGCCGGGCACCTCGGCGCGCGCCGCACCGGCGGCGAGTGCCAAGGCGATCGCCAGCGTCGGGGGGCGTGACACCGCTTCGACCATACCCGCCCCATGATCCCGCGGCAACCTCTTGATCCCCTCGGAGCGCGGATCTAGCGTCGGGAGAGGACGGTCCGGGAGGTATCGAATGCGCAGGCTCGAGAGCGAGCGCTTCCGGCGCGCCTTGAGCGCCCAGCTGGCGGTGCTGCTGGGGCACGGAGAGGACACGGTCCACGAGCTGCGGCGGCGACGCCCCGAGGAGCTGCCCGACCCCACCGACCGGGCCTCGCTCGAGACCGACCGGTCGCGCGCCCTGCGGCTCCGCGACCGCGATCGCCGCCTCATCGGCAAGATCCAGCAGGCGCTGGAGCGCCTGGAGGCGGGGACCTTCGGCGTCTGCGAAGCCTGCGGCGGCCCCATCTCGGCGGCCCGGCTGCGGGCCCGCCCGGTGGCCACCTTCTGCATCGACTGCAAGCGCGAGGCGGAGCGCCAGGGACGTTGACGGCGGGGCGCATGACTCGTCGTCTGGTCCGGGCTAGAGTCGCGAGCCATGCGTATCGATCAGCTTCCAGGCCGCGAAGCGGCCCCGGCCGGGAGTCCGGCCGTAGCAGGGGGGAGGCTCCGGCGGCTTTGCCGACGGAGGGGGGCGGCACGCCCC
>DASTPH010000204.1:0-26337 GCA_035762305.1 Anaeromyxobacteraceae bacterium
CCGCGCGGCCCCATGACGCTCTCGAAGGCGCACAACCCCGTGAACGACTTCTACCTGCGGCGGGTCGAGGGAGGGCGCAACAAGGTCGTCGGCATCGCCGCTCCGGCACTGGCCGACCCGGCCCGCGGCTGCAAGATGTGATGAAGGGGAGGGCGCGGCCCCGGTGGACGTCCCCTTCCTCCTCATCCAGGCGCTGAACGGCGTCCAGTACGGGCTGCTCCTGTTCCTGGTCGCCACCGGGCTCACCCTGATCTTCGGGATCATGGGCATCATCAACCTGGCCCATGGCAGCTTCTACATGGTGGGCGCGTACATGGCGTTCACCCTGTCGTCGCTCACCGGGAGCTTCGCGGCGGCCATCGTGCTCGGGACCGCCCTGGCGGTCGCCCTGGGCATCGCGCTGGAGTGGGCCCTCTTCAGCCGCATGTACCGGCGCGACCACCTGGAGCAGGTGCTTCTCACCTACGGGCTCATCCTGGTCTTCGAGGAGGTGAGGAGCCTGATGGTGGGGAACGACGTCCACGGCGTCGACGTGCCCGACCTGCTCTCGGGGTCGATCCGCCTCACCCAGACCCTGAGCTACCCCGTCTACCGGCTCTTCATGTCGGGCGTGTGCCTGGTGGTCGGGGCGCTCCTCTGGGTGCTCATCCAGCGCACCCGGGTCGGCATGATGATCCGCGCCGGCGCGTCCAACCGCGACATGGTCCAGTCGCTCGGGGTGAACATCAACCTCGTCTACCGGATCGTCTTCGCCATCGGGGTGGGGATGGCCGCCTTTGCCGGCATGATCACCGCTCCGGTCTCGTCGGTCTATCCCGGGATGGGGACGCAGGTCCTCATCATCTGCTTCGTGGTGGTGGTCATCGGCGGCATCGGCAACGTGCGGGGCGCTCTCCTGGCCTCCCTCCTCATCGGGACGGTGGACACCTTCGGGAAGGTGCTTTTCCCGCAGGCCGCCGGGCTCTCCGTGTACGTCCTCATGGCCGCGATCCTCCTGTGGAGGCCGGAAGGGCTCTTCCGCACAGCGTGAGCACCGCGTCGAAAGGGAGCGCCGCCTGGCGCCGCCGCCTGGTCGTGGCCGCCGTCCCGGCGCTCCTGGCTGCCTACCCGCTGGCCGCGGCGGGTTTCTACCTGGATCTCGTCACCAAGGTGATGATCCTCGCCATCTTCGCCATGAGCCTCGACCTCCTGGTCGGCTTCACGGGACTGGTGTCCTTCGGGCACGCCGCGTTCTTCGGGGTGGGCGCGTACGCGCTGGCGCTGGCGACGCCCAAGTACGAGCCGGCGAGCCTGTGGCTCACGCTGCCCCTGGCGGTGCTGGCGGCGGGGGCGGCGGCCTTGGCGGTGGGCGCGCTGGTGGTGCGCGTACGCGGCGTCTACTTCATCATGGTGACGCTCGCCTTCGCGCAGATGTTCTACTTCGTGGTGCACGACACCGAGTTCGGGCGGGGATCGGACGGGATCGCCATGAACTTCCGGCCGGCGGCCGATCTCGCCGGGGCGCATCTCCTCGACTTCGGGAGGGAGACGCACCTCTACTACTTCGTCCTCGCCGCCATGTCGCTGGTCTTCCTCTTTCTCCGCACGCTCCTTCGCTCGCCGCTCGGCCACGCGCTCCAGGGGATCAAGAGCAACGAACAGCGGATGCGATCGCTGGGGTTCCCGGTCCTGCGCTACAAGCTCGCGAGCTTCACCGTCGCCGGCGCGCTGGCCGGGCTGGCGGGGTACCTCTCCGCGCTTCAGTTCGGCTTCGTGAATCCCGAGCTCCTCTCCTGGCACCAGTCGGGGAACGTGCTCCTCATGGTCATCCTGGGGCGCCTGGGGAGCCTGCGCGGGGCGGTCCTGGGCGCCTTCGCCTTCGTCCTCCTCCAGGAGCTCTTCCAGTCGGTGACGACGCACTGGCAGCTCCTGTTCGGCGGGACCATCCTTGCGGTGGTGGCGTTCCTCCCTGGTGGGCTGGGGACCGCCATGCAGCAGGTCGAGCGTGCGCTTCTCGGCGAGGGCGCCCGGTGACGAGGCCGGAGGCACTCCTGGCCACGGAGCGGATCAGCCGTCGCTTCGGCGGGCTCAGCGCCGTGAAGGACGTCTCCATCGCGCTCCGGCGCGGCGAGGTGCATGCGCTGCTCGGCCCCAACGGGGCAGGGAAGTCCACCCTCATCAACCTCCTCTCCGGCGACCTGGCCGCGTCGGCGGGGCGGGTGCTCTACGGGGGGCGGGACGTGACCGACTTCTCGGTGGAGCGCCGGGCGCGGGCCGGCATCGGCCGGAGCTACCAGAAGACCAACGTCTTCATGGCCTTCACGGCCTTCGAGAACTGCCGCCTGGCGGCCCAGTCGCGCCGCCCGCGCGCCTGGCATGTCCTGGCGGACGCGACGGCGCACCTCTCCCACCGCGAGGTCGCGGAGCGCGCGCTGGCGGCGGCGGGGCTCGAGGGGCGGGGGCCCCGGATCGCCGCCACGCTCTCGCACGGCGAGCAGCGCCAGCTCGAGGTGGCGATGGTCCTCGCCACCGAGCCCAAGGTGCTCCTCCTCGACGAGCCGCTGGCCGGGATGGGGCCGGAAGAGGCGGAGCGCATGGTGGAGCTCCTCGCCCGCATCGCGCCGGCGCACGCCATCCTCCTGGTCGAGCACGACATGGACGCGGCCTTCGCGCTCGCCCACGTGGTGACGGTGATGGTGGAGGGGGAGGTGCTGGAGAGCGGGCCCCCCGAGCAGATTCGCGCCAGCCCGGCGGTGAGTCGGGCCTACCTCGGCGTGGACGGCGCCCCCGGGCCGGGCGAGGCGCGCGCGGGCGAGGGACGCGGGTGAGCGAGTCGCTGCTCGAGGCGAGGGACCTTCACGCCTACTACGGCGCGAGCCACGTGCTCCACGGCGTCGACTTCCGGGTCGGCGAGGGCGAGACGGTCGGCCTCATGGGCCGGAACGGCATGGGGAAGACGACGCTCCTCAAGGCCATGCTCGGGCTGGTGAAGCCGCGGGGCGGCGAGGTGCTGGTGCGCGGTGCCCCCATGACCGGGGCCGAGCCGTGGCTGGTGGCGCGCCGCGGGATCGCCTACGTGCCCGAGGGGCGCGGCATCTTCCCGAACCTCACCGTGAAGGAGAACCTGGTCATGGCGGCGCGCCCGAGCCTGAACGGCCGGCGCGGCTGGACGCTGGAGCGGGTGATGGCGACCTTCCCCCGCCTGGCCCAGCGCCTGCGCCACCGGGGCTGGCACCTCTCCGGGGGCGAGCAGCAGATGCTCACCATCGGCCGCGCCCTCATGACGAACCCGGACCTCCTCATCCTCGACGAGGCGACCGAGGGGCTGGCGCCGCAGGTGGCGCACGAGATCTGGAAGATCATCCGAGAGATCCGAGCCCAGCGGATCGCCACCGTGCTCGTCGACAAGAACTGGGCCGCCATCACCGCCGTCGCCGACCGGAACGCAATCCTCGTGAAGGGCCGGGTCGCGTTCGAGGGCCCGAGCGCCGCCCTTCTCGCCCAGCCCGATCTCCTCCAGAAGCACCTGGGGGTGTGATCTCGGTAACCGATTCCCGCGAGCCTCGTCGACGTCCGCGGCGGCCCGGTCTCGCTGGAGGGCGCCTTCGCAGCGACCCGCGGCCGCCCCGATACGCGCGACCCGGCCCCGTGGTGGCGGCGAGCAACCGTCGTGGAGCGCCAAGGCGCCGAGGAGGTCCTGAGGCTGCGCGACCGACGTTTGCGAGCCGCCGCGCCTTCCTCGTCGCCGCGCGGCCGTCGCTCCGCGGTCGGGAGCGAGAACAGCGCCCGGAGGCGAGACCGGGCCGCCCGGGATCCCGGGTACCGGCGGGCGCTGTGAGCAAGCCGAGGGGCCTCGGCCGGACCGCAGGCCCCACCCGGGCCCCTGGGCCGGCTTGATGCAAATCAGGTATTACGGTACTACTTTACGGTTTATGGCGCACCCCACCGAACCAGGCCCCGAGGCCCCGGTCCGCTTCGAGACCCATCCCGACCGCTACCGCCACTGGAGGCTCGACTTCCCGGGCGAGCACGACGGCGCCGTGGCCCGGCTCTCGCTCGACGTCCAGGAGGGCGCCGGGCTCCGGCCGCCCGGCGCCGAGGGCGGCTATCCGCTGAAGCTCAACTCGTACGATCTCTCGGTCGACCTGGAGCTCGCGGACGCCCTGCAGCGGATCCGCTTCGAGCACCCCGAGGCCAAGGCGCTCGCCATCACCAGCGCCAAGGATCGCATCTTCTGCTCGGGGGCCAACATCTACATGCTCCAGCGATCCTCCCACGCCTTCAAGGTGAACTTCTGCAAGGTCACGAACGAGACGCGGCTCGGGCTCGAGGACCTCTCGGAGGGGAGCGGCGTCCCGTCGCTGGCGGCCCTGAACGGCACCGCCAGCGGCGGCGGCTACGAGCTGGCCATGTCCTGCGACGAGATCCTTCTCGCGGACGACGGCTCGAGCGTGGTGAGCCTCCCGGAGACGCCGCTCCTGGGCGTCCTGCCCGGGACCGGGGGTCTGACCCGGCTGGTGGACAAGCGCAAGGTCCGGCGCGACCTGGCTGACGTGTTCGCCTCCACCGCGGAAGGTGTGCGCGCCAAGCGCGCGGTCGAGTGGGGTCTGGTGGAGGAGGGCCCCCTCCGCGCGCGCTTCGAGGAGGCCGTGCGGAGAAGGCTCGCCTCCCTGGTCGCGCGGAGCGGGCGCCGGCCGTTCCGCGCCGTCGCGCTCCCTCCGCTCGAGGCGCGGCGCTCCGAGTCCGGCGTCGAGTACCGCCACGTCTCGCTGGGCGTCGACCCGGCGAGCCGGACCGCCACCCTGAACGTGCGCACGCCGGCGGAGAGGCAGCCGGAGACTCCCGAGGCGCTCGCCGAGCGGGGCGCCCGCGCCTGGGCCATCGCCGCCTTTCGAGAGCTCGACGACGCGCTCCTCGAGCTTCGCTTCAACTGGCCCGAGGTGGGCGTGGTGGCGGTGCGCACCGAGGGCTCGAGCGACGCGGTCCTGGCCGTGGACCACATGCTGGCCAGGCACGCCGAGGACGGGCTGGTGCGCGAGGTGGTCCTGCACATGAGGCGCGTCCTGAAGCGGATGGACCTCACCGCCAGGAGCTTCTTCGCGCTCGTCGAGCCCGGCGCGGCGTTCGCCGGCTCGCTCCTCGAGCTCGCGCTCGCGAGCGACCGGGTCTACATGAAGGACGCCGCTGACGGGCCGGTGGCCCTCTCCTTCTCGCCCCTGAACGCCGGGCCGCTCCGCACCTCGAACGGCCTCACCCGGCTCGAGTCGCGCTTCCTCGCCGAGCCCTCCCGAGCGGCGCGAGCCCTGGAGGCGGGCCAGCTCGACACGCGCGGCGCCCTGGCGGCGGGCCTGGTCACCTTTGCGCCCGACGAGTTGGACTGGGACGACGAGGTGAGGCTGGCCTTCGAGGAGCGGGCCAGCCTCTCCCCGGATGCGCTCACCGGCATGGAGGCCTCGCTCCGCTTCGGCGGGCCCGAGACCCTGGAGACCAAGATCTTCGGGCGGCTGACCGCCTGGCAGAACTGGATCTTCCAGCGTCCGAACGCGGTGGGCGAGCGCGGCGCGCTCACGCTCTACGGCGCCCCGGAGCGCCCGCAGTTCGATTGGAGGCGATGCGGATGACGGCGACCCTGGCGCAGGACCGGATCCCGAACAACGTCGACCTGGCCTCCGACAAGCGCCTCCAGCGCGCGCTCGAGGCGTGGCAGCCGTCCTTCCTCGAGTGGTGGAGGGAGATGGGCCCCGACGGCTTCCAGGAGGACCTGGTCTACCTCCGCACCGCAGTCGGCGTCGACCCGGACGGCTGGGCCCACTTCGACTACGTGAAGATGCCCGACTACCGCTGGGGCATCTTCCTGGCCGAGGCGATGCCGGAGCGCGCCATCGGCTTCGGCGACCACCTGGGCGAGCCGGTGTGGCGAGAGGTCCCGGGCGAGCACCGCAACGCGCTCCGCCGCATCCTGGTCACGCAGGCGGACACCGAGCCCGCCAGCGTGGAGCAGCAGCGGCTCCTGGGCAAGAGCTGCCCGAGCGTCTACGACCTCCGGAACCTGTTCCAGGTGAACGTGGAGGAGGGGCGGCACCTCTGGGCCATCGCCTACCTCCTCCACTGCCATCTGGGCCGGGACGGCCGCGAGGAGGCGGAGGAGCTCCTGCACCGGCGGAGCGGCGACGCCAACAAGCCCCGCATCCTCGGCGCGTTCAACCAGCCCATCGAGGACTGGCTGGCGTTCTTCTTCTTCACCTTCTTCACGGACCGCGACGGCAAGTTCCAGCTCCTGGCCCTCGCCGAGAGCGGGTTCGACCCCCTCTCTCGAACCGCGCGCTTCATGCTCACCGAGGAGGCCCATCACATGTTCGTGGGCGAGAGCGGGATCATGCGCGTCGTCGATCGCACGGCGCAGCTCATGCGCGAGAGCGGCAAGGACCACCCCGACGACGTGCGCCGGCTGGGGGGCGTCGACCTCCCCACCGTGCAGCGCTACCTCAACCTCTGGTTCTCGGTGAGCCTCGACCTCTTCGGCGGCGAGGTGTCGTCGAACGCGGCCGCGTTCTTCGCGGCCGGGCTCAAGGGCCGGGCCTACGAGGCGCGGTACGACGACCACCGCGCCCTGGAGGGCACCTACGCCGTCGAGCTGTCGAAGGAGGGGCGCGTGGTCCGCGAGGAGGTGGCGCTCCGGAACGCCATGAACGAGGTGCTGCGCGACGCCTACGTCGAGGACTGTCAGCGCGGCGTGGACCGCTGGAACAAGGCCATCGCCGCACGGGGGATCCCCTTCCAGCTCCGCCTCCCGAGCCGGCGCTTCCACCGCGCCATCGGCGTCCACGCGGGCCTCTTCGCCGACCCCGCCGGGAACCTCCTCCCGGAGGCCGAGTGGCGGGCGCGGCGCGGGGAGTGGCTGCCCGGCGACGCGGACCGCGCCTTCCTGCGCAGCCTCGGGCAGAGGCCGGTCATGGACCCGGGGCAGATGGCGGGCTGGATCGCCGCCCCGAAGCAGGGGATCAAGGGGCGCCCGGCCGAGTTCGAGTACGTGCGGCGAGAGGGGTGACGCCACCGCCGGGCGAATGTGGTATGGGAATACCACAATTGGGCCTCGCCCCGCCGAGGAGGCGCGCCATGCAGCTCGAATCGCTCACGGTGGATCGCTCGCAATCGCCGGCCCGCATCGCCTTCGGCCCGGGGTTCAACGCCGCCACCCCCTTCATCGACCGCCACCTCGTCGAGGGGCGCGGCACAAAGGTCGCCATCCGGAGCGCGGCGGGGGAGGTCACCTACGCCGAGCTGGCGGAGCGGGTGAACCGCTGCGGGAACGCGCTCCTCGGGCTGGGCGTGAAGAAGGGCGACCGCCTGCTCCTGGTGGTGAAGGACTGCCCGGAGTTTGTCTATCTCTTCTGGGGCGCCATCAAGGCCGGCATCGTCCCGGTGCCGCTCAACACCCTGCTCCGCGCCGACGACTACCGCTACGTCGTCGAGGACTCCCAGTGCACGGCGGTGATCTGGTCGCCCGAGTTCGCCGGCGAGGTCGGCGGTGCGCTCTCCTCCGCCAGGAAGCGGCCCCAGGTGGCGCTGCCGGTGGAAGGCGGCGAGAGGAACCTCCGCTCCCTCCTGGCGTCGTCCTCGGCCGAGCTGGCGCCGGTGCCGTCGGCGGCCACCGCCGCCTGCTTCTGGCTCTACTCCTCCGGCTCCACCGGCAGGCCCAAAGGCGCGGTCCACCGGCAACGCGACATGGTGGTGACCAGCCAGCTCTACGGGGCGGACGTCCTCGGCGTCCGGGAGGACGACGTGTGCTTCTCCGCGGCGAAGCTCTTCTTCGCCTACGGCCTGGGAAACGGGATGACCTTCCCGCTCTGGGTCGGCGCGACGGCGGTGCTCCTCGAGACCCGGCCGACGCCGCAGAGCACCTTCGAGACCATCGAGCGCTTCCGGCCGACCATCTTCTACGGCGTGCCGACGCTGTACGCGGCGCAGCTCCAGGCCCTGGAGACCGCGAAGCCCGGGCTCTCCTCGCTGCGCGTGTGCGTCTCCGCCGGCGAGGCGCTGCCCGCCGACATCTTCCGGCGCTGGAAGGAGCGAACCGGGCTGGTGATCCTCGACGGCATCGGCTCCACCGAGGCCCTGCACATCTTCATCTCCAACCGGCTGGAGGACGTCCGGCCCGGCACCAGCGGGAAGGTCGTCCCCGGCTACGAGGCCCGCATCGTGGGCGAGGGCGGCGCGCCCGTGGCCACGGGCGAGTCCGGCCGCCTGCACGTGCGCGGCCCCTCCACCGCGGCCTACTACTGGAACAACCCCGAGAAGACGGCCGCCACCATGCTCGGGGACGACTGGCTGGACACCGGGGACACCTACGTGCAGGACGCCGACGGGTACTACCAGTACTGCGGCCGGTCGGACGACATGCTCAAGGTGGGCGGCATCTGGTGCTCGCCCATCGAGATCGAGGGGCGCCTCATCAGCCACCCGCGCGTTCTCGAGGCGGCGGTGATCGGGGTCCCCGACGCCAGCGGGCTGGTGAAGCCGGAGGCCTTCGTGGTCCTGCGCGAGGGGGCCACGCCGAGCGAGGCGCTCGCGGACGAGCTCATGCTCCACTGCAAGAGCCACCTCGCACCCTACAAGTTCCCGCGGCGCATCCATTTCGCGCAGGAGCTCCCCAAGACCGCGACGGGCAAGATCCAGCGCTTCCGCCTCCGCCAACTCGCCGAGGCGCCCCGGGGGACCAGGACCGTGTCGAGGTGAAGCAGCCCTCCACCGCCGCGCCCTCCACCCCGGTCGCGCCGCAGATCCCTCGGGCCGGCGGGGTGGCCGAGGTCGCGCCCGGCGTCCTGTGGGTTCGCCTGGCGCTGCCCCTGGCGTTGGACCACGTCAACGTCTGGCTCCTCGAGGATGGCGAGGGCTGGACGCTGGTGGACACCGGGCTCTCCAACGAGGGGACGCGGGACGCCTGGGCGGCCCTCGAGCGCGAAGCCATGGGCGGCCGTCCGCTGCGGCGGATCGTCTGCACCCACTACCATCCGGATCACATCGGGCTCTCCGGCTGGCTCGCCTCGCGCCACGGCGCCGAGCTCTGGTGCTCGCGCACGGAGTGGCTCTCGGCGAGATTCTACTCGACGCAGCCGCTCGGGGAGGCGCGGGCGGTATTCCGCCGCTTCTACCGCCGCGCCGGGGTCGCCCGGCGCGAGATGGAGCCGCTGGTCGAGCAGGCCCGCACCTACAAGCAATGGGTGCCGCAGGTCCCGCCGAGCCACCGCCGGCTCCAGGACGGGGACGAGCTCGAGGCGGGCCGGACGCGCTGGCGGGTGGTGGTGGGGCGAGGACACGCACCCGAGCACGTGTGCCTCCACGCGCCGGCGCTCCGCCTCTTCGTGAGCGGCGACCAGGTGCTCCTGAGCATCACGCCCAACGTCAGCGTCTGGCCGAACGAGCCGGAGGCGGACCCGGTGGGCGACTTCCTCCAGAGCGGTGCCGAGCTCCGCTCGCGCGTCCCGGACGACGTCCTGGTCCTTCCCTCGCACGGCCAGCCGTTCGCAGGCCTACACGCTCGCCTCGACGCCCTGGCGACCCACCACCGCCAGCGCCTCGAGGAGGCGAGCGCCGCCTGCGCCGAGCCACGCACCGCCTGGGAGGTGACCCGGGCGCTCTTCCCCCGCGAGCTCGACCCGCACCAGAGCACCTTTGCGGTCGGCGAGGGACTGGCCCACCTGAACCACCTCGTCCGAGCCGGGATGGTCCGCCGCGAGCCCCGGGAGGGCAGGCCGGACCTCTTCGTCCGGGCGGACCGGCTCGCCACGTGACGGAGGGCGCCCCGAGGCGTCGCCCCGGCTCCGGCGGCTGGGCCGCCTGGCCCGGCGCCCCGGCGCGGACCGGCTACAACCGGTACCGGATGCGGACGATCCCCTCCTCGTCGGGCTCGGCGAAGGTCCAGCCCTGGAAGGTCCGGGCCAGCCCGAGCATGGATTCGTTCCCGGCCAGGACGTCGCCCGCGATCTCGCGCGTGCCGCGGGAGCGGCAGTACGCGACCGCCTTGGCGAGGAGCCTGGTGCCGAGCCCGAGGCGCTTCCGATCGGACCGCACCACGATGGCGAGCTCGGCGGTCTCGTTAGCCGGGTCCCCCACGGTGCGCACCACGCCGACCGTGGCGGGCGCGTCGCCCGCGGTCTCCACGGCCACGAAGGCCATCTCGCGCTCGTAGTCGATCTGGGTGAGCCGGGCCAGCTCGCTGCGCGGCATGGAGCGGACGTAGTGAAAGAAGCGGAAGCGGGCGTCCTCGGGTGAGAGGCGCGAGACGAACTCGCTGTGGGTGGCCTCGTCCTCGGGACGGATGGGGCGGAGCAGCACCTCGCTGCCGTCCTTCAGCCGCGCGCGCTCCTCCAGCCCCTGCGGATAGGGCTTGATGGCGAGGCGTTCCGCCGCCGCGCCGGCCGCGGGCGCGACCCGCATGAAGGCTCCAGTCGCCAGCACGCCGCGCTCGTCGGCGAGGAGCGGGTTCACGTCGATCTCCACCACCTCGGCGTGATCCGCCATGAGATGGGAGAGCTTCACCAGCGCCAGCTGCAGCGCATCCAGGTCCGCCGCGGGGCGGTTGGGCCCCGCCTCGAGCAGATGGGCGACGCGCGTCCGCCGCACCAGGGCGCGGGCCAGGGGGAGGTTCAGCGGCGGGAGCGCCACCGAGATGTCCCGCAACAGCTCCGTATCGCGCCCCTCCCCGAAGAGCACCACCGGGCCGAAGAGGGGATCGACGGCGGCCCCGAGGAAGAGGTGGCGCGCCTGACGGCGCGACGGCGTGCGCTGCACGGCGAACCCGGTCAGGCGCGCGTCGGGCCGCCACTCCCGGACGTGGAGGAGCAGGCTCCGAGCGGCCGCCTCCACGGCCTCGGCCGAATCGAGCGAGAGGGCCACCCCGCCCACCTCGGCCTTGCGCCGGATGTCGGGCGAGCGGAGGGCGAGCTGGACGGGGAAGCCGATGCCCCGCGCCACCCGCGCCGCCTCCTCTGGCGTCACGGCGATGCGCACGTCGGCGACCGGGATCCCGTACGCGGCCAGCGCCTCCATGGTCTCGTTCGCCCGAAGGAAGTCTCGCCCCTCCGCCAGGGCCCGCTCGATGACGCGCCTCGCGGCGGCGGCGTTCGCCCGGAACTCCACCGGCACGGAGGGCGGCACCTCCAGCAGCCCCTCGCGGCTTCGCCGGTGGCCCACCATGAACCGGAAGGCGCGCGCCGCGTCGGCGGGCGTGTCGAAGCTCGGCAGGCCCGCCTCCACGAGGAGGGCGCGCGCCGCGGGCACGGTGTCCCCACCCACGAAGCAGGCGAGGACGTTCCCGCCGGCCGCGGAGGCGGCGCGGATCACCGCTCGCGCGGCGTCGGTGCTCGAGGCGAGCGTGGTCGGCGTGTGGATGGCGAGGGCCGCGTCGAACTCCTTCGAGTGCAGCAGCGTCTCGAGCGCGTCCTGGTAGCGCGACCCGGGCGCATTCACGAGGACGTCCACCGGGTTCCGCCCGTCCCAGTCGGGGAAGAGGTGCCGCAGGCGCGTCGCGGTCCCCTCCGAAGGCTGTGGCAGCTCGAGGCCGCCGGCGAGGAGCTCGTCCTGCACCATCACGCCCGCCCCGCCGCCGTTGGTGACCACCGCCAGCCGCTCGCCGGAGAGCGGCTTCGCCCGCGCGAACGTCTCGACGGCGTCGAAGAGCTCGTCGAGGTCCCGCACCCGCACCACGCCGGCACGCCTCAGCGCCGCGTCGAACACGTCGTCCGCGTCCACCAGGGAAAGGGTGTCCGAGGAGAGCGGGCCGGCGCCGCCGGGGCGCCCCCGCCCGGCCTTGATGGCGAGCACGGGCTTGTTCCGCGCCGCGCCGCGCGCCGCCGCCATGAAGGTGCGCCGCTCAGGGAGCGACTCGATGTAGAGGAGGATGGCCCGCGTGTCGGGATCGCTTCCCAGGTAGTCGAGCGCCTCGCCGAAGCCCACGTCCACGGCGTCGCCGAGCGAGATGAAATGGGAGAAGCCGATGCGGCGAGCATGGGCCCAGTCGAGGACCAGCGTGCCCACCGCGTCGGACTGCGAGACGAAACCGATGTGCCCGGTGAGGGCCGTCACCCGCGAGAAGCTCGCATTGAGCCCGATGCCAGGGACCAGCAGCCCGAGGGTGGCCCCGCCGAGCAGGCGCATGCCGTGACGCCTGGCCGCCGCGAACGCACGCGCCTCGAGCGTCTGCCCCGAGGCGTCGCGGCGCGAGCCGAGGCCTCGCGCCACGACGATGGCCGCCTGGGTCCCGCGCACGCCCAGCTCGTCCACCAGGTCGGGGATGGTCTCGGGGGGCGTGCACAGGATGGCGAGGTCCGGCGTGCGCGGGAGGCTGGCGACGTCGGGGTAGGTGAGGACGCCCGCCACCGCCGCGTAGCGCGGATTCACGGGCATGATGGGCCCGTCGAACCCCCCGGCCAGGAGGTTGCGCATGATGACGTTGCCGACGCGCTGGGGCCGGTTGTTCGCCCCCACCACCGCGACCGAGCGGGGGCGAAACAGGCGCTGGAGGTAGGCGGAGCGCATGGCCGCCGCGGAGTATACCGAGGCCGGGGAGCTCGGACGCGATCGCTCTGTCAGGTGCGCCCTGGCGCTCACGCTGGAAGATGGCTCGGGAGGAGTTTGGCGGCGCGGCGGCCCCGGGCTATCGTCCCGGCCCCGCCATGCCGGTCCCCGCCGAGCTCGCCGCCTCGAGTCACCCGGTGCTCAACGCCCTGCTGTGGAGCGCCGCGGGCCTGTACGCGGCGGCCTTCCTGGCCGCGGCCATCCGGCCGGCGTGGGGCCGGCCGGTGCTGGCCCTGGGCGCGGCGGTGCACCTCGCCGGAACGGTCGGGCGGGGGCTCGCCATCGAGTTCTTCCCGCTCACCAACAAGATGGAGTCCTTCTCGGCGGCGGCGCTGTCGCTGGCGCTGGTGGCGGCGCTGGTCTGGCGAGACGACCGGCTCCACGACCTGCCCATGGCCGGGGCGGCGCTGGCGGCCATGGCGGCGGCGCTCGCCTTCCCGCAGCACCTGGCCTGGCCGCCGCCGCTCATGCGGACGGTGTGGTACCCCATCCACGTCCCGCTCTCGTTCCTGGCCTACGCCGCCTGGGCGGCGGCCGCGGCGGCGGCGCTGGCGTGGGCGCGCGACCGCGATGCCGCGTGGCTGTCGCGCCTGGACCGGCGGGCGCTGTGGGGCTTCGGACTGTGGTCGCTCTCCATGATCGCCGGCGGCTTCTGGGGAGTGGTGGCCTGGGGCGCCTACTTCCTGTGGGACCCGAAGGTGATCTGGTCGGTGATCCTGTGGTTCCACTACGCCACCTTCGTCCACCTGCGGCTCACCCCATCGCTGCAGGGGCGCCCCTGGGTGCGGCCGGCGCTGGCGCTGTGCGGCTTCGCCTTCGTGCTCGTGGCTTACGTGGGCACCTCCTTCCTCTTCGGGCGGTCGAGCCATGCCTTCTGAGGGCGCCCCGGGTCCCGGCGGCGGGGCGGGGCGCGCCCGCCTCGACTGGCTCCGCTCGCAGGGCCTGGGCGTCGCCTGCGGGCTGTGCACGGTGGCGCTCCTGGGGGTGGGCTCGTTCGTCCTGGCCTTCACCCGCGAGGGCGCCTCGGCCGGCGTCGCCATGGACGACGCCCGCGCCTTCTTCCGGAGCCCGTCCCCGGTCCACGCCTGGTTCTATGTGCTGGTCCCGGTGCTCGGGCTATACGCGCTCAACACCCTGCTCGCCACCTGGTACTCGGTGACTCGCAAGTGGCGGGCCGGCCTGCGCTCCCCTTCCGCCTACGGTGCGGCGGTGATGCACCTGGCCTTCCTGGTGGCGCTGCTGGCGCACGGCCTGGGGGGCTTCTTCGGCACGGAGCAGGGGGAGGTGGTGGTGTCGCGAGGCTGGTCGGCGCTGCCAGGCGGTTCCGAGGTGCGCCTCGCTTCGCTGGAGGTGGACGCGCTCCCGGGCGGAATGCCGCGGGAGGTCCGGGCGGCGGTCGAGACCCGGGGCGGGGAGACGGGGCCCAGGGCGGCGGTGGTGGGCTACAACCAGCCGCTCTCCGCGGGGCTGGGGAGCGACCTGTGGCTGCTCGGCGAGATGGGGCGCGTGCCGGTGGCCCGCTTCGCCGCCGGCCCGGAGCGCTGCGGCGCCGCCGAGGGAGGGAGCTGCGATCTCGCCGGGCTCCGGGCCACGCTGCGGCGGGTCGTCCCGCCCGGCGCCTTCGGCCCGCAGCCGATGGCGCAGGTGCGCCTCGAGTCGGCGGGGACGACCGTCGAACGGTGGCTCCCGCCGGGCGGGGTCGTCGAGATGGGCGACGCCGCGCTGCGGCTCGAGGGAATCGGCGCCGAGCCGGCGGTGGTGCTGCGGGGGCGCCATGCGCCCGGCAACCCCTGGGCGCTCGCCTCGGCCGTCCTGCTCGCCGCCGGCGTGGCCATGCTCTGGCGCCGGTTCCTCCCGCCGCGGCGGGAGAAGGCGGCGCCCGACGACGACGTCGATCCCGAGCCGGAGGCGGCCTCGGGGGACTGATTGCCGAGCCGGCCAACTGCCGAGCCGGCCCGCAGGGCCGGCGAGGCCGCTTCTGCAGGTCCCATGGGCTCACGCCGGATGGGCTCAAGCCGACGCCGAGCTCGGCGCGGGCGAGCCTGCCCTACAGATCGAACGCGCCCTTCACCCCGATCTGGATCCAGCCGTGCAGCGCGTTGGTCAGGCTCTCCGAGGCGCCGCCGCTGGTCGCCGTCTGGTAGAGCCCCAGGGAGAAGGAAGCGAACGGTCCCAGCGAGAAGCCACCGGCAGGGCGGAAGTCCCACCCCCCTTGGAGGCTCAGGGGCTCGAGCCCGAACAGCCGCAGCTGGTTCTCGACGCCGCCGGCGGTGACCTTCACCGCCTGCCAGTCCAGGCCCAGGCCGGCCCCGATCCAGGGACTCCCGTCGCCGGCGGCGAAGGCGTACGCCGCCTGGACGCCGGCCCGGAGGTTCTGGCCGGAGCAGCTGGCGCCGCCCGGGCACGAGGCGCCGGCCACGGTGGCGAAGCCGTACTGAGCGTAGAGGCCGAGGCGCCAGTGCCGGTCGAAGCGCCACAGGGCGTCGATCTCGATGGGGACCTGGCCGCTCACCACGTCTGCCAGGGAGACCCCCGACATGGCGTCGCCCAGCGGGATGCCGTAGCCCACCCGCGCCCCTAGCGATAGGCCGCTCTTCTCGCCGGCCCGCGCCGGAGTAGCCAGGGCCGCCACCGCCGCCGCGGCGACCGCCGCGACGAGGGGCAGGCGTCTCTCCGCAATCACTGCGGCACCTCCGGGAAGAGGGGTTCGAACCGGCGGCGGCAGTGTGTCAGCCGCCGGCGGCCGGGCGCAAGGCCGGCAAGCGAAGGCCGGAAAGCGAAAGCGCCGCGCGTCCGGGGCGGACGCGCGGCGCGGTGAACCCGGTCCAGCGCAAAGGCTAGAGGTCGAAGGTGCCCTTCAGGCCGAACTGGAGCCACTCGTGCGTGGTGGTGTTGGCGATGTCGCCCGACACGGTGCCTGCTCCTGGAACGGTCACCGAGATGCTGTCATACGAGGCGATGCTGAAGGCGACGAACGGCCCCATCTTGAAGTTGGGCGAGAGCCTCCAGTCGCCGCCCACCTGCAGGTTCAGGAACTCGAAGCCGGAAACCTGGAAATCGGCGCTGACGCCGCCCGCTTCCGCGCTGAGGTTGAGCCATTCGTACCCCAGTCCCAGGCCGATCCAGGGGCTGAAGCCCGGCGAGGCGAAGGTGTACATGACTTCGCCTCCGAGGCGGATGTCGCTCCCCGAGCAGCTGACGCCGCTGGGGCAGAAGGTGTTCGAGGCGAAGGCGATGCCGTACTGGAAGTACAGACCGAGCTGCCAGTTCGGGTTGAAGCGGTAGGTGATGTCGAGCTGGAGCGGGAGCTGGCCGCTGACGAGGTCGCTCATGGCGGCGGGTGGAGTCAGGGCGTCGCCGCCGTCGGCGTCGCCGATGGGAATGCCGTAGCCCACCCGGGCCCCGAGCGAGATGCCGCTGGCTGGAGCTCCCTGGGCCTGGGCGGTTCCGACAGCCAGCAGTGCGACGACGATCGCGACCCCGATGACCTTGCGCATGCAGTGCACCCCTTGTGGTTGAGGCGCCCCCTCTCTGGAGCCGGGGACGCCGGAGCGCCACAAGTGTGGCACGCTGCGTGACGGGTCGTCCAGAAACGGCCCGGTGCGAGATGTGGGCGGTAGGCCCTACTCCACCTTCATCCCCGGCGTCCAGCGCAGCACCGGCTTGCGCGCGGCGCGGGTCTCGTCGAGCCGCGCCCTGATGGGCCGAGTCGGGGCGGCCTTCACCGCCTCGGGGTCGCGCTTCGCCTCCTCGGCGATGGCGCGCATGCCGGCCACGAAGGCGTCGAGCGTCTCCTTCGATTCGGTCTCGGTGGGCTCGATCATCAGCGCGCCGTGCACCACCAGCGGGAAGTAGATGGTGGGAGGGTGGAAACCGTGGTCCATGAGGCGCTTGGCGACGTCCATGGTGGCCACGTCCTGCTCTTTCTGGAGCGCGTCGTCGAAGACCACCTCGTGGAGCGAGTCGGTGTCGTAGGGGAGGTGGTAGGCGCCGCGCAGCCCGGCCCGGACGTAGTTGGCGTTCAGCACCGCCAGCTCGGCGGTGCGCTTGAGCCCCTCGGGGCCGAGCTCGCGGATGAGGGCCCAGGCGCGCACGAACATGCCCACGTTGCCCCAGAACTCGCGCAGCTTGCCCACGGTCCTGGGGCGCTCTCCGGGATCGGTGACCAGCCGGAAGGTCTCGCCCTCCTTCACCACCACCGGCAGCGGCAGGAAGGGGAGCAGCGGCTCCTTGACCGCCACTGGCCCGGAGCCGGGCCCCCCGCCTCCGTGTGGGGTGGCGAAGGTCTTGTGCAGGTTGTACTGCACCACGTCGAACCCCATGTCGCCCGGGCGGCCCACGCCCAGGAGCGCGTTCAGGTTGGCGCCGTCCCCGTAGACCAGGCCGCCCTTGCCGTGGACGATCCCGGCGATCTCGGCGATGTGGCTCTCGAAGATCCCGAGGGTGTTGGGGTTGGTGATCATGATGGCGGCCACGTCCTCGTCCATGGCCGCCCGCACCGTCTCCGGGTCGAGCCGGCCCTCGGGGCCGCTCTGGAGCGGCACCGCCGCGTAGCCGTTGAGCGCGGCCGAGGCCGGGTTGGTGCCGTGGGCCGTGTCCGGGATGAGGACCTTCTTGCGCGGGCTGCCGCGCGAGAGGTGCCAGGCCCGGATTATCATCAGGCCGCACAGCTCCCCGTGGGCCCCCGCCGCCGGCGAGAGCGCGGTGGCGGCGAAGCCGGCGATCTCGGAGAGCGCCCGCTCCAAGCGCCACATGAGCTCCAGCACGCCCTGGCACATCGAGGCCGGGAGGAGCGGGTGGGCGGCCGCGAAGCCGGGCAGGCGGGCCAGCGCCTCGCTCGACTTGGGGTTGTACTTCATGGTGCAGGAGCCGAGCGGGTAGAAGCCGGAGTCGATGCCCCAGTTCCACTGGGAGAGGCGCGTGAAGTGGCGCACGATCTCCAGCTCCGACAGCTCGGGCAGCCCCTCCACCTCGCCGCGCAGGAGCCCCCGGGGCAGCTCGGCGGCCAAGTCGGGGGCGGGGCCCGGGTCCGGGAGCGACACGCCGGTGCGTCCTCGCGAGCCGTGCTCGAAGACCAGCGGCTCCTCGAGGACCAGGCCGCTGGTGGCGCCGCCGGCCCCGGTGGCCGGGGGGCCCTGAGGGCCGCCGCCCTTCTCCATGGTGGGCTTCCAGCCGGTGGGATTGGCCATGGGCTCGTCCTTACGAAGCCTTCACCGACTTCGCGAAGAGGTCGATGATCTCGGGGGTGTGGACCTCGGTGACGGCGCAGAGGAGCGCGCCCTTCATCCGCGGGTCGTCGGGGTACCAGCGGCCGAGCGGCGCGCCGGCGGCGATGCCCCGGTGGGCGAGCCGCTCCACCACCGCCTCGGCGTCGCCGACCTCGAAGGCCATCTCGTTGAAGGTGGGGCCGGAGAAGCGCAGCGGGAAGCCGGCCCTTCCCATGGCCTCGCGGAGCAGCCGCCCCCGGGCGTGGTTCAGGCGCGCCAGCTGGAAGAGCCCCTTCTTGCCCAGCAAGGAGAGGTGGATGATGGCGGCCAGCGCGGTGAGCCCGGAGTTGGTGCAGATGTTGGAGGTGGCCTTCTCCCGCCGGATGTGCTGCTCGCGGGTGGAGAGGGTGAGGACGAACCCACGCCGGCCGAGCTTGTCCACGGTGGACCCGGCGATGCGGCCCGGCATCTGGCGCAGGTTCTTCTCCAGGGTGGCGAAGAAGCCCGGGGCCGGGCCGCCGAAGCTCATGGAGTTGCCGAAGCTCTGCATGGTCCCCACCGCCACGTCGGCGCCGAGCGCGCCCGGAGCCTGGAGCAGGCCGAAGGCCACCGCCTCGCTGGTGACCGAGAGAGTGAGGGCGCCGGCCTTCTTGGCCAACGCGGCCGCCTCGGGCAGCGCGTCCACCACCCCGAAGAAGTTCGGGTAGCCGACGATCACCGCCGCGGTCTTCCCGTCCACCGCCCGCTCCAGGGCCGCGAGGTCGGTGCGGCCGTCCTCCGCGTAGGGGACGGTGACGATCTCGTCCCCGGTGGAGGCCAGGTAGGTGGCCAGCACCTTGCGGTACTCGGGGTGGACGGCGGCGCCGACCACGATCCGCTTCCGTCCGGTGAGGCGCGTCGCCATCAGGGCGGCCTCGGCGGTAGCGGTGGCGCCGTCGTACATGGAGGCGTTGGACACGTCCATGCCGGTGAGCAGGCACACGAAGGTCTGCCACTCGAAGAGCGCCTGCAGCGTCCCCTGGGAGATCTCGGGCTGGTAGGGGGTGTAGGCGGTGAAGAACTCGCCCCGCAGCACCAGCTGGTCCACCGCCGGCGGAACGTGGTGCGGGTAGCAGCCGGCGCCCAGGAACGGCGGGTGCTCCACCCGGTTCTTGGCCGCCATGGCCCGGAACTCGGCCAGGAGCGCGATCTCGTCAGCGGCGGGCGGCACGTCGAGCGGGCGGCGCAGCCGCAGCGGCTCCGGGACGGAGCGAAACAGCTCGTCGAGGCTCTTCATCCCGACGGCCTCCAGCATGGCGCGGACGTCATCGGGGGTATGCGGGTGGTAGCGCACGGGCCCTCCAGAGCGTGGACGGCGGGAAGTCTCGAGGGGAGGCGTGGGCGAGGAGCACTACTCCTGCTCCTCCTCCACGAACTTGGCGTAGTCCTTGGCGCCGAGGAGGTCGTCCAGGTCCTTGAGGTCGGAGGCCTCGACCGCGATCATCCACCCCTCCTCGTAGGGATCCTCGTTGATGGTTTCCGGAGCGTCGGAGAGCGGGTCGTTGACCTCCACCACCTTGCCTGAAACGGGGGCGAACAGGTCCGATACCGCCTTGGTGGACTCGACCACCCCGAAGGCCTCCCCCTTCTTGACCTCGTCGCCCACCGAGGGCAGCTCCACGTAGACGATGTCGCCCAGCTGGTCTTGGGCGAACTCGGTGATGCCCACCACCACTCGCTTGCCCTTGACGCGGGCCCACTCGTGCTCGCGGGTGTACTTGAGGTCTTCGGGGAAGTTCATGATCACGTCCTCGTGTAGAAGGGGGTCTTGACGACCTTGGCGGCCGCGGCCCGGCCGCGGATGTCCACCGCGAAGGTGGTGCCCTCGGCCGCCAGCGCCGGGGGCACGTAGGCCAGCCCGATGGAGATCTTGAGCGTGGGGGAACGGGTGCCGCTGGTCACCGAGCCCACCTTCGTTCCGGCGCCCAGCACGTCGTACCCGTGGCGGGCGATGCCGGGGTCGGTGAGGGCAAAGCCCACCAGCTTGCGGGGCAGCCCCTTCTGCTTCTGCGCCAGCAGTGCCGCCTTGCCGACGAAGTCGTCCTTCTCGAGCTTCACCACCCAGGCCAGCCCGGCCTCGAGCGGCGTGGTGGAGTCGTCCATGTCGCTGCCGTAGAGTCGGTAGGCCACCTCCAGCCGCAGCGAGTCGCGCGCGCCCAGGCCGCAGGGGGCGATCTCTTCGGAGGCGCCGGTCTCCATGAGCGCCTCCCAGAGCTTCTGGGCCTGGCCGGGCGGGCAGAAGAGCTCGAACCCGTCCTCGCCGGTGTAGCCGGTCCGGGCGATGGTGCAGGCGACGCCGGCCACCTCGCCATTCAGGAAGCGGAAGGGCTTCAGGGAGGCCAGGTCGGTGCGGCTGAGCTGGGCCATGACGATCCGGGCCCGGGGACCCTGCAGGGCCAGTTGGGCCCAGTCGTCCGACTCGTTCGCGACCTCGGCCTGGCCCCGCGCCCCGTCGCGGAGCCACTCGAAGTCCTTCTGGCGGTTGGCGGCGTTGACGCACACCAGCAGGTCCTGGGCCGAGCGCCGGTAGATCACCACGTCGTCGACGACGCCGCCCGACTCGCGGCACAGGCAGCCGTACTGGGCCTGGCCGTCGGCGATGCGGGTGAGGTCGTTGCTGAAGGCCCGGTTCAGCGTCTCCAGCGCCCGGGGGCCCCGGAAGACCACCTCGCCCATGTGCGACACGTCGAAAAGGCCGACTCGGGTCCTGACCGCCTGGTGCTCTTCGAGGATACCTGCGTACTGCACCGGCATGTCCCAGCCGGCGAACTCCACCATGCGGGCGCCGGAGCGGACGTGGACGTCGTAGAGGGGCGTGCGGAGTGCCATGGCGTGGGCCTCGTGCGGGGAGCGGCCGGATTCTATCGGGGTGGCCCAACAGATCAACCGGGAAAGGAGGTGTGGGCGTTGCGCCGGGCGGGGGCGCGCGATTAGCACCAGTCCGTGTTTCGCGCTGGCGCGACCCTGGCCCTGGCCGCATTGGTTGGCTGCGCCGCCAACTCCGAGCCGGCCGCTCTCTGCTCCGGTCCGGTGGACGACGGCGTCGCCTGCACCGTCGACCGCTGCGACCCGGCCACCGGGGTCGTGACCCATGTTCCGGACGACGCCTCCTGCCCGCCGGGCCAGACCTGCTCCCCCGCCCTGGGGTGCGTCGCGCCGGCCGCCGGGTGCGACGCCCTCCCGCCGGTCGCCGGCACGGCCATCCGCCTGGAACCCCTTTCACTGGGGTCGTTCGCGACCGCGCTGGTGGACCTGGGCGCACCCCCGGGCGACGCGCACCGCCTCTTCCTGGTGGAGCAGGAGGGGCGCATCTGGCTGGCGGTGGACGGACAGCGCCTCGCCACCCCCTATCTCGACATCAGCGGCCGGGTGACCTCGGGCGGCGAGCGCGGCCTCTTCTCCCTGGCCTTCCACCCCGCCTTCGCCTCGAACGGCAAGCTCTACGTGAACTACACCGCCGTCGCCGGGAGCGGCGACGTGGTGGTCTCGGAGTTCACGGCCCCCGATCCAGCCGGAGCCGCCGCCGACCCGGCCAGCGAGCGGGTGCTCCTGACCGTCGAGCACTCCACCTACTCGAACCACAACGGCGGGCGCGTCGCCTTCGGGCCGGACGGGTATCTCTACGTGGGCGTGGGGGACGGCGGTGGCGGCGGCGATCCCTTCGGCTCGGGGCAGAGCACGGCCAGCCTCCTCGGGAAGCTGCTGCGGATCGACGCCGCCAGCCCGGCGGCGCCGGTGCCCGGCAATCCATTCGGCACGGCCGTCTACCACTGGGGGCTGCGAAACCCCTGGCGCTACAGCTTCGACCGCCTCACCGGCGACCTCTACATCGCCGACGTGGGGCAGAACGCCTGGGAGGAGGTGGACTTCCTCGCCGCTGGCCCCGGGCCGGCGCCGCCGGCCGGGGTCAACTGGGGGTGGAACGTCATGGAGGGGACCCACTGCTACGGGGCGACCACCTGCAACCAGGCCGGCCTGGCCCTGCCGGTGATCGAGTACGGCCACGACCAGGGCTGCTCGATCACCGGCGGCTTCGTCTACCGCGGCCCGGTCATGCCCGACCTGGCCGCCGCCGGGACCTACTTCTACGGCGAGTACTGCAGCGGCTGGGTGCGCAGCCTCCAGATCGCCGGGGGCGTGGCCACGAACCCCAGGCAGCCGTTCTCGGGGCTCGGCAACGTCACCTCCTTCGGAGAGGACGGCTGCGGCGAGCTCTACGTGGTGACCGCGGCCGGTATCTCCAGGCTCGCGCCCGGGCCGTGAGGAGCGCCGTTCACGGCGCCGGGGGGCAGGCCACCGGCTGGCAGGGCCCCTGGCCCGAAGCGGAGCAGCAGTGGATCGCCTGGCCGCGGTCGTTCTCGAAGCGGTAGCTCCAGCCGCCGGCCACCATCTCCAGGCGTCCGAAGCCCCAGGCGTTGGAGGCGAAGAGCAGGCGGGCCGCTGGCGGCGCCAGCCTCTCGAACCTCTCGCCGTCGTGCCCGCGGGAGGTGTTGCCGGAGACGAACACGTCGTAGCCCGCAGGTGTCCGCAGGTGCTGCAGATCGTGGTCGTGCCCGGCCAGCCAGCCGGCGATGCGGCCGCCGGCCGCGGTCGCCGCCCGCTCCAGCCGCGCCAGGCGGGCCCGGTAACCGGGCGTGAGGTCGTCGCGGTGCCCGCTGGCGGTCGCCGCCGGGTGGTGGGCCACCACGAAGCAGAACCGGCCCGGCTCGGCGCAGGCGGAGGCCTGGGACTCGAGGAAGGCGACTTCGCCGTCGATGGTGAAGCCGCCGTAGTCGGCGATGAGCAGGTTGGAGTCGATGACCAGCAGTCGCGCCGGCCCGGCGTCCACGGCGTAGTGGCGCCCCGGCATCGACCACTGCGGCGCGCGGTACGCCACCTGCAGGCAAGCGCGGCGGCGCTGCGCGACCGGGTCGGTGCGGCCCTCGCAGAGGAGCGGCAGCCCCACGTCGTGGTTCCCCAGCGCCAGGTGCACGGGGACGGCGAAGCCGTCCCGGGTCAAGCCGGAGAGCAGGCGCTCGAAGCGCTCGGCCACGAGCGGGTCGCGCGGGGGGACGTAGCCGGGCAGGACGGTGTTCCCATCGGCGGCGAACGTACAGCCGGAGGCGCCGGGGAGGGTACGGTCCAGGCCGCACTCGTAGACGTTGTCGCCGGCGGAGACCGCCAGCTGGAACGGGGCGCGCTGGTGCGAGGCCAGCATGGCCCCGGCCACCGCCGCCTGCTGGCAGGTGTCGTCGCCGTAATCGCCGAAGTGGAGGATCCGCGCCAAGGGGGGGAGCCGAGCCTGCGCGGCGGGGGAGGCCGCGGGGGGCTCGCCGACCTTGGCGAAGGCCGGGCTCCGGGCGCAGCGGCAGCAGCCGGAGGCGCCGGCCACCAGCGCCGCAAGCGCGGCCAGCCGCACCCGCCGCCCCGCGGCGCCCGGCATCAGGCCGCCCGGTCGGCCAGCTCCACCGTGTTGACGAGGAGCATGGCGATGGTCATGGGGCCGACCCCGCCCGGGACCGGGGTGATGGCCGAGGCTCGCTCGGCGGCGGGCGCGAACTCCACGTCCCCGACCAGCTTGCCGTCGGGAAGGCGGTTCATGCCGACGTCGATCACCACCGCGCCCGGCTTCACCCAGGCGCCCTTCACCATCTCGGCCTTGCCGATGGCCGCCACCAGGATGTCGGCTCGCCCCACCTCGCCCGCCAGGTCCAGGGTGCGGGAATGGGCCACGGTGACGGTGGCGTGCCGCTCGAGCAGCATGGCGGCCATGGGCTTGCCCACGATGTTGGAGCGCCCCACCACCAGCGCCCGCTTCCCCTTGGGATCGACGCCCGCCGCGTCGAGCAGCCGCATGATCCCCCAGGGAGTGCAGGCGCGCGGGGCGGCCTTGCCGGACCACAGGCACCCGACGTTGAAGGGGTGGAAGCCGTCGGCGTCCTTGCGCGGGTCGATGGCCTCCAGGATCGGGTCCTCGTCGATGCGATCGGGGAGCGGAAGCTGCACCAGGATGCCGTGCACCGCCGGGTCGGCGTCGAGGCCGGCCACCAGGTCCTGGAGCTCGCGCTGGGTGGTGCTGGCGGGGAGATGGTGCTCCACCGAGTGGATGCCGGCCTCCTCGCAGGCCTTGCGCTTGCCGCGGACGTAGATGGCCGAGGCGGGATCGTCCCCCACCCGGACCACCGTCAGGCCGGGGACCACGCCCCGCGCCCGCAGCGCCGCGACCCGCTCCGCCACCTGGCCGCGGACTTCGGCGGCGATCCGTCTCCCATCGATGATCATGGGGCGCGAAGTATAGCGCCTGGCCCCGGCGGTCGCGCTATCATCCGGGCGTCGGCTCGCCGCGGGCGGGCCCCGGGGGTCGCCATGGACCTGCGCACCTGCGAGAAGTGCAACACCCCGCTGGACCAGGGCGGCACCTGCGTCACCTGTGCCGCGCGGCAAGACGGGCTGGAGCTCATGAGCCGGTCCGGGTACGCGTCGGTGAAGGAGATGATGGAGCTGCTCGAGGACCAGGGGCTGGCCCCGGAGATCGAGCAGGTGCCGCCGCGGCGCCCGGAGGAGCAGGTGCGTCCGCTGTGGAACCTATACGTGCCGGCGGCGGAGGTGCCGCGGGCGGCGGAGTTCCTGCGTGGCGATTGGGCCCACCTGCTGGAGGTGCCCGGGGCGGTCGAGGCCGCCGCGCGCGGCCAGCGAGGGGTGGACCTGGACCGGGGGGGCGAGGTGGAGTGCCCCGCCTGCGGCCACCGCTTCGCGGCGGCGCCGGGGACGGCGGAGTGCCCCGACTGCGGACTCTCGCTGGGGGTCCCGGCCGAGGCGGCGCCGGACGAGGCGGAGCACTGACCGGCGGGCCGCGCGCCGGCCGGACCGGCGCGTTAGATCCGGGGATGACCGCGGAGCTCTCGGACCTCCACATCCACGTGGGCGGCGCGGTAGCCCCGCACATCCTCTGGTCCATCGCCCACGACCAGGGTTTCAAGCTGCCGGTGGCCGACTACTGGGAGTTCCGCGAGCTCATCTCGGCGCGGCCCGGCAAGGTGGGGTCGCTGGACGAGTACCTGGCGGTGCTTCACACCTGGACCGAGAAGATCCAGTCCTCGCCGCAGGCCATGGAGCGGTCGGTCTACGAGATCGTCGGCAAGGAGTACCGCTCCTCCCGGGTGACGCTCATCGAGCTGCGCTTCAACCCCATGAAGCGCAACGTGGGGGGCGAGCGGGACCTGGACCACATCATCCACGCCTCGCTGCGCGGCATGGACCGGGCGGTGCTGGAGTACGGCGTGCGCGCCGGCCTGGTCTTCTGCCTGGCCCGCGAGTTCGACCACCGGCTGAACGAGATCCTGGTGGAGAAGGCCATCAAGTACCGGCGGCGAGGGGTGGTGGGGATCGACCTGGCCGGCACCGAGAAGCACGCCGTGGAGCTGCAGCCGGCCGAGGTGGCCCGCTACCGCGATCTGTTCCAGCACGCGCGGGCCAACGGCCTCAAGACCACGGTCCACACCGGCGAGACCGCCGGCACCGGGGCCGAGGGGGTGCGCGCGGTGGTGGAGCAGCTCCAGCCCCACCGCATCGGCCACGGCATCCGCTCCGCCCAGGACCCCTCGGTGATGGCGCTGCTGCGCGAACGCGGGGTGGTGCTGGAGATCTGCCCCAGCTCGAACCTGGCCACCCGGGCGGTGGCCTCCCTCGACGAGCTGAAGCGCGTGCTGCAGGCCTTCTGGGAGCACCGGGTCCGGTTCACCATCAACACCGACGGTCCGTACCTGCTCGACACCAGCCTGCAACGCGAGGTGGACCTGCTCCGCAGCCGGCGCGTGCTGGCCGACGAGCAGATCGAGCAGGCCTTCCGCTGGGCCCGGGAGGCCACCTTCGTCGAGCCGGCGGCGGCCTGATCCCGGTAACCGCCTCTCCGCGAGCCTCGTCGACGTCCGCGGCGGCCCGGTCTCGCCGGAGGGCGCCTCCCCGCAGCGAGCCGCGGCCCGCTGCGATGCGCGCGACTGTGAATATCGCTCCGCCCCCGGCCGTCCCACGCACATCAACCCGAAGCCGCGGCGTCCCCGCCGCGACCAACGACAACAGGAGAAGACATGAAGCTCACGACCCGGATCGTCACGGGGCTCGCCGTCCTGGGCCTCGCCGCCCCCGTCCTGGCCGCCGAGGCCGCAACGGCCAAGGAGGCCACCTCGTCCAAGCAGCCGGCGCCGGTAGCGCAGACCCAGAAGCACGGGCACAGCCGCAAGGTGGCGCAGACCGCCGAGAAGAAGGGTGAGGCGAAGGTGGAGAAGAAGGAGCAGGCGCCCGCCAAGGCCGAGAAGCCCGCGGCCAAGGCTGAGCAGGCACCGGCCAAGACCGAGCAGGCACCGGCCAAGGCCGAGCAGGCTCCGGCCAAGGCCGAGAAGGCTCCGGCGAAGGCCGAGAAGGCCCCCGCCAAGGCCGAGCAGGCGCCAGCCAAGGCCGAGAAGGCTCCGCCGCAGACCGTGAAGTAGCCGCAGCGCGCCCGGCGCCACAGCCGCGAAACCGCATCCTGGCCGGGCGAAACGGAGGCGCGGGGGGGGGG
>DASTPH010000205.1:0-5221 GCA_035762305.1 Anaeromyxobacteraceae bacterium
CAGCTCGTGCCCGTCGACGCCGGGCGGCCGGCGCGGCAGCCAGAGCCTGAAGGTCGCGCCCGCTCGCGGCTCCGAGGCGGCCTCGATGCGGCCGCCCAGGCTGCGCATGATCCCGTACGCCACGGCCAGGCTCATGCCGCGGCCGGAGCCCACGGGCTTGGTGGTGAAGAAGGGGTCGAAGACGCGGGGCAGGTGCTCGGGCCGGATGCCCGGGCCGCTGTCCTGGACCGAGACCAGCACCCCGGCCAGGGTCGGCCGGAGAGAGATCCGCACCTCGCCCTGCGGCCCGGCGGCCTCCACTGCGTTGCGGACCACCGCCGTGAGCGCCTGCGCCACCAGGTCGGCGACCGACTGGATCACCGATTCCCCGCCCTCGAGGAGGAGGCGGGTCCCGCGGGGCGGAGCGGCGGCGTCCCAGGCGCGCCGGACCTCGGCCAGGAGATCCACCTCCTCGAGCAGCGCCGCGTCCGACGAAGCGAAGGCGCGCAGCTCCCTGGCCACCCGCTGGAGCCGGGCCGAGCCCTCGGCCATCTCCGCCAGGATGGACGCCGCCTCCGAGAGCGGGGCGTGGCAGGCCGCGCCCAGGGCCTGGCGCCGGTCCTCCGGCACCGCCGCCAGGGCCCCGTCCAGCGCGCGGCGGAGGTCGGCCAGGGAGGCGGCCGCCGAGGCGGTCCCCGATCCGAGGCAGGCGACCGGGCCGCTCATCTCGTGGGCCAGCCCCGCTACCAGCGTCCCCACGGTGGCGAGCTTCTCGGCGCGCACCAGCGACTGCTGGGTGGCGGCCAGGGTCCGGTTCGAGTCCTCCAGGGCGCGGCTGCGCTCCTTCAGGTGGTCCATGGCTCGGCGCACCCGCAGGAGCGATTTCACCCGCGCCAGGAGCTCGCGCCGCCGGATGGGCTTGACGATGTAGTCCTCGGCGCCGAGCTCCAGCCCCTGGGCGCGCGAATCCCCGTCGGAGACGCAGGTGAGCATCACCACCGGGATGCCGGCCAGAGCCGGCTGGGCCCGCAAGAGCCGCAAGAGCTGGTAGCCGTCCATGCCCGGCATGAGCAGGTCGGCGATGATCAGGTCGGGCGCGAAATCGTCGGCGCAGGCGAGCGCCTCGGGCCCGGAGGACACCAGCCGGCACTCGAACTCGGCCTCCAGGATCTGCCCCAGGAGGTGGCGCACCGTGTCCGAGTCGTCGCACACCAGCAGCCGCGGCCGTCCGCTCGGCGCGGCCGCGCGCTCTCGTCGAGGCTCGGGGGTGGCGTTCACGGCATGGGTCCCCACAACGCGACAAGTGCAAGAAGCGATTCCCCGGGCGCCTGCCGCCGCCCCTCTGGCTTCCTCTTCCAATCCCGCGGAGTCCCGCGACTTCCAGCCTGTTCCGCCGGGCGCGTGGTCCCCCGTCCGAGGGGTTGCTCCGAACCCGGGGTGGGTCGCGACCGCATGGAGCCGGGGTGACTGGGGCGAACGGCACCGGCCATGGCGCGCGCGAGAGGTGGCCGAGCCCGCCGGAGCGACGGCGGCCCACCAAAAAGCATTGAAAATTCCGGGGTAAAGGGCTAATAAACTCCCTCCCCGCGAGCCCGAAGATGCCCGACGAAACGACCATTCCGCCCGCCCCACCTGCGCCCGAAGCGCCGCCTCCCGGTCCTCCCGGAGACGGGCACCGCGTCACGGTCGCCATCGAGGACGAGATGCGGCGGTCGTACCTCGACTACTCGATGTCGGTCATCATCGGGCGGGCCCTGCCGGACGTGCGCGACGGCCTGAAGCCGGTGCACCGGCGCATCCTCTACGCCATGCACGCCGAGGGGTTGCACCACACCAAGCGTTACTCCAAGTGCGCCGGCGTGGTGGGCGAGGTTCTGAAGAAGTACCACCCCCACGGCGACGCTGCCGTGTATGACGCGCTGGTGCGGCTGGCCCAGGACTGGAACCTACGCTACCCGCTCATCGACGGGCAGGGCAACTTCGGATCCATCGACGGGGACCCGGCCGCCGCCTACCGATACACCGAGTGCCGGCTGGCGCGCCTCTCCGACTATCTACTCGCCGACATCGACAAGGAGACGGTGGAGTGGGGCCCGAACTTCGACGACTCCACCGTGGAGCCGCTGGTCCTCCCGGCCCGGTTCCCCAACCTGCTCGTCAACGGCTCGGCCGGCATCGCGGTGGGGATGGCCACCAACGTCCCGCCCCACAATTTGAAGGAGGTGATCGGCGCCGCCATCCACCTGGTGCACACCCCCAGGGCCACCGTGGCCGACCTCATGAAGTTCATCCCCGGTCCGGACTTCCCCACCGCCGGCATCATCCTGGGGCGGGAGGGCATCAAGCAGGCCTACGAGACCGGGCGCGGCGCCATCGCGGTGCGGGCCCGGGCCGAGATCGAGATCCACCCCAGGACCGAGCGGGAGTTCATCGTCGTCACCGAGATCCCCTACCAGGTCAACAAGGCCCGTCTCATCGAGCGCATCGCCGAGCTGGCGCGCGACCGGAAGATCGAGGGCATCGCCGACCTGCGCGACGAGAGCTCGCGGGAGGGGATGCGGGTGGTGGTGGAGCTGAAGCGCGACGCGGTGGCCCAGGTGGTGCTGAACAACCTCTACCAGCACACCGACCTCCAGACCTCCTTCGGGGTGACCCTGCTGGCCATCGACGCCGGCCAGCCGCGCATCCTGAACCTCCGGGAGCTCCTGGAGCGCTTCGTGGCCCACCGGCGCGACGTGGTGACGCGCCGCACCCGCTTCGAGCTCAGGCAGGCGCGGGCCCGCGAGCACGTGCTGCTCGGGTTCCAGATCGCGCTCGACCACCTGGACGCCATCATCGAGCTCATCAAGAAGGCGCCCGACGGCGACGCCGCCCGCGAGGGCCTCCAGCGCGAGTTCGGGCTCTCCGAGATCCAGGCCAAGGCCATCCTGGAGCTGCAGCTCAGGCGCCTCACCGGCCTGGAGCGCCAGAAGATCCTGGACGAGCTCGCCGAGGTGCAGCAGCTCATCGCGCGCCTCAAGGAGATCCTGGCGAGCGAGAAGGTCCTCCTGGAGGTCATCGTCAAGGAGCTGGAGGAGGTGCGGGAGCTCTTCGGCGACGACCGGCGCACCGAGATCCGAGGGGCCGCCGAGGCCTTCGAGGCCGAGGACCTCATCAAGGAGGAGGAGATGGTGGTGACCGTCTCCCACCTCGGCTACGTGAAGCGCAACCCGGTCTCCACCTATCGCGCCCAGCGGCGCGGCGGGCGCGGCAAGACCGGGGCGGTGGCCCGCGACGAGGACTTCGTGGAGATGCTCTTCGTCGCCTCCACCCACAGCTACCTCCTGGTCTTCTCCGACAAGGGGAAGGTCTACTGGCTCAAGGTCCACGAGATCCCGCAGGCCGGCCGCGCCGCGCGCGGGAAGCCCATCGTCAACCTGGTGCAGCTGGCCCCGGACGAGAAGGTGGCCGCCATCCTGCCGGTGGCGCGCCTGCCCGAGCCCCCGGCGGGCGGAGAGGGGGAGGGCGAGGTGCCCGAGGCCGAGGCCCAGCCCAGGCCCGAGGGCGGCCAGTACGTGTTCCAGGCGACGAGGCGCGGCGTGGTCAAGAAGACCCGGCTCGACGAGTACAGCCGGCCTCGCGCCTCCGGCATCATCGCCCTCTCCATCGAGGAGGGCGACGAGCTCATCGCGGCCCGCCTCACCGACGGGGCGAGCCACATCCTGCTCTCCACCGCCCAGGGCATGGCCATCCGCTTCGAGGAGTCGGACGTCCGGCCCATGGGCCGCGCCACCTACGGCGTGAAGGGCATCACCCTGGAGGAGGGGGACGAGGTGGTCTCGGCCGAGTCGATGGCGCCGCCCCGGCCCGGCGAGCCCGAGGTCCCCACCATCCTCACCGTCACCCGGAACGGCTACGGCAAGCGCACCGAGCTCTCGGAGTACCGGGTGCAGAGCCGCGGCGGCAAGGGGATCATCACCATCAAGACCACCGAGCGGAATGGCCCGGTGGTGGCGGCGGGCCCGGCCCACGACGGCGAGGAGGTCATGCTCATCACCAACCGGGGCATGCTCATCCGCCTCCCGGTGAAGCAGATCTCCGTCATCGGCCGCAACACCCAGGGGGTGCGGCTCATCGCCGTCGAGTCGAAGGACGAGCTGGTCATGGCGGTGGCCCGGGTGGCGGAGACCTCCCGCGAGGCCGAAGCCGCCGGGGTGCGCGACGTTCCCGAGCCCGGCGGCAACGGCGAGGTGGGCGGCAACGGCGAGGCGGGCGGCAACGACGAGGCGGGCGGCAACGGCAACGGAGGCCCGGGCGGCCAGGAGACGCCGGAGGGCGGCGGCGGGGGCGCCGCCCCGTGACCGCCGGGCGCCGCCTCCTCCTGGCGGCGCTGCTCGCCACCGCGGCCGGCTGCGGCGGCGTGGGGCGCAAGCTGGAGGAGGGGAACGACCTGCGCCACGCCGGCAAGCCGCGCGAGGCCCTGGCCGCCTACCGCGAGGTGCTGGCGGTCCTGGGCGAGGCGCCCCTCTCCCGCGCCGACGCCGATCTGCGGCTCAGGGCCCTCAAGTACGCCGCCGACGTCTCGTATCTGGAGCTGGGCGACTACGTGGGCGCCATCTCCTACTACCGGCGCATCATCTCCCTCTACCCGGGCGGCGAGGAGGCCTGGCGATCCCGCGCCGCCATCGGCGACATCTACGTGGATCGCTTCAACGACCGGGTGGCGGCCATCGCCCAGTACGCCGACGTGGCCGCCAGCCCCTCGCGCCAGGCGCCGCGGTACCAGCTCCTGGTGGCCCGCCAGTACCTGGAGCTTCGCAACTACGAGCAGGCCCGCACCGAGGCCCGCATCCTGCGCGAGAAGTGGCCGCAGAGCCCGGAGGCCGACGAGGCGCAGCTGCTCACCGCCCAGGCCTGGGCCCTGGAGCAGCGCACCGGCGAGGCCATGGGGGCCTTCCAGGCGGCCATCGATCGCAAGCCGCGCCAGGAGGTGGCCGCCCTGGCGCTCGAGGGACAGGCCCACCTCTACGCCCAGCTCGGCAGGTTCGACAAGGCCATCGAGCTCTACGCCCGGGCGCTCCCGGCCCACCCCAACCCGGACGCCATCCGCACCAACATCGAGAAGGTCCGCGAGCGGCGCGAGGCCGCCCGCACCGTCACCCCGGGCGACCGCGAGGCGGTCTTCGACCGCAAGCGCCGCGAGCACACCAAGGAGGTCCCGTGAAGACCGATCTCTCGCAGAAGCTCTTCGAGAAGGCCAAGG